>NZ_BNEI01000003.1:667500-1519263 GCF_027925725.1 Micromonospora sp. AKA38 | reverse complement strand
TGGAGGAAGAACGTGTCGGACCGGGGGTCGCGGATCAGGCCGGAGCTTTCCCGTACCTTCCGGTAGAGCGCGAGCAGCAGGTCGTTGGCTTCGCCGTACGCCTGGTAGGCGGCCTCGGGGTCGGCGAGCCCCCGGTCCGGCAGCCCTTCGAGCTTCGCCCGCAGCCCGGCCCAGCGTTCGTGGCTGCGCAGCTCGTCGCCGACGGCGGTGTCCACGGCGGCCACCTGCTCGATCGCGGCGTTGAGCGACGCGCGGGAGACCGGCGCGCCAGCCACGGCGGTGGACTGGGCCTCCACCAGCGCGTCGGTGACCGGCCCGAGCGCGCGCAGGTAACGGACCCCCAGCCGTTCCCGGGACGCCAGGTCGTGGTCGTCCGTGGTGGTGCCGTCGACGAGCGCGAAGAGCAGCCCGAGCGGGGCGACCAGCGCCAGCGCCAGCAGCAGGGGCAGGACACGGCCCGACACGGAGGGCCGCCGACGCACCCGCGGCGCGGGAACTGTCATGGTCTGTCTCCTCCGGCGACGGCGGGGCGGTCGATGCCGCGGGAGGTCGCCGCAAGCAGTCCCGTGCACCGGACCGGAAAAGTAGCGGATCGGACGGGGCTGAAACCGGAGCCGTCGAGTCGGCTTCACGTCAGTTCGTCCGGGGTGACCGACCGTCGAGTCGTTCGCCACGCAGCGTCCGATCGGGTCGTCGAGTCGCCACTTGAGCACTGATTTGCGGCTGTAGATGTGAATGCACGTGATCCGAATACGTCCCGCTGGGATGCTCTGGACCTTCTGCGGACGACGGACGGCACGCGCCGAACGGCGCAACCGGACGAACGTACGGCGGATCTCAGGGAACGCTCAGCCGGCGGGCCGTACCGTGTGCCGCATGAGATCACCCGTCGCGCGGGTCCGGCGCGCCCTGGCCGGCCGTCCGCGCCGGATCGTCGCCGCCGTGCTGGCGGTCGTCCTGGTCGCCGCCGCGCTGGTCTGGGCGGTCCGCCCGCAGGGTACGGACTTCCGGACCGAGTCGGCGCTGCTGACCGTGCGGTCCGGGCCGGACGGGACCGAGCCGGTCGACCTGGACACCACGCTCTACCTGCCCGGCGACGCCTCCGACGCGAACCGGGTGCCGGCGGTGCTGCTGGCGCACGGCTTCGGCGGCACCAAGGAGTCGGTCCGCTCGGACGCCGAGGACCTGGTCGCCCGGGGCTACGCGGTGCTCACCTGGACCGCCCGCGGCTTCGGCCGCTCCGGCGGCCAGATCCACCTGGACAGCCCCGACTACGAGGTACGCGACGCGCAGCGCCTGCTGAACTGGCTCGCCGCCCGCCCCGAGGTGCGTCTCGACGCGGCCGGTGACCCGCGCGTCGGCGTGGTCGGCGGCTCGTACGGCGGCGGCCTGGCGCTGCTGCTGGCCGCGCAGGACAAGCGGGTCGACGCGATCGTCCCGATGATCACCTGGAACGACCTGTCCCGGGCGTTCCTGCCGGAGAGCACCGGCAAGCCGCCCACCGAGGGCGTGTTCAAGAAGGGCTGGGCCGGCATCTTCTTCGGTGGTGGCGGCAACGCCGGCTCCGGGCCGGCCGGGCTCTCCGGCGCCACCGCCGCCGCGCCGGAGGGCGCGCCCACCTCGCCCGGGCCGGCGAGCCCGCAGCCGGGCGCGGGGCCGGGCAGCGGTTCCGGCCGGGCGCCGGGGGGTGCGGCCGACCCGTCCTGCGGTCGGTTCGCCGCCGACGTCTGCGCCGCGTACCTGCGGATCGCCACCACCGGCCGGGCCGACGACGCCGCTGTCGAACTGCTGCGCCGCTCGTCGCCGGCCGGCGTGCTCGACCAGATCAAGGCGCCCACGCTGCTGGTGCAGGGCGAGGCGGACACGCTGTTCCCGCTCACCGAGGCGGACGCCAACGCCCGCGGCATCGCCGCCGCCGGCACGCCGGTGCGGGTGGCCTGGTTCACCGGCGGCCACGACGGCGGCGCCGGCCCGACGTCCGACTCCGACCGGGTGAAGTTCCTGACCGCGCAGTGGCTCGACCACTACGTCAAGGGCGAGGGGCCGGCACCCGGCGACAGCTTCACGTTCTCCCGGATCGCCGGCTTCGACGCGTTGGACCGGGGTCTGGTGGCCACCGGCTACCGCACCGACGACTACCCGGGCGTGAGAGGGCAGGAGCGCCGCGAGGTGATGCTGACCGGGCCGGCCCAGCCGGTCGCCGTACCGCCGAACGGCAATCCGGCGGCGATCTCCGCGGTGCCGTTCGCCGGCGCGCTCGGCTCGCTGCTGGACGGCGTGGCCGGCGACATCCCCGGCCAGCACGCCCGCTTCGAGTCCGCGCCGCTGGACGACCCGGTCGACGTGGTGGGCGCGCCGAACGTGCGGATCCGGGTCGCGTCGGCGACCGGTGAGGCAGTGCTCTTCGTCAAGCTCTACGACGTCGATCCGCAGGGCGCGTCGACGCTGCCGGACGGCCTGGTCGCGCCGGTGCGGCTGACCGGCCTGCCGCCGACGCTGGCCGCCGCGACGCCGGTCACCGTCACGCTGCCGGCGATCGTCCGGCGGATCGAGGCCGGGCACCGGCTGCGGCTCGTGGTGGCGACGTCCGACCAGGCGTACGCCACGCCGGCCGAGCCGGCGGTGCACACCGTGGCGCTCGGCGACGGCCCGCTGGTGCTGCCCACCGTCGACGCCGCGCCGATCCCCACCTCGGCCGCGATCTGGCGCTGGGTGCTGGCCGGCCTGCTGGCCGCGATCGCGGTCGGGCTCGTCGTGGTCGTGCTGCTCGCCCGCCGCCGGCACCGCCGCCAGGATCGCTCCATCCACCCGGAGTACGCGGGCGTCCCGCTCGCCGTGCGCAACCTGCGCAAGGAGTACGCGGACGGCTTCGTCGCCGTCTCCGACGTGGACTTCGAGGTGCACCCCGGGCAGGTGGTCGGCCTGCTCGGGCCGAACGGCGCCGGCAAGACCACCACGCTGCGGGTGCTGATGGGGCTGACCCAGCCCACCGCCGGGGAGATCTACGTCTTCGGGCACCGGCTGGTGCCGGGCTCGCCGGTGCTGTCCCGGATCGGCGCGCTGGTCGAGGGGCCGGGCTTCCTGCCGCACCTGTCCGGGCTGGACAACCTCAAGGCGTACTGGCGGGCCACCGGGCGGCCGTGGGCGGACGCGCACTTCGACGAGGCGTTGGAGATCGCCGGCCTGGGCGCGTCGGTGCACCGGCGGACGAAGAAGTACAGCCACGGCATGCGGCAGCGGCTCGCCATCGCGCAGGCCATGCTCGGCCTGCCCGAGCTGCTGGTGCTCGACGAGCCGACGGACGGGCTGGACCCGCCGCAGATCGCCGAGATGCGCCGGGTGCTCCAGCGCTACGCCACCGACGGCCGGGCGGTGCTGGTCTCCAGTCACCTGCTGGCCGAGGTGGAGCAGACCTGCACGCACGCGGTGGTGGTGAACAAGGGCCGGATCGTGGCGTCCGGCCCGGTCGAGGAGATCGTCGGCGAGTCGCCGAGCGTGCTGTTCGAGGTGAGCGACCCGGACGCCGCGCGGACCGTGCTGGGCCGGCTGGACGGCGTACGGGTGCTGCCGGACGCCGACGGCGGGCTGGTGGTGGACACCAACGGCACCGCCCGCCGCGAGGTGGTGGCCGAACTGGTCCGGGCCGGCATCGGGGTGGACCGGGTGGTGCCCCGGCGCCGCCTGGAGGACGCGTTCCTCGCCCTGGTCGGCGAGAACTCTCGGGGAAGCGGTGACCGGTGATGGTGGACTCTTCGGTGGCGTCGAAAGGCAGTGGCGGCGCGGCGGGCGGCTACCGGCCGTCGGCCACGATGCCGTTCGGGGCGGAGTTCCGGCGGCAGGCGTCGCGGCGGCGTACCCAGTTGGCGCTGGGGTTCATGGTGCTGCTGCCGTTGATCATCCTGGTGGCGTTCCAGTTCGACTCCGGGGACGACGACGGCGGCGGGCGCGGCGAGTTCGCCAGCCTGGCCGACCTGGCCACCTCGGGCGGGCTCAACTTCACCCTGTTCTCGATCCTGGTGTCGGCGTCGTTCCTGCTGGTCGTGGTGGTGGCGCTGTTCTGCGGGGACACGGTGGCCAGCGAGGCGAGCTGGGGGAGCCTGCGCTACCTGCTGGCCGTGCCGGTGCCCCGGGCCCGGCTGCTGGCGGTGAAGCTGGTGGTCGCGCTCGCGTACTCCGGGTTGGCGTTGGTCCTGCTGGCCGGCACCGCGCTGCTCGCCGGCACGCTGCGCTACGGCTGGAAGCCGCTGAGCAGTCAGGTCTCCGCGGAGCTGGCCCCGGCCGACGGGCTGCTGCGGCTGGTCGGCGTGCTCGGCTACCTGGCGGTGGTGCTGCTGGTGGTGGCCGGCCTGGCGTTCCTGCTCTCGGTGACCACGGACGCGGCGCTCGGCGCGGTCGGTGGGGCGGTGCTGCTCTGGATCCTGTCCAGCATCCTCGACCAGATCACCGCGCTGGGCGGGCTGCGCAACCTGCTGCCGACCCACTACAGCAGCGCCTGGCTGGGGCTGCTGTCGTCGCCGATGCAGACCGACGACGTGGTCAAGGGCGCGATCTCGGCGGTCGTCTACGCCACGCTGTTCTGGGGGCTGGCGTTCTGGCGCTTCACCCGCAAGGACATCACGAGCTGAGGGGCCGTCACTCCGGTGGCCAGAACGTCCCGTCGTCGAGCTGACGGATGCGTTCGGCGAAGGCGTCGCTGCCCTGGAACACCACCTGGATGTGCGGCCGGTGCTCGGGCAGTCGCCGGAACAGCAGCGTGATCACGTTCTGGTTGGTGGGGCTGACGAAGGCGGCGACCGCCAGGTCGAGGCCGGGCGCGAGCATCGGGCGGCACTCCTCGATGAAGTACTCGACGGCGCGCTGGGCCGCGAACACGAAGACCACCAGCTCGTCGTGTGTGGGCAGGCCGAACGGCTGGTCGACGCCCTCGCCGGTCACCCAGGGGACCAGGAAGACGCGCTGTTGGCGGCCGAGTGTCTCCGCCGCGTCGGCGGGCCGGGCGACGAACGCGGCGAGCAGGTCCAGGTCCGGGTGCTCGACGTCGAGCGTCCGGGCCAGGTCGAGGAACCGCTCGGTCTCCGACCGGATGACGGCCGCGGTCGCCTCGTGCGTGAACGCCTCGGCCAGTCGGTCGAAGACGTTGAGCCCCCGCTCCTCCGGGAGCACGCTGTGCCGCATCGCCCGCATGTGCCCCACCTCGAACGCGGTGAACTGCTCGTTCATCCGGGCGTGCATCGCCAGCAGGGCGGCGTGCATCTCGTCGACGGCCTCCGGGTCGGCGCCCCGCACGGGGCGACCGCCGGACGCCAGGTGCAGGGAGAGAAAGTTGATCATCGCGTTGAGGCGGACGCTGTGCGCCACGGCGTTGAACGCGTCGATCGCGTCCCGTCCGAGCCGGGCCCCGTAGCGGGCGACCATGACGCAACTGTTCATGAACTGCATCAGGCCGAACATCAGCAGGATCTCGCCGGCGAGCTGGTCGGCGCGGAACGCGTCGGGCGTGCCGTTCCGCTGGAGTACGCGGGCGGTGGCCGTGTACAGCACCTGCGCCGAGAACATGTCGGCGTCGAGTTCCTCCCGGAGCACCCCGTGGTCCAGCGAGTCACGCCGCGATCTGCGGCGACGCCACTCCCGGACGTCGCCGTCGAGGTCGCCGGCGAACAACTTGCGGGTCACCCCGTCGATGAGCCGGTCGAGGTGCTCCGTGGCGTCGGCCGGCTCCGGCCGCGCCGGCGGGTGGGTGACGGCGTGGACGTGGCCGAGTTCGTGCAGCAGCGGGTAGAACCACACGGCCATGTAGTGGTGGCCGATCGGCGTGCGTTCGAGATCCCTGAGCGTCACCGGCGCGTAGTAGGTCGTGCTGGCCGGCAGCGACTCCACCAGCAGGTGACAGGCCAGGCCCGGATCGCCGTACCGGAGGGCCAGCTCGGCGATGATGCGCAGGCTGACCTGCTCGGCCACCTCCGCCATCAGCTCGGGAGACAGGTGGCGGGCGGTCACGATCCCCCGCAGGTGCCCGATCATCTCCAGGTAGCGCGTGTTGAACAGCACGACCGACGGGTCCAGGCCCGGCAGGGAGAACATCTCCGGCACGTCGCCGTCGACCCAGTACACCGCGTACGGGTGGCCGATCACCTCGTCCACCACGTCCAGCACCACGTTCATCGGGCTGTGACCGTCGCGCTCGTGCCGCCACGTCCGGACGGCGGCTCCCACCTGCGACCGTACGACGTGGTCGAGGACGGTGTCGTCAAGCATCCGGTGGTCGGTCCGCCGCGTCGTCACCCGCCGGCAGCTCCGTCGCGGCCCGGAACTGGCGCAACAGCTCCTCGATTTCCGCCGGACCCGGGTTGTCGACGGCGAAGGTGCGCTCGGTCAGGTTCATCTCGACCCGCCCGACCCGGAACTCTCTGACCAGCTCCGCCAGGGCGCGCAGGATGTCCGGCGCCATCTTCAGCGCCACCCCGGCGACCACCATCCACGACGTGACGGCGGCCCCGTCGAGGTTGCGTCGCCCGGACGCCTGCGCCGCGACCCCACGCGCCGTCAGGGTGTCGACCAGCGGCTGTGCGGCCTCCTCGGCGCACACCGCCACCAGCGTGACCCGCTCCGATCCCACCGGTCACCTCCCGAAAGGTCCACTGGGGAGCAATGAGAACGCTAGTGCACCGCCGCCACACTCCGACCGGTCCGAGGTCTTCCTGTCGGCTACCCGACTTCCATATCATGGGAGCGTTCCCATGAGATTGTCCCGCCAGCAAGGAATTTATTACCTTCAATGTTTATGCCGGCCATCCTGGACGTCGTCCCACACCCGTCCCAGGAGGTTTCCCATGGTCCCGGCGCAGTTGAACGGTCCCGTGCTCTCCCTGTTCCGCATCGTCGTCGGCTTTCTCTTCCTGCTCCACGGCGCCGCGTCGATCTTCGGAATACTCGGCGGCAACCCGGCCACCGGCGGCGCGGTTCCCGTCGGCACCTGGCCCGGCTGGTGGGCCGCGCTGATCCAGCTCGTCTGCGGCGCGCTCGTGCTCGTCGGCCTGGCCACCCGGCCCGCCGCACTGCTCGCCTCCGGCTCGATGGCGTACGCGTACTTCGTGGTGCACCAGCCGCACGGCCTGCTGCCGATGAAGAACGGCGGCGAGCTGGCCGCGCTCTTCTGCTGGTCGTTCCTGCTGGTCGCGGTGCTCGGCCCGGGCACCTGGGCACTCGACGCGCTGATCTCCCGCCGCCGCGCCCCCGCCGACCCTGCGCCGGCGACCCGCCGCGCCTCCGTCCCGGCCTGACCCGCCGCGCGCCCGAAATCTTGGTACGGGAGCGCCCCTCCGGGGGCGGTTCCGTACCAAGATCTGTCAGCGGCAGCGGCCGGTATGGGCTGCCGGGAGGAGGCAGCGTCGGGAACGGGGGAGCGGGGCGTCGCACCAGACCCGGGTACGTACCGACTGCCGGTCCTCCTCGGACAGCGTGGTCTCGCCGAAGTCGATGGCGAGCACGTGACCGAGCGAGCGGCGCAGCGCCATGGACAGCGCGGCAGCCTCGTCCACGCTGGTCAGCGTGGTGGGCAGGTGGATGATCCAGTGCGGCTCGGTCACCGTGGTCGACTCCCGTCGGTCAACCCCTCGGTGTACGACGACAGCGCCGCAGCGGCCGACGTCAGGCTCTCCGCCATCAGGGCGAGACGTTCGGCGCCGTCCTGCCACTGCCGAACGGTCGTCCCGGTCACCGGGTCGTCGGCGCGGCCGGCGTCGGAGAGCTGCTGCCCGGCAGTGGTGATCCGGGCCGGGAGCCGCCCGATCCGATCGGCCGCCGCGCCCAACCGGTCCCGCACCTCGTCCAGCGCCTCGACCAGCCCGCCGATGGTGGCGGTCTCCCGGTGGCCGGCGGCGACGCGCAGCCGACGTACCCCGTCGCTGACCTGGAATTCCGCGTCCCCGGCCAGGTCGAGGGCGTCCTCGCCGCCGCGCCGGGCCAGCTTGATCGCCGGATGGGCGCAGCCCGCGCCGACGCGCTCCAGCAGCACGGTGGCGGCGGCCACCCCGAGGTACGCCTCCCGCAGCTCGCTGGTGACCTGCTCGACCGCCCAGATCGCGCTCGCGACGGGCACCTCCGAACTCGTCTCCGCATCCGTCACACCACGTCTCCTTCGCCTGGTGGGGGTGCCGGGACAGCGCGAATTCCGGCGGAGATCTGCGCCGCCCCGGCCTGGGGGATCAACCAGTGCCTAGCTGGACGCTCCCGTGAGGCAGCTTTATCGATAATGCTGGTAAAGTCAACGATGCGCTTGAGGTTTCTCCGGGCCTCGTGATCAGATGGGCATGCCTAGCTGGGAGTTGCCCGCATGTCCACACCGCGCCGATTCGAACCGCACTACCGCAGGATCATCGCCGACATCAGGCGGCGCATCGCCGATGGCGAGTGGCCACCCGGACACAAGCTGCCCTCCACCAAGGAGTTGGCTGACCTGTATGAGGTGGGCAGTCAGTCGACCGTGCGGCAGGCCATCACGATCCTGATCGAGACCGGAGAGTTGTACGGCCACCAGGGTCTGGGTGTGTTCGTGCCGGACGCTGCCGAATGACGGGCTGACCGGCTACAGCGGATTGTCCGGCGTCACGGCCGAGGAGGGCGGGGCGCTCGGCGTGACCGGTTCCGTGGTCGGGTCGGCGTCGCGGCGCTTCCAGGCGCTGACCCCGAGCCGGCCGGTGTTGCCGAGGTCGATCGTCCCGTCCATCGCCACCGCGTACGCCGGCCTGCCGGCCACCGGCGCGACGTCGAGCTGAGCGCCCTCGGTGGCCACCACGGTCGGATCGGTGACCGTGTTGCGCCAGAGCAGCGCGGCGCCGGCCCGTTCGCCGGGGCGCAGCACGAGCCGGGTGGGTGGGGCGTCGAAGCCGGAGGTGATCCCCGTCGCGCCCGGGATGATCCTGACCTTGACCGGGTCCCCGTCGGCGTCCCGCAGGCTGACCGCCGGGTAGCCGCGCAGCGCGTACGGCTGGGTTCCGCAGTTGACCAGGTCCAGGCCCATGGCCCGCAACCCCATCGCGGCGCTCACGCCCAGCTCGGTGATCCGGATGCCCTCCGGGGGGCAGGCCGCCGAGGGGGACGGCGTGACCTCGTCCGGCGGCTCGGGCAGCGGGTCGACCGGCGCCGGCTTCGCGGTGCAGGCCGCCAGCAGCACGACTCCGGCGAGCCCTCCGACAAGGCCGGACGAACGTCGCATCCAGCGATCATGCCACCCGTGCGCCCGCCCTGCGGCCCGCCGCCCCGGCGATCATGAGGTTGACGGCGGACACCGTCCGATTTGTCGCCGTCAACCTCATGATCGACCGAGGTCAGGGGCGGGAGGCGGGGTCGGTGGGGCGGCCCACTGCGTGGGACCCGGGGTGGCGGGGCCGTTGGCGGCGCATAGACTCGACGGCACAACTGCATACCTCATCCAGAGGGGCTGAGGGATACGGCCCGACGACGCCCCGGCAACCACCCGCACGCTCGACGCCGAGCGCCCTGCGGGCAGGTGCCAATTCCGTCCCCGCCGCACCCGGCGATGCGGGGAAAGATGAGAGGAATTTCCTCGACATGACGTCGACGCTCTCCGCCGTCCCTGGCATCGACACCTCCCGCAGCCCGGCCCGCGCCCTGGTCTGTCGCGCCTGTTCCGCGCGCTACCCGCTGGCCGCCCAGCACGCCTGCTACGAGTGTTTCGGCCCGCTGGAGGTCGACTACGACACCGCCGCCCTGGCCGCCGTCACCCGGGAGCAGATCGAGGCCGGCCCGAACAGCATCTGGCGGTACGCCGCCCTGCTCCCGGCCGGTCAGGACCCGGCCACCCGGGTCACCCTCGACCCGGGGCTGACCCCGCTGGTCGCCGCCGGCCACCTCGCCGCCGAGCTGGGCATCACCGCGCCGCTGTGGGTGAAGGACGACAGTGCCAACCCCACCCACTCGTTCAAGGACCGGGTGGTGTCGGTGGCGCTGACCGCCGCCCGGGCGCTCGGCTTCACCCGCTACGCCTGCGCGTCCACCGGCAACCTGGCCAACTCGGTCGCCGCGCACGCGGCCCGTGCCGGGGTGCCGTCGGTGGTCTTCATCCCCAGCGACCTGGAGCAGGGCAAGGTGGTCACCACCGCCGTCTACGGCGGTGACCTGGTCGCCATCGACGGCTCGTACGACGACGTGAACCGGCTCTGCGGCGAGCTGGTGGAGACCGACGAGTTCGAGGACACCGCGTTCGTCAACGTGAACGTGCGGCCCTTCTACGCCGAGGGCTCCAAGACGCTCGGCTACGAGGTGGCCGAGCAGCTCGGCTGGCGTATCCCGGCCCAGGTGGTGATCCCGATGGCCAGTGGCGAGCTGCTCACCAAGATCGACAAGGCGTTCGCCGAGCTGGTGGAGATCGGCCTGGTCGAGGCGCCGGCCGGCGGCTGGAAGGTGTTCGGCGCGCAGTCCGCCGGCTGCAACCCGATCGCCACCGCGCTGCACGACGACCGCGACACCATCGTCCCGGTCAAGCCGACCGGCATCGCCAAGTCGCTCAACATCGGCGACCCGGCCGCCGGCGTCTACGCGCTGGAGGCGGTCCGCCGCACCGGCGGCTGGATGGAGTACGCCGACGACGACGAGATCCGCGCCGGGATCACGCTGCTGGCGCGTACCACCGGCGTGTTCGCCGAGACGGCGGGCGGCGTGACGGTGGCGGTGCTGCGCAAGCTGGTGGAGTCGGGCCGGCTGGACCCGACCGCGGAGACGGTGATCTTCAACACCGGCGAGGGCCTCAAGACGCTTGACGCGGTGGCCGCCGCCTCCGGCCCCACGCACCGCATCAAGCCCAGCCTCCGCGCCGCCCGCGACGCCGGCCTCCTGGGCTGACCCCCGCCCCACCACCCCGCCCCACCCCACCCCCGCCCCGCGAGGTTGATCAAGGAGTTTGCGTCGGCCTGGAGTGCTGCCCCCGACGCAAACTCCTTGGTCAACTCGCGAGTCGGGCGGGCGGAGGGCCGGCGGAGGGCCGGCGGGGTGGGTGGGGGTGGGCTCGCCCGGGAGAGGGATCGCGGGCGACCAGCGGTGACGGGGGATGTGCGGCGCGTGTCGGAAAACTGTCACCGCAGGACTTGACGGCAGGAACCGGACGGCGCAAGATGCTCGGTGCGGGAGGGCATTCGCCGGAGACTTTTCAAAGTTTTGCGACCCAACGCCGGAGGCGTTGTGCGAACGTCCCTCCCGACCAACGTAGGACAGGGCCAGCGGAAAACCGCTGGCCCTGTCGCTTTTTCCCGGGCAGGCTCGCCGCCATGGGCCTGACCGTCACCCCGCTGGACGCGGCCGACCTGCCGACGCTCGACGCGGCGTACCGGATCGCGGAAGCGGCCGGCGCCGTCGACGAGCCGGACCTGCCGCCGACCTGCCGACGGCGGTTCGAGGCGCTGCTCCGGCACCCGATGCCCGGCATCGACGGGCGGTGGCTCGTCGCCCGCCTCGACGGCGAGCCGGTCGGCTGGCTCCGGCTGCACCTGCACAGGCTGGAGAACACCGAGAACGCCAGCGTCGAGCTGGTGGTCGACCCGGCCCACCGGCGTCGCGGGATCGGGCGCGCGCTGCACGAGCACGGCGTACGGCTGTTCCGGGAGCGCGGCGGCAAGCGGCTGGTCGGCTCCACCGCCGCCGCGCTGCCCGGCGAGGAGGACCGGGAGTTCCCGGGCGCCGCGTTCGCCGCCGCGATGGGCGCGAGGGCGGCCAACGCCGACGTCCGCCGCCGGCTCGACGTGACCGCGCTCGACCGGACCCGGCTGGCCGCGCTGCACGCCGACGCCCGCGCGGCGGCCACCGGCTACCGGACCGTGCACTGGCGCGACCACACGCCCGAGGAGTACGTCGCGGACACCGCCCACCTGGAGGGCCGGCTGCTGCTCGACGCGCCGATGGGTGAGCTGGAGTGGGAGCAGCAGAAGATGGACGCGCAGCGGAAGCGGGGCGTGGAGCGGGCGCTCGACGCCCGGGGGGTGCGCCGCTACAACACCGGCGCGGTGCACGAGGCGTCCGGCCGGCTGGTCGGCTGGAGCCAGCTCAGCCTGGCGGCGAGCAGCACCGACCACGCCTGGCAGCAGATCACCATCGTCGACCCCGGCCACCGCGGCCACCGGCTCGGCCTGCTCTGCAAGGTCGCCAACCTGGCGTACGCGCTGGGCCACGAGCCGGCGCTGCGGACGGTCGACACCTGGAACGCCGCCGCCAACGGTCCCATGATCGCGATCAACGAGCAGCTCGGCTTCCGCCCGGCCGCCGGCTCGGTCGACTGGCAGTTGACGATCTGAGTTGTGACACGCCCCTACTGATCTGGTGCCTTCCTGTTGCATGATGGCGGGCATGACGGAGACCCCGCACCCCCTGTACGCCAGGCACGCCGAGACCCTCGACCGGGCGCTGACCGCCATCACGGAGCGCGGGTACTGGTCCGCCTATCCCGAGTCGCCCAGCCCCCGGGTGTACGGCGAGACCGCCGCCGCCGACGGCAAGGCCGCCTTCGAGGCGTACCTGGGCGGCGACTTCCCGCTAGACCAGGCGAGCGACGGCACCACCGTGGCCACCGAGGCCAGCCCGTTCGGCGTGGCGCTGGACGTCCGCTACCCGCACGCCGGCGCGGACGAGCTGGTGGCCGCCGCCACCGCCGCGCTGCCGGCCTGGCGCGACGCCGGCCCGAAGGCCCGCGCGGGCGTCTGCCTGGAGATCCTCGACCGGCTGCACAAGAACGTGTTCGAGCTGGCCAACGCCGTGCAGTTCACCAGCGGCCAGGCGTTCGTGATGGCGTTCCAGGCCGGCGGCGCGCATGCGCTGGACCGCGCGCTGGAGGCGGTCGCCTACGCGTACGCCGAGATGACCCGCCACCCGGGGACGGCCGGCTGGGAGAAGGCCGCCGGCAAGGGCGACCCGCTGCGGATGACCAAGACGTTCCACGTGGTGCCGCGCGGGGTGGCGCTGGTCATCGGCTGCAACACGTTCCCGACCTGGAACTCGTACCCCGGGTTCTTCGCGTCGCTGGTCACCGGCAACCCGGTGGTCGTGAAGCCGCACCCGCGCGCCGTGCTGCCGCTGGCGATCACCGTGAAGTACGCCCGCCAGGTGCTCGCCGAGGCCGGCTTCGACCCGAACCTGGTGCAGCTCGCCCCCGAGGCGGCCGGCGAGAAGCTCGCCTCGACGCTGGCCCTGCACCCGGCCGTGAAGATCGTCGACTTCACCGGCTCCACCGAGTACGGCGACTGGCTGGAGGCGAACGCCCGGCAGGCCGCCGTCTACACCGAGAAGGCCGGCCTGAACACGGTGGTGATCGACTCCACCGACGACTTCGCCGGGCTCTGCCGCAACCTGGGCTTCACGCTCACGCTCTACAGCGGCCAGATGTGCACCACCTCGCAGAACCTGCTGATCCCGCGCGACGGCATCGAGACCGACCAGGGGCACAAGAGCTTCGACGAGGTGGCCGCCGGGATCGCCGGCGCGGTCGCCAAGCTCACCGCCGACCCGGCCCGGGGCGTGGAGCTGACCGGCGCCATCGTCAACGACGGGGTGCTGGAGCGCCTCGACGAGGTGACCAAGGTCGGCGAGCCGGTGCTGGAGTCCCGCACCGTCGAGCACCCGTCCTTCCCGGGCGCCGTGGTGCGTACGCCGACCGTGGTCAAGCTGGACGCCGGCGACACCGCGACGTACGCGCGGGAGTGGTTCGGGCCGATCTCGTTCGCCATCGCGACCGACTCGACCGAGCACAGCCTGCGCATCCTGCGCGAGACGGTGGGGGAGAAGGGCGCGCTGACCGCGGCCGTCTACTCCACCGACGAGACCGTGCTGGACGCGGCCGAGGCGGCGGCGATCGACGCCGGCGTGCACCTGTCCTGCAACCTGACCGGTGGCGTGTTCGTCAACCAGTCGGCGGCGTTCTCCGACTTCCACGGCTCCGGCGCGAACGCAGCGGCCAACTCCGCCCTCACCGACGGCGCCTACGTAGCCAACCGCTTCCGCGTCGTCCAGTCACGCCGCCACGCCTGAAAAGAGGGGCCCCTTCCTAACGCATCCGGTAGAGAAGGGGCCCCCTCTCCACACCACCCGTCAGGCGGGGCGGCGCATCTGGAGTTCGCGCAGGACGGGGAGCCGGGGGTGCGGGACGCGTACCCCGGTGTCGGTGAAGCCCAACTTGCGGTAGGCCCGGCAGGCGCGGTCGTTGCCGACCACCACCTCCATCATCAACTCGGGCCGCCCGCAGGCCCGCGACCAGGCCGCCACCGCGTCCACCAGCCCGGCCAGCAGCCCGGTGCCCCGGCGAGCCGGGGTCACGTAGACCGCGTAGACGAGCGTCAGGCCCGGCTCGTCCGGGGCGGCGATGCCACCGGCGTGACCGACCAGGCGGGCGTCCGCCTCGGCGACGAACTGGGCGATCTGGTCGCCGCGCGAGACGGTCGCCACCCGGGCCGCGAAGTCCGCGTGCGGGCGAGCGGCGGCCTCGGCCACCGTCTCCAGGAAGGCCAGCGGACTGTCGGCCAGCATCTCCAACCGGAGCGCCCGCATCCGGGCGGCGTCCTCCGGACGGATCCGCCGGACCGTGGGCGGGACGGGCGCGCTGGTCATGCCGCATACATACCGGACCGGGTCGGAGCGGGCGCGTCCGGGTGCCGTATCGCGCCCGGAATATGCCCGATTTGTGGTCGTGCGCGGTCGTCACTCCTCGTGTAGCGTGCGATTTCGGTCACCGATTCAGCGGCCCTCGCCGATCGCCGAAAACCGGTGCGCCGCCGGTGCCGGTCCGCCGGTCTCCGGGTGTTGGGACGCCGCGCAGAGTGAGGAAGTGCACCGTGGCACAGGGCACCGTGAAGTGGTTCAACTCCGAAAAGGGCTACGGCTTCATCGCCGTCGACGGCGGTCAGGACGTCTTCGTCCACTTCTCCGCGATCGAGATGGACGGCTACAAGGCTCTGGACGACGGCCAGCGGGTCGAGTTCGAGATCGCCCAGGGCCAGAAGGGTCCGCAGGCCGAGCACGTCCGCGTCATCGCCTGATCGCTACCGGCCGTCGCCCACGGCCGAACCACCCCGACCGGGGCTGCGATGCCGCCCCGCACCGTGGAAGATCATGAGCCGTTCCAGCCGTTGCCGCTGAGGAGGGCCCATGTCCGACCTGCCCCCGTCGGGTTCCACCGAGCCGGTGCCCCCGGCCGACCCGGCCCGGCCTACGCCGCCCGCCGGGCCGGTGCCGGAGCAGTCGGGTCCGTCCGGGTCGCAACTGCCCGCCGGGTCGGCGCCGGAGCAGTCCGGGCCGCAGCCGCCCGCTGCCGGCCAGCCGCCCGCCGGGCCGGTGCCGGAGCAGTCCGGGCCGTCCGGGTCGCAACTGCCCGCCGCCGGTCAGCCGCCTGCCGGTCAGGCGCCCGTCGATCCGTGGGCCGACCTGACCACCGCCGATCCGCCGTACTCCGCCCCGCCGGCCGGCTGGCCCCACTCGGCCCCGCCGGCCGGCTGGCCCGCGCCGGAGCCCGCGCCGCCCGGTTGGCCCGCCACACCTGACGTCCCGTCGGGCTGGTCCGCGCCGGGCTCCGACCCGGGGGCGCCGAGCCTGCCCGGTACCCCGCCGCCCGGCTGGCCCGCCGCGCCGGCTCTCCCGCCGGGCGGGTCCGCGCCGGGCTCCACGCCACCCGCCGGCTGGCCCTGGCCCGCCGCCGGGCCGGCGCACCCGGGCCAGCCGATGCCCGGCGTGCCGTATCCGGGCCAGCCGATGCCGGGCGTGCCGTTCCCGGGTCAGCCGATGCCGGGCGTGCCGTTCCCGGGTCAGCCGATGCCGGGTGCGGCGTTCCCGGGTCAGCCGATGCCGGGCGTGCCGTATCCGGGTCAGCCGATGCCGGGTGCGGTCTACCCCGGGCCGCCGATGCCGGGCGCCGCGTATCCGGGGCACCCGGGGTCCGGGGTTTGGTATCCCGGTCTCGATCCGCAGGACCCGCTGGTGACCCCGCCGTACGCGGGCGTCGGGGGATGGTTCGCGCGGTGTGCCGGCGCGGTGCGGCGGGGGTGGCGGCAACTTCTGCCGATCATGCTGCTCACCCAGGGCGTTCCGGCGGCGGTGATCTCCGTACTCTCGCTCTTCCTGGTTCCCACCGACGAGATGGCGACCGGCCCGGACGGCGCGCCGGTGCTGCCGGACGGCTACCTGGAGCACGTGTTCGTGTTCTACGGCGCGGTCCTGTTCGCCGCGTTGGTCTTCGGTCCGCTCCAAGCGCTCGGCTGGGGTGCGGGCACGTGGGTGGTCGCCCGGCAGGCGGCCGGCGAGCCGGCCGGCCTGGGCGGGGCGCTCCGGTACGGCGCGCGTCGCGCGCTCGGCCTCTGGGGCTGGACGATCGTCGTCTCGCTGCTGATCACGGTCGGCGCCTGTCTCTGCCTGCTGCCCGGCATCTACGCCGGGTTCGCGGTCGCGTTGTTCGGGCCGGTCTACCTGTTCGAGCGGCAGGAGCCGGTCGGGCGGGCCTGGCGGATGTTCCACAACCGTTTGGGCATGGTGCTGGGTCGGGTGGCGCTGGTGGCGTGCGCGCTGGTCGCGGCCGCCGTGCTGGACGCCGTGGTGGGTGCGGTGAGCGGCGCGGCGTTCGGCACCGATCCGATGGCCGGGCCGGGTACCGCGGTCGGGGCGGTGACGTTGGCCGTGGTGGGTGCCGCGCTGGCCGCGCCGGCCTATCTCGCGCAGCTCGTCGGGCTGGTCGCCGCGTACGCCGAGCAGCGGGCCCACGAAGGCCCGGTGAACGCGGCCCGGCTGGCTGCGGAACTCGGCTGAGCGGTGCGGTCGTGCTTGCACTCGGCTAGGGAGAGTGCTAAACAAGTCATTGGCACTCGCGTACGGTGAGTGCCAATGGTCGGGGCGGTAGGGCCACGGCCGCGCCGGTGCCCCAGGGGTGCCGGAGCGGAACGGGGCCGGTCGTCGCGGGCTGTCCGGCCCGACCGAGGAGGACGTCGTCGTCGCCAGGTGGCGACGTCCCCAAGGTGCGTACACCAGACGGCCCATCCGGGCATCCCGGGTGGCCCGTGAGTGTCCAGGAGGACAACGCCGTATGGCCAAGATGATCGCGTTCGACGAAGAGGCGCGCCGCGGCCTCGAGCGGGGCATGAACCAGCTCGCCGACGCCGTGAAGGTGACGCTCGGACCCAAGGGCCGCAACGTCGTGCTCGAGAAGAAGTGGGGTGCCCCCACCATCACCAACGATGGTGTGAGCATCGCCAAGGAGATCGAGCTCGAGGACCCGTACGAGAAGATCGGCGCCGAGCTGGTCAAGGAGGTCGCGAAGAAGACCGACGACGTCGCCGGTGACGGCACGACGACGGCGACCGTCCTGGCCCAGGCTCTGGTCCGCGAGGGCCTGCGCAACGTGGCCGCCGGTGCCAACCCGATGGCCCTGAAGCGGGGCATCGAGGCCGCCGTCTCCAGCGTCTCGGAGGAGCTGCTCAAGCTCGCCAAGGACGTGGAGACCAAGGAGCAGATCGCCTCCACCGCCTCCATCTCCGCCGCCGACCCCAGCGTTGGCGAGATCATCGCCGAGGCGATGGACAAGGTGGGCAAGGAAGGCGTCATCACCGTCGAGGAGAGCAACACCTTCGGCCTGGAGCTTGAGCTCACCGAGGGCATGCGCTTCGACAAGGGCTACATCTCCGCCTACTTCATGACCGACCCGGAGCGTATGGAGGCCGTCTTCGACGACCCGTACATCCTGATCGTCAACAGCAAGATCTCGTCGGTGAAGGACCTGCTCCCGATCCTGGAGAAGGTCATGCAGTCGGGCAAGCCGCTGCTGATCATCGCCGAGGACCTGGAGGGCGAGGCCCTCGCCACGCTGGTCGTCAACAAGGTCCGGGGCACCTTCAAGTCGGTCGCCGTCAAGGCGCCGGGCTTCGGTGACCGCCGCAAGGCCATGCTGACCGACATCGCCATCCTCACCGGTGGCCAGGTCATCAGCGAGGAGGTCGGCCTCAAGCTGGACGCCGTCAACCTCGACATGCTGGGCCGCGCCCGCAAGGTCGTGGTGACCAAGGACGAGACCACCGTGGTCGACGGCGCCGGTGACGCCGAGCAGATCCAGGGCCGGGTGAACCAGATCCGGGCCGAGATCGACAAGAGCGACTCCGACTACGACCGGGAGAAGCTGCAGGAGCGTCTGGCCAAGCTGGCCGGCGGTGTTGCGGTGATCAAGGTCGGCGCGGCCACCGAGGTCGAGCTGAAGGAGCGCAAGCACCGCATCGAGGACGCCGTCCGCAACGCGAAGGCCGCCGTCGAGGAGGGCATCGTCCCGGGTGGTGGCGTCGCGCTGGTGCAGGCCGGCAAGACCGCCTTCGACAAGCTGGACCTGGCCGGCGACGAGGCGACCGGCGCGCAGATCGTCAAGATCGCGCTGGACGCCCCGCTGCGGCAGATCGCCGTCAACGCCGGCCTTGAGGGTGGCGTCGTCGTCGAGCGGGTCCGCAACCTCGACCCGGGTCACGGCCTCAACGCCGCGACCGGCGAGTACGTCGACCTGCTGGCCGCCGGCATCATCGACCCGGCCAAGGTGACCCGTTCCGCGCTGCAGAACGCCGCCTCGATCGCCGCGCTGTTCCTCACCACCGAGGCCGTCGTGGCGGACAAGCCGGAGAAGACCCCGGCCGCCCCGGCTGGCCCGGGTGGCGGGGAGATGGACTTCTGAGTCCAGCTCCACCCAGTACGCCGAAGGGGGGGGCGGGCCGCGTCAGCGGTCCGCCCCCCCCTTCGGCGTCCGCGTCAGGTGGGCAGCGGGCGTTGGTTGCGTCGCTTGTGCGCCCGGTCGTACGGCGGCAGCAGCCGCCTCGGCTCGTCCACCGGTTGCCGGGGCTCCTCCACGGCCGGCTGGTCCGCCGCGTCCTGTTCGGCGTCGCCCACGTCGAGCCGTTCGGTGGGCAGCTCGCCGCTCGGGCGCCGGCCCGTCGCCGGGTCGTCGGTCCGTTCGTTCTCCGTGGTCATAACGGGCCTCCTCTGCCCCTCGAACGGTAGGGGCCGGTCGACAGGCGTGGAGGAGGAACGGCGTTATGCCCCGTTGATGGCTTTCCGGTAGAGGAAGAAGACGCGCTCGATCCGGGCCCCGACCGCGTTCGAGTAGAACGGCACCGGGCCGACCCAGCCGATCTGCGCCTCGGTGATCCCGGCCGCCGCCTGGTCGCGGAGGCAGCGGCGCAGCAGCACCCCACCGATCCCGGAACCCTCGGCCGCCGGGGCGGTGCCCATCGGCCCGAACCAGCTCGGCCGCGCCGACCCGTACGCGGCGAACCCGAGGATCTCGCCGTCCCGCTCGGCCAGGTGGGTGCCCGCGTCCGGGCGGCCCATCGAACCGGCCAGCTCACCGTCCCAGACGCCGCCGAACGTGGCGCGGGCGAACGCTTCCAGCGCCGGCAGGTCCGTGGGTACGGCCCGGCGTACCGTCACGCCCCGCTCGGCCAGCCGCCGCTCGGTGGCCTCGGTGGGGCGCAGCGCCGCCGACCCCTCGGTCAGCGTGGCGGTCATGTTCCAGGCGGTCCGGTCCTGCCGGTACCCGAGCCGCAGCGCGGCGCAGACCGCCGGCGTGTAGCGGACGTCGATGCCCGGCCACGCGTAGTGCGGCGGGTTGCCGGCGAGCAGCACCTCGGACGCGCCGAGCGCGGCCAGCCGGGCCTCCGCGCCGGCCAGCAGCGCCGCGCCGATCCCCTGGCGGCGGTGCGTCGGGGACACCGCGACCAGGTCGACGTGACCGAGCCGCGAATCGGTCACCGACCGGGACCCGACCAGCACCCCGACCAGCGTGCCGTCGCGGACCGCGCCGAGCAGCAGCACCGGCCGGTCGGCCGCCGCCCGCACCGCCAGCGTGGCCACCACGGCCGGCGCCTCGGCCGCGTCCTCCGGCAGGTCCAGCGACCGCCGGCAGAGCGCGACGACCTCGGGCAGGCGGTCCGGACCCAGCTCGATGATCTCTACGTCCATGGTCGCCGACCCTAGGCTATTCCGGCAGGCTTGTTAACCGTTCCGCGCCGCCCGCACCGCCGCGTACGCGTCGACCAGGCCGGCGCCGACCAGGTCCCGGGTGCCGCCACAGGTCGTACCGGCCGGGGCGGTGGCCGGCGTGGCGGTCTCGGTGAGGATCCGGCGGGTCCGTGCCAGGTCCCCGACCAGCGCCGGGTTCGCCGACCACATCAACGCCACCACGCCGGCCACCTGCGGTGTCGCCATCGAGGTGCCGTCCAGGGTGGCGTACCCGCCGCCGGGGAACGCCGACGGCACCGCCGCGCCGGGCGCCACCAGGTCGGGCTTGGGAGCATCCCCGGTCGGGCCCCGGCTGGAGAACTCGGTGAGCCGCCGCGCCCGGTCGACCGCGCCGACCGTGAGCACGTCCGGGTACGGCGCCGGCGGGTCGACGATCGACCCGCAGTTCGGGCCGGTGTTGCCGGCGGCGGCCACCACCAGGATGCCGGCCGCGGCCAGCGCGGCGGTCGCCGGGCGTAGCGCCCCCGGATCGCAGCCCTCCAACGGCGGGCAGCCCCACGAGTTGGTCAGCACGTCCGGCGCGCGCCGCGGCCGGCCGTCGGTCAGCGGGTTCCCGCCCGGCGGGAACGGCGCCAGCATGAACTGGAGGCAGTCGAGGTAGCGGGCCGGGCTGCCGAGGTTGCGGTCCAGGTTGACGCAGCCCACCCAGCTCGCCCCGGGCGCCACCCCGATCCCGTCGCGGCCCACCGCGCTGCCGAGCGTGTGGGTGCCGTGGCCGCCTCGGTCGGCCGGCGTGCGGCGGTGCTCCCACGGGTCGTACCAGGAGTCGTCGCCGCCCCGGAACCCGGGTGCCAGCGCCGGATGCCGGCCGTCCACCCCGGAGTCGGAGCTGCCCACCACCACGCCGGCGCCGGTCACGCCCAGCTCCGACCAGACCCGGTCCGCGCCGATCAGCGACACGTTCCAGGTGGGACCGGTTGGTGCCGGGGTGTCGCCGCGGGCCGGCGGCGCCGCCGCGGGCAGCGGACGCGGGCGCTGGTCGACGAGCACCCGGGCCACCTCGGGCCGGCCGGACAACCACGCCCGGAGGCCCGGCCCGCCGTCCGTTTCGATGGCGTTGACCAGGTAGTACGGCGTCGGGTTGAGGCGCAGCCGGGTCAGCGTGCGGCGCAGGTCGCCCTGCGTGCGGTCGGCGGTCGCCACCAGCCGCCGGTAGACCTCGGCGGCCCGCGCGTCCCGCCCCGCCCGGCCCGGCGCGCCGGCCGGCAGGCCGCTCAGGTCCGCCTGCTCGCGCAGCACCACCAGCAGCCGCTCGCCGTACAGGCCCGGCTGGCCGGGGACCACGTACACCACCGCCACGGCGGCCAGCAGGGCCCCGGCGGCCAGCCCGGCCACCCCCCGACGGGGCGCGGCGGCACGGCGACGGGCGAGCAGCACGGCGTACCCGACGGCGAGCAGCACCGCGACGGCGAACGTCGCGCCGGTGCCGACCGCGACCCAGAACGGCACGTCGCGACTGCTGGCCAGCAACAGCGTGATCTCCTCCGGGTCGGTGAAGGCCAGCGGCCCGGCCAGCGCCAGGCCGACCAGCCAGCGCGCCGGCGCGGCCCCGGCGGGGCGGCCGGTGCGCCGGGCCGCGGCCTCCAGCGCGGCCAGCACGAAGCCGAGCGGCGGCAGCAGCACCAGGCCCGGCAACTGCGCGCCGGACTGCCCCGCGCCGGCCGCCAGCATCGTCAGCGTGACGCCGGCGACCAGGCCGCCGAGCAGCACCAGCCGGACCGGTCGGGGCGTCGGCCCGGCGGCGAACGCGGCCCAGAACCCGGGGCCGAGCAGCACGCCGGCCACCATCCCGAACGCGGCGGCGGCCAGGCCGGCGAGCAGCGTCTCCAACGCACCGCCCAGCGCGCCCACCCACACCCAGGGCAGCAGCACCGCCAGCCCGGCGGCCACCGCCAGCAACGTCACCGCGCCGGGACGCGCGCCCCCGCGACCGACCGGGGTGGGCGGGCGGCGGCGGGCGAGCCGGGCGGCGGCGAGCGCGAGCAGCGCGGCGGTCGCCGCCAGCGCCGCCAGGTACGCCTCGTGGTGCACCGGCGGAAGCGCCCGGAGCAGCGTCGCCGCGCCCAGCGTGAGCGCGCCGCCGGCCCACGCCCGCCCGGTCGCCCGCAGCGCCGGGGAACGCGGCAGCAGCGCCAGCGCCAGCACCGGCGCGCCGACCAGCAGCACGGTGGCCACCGCGACCACCGGCCAGACGGCCACCGCGCGGTCCAGCCCGGTGACCAGCACGACCTGGTCGACCAGCCAGCCGGTGACCTGGCCGGGCACGGTCACCAGCACCGCCCAGACGCCGGCCGCGACCGCCGCGACGACCGGCCACGGCCCGGTCTCGCGCGGCGGCGGCGGGGGTACGGGCGCAGCGGGCGGACCGGTCAGCATGGTCATCACGGTACGGCCGGGACGTGTCGCCGTGGCGTGCGGACGGCTACCGTGGACGGGTGCGCGACCCCAACGTGTCCCGATCCGAGGCCGGCCAGCTCTCCGCCGAGCGCCGCGCCGACGACCTGCGCCGGCTCCGCGCCGAGCGGTTCGACGTGCTGGTCATCGGCGGTGGGGTGACCGGGGCGGGCGCCGCGCTGGACGCCGCTTCCCGGGGGCTGAAGGTCGCCCTGGTGGAGGCGCGCGACTACGCGGCCGGCACGTCCAGCCGGTCCAGCAAGCTGATCCACGGTGGCCTGCGCTACCTGGAACAGCTGGAGTTCCACCTGGTCCACGAGGCGCTGACCGAGCGCGGGCTGCTCGCCACCCGGCTCGCCCCGCACCTGGTCCGCCCGGTGCCGATCCTGGTGCCGTTGCCGACCGAGGGCGGCGTACGCGACCTGCCCCGGCGGGTCCTCCGCCGCTCCTACTACGGGCTCGGCGTGGCCGCGTACGACGTGTTCGCCGGCGTGTTCGGCGGTGGGCGCGGCATGCCGCTGCACCGGCACCTCACCCGGGAGGGCGCCCGCCGGATCTTCCCCAGCCTGCGGCCCGACACGCTGGCCGGTGCGATCCGCTACTACGACGGCCAGGTCGACGACGCCCGCCTGGTGGTCACGCTGGCCCGCACCGCGGCCAGCCTCGGCGCGACGGTCGTCACCAGCGCCCGGGCGGTCGGGCTGATCCGCCAGGCCCGCGAGGTGACCGGCGTCCGGGTGCGTGACCTGGAGGCGCCGGCCGGTTCACCGGACGCCGAGTTCGAGGTGCGCGCCCGCACCGTGATCGCCGCGACCGGCGTGTGGAGCGACGACATGTCGCGGATGCTCAACGACGTCGGGCTGCGTCCCGGCCTGCGCGTCCGGGCGTCGAAGGGCGTGCACCTGGTGGTGCCGCGCTCGGCGATCGTCGGCGAGACCGGGCTGATCCTGCGCACCGCCACCAGCGTGCTCTTCGTCATCCCGTGGGGCGGTCACTGGATCATCGGCACCACGGACACCGACTGGCAGCTCGACCGGTCCCACCCGGCCGCCACCGCGCGCGACATCGACTACCTGCTGGAGCAGGTCAACACCGTGCTGGACCGGCCACTGACCACCGCCGACATCGAGGGCGTCTACGCCGGGCTGCGCCCGCTGCTCTCCGGCGAGGCGGATTCGACCTCCAAGCTGTCCCGGGAGCACGCCGTGGTCGAGCCGATGCTCGGCCTGCTGCTGGTGGCCGGCGGGAAGTACACGACGTACCGGGTGATGGCCGCCGACGTGGTCGACCACGCGGCGCGCCGGCTCGGCCGGACCCGCCCCTCGCGCACCGCCGACCTGCCGCTGCTCGGCGCCGACGGGTACGCCGCCATGTGGCGGGACCGGGCCGACCTGGCCCGCCGGCACCGGGTGCCGGTCGGGGTGGTGGAGCACCTGCTGGAGCGCTACGGCACGCTCACCCTGGACCTGCTCGCCCTGGTCGACGCCGATCCGCTGCTCGCCTCGCCGCTGGCCGGCGCGCCGGAGTACCTCGCCGCCGAGGTCACGTACGCGGCCCGGGCCGAGGGCGCGTTGCACGTGGAGGACGTGCTCACCCGGCGTACCCGGATCTCCATCGAGACCAGCCACCGCGGCCTGGAGTCGGCGGAGCACGTCGCGGAGCTGATGGGCGCGGTGCTCGGCTGGGACGCGGCGACCCGTGCCCGGGAGGTCGCCCACTACCGGGCGCGGGTGGAGGCCGAGCGGGCGTCGCAGCTCATGCCGGACGACATCGGGGCCGACGCGGCCCGGCTCGGCGCGCCCGACGTGCGGGGCTTCGCGGCCGACCGGGGCACCGACCTCCCTGCCGCGCCCCGCTAGCCGGTCCGACCCCTAACGGCCGCTCGACGGCTAGTGCGCGCTACCTACGGAAGTGTAGGTTTCCCGCGTGGTTCGCCCATCGTGGTCGCGCGTCCCCGCCCTGTCCGCCGGCGTCCTGCTGGCGACCGCCCTGACCGGCTGTGCGCTCCTCGGCGACGCCGAGGGCACCACCGCACCCGGTCAGCAGGGCTCGGCCACCCCGACACCGACCGGGAACCTCGTCACCCTGATGCAGCGGCTGGGCGGGGACGGCGTGGTCCGCACGCTCGACGTGGAGCCGACCGGCCGGTGGCAGTGCCGGGACTGCGCCGGCGACGGCGTCGACGCGACCGGCTCGCTGAACCCGGAGCAGACGTCCCGGTTGCAGCGGATGCTCGCCGACCCGGCGCTGGCCCGGGAGACCGACCAGGCCCGGCGGTACCGGCAGCTCTGCATCGGCGTGCTGACCTCGACGCTGCTGATCCCGCCGGGGCTGACCGTCACCATCCAGGACTGCCCGGGCGAGCCGGCGCCGCCGGTGGCGTACGAGGTGCTGCTGCTGCTCACCCAGGCCACGCCCGCCGACGACAAGGGCTGAGTCAGAGCACCTTGCCGGGGTTGAGCAGCCCGGCCGGGTCCAGCGCCGCCTTGATCGCCTGGTGCACCCGGACGCCCACCGGGCCGATCTCCCGCGCCAGCCAGTCCCGCTTGAGTAGCCCGACGCCGTGCTCGCCGGTGCAGGTGCCGCCCAGGTCCAGCCCGAGCCGCATGATCTCGTCGAAGGCCCGCCGGCCCCGCTCCAGACTGGCCGGGTCGGCGCGGTCGACCACGATGTTCGGGTGCATGTTGCCGTCGCCGGCGTGCCCGACCACCCCGATCGGCACGTCACACGCGACGGCGATCCGGGCTACGCCGTCCAGCAGCTCCGCCAGCCGGCCGCGCGGCACCGCCACGTCGTCGATGACCAGGCCGCCGTTGCCGGCCGGGAACGTCTGCGCGGCGAACCGCTCCATCGCCGGGTGGGCCAGCCGCCGCGCCTGGAGCAGCGCGGCGGCCTCGGTCGCGTCGGTGGCCGCCCAGACCTCGTCCGCGCCGGCCGTCGTGCAGACCTCGGCGATCCGGGCCAGGTCGTCGGCCGCCCGGTCGCCGGTGTCCACCGCTGCCAGCAGCAGCGCCTCCGCGTCGGTCCGCAGCCCCATCGGCCGGTACGCCTCGATGGCCCGCAGGTGCGTGCGGTCCAGCAGTTCCAGCAGGCTCGGCGTGAGCCCCCGCTCGGCGATGCCGGCCACCGCGCCGCCGGCCGCCGCCGTGGTGCCGAAGACCGCCACCAGGGTCAGTGCCGCCTCCGGCGCCGGGCGCAGCGCCACGGTGACCTCGGTGATCACGCCGAGGGTGCCCTCCGAGCCGACGAAGAGTCGGGTCAGGTCGTACCCGGCGACGCCCTTGGCGGTGCGCCGGCCGGTGCGCAGCACCTCGCCGGAGGCGAGCACCACCTCCAGGCCGAGCACGTACTCGCTTGTCACGCCGTACTTCACGCAGCACATGCCGCCGGCGTTGGTGGCCACGTTGCCGCCGATGGTGGACGACTCCCAGGAACCGGGGTCCGGCGGGTACCAGAGCCCGCGCGCCCGCACCGCCCCGGCCAGCGCGGCGTTGACCACGCCGGGCTGCACCACGGCGATCCGGCCCACCGGGTCGATCTCCACGATCCGGTCCATCGCCACCGTGCTCACCACCAGCGCGCCGGCCACCGCGTTCGCCGCGCCGGCCAGCCCGGTCCGGGCGCCCTGCGGCACCACCGGTACGCCGTGCCGGCCCGCCGCGCGTACCGCCGCCACCACGCCCGCGGTGTCCCGGGGGCGGACCACCACCAGCGGGGTGCCCGAGGCGCACAGGTCGGCCTCGTCCCGCTCGTGCCCGGCCAGCAGGTCCGGGTCGGTCAGCACGGCGGACTCGCCGAGCGCGTCCCGCAGTTCGTCGAGGAGGGGATGGGCAGCCATGTCGGGAAGGCTACCGGCGTACTTTGGAACGGTGCTCTACCTGGACCCGCCCGCGGTGCCCTGGCGCGGCCGGCTCTGGTCGCACCTGATCAGCGACGTCTCCTTCGCGGAGCTGCACGCCTTCGCCGAGCTGCTCGGCGCCAGCCGGCGCGGCTTCGACCGGGATCACTACGACCTGCCCGCCGAGCGGTTCCGGGTGGCGGTCTGGCTGGGCGCGACGGTGGTCCCGTCCCGCGAGATCGTCCGCCTGCTGCGGGACGCCGGCCTGCGCCGCCCGAAACACGTCTTCGCCTCGGCCGCGCCGGTCTCAGCCCAGCGTGCCCAGCTCGCGGGTCAGGTTGGCGCGGGCGGGCGCCTCCCAGCGGGCGTGCGGGTCGGGTAGCCGGTAGAGCGCCGGCAGGGCGAGCAGGTGCCGCAGCACGGCGGCCCGGCCGGCGCGGAAGTCCGGCTCCGGGACGTGGGCGTACTCGCGGCGGATGGCGGCGGCGTACCTGTCGTAGTCGTCCGGCGCGGCGGCCAGCACCGCCAGGTCGGCGTCGCAGAGCAACGCGCCGTCCGGGTCGTCCGGTCCGACCGCGTGGCCGGCGGTGAGCAGCACCAGGCGGCGTACCCCGGTCACCGCCGCGGCCGGCAGCCCGGCGGCGGTGAGCAGCGCGTCGCCCAGGTCGGCGCTGGCCCGCTCGTTGGCGTCGCCGCCGGCCCGCGGGTCGTAGACCGCGTCGTGGCACCACGCCGCGAGCCGGACCAGGTCCGGGTGGCGGGCCAGATCGGCGTACGCGTCGACCACGTCGAGCACCGCCCGCAGGTGGTCCTCCGTGTGGTGCTGCCGGTGCGGTTCCCGCCAGCCGGCCACCAGCCGCGCCCCGGCCCGCGCCACGCCGTCCGGGTCGGTCGCGCCGGCCGCCCGGGCCGTGGCCCGCCACCGGGCCGTCAGGTCGTCCATCCGGTGAAGTCTGCCCCACTCCGTCGTCGGGGCGAGGATTCACCGGGGTCGGGACGGGTAGTACCCGCCATGGCCCAGGACCGACGACCGCCGTTCCTGCGGCGCTTGACGTCGCGCGAAGCGCTGGGCGACCTGGACGGGCCACGGATCGCCGCCGCCGTGGACGAGCTGCGCGACCGGAGCAAGGCCACGCTGCACGACCGGCTGCACCGGGTCCGGACCGCGTTCGGCCTGGCGTTGCAGGCGGGGCTCGCGGCCGGTCTGGCGTACCTGGTCTCGCACCGGCTGCTGCACAACCCGCAGCCGGTCTTCGCCCCGATCTCCGCGGTGGGCACGCTGGCCGCCTCGGTGGGGCAGCGGTTCCGGCGTACCGTCGAGCTGATCATCGGGGTGGCGGTCGGCGTGTTCGTCGGCGACGTGCTGATCTACTTCCTCGGCACCGGCGCGTGGCAGCTCGCGCTGGTGGTGACGTCGGCGATCCTGCTGACCATCTTCGCCGGGGCGAGCGTGGCCATCGTGATCCAGGCGGCGGCCACCGCGGTGCTGATCGTGACGCTCAGCCCGTCCACCCAGAACCTCGAGTTGCCGCGCTTCGTCGACGCCTTCATCGGCGGCAGCATCGCGTTGCTGGTGACCGCCGTCCTGCTCCCGCTGAACCCGCTCCGGGTGATCAACCGGGCCGCCCGACCGGCGCTGGACCTGCTGGCCGCGCAGCTCGACGCGTGCGCCGAGGCGCTGCGTAACCGGGACCGGGGCGCGGCCCAGCGGGCGCTGTTCCGGCTCCGGGAGAACAAGGAGGAGCTGGCCGCGCTCAGCGAGGCGATCGAGGGCGCGAAGGAGACCATCACCATCTCGCCGGCCCGTTGGCACCGGCGCAGCGAGCTGACCCACTACGCGGAGGCGGCCGAGCCGATCGACCGGGCGATGCGCAACAGCGGCACGCTGATCCGCCGCGCGGTCACCATGATCGAGGACGAGGAGTCGGTCCCCGAGCCGATGCCCGACTCCATCGCCCACCTCGCCGAGTCGGTACGCCTGCTCCGGCACGAGTTCGCCGTCGGCGAGGAGCCGGAACAGGCCCGGGAGCGGGCGCTGCGGGCGGTCAGCGAAGCCGGCCGGGCGTACGCCGAGGGGGTCGGCTTCTCCGGCAGCGTGGTGATCGCCCAGGTGCGGACCGCCGCCAGCGACCTGATGGTGGCGTCCGGCATCGACCAGGAGGAGGCGAACCGCCTGGTCCGGCAGGCGTTTCACGGAAAGGACCAGCCCGCCGACGCGTCCCCCACCGCCCCTCCGGTCGGCTGACCGTCCCCACCCGGCTCAGCGCGGACCGGCCAGGGCGGCCAGCGCGGTCAGGAGGGTGTCGATCTCGTGGGCGGTGGTGCCCAGGCCGAGACTCGCCCGCAGCGCGGTGGACGGCAGGTCGGTGCGGGCCGAGCGGGCGGCGGCCTCGGTCAGCAGGCGGCGGGTCAGCGGATGGGCGCAGAACAGGCCGTCCCGCACGCCGATCCGGTGCCGGGCCGCCAGGTGCGCGGCCACCTCGGCGGAGTCCCGCCCGGCGACCACGAAGCTGACGATGCCCACCCGGGGCGCGTCCGGGCCGAACGTGCGCAGCTCCACCACGTCCGGCAGCGCGGCCAGGCCGGACCGCAGCCGGGACAGCAGCGCCTGCTCCCGGGCGTGCAGCGCGGTGCGGTCCGCCGCCGTGAACGCCGCGCAGACCGCCGCCAGCGCCACCGCGCCGAGCAGGTTCGGGGTGCCGCCCTCGTGCCGGGCCGGGCCGGTCACCCACCGCACCTCGTGGGTGGCCGCGCCGACGTGACCCGTGGCCCCGCCGCCGGCCAGGTACGGCGCGGCGGCGTCCAGCCAGTCCGCGCGCCCGACCAGCACGCCGGCGCCGAACGGGGCGTACAGCTTGTGGCCGGAGAGCGCCAGGTAGTCCACGTCCAGCGTGGCCACGTCGACCGGGGCGTGCGGGGCGAGCTGCGCGGCGTCGACCAGGACGCGCGCGCCGTACCGGTGGGCCACCCGGGCCAGCTCGGCGACCGGCCAGCACTCGCCGGTGACGTTGCTGGCGCCGGTCACCGCGACCAGCACCGGCCGGCCGGGACGGGCGTCGCGAGCCAGCTCGGCCAGCGCCAGGCTCAGCGACCGGACCGCGCCGGCCGGGCTGTCCGGCACCGGCAGCCGGACCGAGCCGCGCGGCCAGGGGAGCAGGTTCGCGTGGTGCTCCCCGCCGAACGTGACCACCGTGGTGCCGGCCGGCAGCGCCCGGGCCAGCAGGTTCAGCGCGTCCGTGGTGTTCCGGGTGAAGATCACGTGGTCGGTGGGGCGCGCGCCGACGAAGTCCGCCACGGTCTGCCGGGCCCGCTCGTAGGCAAGCGTGCAGCGTCGGGACAGCGCGCCCGCGCCGCGGTGCACGCTCGCGTACCAGGGCAGCAGCTCGGCCACCGCGTCGGCCGCGGCCCGCGCGCACGGCGCGCTGGCGGCGTGGTCCAGGTTGATCTCTCCCGGTACGCCGAGCACGCCGAGCGGGTCCGGCCGGACCGGAACGGGCAGCGTGGGGAGGGCGGATACGAGGGTGACGGTCATGGCGGAGCCTCCGGGTCACAGGGGACCCCGGGGTGCCGGGACGGGGTCCGCGCTTGCCCAGCACGCGACGCGGCGCTGGGCCCGGTCATCACCCGGGGCACCCCACCGCGAACTCGACGAGGGTTGCCGGCCAGCAAGCCGGGGCTTGACGCTGGCGCTCGTGACCTGCCCGGCAGCATAGCCGTCACGATGCGGCCGGACCAGTGGGGCGCGGGTGGCTACGCTGACCGCATGGCCGTCACCCCGCCCGGCGGAGCACCGCCGCCGCCCGCGCCCGCCGTCCCGCCACCCGGGGCGTCGACGCCGCGCATGCCGCTGCGCCGGCTCGGCTGGCGGCGCTTCCTGGCGCTGGCCGCGGTGGTGCTGCTGATCGCGGCCGGCGCGCTGTTCATGGTCTTCACGCTGGGCGAGAGCCTGGGCGCGGAGGCGCTGCTGGTCGGCGTGATCGCGGCGATCCTGCCGGTGCCGGTGCTGGTGTCCTGCTTCCTCTGGCTCGACCGTTACGAACCCGAGCCGCTGAAATACCTGATCTTCTGCTTCGCCTGGGGCGCGTTCGTCTCCACCGCCATCTCGCTGCTGGTCAACGAGACCGGCGCGCGACTGTTCGAGGACCGCGGGCTGCCCGCCGCGCTGACCGCCGTGCTCGTCGCGCCGTTCATCGAGGAGCTGACCAAGGCGGCCGGCCCGATCCTGCTGCTGATCTTCCGGCGCCGGGAGTTCTCCGGGATCACCGACGGGCTGGTCTACTGCGGGCTGTCCGCGGTCGGCTTCGCCATGGTCGAGAACATCCTCTACCTGGGCGGATACGGCTACCGCACCGGCGTGGAGGAGTACGGCCCGGCCACCGGCGCGCAGCAGGTGATCGCGATCTTCATCGTGCGGATCCTGCTCTTCGGCTTCGCCCACCCGCTGTTCACCTCGATGACCGGCGTCGGGCTGGGCGTCGCCGCCCGGACCGCCGACCGGCGGGTGCGGATCCTCGCCCCGCTCGCCGGCCTGCTGCTGGCCATGATGCTGCACGGCACCTGGAACCTGCTGCCGTCACTGGCCCAGGCCACCGGGCAGCAGGTGATCGTGCTCTACGGCTACCTCGGCGTCATGGTGCCCATCTTCTTCGGCATGGTGGGGCTGGCCGTCTGGCTGCGGGCCTGGGAGGGCCGGCTCACCGAGCGCACGCTGCCCGACTACGTCCGGGCCGGTTGGCTCACCCCGCCCGAGGTGGCGGCGCTGGGCAGCCTGGGCCGGCGGCACGCGGCCCGCACCTGGGCCCGGCGGGTGGCCGGCGACGGCGGCGTGAAGGCGATGCGCGGCTACCAGTTCGCCGCGACCCGGCTGGCGCTGCTGCGCGACGGGATGCGCCGGGGGCTGGACCGCAAGCCCGCCGAGCGGGACCGGACGGCACGGGAGGAACGGGAGCTGCTGGAGGCGATCGCCGCGTACCGGTCGTTCTTCGTCGGTCGTGACCCGCAGGCGCCGGTCGGGGTCTGGGACGGGCAGCGCTACCACCTGCGGTTCCCGGACGGTTCCCGGCGGACCGTCGAGGCACCGGACGAGCCGGTGGTGCCGATCCCGGTGGTGCTGGCCCCGCCGCCCCCGCCCCCGGGCCACGGCCCGCACGCCTGGCACCCGCACGGCTGAGCCCGGCCCGCTGTCGCGCGCGGCTGAGCCGCCTTGCGCGCGCCGGCCCGGGCGGGGTCAGGCCATCAGGCCGGTGAGGAAGTCGCCGAGCCCCTGGGCGATGGCCATCAGCGCGGCCCCGATCCCCCGGAACAGCTGCGCCGCGCCGTCCGGCCGGAACGCCATGAAGTAGATCAGGAACGCGAGGAACCCCCAGGCGAGAATCCTCTTGATCACGATCGGCATGGTCCCTCCCCAGGGCGCACTGAGGTGCCTGGGCTTCCCGCCGGGCAGCGCCGCAAACGGCGCCGGGGGAGGGCTGGAACTAGAGGTAGAGCCCGGTGGAGCCGGTCGCGCTCTCCTCCACCCGTTCCGCCGCCACCGCGTGCACGTCGCGCTCGCGCAGCAGCACGTACGCCCGGCCGTGCAGCTCGACCTCGGAGCGGTCGTCCGGGTCGAAGAGCACCCGGTCCCCGGACACGATCGAGCGCACGTGCGGCCCCACGCCTACCGCCGTGGCCCAGGCGAGCCGCTTGCCGACCGCCGCGGTCGCCGGGATCACGATGCCGGCGGTGGAGCGGCGTTCCCCCTCACCACCCTCGGTACGCACCAGCACGCGATCGTGCAGCAGGCGGATGGGCAGCCCGGCGTCGAGACTCTGGTCGGCGGTCACACGCCAGACGCTACCGCGTGCCGATCGACCGCTTCCGTCGTGGTTGCCGGGAGCGGCGGCGGGGCAATGTGTGGCGGGACCGCCCTAGGGTGGGGCGGTCGGACGTATCCTGTCCCCCTGTGACGTGGGTGGGTCAACTGTGCGGGAGGTGCGCTTGAGCCGCTTCGAGCGGATGCGCGGACGGCTCCGCCGCGCGTACGAGACAGGCCGTGAGTCGGCCCGGTCCCGCCGGTACGAGGACGACCCGACGCCGGCAGACGCAGGCGTGGCGTCGCCGGCCTCGCCGGGTCCGGTGGCGTCGCCGTCGGCGACCGTGGTGGGTGCCCCGCCGCCGGCCGCGATGCACTCCTCGACGGTCAGCCGGGACGACACCGAGGTGCCGCACGCGCTGCGCATCGCCGCCGCCTGGTGCTGGCGGCTGATCGTGATCGGCATCGTCACCTGGGCCCTGCTGAAGATCGTCGGCACGATCAGCATCGTGATCATCCCGTTGACCGTCGCGCTGTTGCTGTCGGCGCTGCTCGCCCCGGCGGTCGGCTGGCTGCTGAAGGCGCGGTTCCCCCGCTCGCTGGCGACCGGCGTGGTGCTGGTCGGCGGCCTGGCCGCGGTGATCGGCACGCTCACCCTGGTGGTCAACGAGTTCATCCAGGGCGTGCCGGAGCTGAGCGAGAAGTCCTCGCAGGGCGTCCGGCAGATCCAGGACTGGCTCAAGACCGGGCCGCTGCACCTGTCCGACAGCCAGCTCGACCGCTACATCAACGAGGCGCAGGCCTGGATCAACGGCAACACCGAGCGGTTCACCAGCGGCGCGCTCAGCACCGCCGCGACGCTCGCCGAGGTGCTCACCGGCACCGTCCTGGTGCTCTTCGCGACGTTCTTCTTCCTCCGCGACGGCAACAACATCTGGCGGTTCCTGGTCCGGCTGCTGCCGGTGGCCGCGCGCTGGAAGGTCGACGACGCCGGGCGCGCGTCCTGGGCGACGCTGGGCGCGTACGTGCGGGCCACCGTGCTTGTCGCGTTCATCGACGCCGTGGGCATCGGCATCTTCCTGGTCATCTTCGACATCCCGTTCGCGTTCCCGCTGGCCGCGCTGGTCTTCCTGGGCGCGTTCATCCCGATCGTCGGCGCGTTCCTGTCCGGCGTGGTGGCCGTGCTGGTCGCGCTGGTCGACAGCGGCCCGGTGACCGCCCTGATCATCCTGGGCGTGGTGGTCGGCGTGCAGCAGATCGAGGGCCACGTGCTCCAGCCGCTGATCATGGGCCGCGCGGTGGCCATCCACCCGCTCGCCGTGATCATCGGCATCGCCGCCGGCGTCGTGCTGGCCGGCATCGCCGGCGCGCTGGTCTCGGTGCCGCTGATCGCCGTGCTCAACACCGCGGTCCGCCGGCTCGCCGCGCGTACCGTGCCGGACACCCCGCCGGATGCCGTGGTGGTCGCCTCCCAGGCGCCCTGACCCGGCCCGATCCGACGACGCCCGCGTCACCCCGCCCGGGGAGGCGCGGGCGTCAGCTCTTGGCCAGCCGTTCCAGCGCGCCCCGGGCCACCTCGGGACGGGTCGTGTACCAGAACGGGGGCAGCGACCGGCGCAGGAACGGGCCGTAGCCGCGTGCCGTCTCCAGCCGCGAGTCGAGGACCGCCACCACACCCCGGTCGCCGGTGGCCCGGATCAGCCGACCCACGCCCTGCGCCAGCCGGACCGCCGCGATCGGCACGCTGACCGCCGCGAACCCGGAGCCGCCGCCGGCGTCCACCGCCGCCGCCCGGGCCGCGGCGAGTGGCTCGTCGGGCCGGGGGAACGGCAGCCGGTCGATCACCACGAGCTGGCAGGCGTCGCCCGGCACGTCCACCCCCTGCCAGAGCGACATCACCCCGAACAGGCAGCTCTCCCGCTCCTGCCGGAAGCGGCGGACCAGCAGCGGCAACGCCTCCTCGCCCTGGAGCAGCACGGGCAGGTCGGTCCGTGCGCGCAGCAGCTCCGCCGCCTGCTGCGCGGCCCGCCGGGAGGAGAAGAGCCCGAGGGTACGCCCACCGAGCGCGCCGACCAGCGCCAGCAACTCCTCGCCGGCCGCCGTGGGCAGCCCGGAGACGCTGGGGCGGGGCAGGTGCGCGGCCACGTAGAGGATGCCCTGCCGGGCGTAGTCGAACGGCGAGCCGACGTCGAGCGACCGCCAGCCCGGGCCCTCGGTGGCCGGTACGGTGCCGATCGCCGCCCGGCTGCCCTCGGTGCTCGCCACCGGCGCCGGGTCGGTGCCGCGGCCGGCGGCGGCAGCGGTGGCCGCCGCGGCGGCGGCCGGCGACGGCGGGGCCGGTGGCGGCGCGTCCAGCCCGAGCGCCCGGGCCACCGTGTCGAAGCGCCCGCCCAGCGCCAGCGTGGCCGAGGTGGCGACCACGGTGCGTTCGTCGTAGAGGTGGGTGGCGAGCGTGCCGGCCACCGACAACGGCGCCACCACAAGTGCCCGGCGGCTGCCGTTCTCCGGCTTCTCCACCCAGGCCACGTCGTGGTCGCCCTCCTCCAGCAACCGCTGGGCGGTGGCGGACAGCTCGTCCAGCACCGCCTTGGCCTGCTGCTTGCGGACCGGGTCGGGGTCGTCGGCCTTCACGTCGCCGATCGCCTCCAGCGCGGCCCGGGTCGCCGAGTCGAGCAGCGTGCACGCTTCGCGCAGCGCGGGCGGCAGGCCGGCGGTGAGCCGACCGGCGGGCGCCTCGGCCAGCCCCACGGCCAGCGCGTCGCCGGCCTCGGTGAGCCGGTCGGCGTGGTCGGGGCGCAGCAGCGGCCGGGCGCGTCGGGTGGACCTGTCGATCAGCTCCGGCACCAGCTCGGCCTGGGCCGCCGAGGAGACCCGGTCGGCCAGCTCGTGCGCCTCGTCCACCACGAGCAGCCGGTGTGGGGGCACGATGTGCCGTCCGGCGAGCATGTCCACGGCGAGCAGGCTGTGGTTGGTCACCACCAGGTCGGCCTCCCGGGCGCGGGCCCGAGACGCCTCCGCGAAGCACTCCTGCCCGAACGGGCAGCGGCTCGCGCCGACACACTCCCGGGCCGGCATCGAGACGCTGCGCCAGACCTGGTCGTCGACGCCCGGATCCAGCTCGTCGCGGTCGCCGGTGGCGGTCTCCTCCGCCCAGTCGCGCAGCCGCTGCACCTGCTTGCCCAGCCGGCCCGCCTCGCCGAGCCACTTCGTCCCGCCGGGCCGGGGCGCGTCGAACAGCGCGTCCTCCGGCTCGTCCTCGACGGAGCTGTCCAACCGGGCCAGGCAGAGATAGTGGTGCCGGCCCTTCAGCACGGCGAACGTGGGTCGACGGCCGAGCACCGGCTCGACCGCGTCGGCCAACCGGGGCAGGTCGTGGTCGACGAGCTGGGACTGCAACGCCAGCGTGGCGGTGGAGACCACCACCGGGCCGTCCACGGTCAGCGCCGGCGTCAGGTAGGCCAGGGACTTGCCGGTGCCGGTGCCGGCCTGCACCAGCAGGTGCTCGCCGGAGGCGATGCTGCGCTCGATCGCCTCGGCCATGAGCTGCTGGCCGGGCCGGGTCGCGCCGCCCGGGACCGCGCCGACCGCGGCGGCCAGCAGCTCCGTGCCGCTCGCGCGGCCACTCCGGCGCTTCTTCGGGACGGGGGTGGCGGTGCGGGACGGGCTCACCGTGCGACCGTACCCGCCGGCACCGACGCCGGTCCGGCCGCTCCGGCGGCGTGGCGCGGTGCCGGGTCGCGTCCGGTTACCTGCCGATCGCGTGGCGTGGCCGGAATCGGTTAGGGTGCCAGGCATGCCGAGCGACGTGGTCCGCGTGATCTACCGCAAGTACGACGGCAGCGCCCACCGCGACTACCCGGCCCGTCGGCTCGCCGAGGACGACCTCGGCATCTGGCTCGGCGTGCCGGTCGGCACCGAGTCGGTCTACCACGGCCGGCCGTCGGTCGAGCAGATTCCGTTCGTCCTGCTGGTGCCCCGCAACGCCTGGTGGACGGGCATGTTCAACCCGCCGCCGCGCACCAGCGAGGTCTACTGCGACATCGCCACCCCGGCCCGGTGGGAGGGCGACGAGACGGTCCACCTGGTCGACCTCGACCTGGACGTGGTGCGCCGCCGCGAGACGGGCCTGGTCGAGCTGCGCGACGAGGACGAGTTCGCCGAGCACCGGGCCCGGTGGAACTACCCGGACGACCTGGTCGCCGAGGCGGAGGCGGCGTCCCGCTGGCTGCTCGGCGCGCTCGGCGACGGCACCGAGCCGTTCGCCACCTCGTACCGGAAGTGGTTGGCCCTGGTGGTCTGAGCCGCGCTCACCAGCGCGGCGGCCGGCCGGCGTCCGGCCCCAGCGGGTGCCCGCGTTCCACCCGGACTCCCCCGCGAGATCGCCCACAACTCCATTCGCCGCCCTCGCCCCTGCCCACTTCCTGCAATACGAGATCAATCTTCCGAATAGCAGGATTCGTAGTGGATCTTGGAAGAAATCGGCCCCTATGAGGGCCATTTCGTACCAAGATCTCGCTCCGCGCCGCCCGGCGGCGGGCGAGCGCGGCCGGGGTGGAACCGCAAAGCGGGCGTACCGGACGCGTCGTGCCCATGATCGGGCCGTAAGGGTGAGGATCGGGGGATGACTGGGGTGGTGAGGCCCGAGGACGGGTCGATGCGGGAACTGCTGCGGGTGGGGCCGGGGTCGGTGGACCTGACGGCCGTGGACCCCCGCTCGACGCCGGGGCTGCCGAAGGCGGCCGGTCGCGGTTCGGCGCGCAAGGAATGGGCCCGTGGCCAGGTCGAACTGGTCGGTGCGGAGCTGGCCCGGCAGCAGGAGATGCTGTACGCCGCCGCCCAGGTCACCGCCGGCCCGGGCGGCGCCACCAGCGCCCCCGCGCAGGCCGGGACGCACCTGGGCGACGGTCGGCCGCGCCGGGTGCTGCTGGTGCTCCAGGCCATGGACTGCGGCGGCAAGGACGGCGCGGTGAAGCGGGTGGCCGGCGCGATGAACCCGCTCGGGCTGCACATCCGCTCGTTCGGCCCGCCCACCGAGGAGGAGCTGCGGCACGACTTCCTGTGGCGGATCCGGCGGGCGCTGCCACCCCCGGGCTACGTGGGCGTGTTCAACCGCTCGCACTACGAGGACGTGCTGATCGCCCGGGTGGAGGGGCTGGTCGACGAGGCCACCTGGCGGTCCCGCTACGAGATCATCAACGACTTCGAGCGGGAGCTGACCGAGCAGGCGGTCACCGTGGTCAAGGTCATGCTGCACATCTCCTACGCCGAGCAGGGTGAGCGGCTGATGGAGCGGCTGACCGACCCGACGAAGCACTGGAAGTACAACCCGAGCGATCTGGACACCCGGGCCCGGTGGGACGAGTACCAGGCCGCGTACGCCGAGGCGCTGGAGCGCTGCGGCACGGACGCCGCGCCCTGGTTCGTGGTGCCGGCGGACCGCAAGTGGTACCGCGACTGGGCGCTGGCCCACCTGCTGCGCGAGACGTTCGACGGCTTGGATCTCGGGTATCCGGCTGCCGATTTCGACGTGGAACGGGAGCGTGACCGGTTGCGTGACCAGGGCTTCGAGCGCTCAGGTGAACAGTAGGTGAACGAGCGGTGAATCGGGTCTGACCAGGGGTGGGCCGGTCGATGCCCGGTTCCACCGGGTCCCTAGCATGCCCAGAGCAGGCGCCTTGCCAGGCGACGGCCACCCTTCCACCGACACGACGAGGTCCGTGCTGTGAAGTTTTCCTTCCGTCCCACCGAGGGCGCCTTCTACGAGCTCTTCACCAGGGCCGCGCAGAACCTGGTGAAGGGGACCGACCTGCTCAACGAGCTGGGCCTGCCCGGCGCCGACGTGCAGTCGATCAGCGAGCGGCTGACCGAGGTCGAGCACGACAGCGACCAGATCACGCACGACCTCTACAAGAAGATCAACTCCACCTTCATCACGCCGTTCGACCGGGAGGACATCTACCGGCTGGGCTCGCTGCTCGACGACGTGATGGACCACCTGGAGGCGGTCGGCAACCTGCTCTACCTGTACGGCCTGACCAAGCTCCCGTCGCTCCCGCGCGAGCTGCACGAGCTGGTCAACGTGCTCGACCAGCAGGCCAAGCTCACCGCCGAGGCGATGCCCCGGCTGAAGTCGATGAAGGATCTTGAGGACTACTGGATCGAGTGCAACCGGCTGGAGAACGACGGCGACCAGGCGTACCGGATGCTGCTGGTCCGGCTCTTCTCCGGCGAGTACGACGCGCTCACGGTGCTGAAGATGAAGGAGGTCGCCGACGAGCTGGAGGCCGCCTGCGACGCCTTCGAGCACGTCGCCAACACCGTCGAGACCATCGCGGTCAAGGAGTCCTGATCCTGTGAGCCCCGAACTCATCGCCGTACTGGCGGTGATCGCGGTCGCCATGGCGTTCGACTACACGAACGGCTTCCATGACGCGGCCAACGCGATCGCCACCAGCATCTCGACCCGGGCGTTGACACCCCGGATCGCCCTCGGCCTGGCCGCCGTCGGCAATTTCGTCGGCGCGCACTTCGGCGCCGGGGTCGCCAAGACGGTCGGCGACGGCCTGGTCACGCTCCCGACCGGGGTGGAGAGCCTCGGCGTGGTCTTCGCCGGCGTGCTCGGCGCGATCGCCTGGAACCTGATCACCTGGTACTTCGGCCTGCCCTCCTCCTCGTCGCACGCGCTCTTCGGCGGCCTGGTCGGCGCGACCCTGTTCGCCGCCGACGGCATCGTCCAGTGGGGCAACATCGTGGAGAAGGTGCTCCTCCCGATGGTGCTCTCCCCGGTGGTCGGCCTGGTCCTCGGCTTCCTGGTGATGCTGGCGATCATGTGGCTGTTCCGGAAGGGGCAGCCGGGCAAGCTCAACCGCGGCTTCCGCTGGGCGCAGACCGCGTCCGCCGCCGCCATGTCGGTCGGCCACGGCATGCAGGACGCCGCCAAGACCATGGGCATCATCGTGCTGGCGCTCTACACCGGCGGCTTCCAGGAGAGCAAGACGCACATCCCGGGCTGGGTGTTCTGGACCTCCGCGACGATGCTGGCGCTCGGCACGTACGCGGGCGGCTGGCGGATCATCCGGACGCTGGGCCGGAAGATCATCGACCTGGGCCCGGCGGAGGGCTTCGCGGCCGAGACCGTGGCCAGCGCGGTGCTCTACTTCAACGCGCTGGTGCTCAAGGCCCCGATCTCCACCACCCACACGATCACCTCGGCGATCATGGGGGTCGGCGCGACCAAGCGGCTCTCCGCGGTCCGCTGGAACGTGGCCGGCAACATCGTGATCGCGTGGATCATCACGTTCCCGGCGGCGGCGGCCATCGCCTGCCTCGCGTACCTGCTGGTCCGCCCGCTGTTCTAGCGCGAAGGAGGGGCCCCTTCTTAACGCCTCCGGTAGAGAAGGGGCCCCTCCTTACGCGTAGGAGACGCCGATCCGGGCCTTGATGTCGTCGAGCAGAGTCATGATCTCCAGCGTGGTGGCGTGCGGCACCAGCGGGCTCTCGGTCAGCCCGGCCGCCAGGCAGCGTCCCACCTCGATCGCCTCGTACTGGTAGCCGCCACCGGTCAGGTCCGCCGGGATCGTCTCCGGCTCGGCGCCGAGCCGGTGCAGCACCGCCGACCCGGGCCGGAAGAACGGCTCCGGCAGATCGATCCGGCCGGTGGTGCCGGTGATCGACGCGGTGATCGCGGTGGCGCCGACCATGCCGCAGCTCAGCGTCGCCACCGCGCCGGAGTCCCAGCCCAGGACCATGCCGGTGTTCTCGTCCACCGCCTCCGGGCTCAGCCGGGCCCACGCCTGCACGTGCTGTGGCACACCGAGCACCAGATGGGCCAGGCTCAGCGGGTAGACGCCGAGGTCCAGCAGCGCGCCGCCGCCGAGCGTACGGGCCCGCATCCGGTGCTCCGGCGGGAACGGCCCGGCCACCCCGAAGTCGGCCCGGACGTGGGTGACCTCGCCGATCGCGCCGTCGGAGATCAGCTCCAGCACGCGCAGGATCAGCGGGTTCGTCCGCATCCACATGGCCTCCATGAAGAAGAGCCCGCGGGCGCGCGCCGTCTCCACCAACTCGACGGTGGTGGCCAGGTCCAACGTGCAGGGCTTCTCCACCAGCACCGCCTTGCCGCCGGCCAGGCAGGCGAGCGCCGCCTCGTGGTGCGCGGCGTGCGGCGTGGCCACGTAGATCGCGTCCAGGTCCGGGTCCGCGGCCAGTTCGGCCCAGGAGGCGTACGCCCGCGGCACGTCGAACCGCCGCGCGAACGCCTCGGCGCTCTCCCGGGTACGCGACCCGACCGCCACCAGTTCGGCGTCCGGCACCAGGCGCAGGTCGGTGGCGAAGCAGGCGGCGATGTGTCCGGTGGCCAGGATTCCCCAACGCGTCATGCCTGGAACGCTATCCCGCCCGGCTCGCTCACCGGCAGCATGATCCACCCGTCGGGACGTCAGGCCCGGCCGGCGACCTCCGCGACGAACGCCCGCCACGACGCCGCGGGAAAGACCAGCGCAGGCCCGGTCGGGTCCTTCGAATCGCGTACGCCAACGACGCCGCCAAGGTTGTCGGCGACCTCGACACAGTTGCCGCCGCTCGAACCGCTGCGCCTGGACTTGCGCCAGGTGGCGTTAGTGAGGTCCATGATCGCTGTGCACTTCCTTCATCAGTTCGATGGACGGCCGGCGCGGGAGCGCTTCGTTCCGAACGTTCTCCCACCTCGCGTGAAGAGTATCTAGCCCATCTTCGCCGTCGACCACGATCCCGCCTAGCTGGTTTTCGAGGTGCCCGACCCAATTCCCGTCGCTGACCCGTGCCATGGCGAACGGCCCCGAGAGTCCGATGTGGAGGCCCGCCGCCGCCGGGATCACATGGACGTGAACGTGGGGAAGCTCGGCGACCGCGATCAGATGGGCGACCTGTTCGGCCATGATGCCGGCGTGCTCTTCGCTCCCGCGACGAAGCGCGGTCTCGTCGAGGACGGCCACCACCTGAGGTGGCGTCTCGCCGGTCAGGATCTTGTGACGGCTCATGCGGGCGCTCACCTGTTGGTCGACCTCGGCCGCAGACATGAGGTCGTTCAGGGCATCACCACGTGAGCGTAGTTCTCGGTCTGCAGGAGGCCCGGGATCAGAAGCGGCTCGAAGAGCCGAAGCTGCCGCGCGCTCCGCTCTGCGTCGAGCCAGGGCAGGAACCACGAAGGCGCACCGAGCTTCGCCACCAGGCGCTCAAACATTCCGCCGTTCCCGAATGCCCGATCCGCCGCCGTCGGACCCCGATCCGCCGCACGCCGGTCCGGGTGGGTGGCTGATGGTCCGTCTGCCGGGCGTGCGGGGGGCCGTGCTCCACGGCCCCCCGGTCACCGGTGTCGAACACGGAGCGTCAGGGTTGCGTAGCGTGATGGCTGTCGACCCTAGTGGTGTGGGGCCGATGTGCATGGAAGACTCATACCGGACATAACCCTCCCTCTGTGCCCCGGTGTCGGTGGTCCCCTCCGCCGCCTTTGCTCTGCAGCCGTCGACGCAGCGGTCACTGCCGGTCGCTGATGCGCGATTGGCTGCAGAGCAAAGGCGGCGAGCGATGTGGTGGGCGGGGGAGAAGCCGTCACTTAGCGCGACGACGAGGGCGGGAGCCGACCCGGTCGAGCTGCCGGACCGGGAACTAGGCTCGGCGCATGACGATCGACGGCTTCGCCGCACCCCCCGCCCTGGTGGAGCACGCCCGCCGGTTCCATGCCGAGGGTGGCGAGCCCGCGGTGCCCCGGGTCGCGGCCACCGTGCTGCTGCTGCGCCCGGCCGGCGACGACTTCGAGGTCTACCTGATCCGGCGGGTGGCGGCGATGACGTTCGGCGGGATGTACGCGTTTCCCGGTGGCGGGGTGGACCGGTCCGACTCGGAGGCGCACCTCGGCTGGGCCGGGCCGACACCGGCGGCCTGGGGTGAGCGGTTCCGGCTCGACCCGGCGGACGCGCAGGCGGTGGTCTGCGCCGCCGCCCGCGAGGTCTTCGAGGAGGCGGGCGTGCTGCTGGCCGGCCCGGACGAGGCGACCGTGGTCGGTGACGTCAGCGGCGACGACTGGGAGGCCGCCCGGCAGGACCTGGTGGGTCGACGTACCGGCTTCGCCGACCTGCTGGCCGGGCGCGGGCTCACGCTCCGGTCGGACCTGCTGCTGCCGTGGACCCGGTGGATCACGCCGGAGTTCGAGCCGCGCCGCTTCGACACGTACTTCTTCGTCGCCCTGCTGCCCGAGGGGCAGCGGACCCGGGACGTCTCCGGCGAGGCCGACCACACGCTGTGGCTCCGCCCGGCGGACGCGCTGGCCCGGGCGGAGGCGGGCGAGCTGACCATGCTGCCGCCGACCATGGTCACGCTGGGCGAGATCGCCGCCGCCGGCGACCTCGCGGGCGTGGCGCGCGCCGCGGCGGGACGCGACCCGGGTACGCCGATCGTGCCGCACATCGAGGGCCTGGACGGCGCCGAGCCGCGCTTCGTGTTGCGCTGAGCGTGGTTGTTGAGCGGGGCCCCTTCCTATGCGCAATGCGTTAACAGGGGGCCCCGCCTTGCACCTCAGCCGAAGCGGCCGGTGATGTAGTCCTCGGTCTTCTTCTGGGTGGGGTTGCTGAAGATCTTCTGGGTGTTGTCGTACTCGATCAGGCGGCCCGGGTCGCCGGTCTTCTCGATCGAGAAGAACGCGGTGCGGTCCGACACCCGCGCGGCCTGCTGCATGTTGTGCGTGACGATGATGATGGTGAACTTGTCCTTGAGCTGGAACATCAGGTCCTCGATGGCCAGCGTGGAGATGGGGTCCAGCGCCGAGCACGGCTCGTCCATCAGCACCACCTGCGGCTCGACCGCGATGGTCCGGGCGATACAGAGCCGCTGCTGCTGGCCGCCGGAGAGGCCGGCGCCGGGCTTGCCCAACCGGTCCTTCACCTCGTCCCAGAGGTTGGCCGAGCGGAGCGCCCTCTCGGCCGCCTCCTCCAGGATCGACTTGCGGCGTACGCCGTTGAGCTTCAGCCCGGCCACCACGTTCTCGAAGATGCTCATGGTGGGGAACGGGTTCGGTCGCTGGAAGACCATGCCGATCATCCGGCGGACCGCGGTGACGTCCACGTCGCGGTCGTAGACGTCCTGCCCGTCGATGGTCAGGTTGCCCTCGACCCGGGCGCCGGGGAGCACCTCGTGCATCCGGTTGATCGACCGCAGGAACGTCGACTTACCGCAGCCGGACGGGCCGATCAGGGCGGTCACGGTCTTCGGCTCGACGGTGAGGTTGATGTTCTCGATCGCCTTGAACCCGCCGTAGTAGGCGGTGACGTTCGAGGCTTCGACGCGCTTGGCCATGGTGGCGGTACCTCCGGGGTTCATCGGCCGAGCCGGTTTCGACGGGCCAGCAGCTTCGCCGCGACGGTCAGGACGAGCACCAGCGCGACCAGGGTCAACGCCGCGGTCCACGCCCGCGCCGGCGAGTACTTCGACGCCTCGCCGGCCTGCTGGTAGACGAAGAGGGCCAGCGACGACTGGTTGTTCTCGAACGGGTTGAAGTTGATCGCCGCGCCGCCGCCGGCGACGAGCAGCACCGGCGCGGTCTCGCCGGCGGCCCGCGCGATGGCGAGCATGATGCCGGTGACGATGCCGGGCAGCGCGGTCGGCAGCACGACCCGCAGGATGGTCTTCCACTTCGGCACGCCGAGCGCGTACGCGCCCTCGCGCAGCGGCGCCGGCACCAGCCGGAGCATCTCCTCCGTGGAGCGGACCACGGTGGGCAGCATGAGCACGCTCAACGCCAGCGCGGCGGCGAAGCCGGAGAAGCCCGGCCGGCCGTCGTTGAACCACGGCGAGACGATCAGCACCCAGAACGCCAGCACGAACAGGCCGGTGACGATCGACGGGATGCCGGTCATCACGTCCACGAAGAAGCGGATGGTGAACGCGAACCGGCCGCGGCCGTACTCGACGATGTAGATCGCACAGAGCACGCCGAGCGGCACGGTGATCAGCGCGGCGATGCCGACCTGCTCCAGCGTGCCGATGATCGCGTGGTAGGCGCCGCCGTTGGCGTCCCGCGCCCCGATGTTGTTCATCGAGGTGCCGAAGAAGTTCGCGTCCAGCCGCTCGGAACCCTTGCTCACCAGCGTCCAGACCACCGACGCCAGCGGCAGCACGGCCAGCACGAACGCGGAGTGGATCAGCGCGCTCCAGGTTCGGTCGCGGGCCGACCGGCGGCCCTCCACCGCGTTCGCCGCGACGAAGAGACCGGCCAGGTAGAGCAGCGCGCCGACCACCACGACCAGGACCGGACCGCCGATGCCGGCGCCGTAGACGAGGCCCGCCGACAGCAGCAGCGCCGCGACGGCGATGGCGGGCGCGGCGTACGCGGGAAGCCGCCTCGCCCGCAGCGTGGCCGGCTGGGCCGGCGGGCGCGGGCGGTGGGTGGGGAGTGTGGTGGTCATCAGGCAGCCGACTCCGTGAACTCGCGGCGACGGTAGATGATCGCCCGCGCGGTGATGTTGACGATCAGCGTGATCGCGAACAGCACCAGGCCGGAGGCGATCAGCGCGCCGCGGCCGGTGTCGTTCGCCTCGCCGAAGCGGTTGGCGATGTTCGCGGCGATCGAGTTGCCGCCGGCTTCGAGGATGTTGAACGAGATGGCGTACGTCGAGCCGAGCGTCAGCGCCAGCGCGATGGTCTCGCCGAGCGCCCGGCCGAGGCCCAGCATCACCGCGGCGATGACACCCGGCCGGCCGTACGGCAGGACCGCGGTGCGGATCATCTCCCAGCGGGTGGCGCCGAGCGCGAGCGCGGCCTCCTCGTTGGCGGTCGGGGTCTGCCGGAACACCTCGCGGGAGAGCGAGGTGACGATCGGCAGCACCATGATCGCCAGCACCACGGAGCCGAGCAGGATCGAGCTGCCGTACGGGCCCTCGCCGAAGATCGGGATCCAGCCGAAGTACTTGTTCAGCCAGACGGAGAGGTCGGCGACCGGGCCGGCGAAGTAGTCCCGGCCCCAGAGGCCGAACACCACGCTCGGCACGGCGGCCAGCAGGTCGATCAGGAAGCCCAGGCTGTTGCCGAGCCGGCGCGGGGCGTAGTGCGACAGGTAGAGGGCGATGCCCAGCGCGACGGGCACGGCCACGAGCAGCGCCAGCAGCGAGCTCAGGACGGTGCCGAAGGCGAGCGCGCCGATGCCGAACTTCGGCGGGTTGTCGTTCGGGAACCAGCCCTCGAAGGTCCAGAACGACTCGGTGTTGGCCCGCAGCGCCGGTACGGCCTTCGCGATCAGGAAGATCGCGATGGCCGCGATGACGATCAGTACGGTGCTGCCGGCGGCCAGGGTCAGGCCACGGAACGCCCGTTCCGCGCCGAAGGCGCGGGCGCGGGGCAGGCCGCCGCCCCCGCCGAGGCCGCCGTCGGGGCGGCCAGGGTTGCCGGAGCGCTCGGCCACACGCGCCGAGGCACCGGCGGGCCGCTCGTGGCTCGTGGCCACGGGGGTCCCGCCGGTGCCGGCGTGCGCCGAGCGCTGAGGGGTGTCACCCATCTGCTCGCTCGTTTCGCGTTGAGGTGGTGTCGATCAGGGCGTCAGGAGAGGCTCTTGACCGCGGCCTCGACCTTGGTGCGGACCTCGTCGGGGAGCGGGGCGTAGCCCAGCTCGACCAGCTCCTGCTGGCCCTCCGCGCTGGCCGCGTGGCCGAGCAGGCCCTTGACCAGCGGGAGCTTGTCGGCGGCGAGGCCCTTGCTGCAGACGATCTCGTAGGTCGCCAGGACGATCGGGTACGCCCCGGCCTCCTTGGTGTTGTAGTCGATCGACATCTTGAGGTCGTTGCCCTGGCCCTCGAACTTGGCCCCGGCGATGGTCTTGCCGGCCGACTCGGCGGTCAGCTCGGTGAACTCACCGGCGCCGTTCTTGACCTTGGCCATCTTCAGGCCGGAGTTCTCGGCGTACGACCACTCGACGTAGCTGATGGTGCCGTCGGTGCTCTTGACCTTGCTGGCCACACCGTCGGACTTGGCCGCGCCGACGCCGCCCGGGGCCTTCCACGCCTTCGAGTTCTCGAAGGTCCAGTCGGACGCGGCGGTCTTGGCGAGGTACTTGGTGAAGTTGTCGGTGGTGCCCGACTCGTCGGAGCGGTGCACCGCCTGGATCGCGGCCGACGGCAGCTTGGCGTCCGGGTTGTCGGCCTTGATCGCCGGGTCGTCCCACTTGGTGACCTTGCCGGCGAAGATCTTGGCCAGGGTGGCCGGGCTGAACTGGAGGTTGTCCGCGCCGCTGACGTTGTAGACGACCGCGACCGGGCCGATCACCATCGGCAGGTTGAGGGCCTGGCCGCCGGCGCACTTGGCGTCGGCCTGCGGCTGCTCCTCCGGCTTGAGCGCGGAGTCGGAGCCGGCGAAGTCGGCGGTGCCGGCGATGAACGCCTGGATGCCGGCGCCGGAGCCGCTCGGCTCGTAGTTGATCGTGGTGCCCGCGCACTTCTGCTGGTACGCCTTGATCCACTCGGCCATGGCGTTCTTCTGCGCGGAGGAGCCCTGCGCGTTCAGCGTGCCCTTGCCGCAGTCGACGGCGGCGGCGGAGCCGGAGGCGGACGCGCCGGCCGGCTCGTTGTTGTCCGAGCCGCAGGCGCTGAGACCGAGAACCGCGGTAAGAGCGAGACAGGCGATGGCGCCGTGCCGCTGGAGCTTCACTTGAGGGGTTTCCCTTCACGTCTTTGGTCAGGTCGCCCGGGGTTGCCGGGGGCCGGCGCTGACCGGCTTGACGTGAAAGTTAGGAGGACCAGGTGGACGGTTCGCCGGTCGGAAGTGAACGCGGGATGAACACGTCCGGCCAGCGAGATGGCCGTCCGCTGAGGTGGGCCTGTCCATTTCGTGAACTCGCGACCTGCTATCGCTTTTAGCGTGATTTATCCGGGCGGCCGTTATCGCGCCGAGCCCCTGGCGTGATGCTCCCGTGACCGCCGCTCGGCGCCCTGTCGGTGCTCAGCCGCGCTGGTAGTTGACGTGCGCGGACCAGCGGGCGAAACCGGTCCGCTCGTAGAGCGAGACGGCGCCGGTGTTGCTCTCGTCGACGTAGAGCATCACCCGGTCCAGCCCGCGCTGCTCGCGCAGGTGGGCCAGGCCGGCGGCGGTGAGTGCCCGGCCGAGCCCGCCCCGGTGCACGGACGGGTCGACGCCGAGCACGTAGACCTCGCCGATCCGGGCCGAGCCGGGCCGCTCGTGCACCTTGGTCCAGTGGAAGCCGAGCAGCCGGCCGGTGGCGGCGTCCACCGCGAGCAGGAAGCCGGCCGGGTCGAACCACGGTTCGGCGAGGCGTACGCGCAGGTCGTCGAGCGTCCACCGACCCTGCTCGGGATGCTGGGCGAACGCCGCGTTGTTGACCGCCAGCCAGTTCTCGTCGTCCTCCCCGGGGCGGAACGCGCGCAGCTCCACACCCTCCGGCAGGGCCGGCGTGGGCACCGCCTCGGTCAGCGGGCGGCGGAGCTGCCAGAGCACCCGGGCCCGGGTGAAGCCGAGGTCGACCGCGAGCGCGGCGGCGGACGGGTGGTCACCGTGCGCCCAGGCGCGCAGCGGCCCGGTGGCGGCGGTCAGTACGCCGCGGGCCAGCGCCCGGCCGGTGCCCCGCCGCCGGTGCGCCGGGTGCACCACCAGCTCCACCCCGACGCCCTCGGCCGGGGCGGTGGTGTCCAGGTGCGCGTACCCGGTCAGGGTGCCGTCGGCGGCGCGGGCGGTGAGGTGCACGGCCGGCGCCGCCGGGTCGCGCAGCCGCAGCAGCACGTGCTCGTCGAGCGGATCGGCGCCGTCGGTGTCGCCGGCCGCGCCTGCCAGCGCCAGCACGTCGGCGACCTCGGCCGAGGTCAGCCGGTCGGTGGAGGTGACAGGGCCGGTCGGGGTCGCTGTCTCGGATACGGGACCGCTGGTCGGCTCGGTGCTGCTCACCCCCGTCACGGTAGCGGCCGGCGGGCGGTCGTTCCCGGTGAGCGGCGACGGCGTGCGGTGGCGCTCGTCACGGGACGCGGGTGGGCAGCGGTTCCAGCTCGTACCGCGCGAGCAGTTCGGGCAGGAGCTGCTGCAACGCCGCGACCGTGCCGGAGCGGTCCCCACCCGCGTCGTGCATGAGCACGATCGCGCCGGGCGCGATCTGCGCGCGGATCCGTGCGGCCACGGTCGCCGCTCCCGGCGCCCGCCAGTCCGACGGGTCGACGCTCCAGTGCAGCGGCGTGAGGCCCAGCTCCGCGCAGGTCGACGCCACCGGGCCGGTCCAGGCGCCGCCCGGCTGGCGGTAGTACGCGATCCGGGCGCCCGGCGCGGCGGCCAGGATCGCGTCGTTGGTGCGGGTCAGGTCCGCCCGGATCGTCTCCGGGGTGCGCCGGCCCAGGTTGACGTCGTGCTTCCAGGAGTGGTTGCACAGCGTGTGCCCCTCGGCCGCGATGGAGCGGACCAGGTCGGGGTAGCTCTCCGCGTTCTCGCCGACGACGCAGAACGTGGCCTTGACGCCGTACTGGCTAAGCAGGGCGAGCACCTGTGGCGTCCACCGGGGGTCGGGGCCGTCGTCGAAGGTCAACGCGACCCGGGACGAGCCGGTGGTGACGTGCGCGCCGTACGGGCCGTCGCCGTCGCCGGTGGCGGCCGGCGCGCTCGCGGTGGCGTCCGGGCTCGGCCGGCCGGTGTCCGGCGGCTGGTCGGCGTAGTGCGGGGCGTTGGCGGAGGTGGTCACGCCGGTGGCGGTCGGATGCCGCTGCGGCACCAGGCTGCGGCCCAGCGCGTACGCCGAGGCCAGCAGCCCGATGAGCACCGCCGTCACCACCGCCACCGCTTTGAGCGTCGAGCCGGACATCAGTGGTACCGGCCGTTCGCCGCCCCCGTGGTCACCGCGCGCACCGTGGCCCCCCTCAACCTGACCAATCCGGCAGTCAGGATATGAGCGGCTCAGTGCTCAAATAGGGCATATAAGGAAAATGCCCCCCGGAGGGTGGTGGTCAGACCGGCAGCGGGGCGGGCTCCGACTCCGGCAGCGAGCGCGACGGCGGCACGACGAACTTGTAGCCGACCTGGCGGACCGTGCCGATCATCGACTCGTACTCCGAGCCGAGCTTCGCGCGCAGTCGCCGGACGTGCACGTCGACCGTGCGGGTGCCGCCGAAGTAGTCGTAGCCCCAGACCTCACGCAGCAACTGGTCCCGGGTGAACACCCGCCCCGGGTGCTGGGCGAGGAACTTCAACAGCTCGAACTCCTTGTAGGTCAGGTCGAGCGGCCGGCCCTTCAGCTTGGCGGCGTACGTGTCCGGGTCGATGTTCAGCTCGCCGGCCCGGATCGAGCCGCCGGCGCCCGCCACGGCGTTGTTCAGCCGGCCGACCGCGAGCCGCAGCCGTGCCTCCACCTCGGCCGGGCCGGCTCCGGCGAGGATCACGTCGTCCACGCCCCAGTCGGCGTTCAGCGCGATCAGGCCGGCCTCGGTGACCACCGCGACAAGCGGCACCCCGAGCCCGGTGGCGTGCAGCATGCGACAGGTGGCCCGCGCCTCGCTCAGCTCGGAGCGGGCGTCCACCAGGACGGCGTCCGGCGTCGGGCCGGAGACCAGCGTGCGGACGTCACGGGGTGCGGTGCGCACCGAGTGCGGTAGCAGGTCGAGTGCCGGCAACACCGCCGACGGCTCGCCGGCCCGTGCGGTCACGAGCAGCAGGAGCTCCACGATCACCTCCGTCCCGGCGGCCCTTCGGCCGCGCGACCAGCGGCACGCCCGGGTGGGGGCGGCGCTGTGAACTTGCGTGGGTCCCGGCGTCGCTGACGGGCGGGGTAACGGGTTGAGCGTAACCGATGGTCCGGCCGTCACCTTCGCGCCTTTTCCCGTTTGCCCCTTCTGCCCTCGATCGCGGCGCAGGTTTTAACGTTGCCGAAACCGTGACCTCCGCCGGGCCGCCCGGGTCTGGCACGATCGGGGCGTGTTTCCCTCCACCTCGCGCGACGCCGGTCGTGAACCGTGGGCCGACGACGACCCGTCCTCCGGGCCGTCCGGCCCGGCCCGTGGCTACCCGCCCGCCCCGCGCGCCGGGACGGGTGCGGAGGAGGCGGAGCAGCGGGAGCGGAAGGGCCCCCGTCGGCTCCGCAAGGGCGGCCCGAGCCGGCGCCCCGACGACGCCCCCGACGAGGCGCCCGAGGACGAGGTGCCGCCGGTGGAGTTCCGCCGGCCGCTGGCGCTCACCGTGGCCGGCTTCGCCGCGCTGCTCGGCGTCGGCCTGGTGCTCGGCGCGCAGACCGCCGGCCCGGGCCATCGGCTGCCGTTCGCGGCCATCATCTTCGGCGTCCAACTGCTCTACGTGCTCGCCTGGACGATGGCCATGCGACCGCCCGCGCTGCTGGTCGTCGCGCTGGTCAGCGCCGGCACCGCGGCGATCGCCGACGTCGCCGCCGTACGGGCGGACGTCGCCGGCCTGGCCCCCCTCGGGTACGCCGCGGTGGCCGGCCTCGTGCTCGGCGTGCTGGGCCAGCTCGTCCGCCGGGTGGACCGGGTCCGGGTGACCGACTCGCTGGGCGGCACCCTGCTCATCGTGGTCGGGGTGGTCGCCTTCGCCTCGCTCATCGTGCTCAGCCGGATCCCCAAGGGCACCCAGGCGATCACGGTCTGCCTCACCGCCGCCGGGGTGGCCCTGCTGGTGGCCCGGCTGACCGACGCGGTGGCCCCGTGGCCCCGGCTCGCCCCCCAGGTGCCGCGCGGCGCGGCCGGCGTGGTGGCGGGCGCCATGCTCGGCACGCTTACCAGCGCCCTGCTCGGCAGCTACCTGGTCGGCTTCACCCCGACCAGCGCCGCGCTGGTCGGCGTGGTCACCGCCGCCACCGCCGTGCTGGCCGACCTCGCCGTCGGGTACGCCGAGGCGGGCCGGCTGATGGCGGGGGAGGCGCCGACCATGTGGGCGGCCCGGCACATGCAGGGGCCGCTGGGCGGCTTCGCGCTGGCCGCGCCGGCCGCGTACGCCATGTGCGTGCTCTTCCTCTGAGCGCCCGGTTGCGGGAAGCTCGCCCCGGGTAAGTACGGTTGCGCCGCGAGGCGCGGTGACGGCGGCGAGGACTGGAGGCGGCGTGGCAGAGGCGTACCCGGCGGAGGGCCGGCCCCGTCGCCGGGGTCGGAAGGCGCTGATCGGTTTCCTCGTGCTGCTGTTGGTGCTCGCCGGGTTGCTGGTCGTCGCCGACCGGGTGGCCGCCGGAGTGGCCGAGCGGGCGATCGCCGACCAGGTGCGGCAGGAGGTCGCCAAGCAGGACGCCCAGTCCGCCGCGCCCAAGGTCGAGGTGGGCGGCTTCCCGTTCCTCAACCAGGTGCTCGCCGGAAAGTACGAGCGCATCTCCATCCAGTTGACCGACGTCAAGGGCAGCGTGCAGGGCGACACGGTCGACGTGCCGCGGCTGGACGTGGACGCCCGCGACGTGACCGCGTCGCTGGACACGATCCGCTCCGGCCGGGGCGACGTGGTGGCCGAGCGCGTCGACGGGCGGGGCACCGTCACCTACGACAGCCTGGCCAAGCTGCTGAAGCGGCCCGGCCTGACGCTCGGCGAGCGGGACGGCAAGCTGGCGGTCACCGCCCCGGTGGACATCCTCGGCGTCAAGCTGACCGTCAACGGCACCGCCGCCGTGACGGTGGCCGACGGCAAGGTGGCGCTGCGCTTCAGCGACCTCACCGCCGACGGCCTGCCGAACGTGGCGCTGGCGCGGACGCTGCTGGCCAACTACGCCCGGAGCATCTCGATCGACGTGCCACTGCCGGAGTTGCCCTTCCAGCTCAACGTCCGCAAGGTGGAGCCGAGGCCGGAGGGCCTGGTGGTCACCGCGGACGCCGCGAACGTGCCGATCAACTCCGCCCGCTGACGTCTCGCATGCTGGTCGGCCCGGTGGCACACGCCGGGTCGGCTGGTAGTGTGCCTTCCCATGGGGACCCACCTCACCAAACGGCGCGCGGTCGACCTGTGCCGCGTGGCCACCTGCCTGTGTCGCCCCGTCATCTGACGGCGGGGCTGTCTCCGGCCGCCTAGCGGCCACCGGCACCAAGGGTTTCCTCTCACCCCCCGAACGCCCGGCAGCGGCGCCGTCGCACGTACCCGTGATCCGTTCCTAGCTCAGGGTCCCGCGCGTGGTGCGACTACCACCGGCTTCGATCTCCGCGCGCAGGCTCACCACCCATCCTCACAGGGAGTGATCTGATGAGTCGCGACACCGCACTCGTCTCGGCCGAGTGGGCCGAGAAGAATCTCGACGTCCCGGGCGTCGTCTTCGTCGAGGTCGACGAGGACACCTCGGCCTACGACACCGGCCACATCGCCGGCGCCATCAAGCTCGACTGGAAGACCGACCTCCAGGACCAGGTCCGCCGCGACTTCGTCAACCAGGAGCAGTTCGCGAAGCTGCTCTCCGAGCGGGGCATCGCCAACGACGACACCGTCATCCTCTACGGCGGCAACAACAACTGGTTCGCCGCGTACGCGTACTGGTACTTCAAGCTCTACGGCCACCGCGACGTCAAGCTGCTCGACGGCGGTCGCAAGAAGTGGGAGCTGGACGCGCGTCCGCTGGTCACCGACGCGGTGACCCGCCGGGCCACGCAGTACGTCGCGCAGGCGCCGGACACCTCCATCCGCGCCTTCCGCGACGAGGTGGTCGACGCCATCGGCACCAAGAACCTGGTCGACGTGCGCAGCCCCGACGAGTACGCCGGGCGGCTGCTCGCCCCGGCCCACCTGCCGCAGGAGCAGGCGCAGCGCGCCGGCCACGTGCCGACCGCGATCAGCGTGCCGTGGTCCAAGGCGGCCAACGAGGACGGCACGTTCAAGTCCGACGACGAGCTGCGCAAGATCTACGCCGACGCCGGGCTGGACGACGGCCGGGAGACCATCGCCTACTGCCGGATCGGCGAGCGCTCCTCGCACACCTGGTTCGTGCTCCAGGAGCTGCTCGGGCACCGCAACGTGAAGAACTACGACGGATCCTGGACCGAGTACGGCTCGCTGGTCGGCGTGCCGGTGGCGCTCGGCGACGAGCCCGGGGAGGCCTGACATGACCGCTCCGACCGCTTCCACCGCTGCCGGTTGCGCCGCGCCGGACCAGGCCGCCCCGCTTCCGGCCAGCCTCGACCTGGAGAAGGAAACCGTCATCACCGGGCAGGTGCTGGCCGAGTCCGGCGAGGCGGTGCCGGGCGCGTACGTCCGGCTGCTCGACTCGACAGGCGAGTTCACCGCCGAGGTGGTGACGTCCCCGGCCGGTCAGTTCCGGTTCTTCGCCGCGCCGGGCTCGTGGACGCTGCGGGCGCTCTCCCGGCACGGCAACGGCGACACGGCCGTGACGGCGGCCCGCGGCATCAACGAGGTCACCGTCACCGTGAAGGCGTAAGGAGGGGCCCCCTGTTGACGCCTCCGGTATAGGCGGGGGCCCCGCTTGACCACTCCGCACCACGCGCATCGGCTCGGGCCGGTCGCCCCGCCCAGGGGTGACCGGCCCGAGCCGTGCCGGACCGAAAGTGCCCCGGTGGGGGCCGTTTCGATCCAAGATCTGAACGTCGGGGTGACCGGTCACGGTCGGCGGGTCGTGGGGGCGTGACACCATGGCCCGGTGAGCGGTGCTGTCCAGCCGGGGTACGCCCCGCCGTCCCGACCCGACCAGCAGGCCCCCGACCGGCCGTCCGGCCGGCGTCGGCAGCGCTGGCTGCTGGTCGCCACCGTGGTCTGGGCCGTGCTGCTCGCGGGGCTGACCTGGTGGTCGGTGCGCACCGACCCGCCCACCGTCAAGGAGCAGCGTTCGCTGAGTCAGGCCGGTCCGGTGGTGGATCGGGCGATCGGGGAGTTGACCGCCGCGATCGGGTCGGCCGGGGTGCCGGCGCTCCTGCCGGACCGGCTGGAGCGGGGCTGCCGGGTGACGCCGATCGACGCCGGGGCGTCGCTGGAACGCGGTATCGAGGTGGCGACCGCCGACGGTGACGTCCGCGACCTGCTGCGCGGGGTGGCCGACCGCCTGCCGCCGGAGTGGCGGGCGGGCGTCTCGACGTTCGACGGTGAGCCGTTGCTACGCGCCGACGCCGGCGACTTCGTGGCGGTCGAGGGCCGCTCCGGCGGGCCCGGTCGGGTGTTGCTGACCGCCGACACCGGCTGCCGTCCGGTCGGTGACGGCTACCGGGCGCCGGCCGTCGACGCCGCCGCCGAGTCGGCCGCGCTGACCCGCGCGCTGGGCCGCTGGGGCGGCCCGACCGGGGCGGTCCAGGTGCTGGCCGCGCCGTGCCGGGGTGGTGGGACGGCCCGGACCGCCCGGGGCGAGGCCGCCGTGGCGGCCGACCAGCCGCTGGCCGCCGCGTTCGGCGCCGGCGCCGCGCCGGTGGTGGACTCCGCCGACCGGTACGCCCGCCCGGGTGACCCGGCGGTGCTGGCCGAGCGTGTCGACGGGCGGGTCCGGGTGGCGGTCACCAGCCCCTGCCGAGCCTGATCCGGCCGGTCAGTGCCCCCGGTTCTCGTCGTCCTGGGTGCGGCTGCGGCCCAGCGCGTCCACCAGGCCCCACCGGCCCGGGATGTCGAGCAGCTCCACCCGGCCCATCCCCGGCGGCACGGCCGGGTCGATGATCAGGTGTTCGCCCTGCGGCTCCAGCCCGAGCATGACGCGCAGCAGCAGCAGCGGCGTGCCGGCGGACCAGGCCTGCGGGCTGCACGCGGTCGGGTACTCCACCGGGTAGTCGGTGAGGCCGCGCTCGTAGCCGGCGAACGCCTCGGGCAGTCGCCCGTCGAAGTACCGGGACGCGTCCAGCATCGCCTCGCAGATCCGGCCGGCCTCCTCGCGGAAGCCGTACTTCCACAGGCCCCACGCGATGATCGAGTTGTCGAACGGCCACACCGTGCCGACGTGGTAGCCGATCGGGTTGTACCGGCCCTGGTCGTCGGCGAGCGTGCGCACGCCCCAGCCGGAGAAGAGGCGCGGCCCGAGCAGGTGGGCGGCGATCGCCGGCGCCCGGGACTCGTCGACGATGCCGCTCCACAACAGGTGGCCGATGTTCGAGGTGAGCGCGTCCACGTGCCGCCCCTGCGGGTCCAGCGCCAGCGCGTAGTACTCCCGCTCCGGGATCCAGAAGTCGCGGTTGAACCGTTCCTTCAGCGCCGCCGCCTCGCGTTCCAGCCGGTCCGCGTACGCCGGGTCGCCCCACAACTCGCGGGCCATCCGGGCGCCGCGCAGCTTGGCGTCGTACGCGTATCCCTGTAGTTCGCAGGTGGCGCGCGGGAACTCCGGCAGCCGGCCGTCGGAGTAGGAGATGCCGTCCGGGGAGTCCTTCCAGCACTGGTTCGGCAGCCCGCTCTCCGGGTTGCGGGACATGTACCAGACGTAACCGGTGCCGAGCAGGTCTCCGTACGTGTCGAGCCAGTCCAGCGCCGCCCGCGTCTCGTACTCCAGTTGCCGCGCCAGCTTCTCGTCCCCGGTCCACCGCTCGTACTCGTCGAGCAGGATCACGAAGAGCGCGGTGGTGTCGGCCGAGCCGTAGTACGGCGAGTGCGGCTGCTCCTCGAAACCGGCGGTCTCCCCGTAGCGCAGCTCGTGCAGGATCTTGCCGGGTTCCTCGTCGCGGAAGTCGTCGATCCGGCTGCCCTGGAGCCCGGCCAGCATGAGGATGGTCGGCTGGATCAGCTCGGGAAGGAACGGCAGGATCTGGAGCGAGGTGAAGATGCTGTCCCGGCCGAACAGCGTCATGAACCAGGGCAGGCCGGCGGCGACCAGCCGGACGCCGAGCGTGATCGACTCGTACCGGAGTGCGGCCAGGTCGGCGAGGCTGCGCCGGTACGCGCCCGCCAGCGGCTCGCAGTCGCAGCCCAGCGTCGGCGCGCGCTCGATCAGCTCGTGGTGATCGGCCTCGATGGCCGCCACCGAGCGGTGGCCGCCCAGCGGCAGCGTGGCCCGGATGTCCTCGCCCCGGGCCCCGTAGATCATGGTGGCGACGTGCAGTCGGGTGGTCCACTCGCCGTGTGGCCCGATGCGGATGCGGAACGTCATCCCGCCCCGGTCCACCTCGGCCGGGGCGGTGCTGCTGATCCTCGCCTCCCGGTGGAACCCCTGCCGCCGGTAGGTGAGCCGCAGCCCGTCCTCCTCCACGGTGGGCGTGGTGCGGCCCTTCTTCTCCCGCTGGTGCTTGATCTCGAACAGGTCGGCGAAGTCGGAGGCGATGTCGAGCCGGAGGCGGAACTCCTTCTCCTGCCCGGAGTGGTTGAGCAGGGTCAGTTCCTCGTCGAAGCTGCCGCCGATCGAGCGGCTGCGGATCACCGAGACGTCGGCGTCCAGGTAGTGCGTCGGCTCGCCGGGGACCATGAAGAACCGCGTCTTGTACGACAGCGCGTCGTCGATGGAGAGCGCGTGCAGCAGTTGGCCGTCCAGGGAGAGGATCCAGGTGGAGAGGAACCGGGTGTCGAAGGAGAACAACCCGGTGGGAAAGTCGTACGACGGCTCGATGTTGCCGCGCCGGTCGCTGACCAGGAACGTGTTGCCGTCGAGGATGCTGATCCGTTCCTTCACGCCGACCGCCGGGCGTGCTCGCGGGCGGTCTCCCTCGGGTCCCGTACGCCGGGCGGGTCGGGCAGGAAGCGTCGGAGCGCCAGGAACAGCACGACGTGCCCGCCGAACGTGGCCTCGTTGCGCAGCACCGTCGCCATCCCGGCCTCCCGGCCGGTGATCAGCCGCTCGAAGAGTTCGGTGCTGACAGTCAGCACGGCGTCGGGCGGGCGGGGTTCCTCCTGCCGGCTCACCCGGGCCGACCCGGGCGCCAGCGTCACGTACCAGTGTTCGGTGCGGTTGCCGTCGGCCAGGTCGATCCGGAGCGTGCCGCCGATCGGGCTGCGCAGCACGGCGGGGGCGCGCGCCGGCAACGACGCGAAGAACCGTTCGATCGCCTCACTCACATCCGAATGGTAGGCGGGGTCCCGGCATATCGGGTCAGGATCGGCGCACCGGTCAGAATGGACGACCCCGCGCGCGGGTCAGTAGACCAGGGCCTGCGCGCCGTCGGCGACGGCCTCCTCGACGAAGACCGCCGCTCCCGCGATGCGTACGCCCGGGATCACGTCGTCCGGGCCGATGTCCCGCCGGGCTGCGCACTGGGTGCAGGCGGTCACCCGGCCGGTGGCCAGCACCACGTGCAGCAGCTCGCCCAGCGGCGCCGAGTGCGGCAGCTCGAACGACTCCGCCCGTCCGGGCAGCGCGAACCAGGTCGACTCGCCGGTCAGCCAGAGCGACACATCGAAACCGGCCGCGGCCGCGGTGGCGGCGACGGTGAACGCCTGGGCGCACCGCTCCGGGGCGTCCGCGCCGGCGGTGGCCTTGACGACGAGAGTGCGCGTCATGCCGCCCAGCATAGGATGGCCCGGATGGTTACCGAGATCGGGTTCGTCAGCCTGCTGGTCGCCGGTCTGGGCGCGCTCGCCGGCGGTCTGGTCTACGTCGCAGTCCGGATAGCAAGAGGTAAGTGGTGAAACCGTGAGTGAGAATCCGCTCCAGCCGCCATGGCTGAACGCGCCGCCGGTCGAGGAGTACCCGTACGAGGAGAGCCACGACCTGCGCGTCGGTCCCAAGCTGCACCCGAGCCTGGACGGGCTGCTGCCGTACATCGGGGTGTGGCGCGGCCGGGGCCGGGGCGGGTTCCCGACGATCGAGGACTTCGACTACGCGCAGGAGATCCGGATCAGCCACGACGGCCGGCCGTTCCTGTTCTACGAGTCCCGGGCGTGGCTCCTGGACGAGGAGAGCCGCCCGGTCCGCCCGGCCGGTCGCGAGGTGGGCTGGTGGCGTCCGGTGCTGGACGGCGAGCGGGTCACCGACGAGATCGAGGCGCTGATGAGCGTGCCGACCGGCGTGATGGAGCTGCACATCGGCAAGCGCAAGGGCACCCAGATCGAGTTCGCGAGCGACGCGGTGGTCCGCACGGCCACCGCGAAGGAGGTCACCGCCGGCGCCCGCCTGTTCGGCATCGTGGAGGGCGCCCTGCTCTACGCGCAGGAGATGGCCGCCATGGGCCACCCCCTGACCCCCCACCTCTCCGCCCGCCTGACCCGAGTAGCCGGCTGACCCCCTTTCCCGGCGCGTTGATCAAGAGGTTTGCGTCAACAAGGAGATCAACTCCGACGCGAACTCCTTGATCAACGCCGGAAGGGCGGGTGGGGGAAGCCCAGGAGGGACTGCAGGCGGGGGGTCAGGGGGGAGCGGGGGCGGGGGGTTCCGTCCAGGGACCTGACCTCGGTGGGGCCGCGTAGGGAGCTGGTCAGCCAGATCGCCTCGGCGTTGTACAGGTCGGCGACGGTGGGCAGGTGCTCGGCCGCGGTCAGGCCCAGCTCGGGGGCCCTTGCCAGCAGGTGGTGGGCGGTCACGCCGGGCAGCACGCCGGTCGCCGCCGCCGGCACGGTCAGCAGCGTGCCGGCGGTCAGCCACACCACGTTCGCGGTGGGCGCCTCCAGCACGTAGCCGTCCGTCGAGACCCAGAGCACGTCGTCCACGCCGGCGCGCCGCGCCCACCGTCGGGCCGCGGTGCTCGTCGCGTACGAGATGGACTTCACACCGGCCGGCAGCCAGCCCAGCTCGGGGCGGGACCGGGCGGCCACGCCGAGCGGCAGGGTGGCCACCGTCACCCCGTCCCGCCGGGCCCGCCGAACCGCCGCCGGCACCTCGCCGAGCGTGGCGTACGCCGTGGGCGGGCCGTCGTCCTCCGGCCCGCGCGTGCAGACCAGCCGCAACGCGCCCTCGGTCTCCGCCGGCCAGCCGACCCGCACCGCGTCCAGCAGCTCCACCAGCGCCTCGACCGGCGGCAACGGTAGGTCGATCGCCGCCGCGCCGGCCCGCAGCCGGGCCAGGTGGGCGTCGCGCAGCCAGGGCCGGCCGGCGCGCAGGTGCAGCGTCTCGAACAGGCCGTCGCCGTGCAGGACGCCCCGGTCGTCGCCGCGCAACACCGGCTCGCCGGCCGGGACCAGCCCTCGGCCGGGCACCGCCACCCGGGTCGCGCCTCGCTCAGCACCCGGGTGGCGATCAGGCCGGCCATGCTGCCGCCGAGCACCCTCCACCGGCGCAGCGTAGCGGCGTACCCCGGCGGCGGCCGGGACCGGCGCGGCGGCCGAACTATGATCGGAGGGTGTCGGAATCCTCCCTCGCGGAACTGCTCCGCTCGCGCGGGCTGCGGCTCACGGCGCAGCGGCAGCTGGTCCTGAAGGCCGTCCTGGATCTGGGGCACGCCACCCCGGAGCAGGTGCACACGGCGGTCCGCGAGGTGGCGGCCGGGGTCAACATCACCACCATCTACCGCACGCTGGAGCTGCTGGAACGGCTCGGCCTGGTGACCCACACCCACCTGTCGCACGGCTCGCCGACCTATCACGCGGCCGGCGAGCACGAGCACGTGCACCTGGTGTGCCGGGAGTGCGGGGCGATCGACGAGATCTCCCCGGAGATGCTCGGGCCGCTCGCCGACCAGCTCGCCGGGCAGCGCGGATTTCAGGTCGACATCGGGCACGTGGCCCTCTTCGGGGTCTGCGGCCGGTGCGCACAGGACGGGGAACGCAAATGATCGACATCGCGGGCGCGGTGGCCGCCGACGCCATCGACGAGGAGCCCCGGGACCAGCCCGAGCCGGCTCACCGGGCGGCCGGGGTCGCGCCGGTGGCCGCGCACTACGGCGACCCGATGCGCGAACAGCGCGTCCTCGCCACCGGCGTCGGCCTGGTCGACCGCTCGCACCGAGGCGTCATCGCGGTGCCCGGCGAGGAGCGGATCGGCTGGCTGCACACGCTGACCAGCCAGCACCTGGCCGCGCTGGCGCCCGGGCAGGGCACCGAGCTGCTGGTGCTCTCCCCGAACGGGCACGTCGAGCAGCACGCGCTGGTCGCCGAGGACGGCGAGACCACCTGGCTGGACACCGAGCCGGGGATGACCGGCGGGCTTTTGTCGTACCTGGAGAAGATGCGCTTCTTCAGCAAGGTCGACCCACGCGACGCGACCCCTGAGCACGCGCTGCTCTCGCTGGTCGGGCCGGAGGCGGTCGACGCGCTCGGCACGCTCGGCGTCACCGGCCTGGCCGCACCCGACCTGGTCGGGGTGCCGGGTCCGAAGTTCCGCTCCGGCGAGCTGCCCGCGCGGCCCTCCGTGGTGTACGACGTCAAGCCGCTGCCGTCCGGCGGCTGGGCCCGGCGGGTGGCGCTCGGCGTCGACCTGCTGGTGCCGCGTCCGGCCATGGTCGAGGTGGTGGCCGGGCTGCGTGGCGCGGGCGTGCCGGTGGCCGGGCTGTGGGCGTACGAGGCGATCCGGGTGGCCGCCCGGCGGGCCCGGGCCGGGGTGGACACCGACCACCGCACCATCCCCGCCGAGGTGGACCTGATCGCCCCGGCCGTGCACCTGGACAAGGGCTGCTACCGGGGGCAGGAGACGGTGGCCCGGGTGCACAACCTGGGCAAGCCGCCGCGCCGGCTCGCACTGCTGCACCTGGACGGCGTGACCACCGACCAGCCGCCGTCCGCCGGCACGCCGGTCACGCTGGACGGCCGGACGATCGGCTTCGTCGGCACCGCCGTGCACCACTACGAGCTGGGGCAGATCGCGCTCGCCGTGCTCAAGCGCAACACCCCCGACGACGCCCGCCTGATGGTGGGCGACACCGCCGCCGCCATCGACGTGTAAGGAAGGGCCCCCTATTAACGCCTCCGGTAGAGAAAGGTTCCCTTCTTGATGCCGCTCGCGCCGGAAATCCTCCGGTCGACCCGGTGCCGGGGGCCGGTCTAGGATCCGGGGCATGACGACAGGGACGTTGATCACGGTTGCCCCCACCGGTGCGGAGTCGGCCAAGGCGGAGGTGCCGGCGCTGCCGGTGACGCTCGACGAACTGCTGCTGACCGCCAAGGAGTGCGAGGCGCTCGGCGCGGCCGTGATCCACGTCCACATCCGGGACGACGAGGCGCGGCCCACGCTCGACCCGGGCCGGCTGCGGGACACCGTGTCGGCGCTGCGGGAGAGCACCGACCTGATCGTGCAGCTCTCCTCCGGCGGCGCGGTGACCGACCCGGAGGCGCACCGGCTCGCGGTGCTCGACGCCGGGCCGGACATGGCCTCCTGCACCATGGGCACGGTCAACTTCGGTGACGACGTGTTCCTCAACCGCTGGGAGTTCATCGTCGACCTGCACACCCGGATGCAGGAGCGGGGCGTCGTCCCCGAGTACGAGATCTTCGACCTGGGCCACCTCACCGCGTTGCAGCGGCTGCTCGGCAAGTACGGCCTGCCGCACGGCGGGCACGTCCACGTCGACTTCGTGATGGGCGTGCCGGGCGGCATGCCGGGCACCACCGCCACGCTCGTCGCCGCCCAGCAGATGCTCCGCGACCTGCCCGACGGCACCACGTTCGCGGCCACCGGCATCGGCCGCAGCACCATCCCGGTGATGCTGTCCTCGCTCGCCACCGGCGGTCACCTGCGGGTCGGGATGGAGGACACGGTCACCTACGCGAAGGGCCGCCCGGTGGAGTCCAACATGCAGCTCGTCGCGCGCGCGGTCGGCTTCGCCCAACTCGCCCAGCGCCCGCCGCTGACCACCGCCGAGGCCCGCGCGCTGCTCGGCGTGTAAGCGGCGCGCGAGCACCCGCACCTGTACGCGTGCGGCCGACGTCCCAGGTCACCCCGCTGCCGTCCGTGATAGTCCCGTCGGTACCGTCCACCCTGTGGGAAAGACGTACGAGGGCGGCGTGCCGCTCGCCGAGGTGGTCCGGTCCGGGTTCGTGGAGGGCGTCCACCGTGGTTCCGTGGTGGTGCTGGACGCCGCCGGCTCGCCGGTCGCCGGCGCCGGCGACGTCGGCTCGCCGATCTTCCCCCGGTCGTCGAACAAGCCGATGCAGGCGATCGGCATGCTCCGGGCCGGGCTCGCGCTGACCGACCCGGCCGACGTGGCGTTGGTCGCCGCGAGCCACGCCGGTGAGGAGTTCCACGTCGAACGCGTCACCGCGCTGCTCCGGGGCGCCGGCCTGACCCCGGAGGCGCTGCACTGCCCGCCGGACCTGCCGTTCGGTGAGGCTGCCCGGGAGGCGGTGCTGCGGGCCGGTGGCGGCCCGTCCCGGGTGCTGATGAACTGCTCCGGCAAGCACGCCGGCATGCTGCTGACCTGTCGGGCCGCCGGTTGGTCGCAGGATGGGTACTGGCGGCCGGAGCACCCGCTCCAGCAGCGGCTGACCGCCACCGTCGAGGAGTTCACCGGGGAGCGGGCGGCGGCGGTGGGGGTGGACGGCTGCGGCGCACCCGTGCACGCCGTGTCGGTGACCGGGCTGGCACGCGCCTTCCTGCGGCTGGTCACCGCCGAGCCGGGCGCCGTGGAGCGGACCGTGGCGGACGCCATGCGCGCGTACCCGGAACTGGTCGGCGGCACCCAGGCCGATGACACCCGGCTGATGCGTGGCGTACCCGGTCTGCTCGCCAAGATCGGCGCGGAGGGGGTGATCGCGGCGGCGGTCCCGGGCGTCGGCGCGGTCGCCCTCAAGATCGACGACGGCGCCGCCCGCCCGAGGATGCCGGTCCTGACCTCCGCCCTGACCCGGCTGGGCCTGACCGCCCCCATCCTCACCGAGTACGCCGAGGTGCCCCTGCTGGGCGGCGGCCTCCCGGTAGGCGCCGTCCGCCCCATCTGGTGACCCCCGGCGATCTTGCACTTGCCGCCCCCGGTTCGCCCGCTGCGCCCGATTCGTCGGGGCAGTAACTGCAAGATCGCGGGGTCCGGTCAGGGGAGGAAGGCGAGGAGGGCGGTGTTGACCTCGGTGGGGTGCTCCAGGGGGAACAGGTGGGCGGCGTGCGGGATGTCGGGGAGGCGTACCCCGTGGGGGGCCTCGGCGGCGATGCGGTCGGCCAGGCGGCGGATGTCGGGGATGTCGTCGGCGCCGGCCGCGGCCAGCACCGGCATCCGCAGCTCGCCCAGGCGGTCGACGGCCGGCGGGTCCAGCTCGCCCACCTCGATCGCGCTGAGCGCCTGCTCGGCGGCGAGCGCCCGGCGGTCCATCTCCTCGGCGAACCGGATCAGCTCGGGGTCGACGTCGGCCGGCTGCCGGCTCGGGCCGACCACCCAGAACCGCACCTCGCCGGCGGCGGTGGCCCCGAAGTCCTCCGGGTCCACATCGCCGACCAGGTTCTCCCAGAGCTGTTCGGTCTCCTCGGACCACTCGTGGCCGGAGAGCGGGGCGCCGAACAGCGCCAGCGCGCTCACCCGATCCGGGTGGGCCAGCGCGGTGTCCACCGCGACCCGGCCGCCGAACGAGCAGCCCACCAGCGCGGCCTGCTCGACGCCCAACGCGTCGAGCAGCCCGACCACGTCGTCGTGGTGGGCGAACGGCTCGGGCGGCAGCTCCGACTCGCCGTAGCCGCGCAGGTCCGGGACGATCACCCGGTGCCGGGCGGCGAGCGCCGGCACCTGGTCGCGCCACATCCGCCGGTCCGCGATGCCGGCGTGGAGCAGCACCACGGCGCTGCCGCTGCCCGCTTCGTCGTAGGCGAGCACCGCGCCGTTGATCTCGATCTTCGTCACGGCGGAACGGTACGGAGGCGGACGCCGACCCCGCAACCGACTTCGGGTGACGTCGCTAACTCTGGCTAGCACTTTGCTTGCAGCAGCTAGCAGCGCGCGCTAGCGTTGAGTCATGGCCACCAGCAAGGACCTTCCCGATGTCGGCGGGTTCATTCGCGACCTGCGGCGCAACGCGAAGATCTCACTGCGTCAGCTCGCCGAGCAGGCCGGCGTCAGCAACCCGTACCTGAGCCAGATCGAGCGCGGGCTGCGCAAGCCGAGCGCCGAGGTGCTCCAGCAGCTCGCCAGCGCGCTACGCGTCTCCACCCCGGCCATGTACCTGCGGGCCGGACTGCTGGACGACAAGGAGGGGCAGGGCGTGCTCGCGGCCATCGCGGTCGACGCCGAGCTGACCATGGCCCAGAAGCAGTCGCTCACCCAGATCTACGAGACGTTCCGCCGGGAGAACGCGCGCCTGGCCGAGGCGACCGGCACGGCCGGACCGGTGGAGCCCACCGAGCCGACGGCTGCCGCGCCCGAGCCGGCGGAGGCCGCCGAGCCGGCCGCCGCGCCCGAGGCCCCGGCCACCGTCGCGCCGGCCGCGACCGGCCCCGTGACACCCGACGGCACCCCGACCGAGGCCGTCCTCGAATCGGTAGCCGTCACCGAGGCGGGCCCCGCGCCCGCGCCGACCACCGCCACCCGTGAACGCACGACCGCCCGCCGGGCGGCCCGGAAGGCCGCCGGTGCGGCCGAAGAGGAGCAGTCATGACCCAGCCGAAGACCAGCCGCATCCCCGCCCCCCTCTACGCTGCCGCCGGCGCCGGTGAGCTGGCCCTGGAGCAGCTCCGCAAGCTGCCCACCGTGGTCAGCGGCCTGGGCACGCGGGTCGTGGCCGACCTCGGCGGCAAGGCCGTCGGCACCGGCTACGAGCTGCGCCAGAAGGCCGCCGAGACGCTGAAGACGGCCAACCTGACCGCCACCGGGCTGCGCTCCACCGACCTCGACCAGCTCCGCGAGGCTGCCCAGTTGGCCAAGCTCCGCGAGGCTGCTCAGCTGGACAAGCTGCGCGAGGCTGCTCAGTTGGACAAGCTCCGTGAGGCCGCCACGCGTAACGCCGCCGCCGTGGTGTCCGGCGCGTACGCCGCGCAGGAGCGCGCCCTGGCCGCGTACGCCGAGCTGGTCGCCCGGGGCGAGCGGGTCGTCGGCGCCGGTGTGCTGGAGGCCGCCGACACGGTGAACGCCGACATCGAGGCGACCGCCGAGACTGCCCCGGCCGCCGTGTCGATGGTGGCCCCGAAGACCGGGACGACCGAGGCCCCGAAGACCGAGGTGCCGAGCCCGGCCGAGGTCGCCGAGGCGGTGGCCGCCAAGCCGGCCGCCGTGAAGCGGACCCGGGCCACCAAGGCGACCGCCACCCGGGCCGCCGCCGGCAAGCCGGCCACCCCGTCGGCGATGCTGCCGAAGGCCACGAAGCGGACCCGCCCGGCCGCCGAGTGACCCGACTCTCCACCGAGACCCCGGACAGCGTCCTGTCGGACGTTTCCGGGGTCTCGGCATAAGCTTGCCGACATGGCCTACGCCGCGCCGATCTTCGCGTTCGAAGTCCGCAATGTGATTCAGCTGATCCTGCTCGTCTTCGCCCTGGTCATCCAGGGTGTGGCCTTGGTGCACGCACTCACCCAGCGCGGCGACGGCTTCGCCGCGCTCGGCACGCTGCCCAAGGGCGGCTGGATCGCCATCCTGGCGGTCTGCCTGCTGCTGACCCTGCTGGGCTTCGGCCCGATCAGCCTCTTCGGACTGGTCGGCATCGCGGCCGGCCTCATCTACCTGCTCGACGTGCGACCCGGCCTACGGGACCTGCACGACGGCCGAGGGTCCTGGTGAGAGGTTTCCGCTGGCCCCCGCCGCCGGACGGTGGCCCCCGCACCTGGGGTCCCGGCCCCGGCGGGCCACGGACCGGCCGGCCCGCGCTGCCCGAGCCGGACACCGAGCTTGTCGACACCCCGCACGGGGTGAGCCTGGAACGCCTGGTCACCGGTGTCGGCGATCCGGTCACCGTGTTCGCGCACGGGTTGGGCAACGGCATCGCCACCACCCGGCCGTTCGGCAGCGGCGTCACCGGCCGGCGGGTCTTCTTCCAGTTCCGTGGGCACGGCCGGTCCGACTCCCCACCCGGGCCGTGGACCTACCTCGACCTCGCCCGTGACCTGCGGGCCGTCGCCGACCTGGGCGGCGCCACCCGGGCGTTCGGCGCCAGCCTCGGCGCGGGCGCGCTGTGCCGGCTGCTCGCCGAGAGCCCGGAACGCTTCGAGAAACTCGTCTTCTTCCTTCCCGCGGTGCTGGACGCGCCGCGCGGCGAGGTGGCGCGGGCCCGCCTCACCGGCCTGCTCGACGCGGTGGCCGACGGCGACGCGCACGCGCTCGCCGAGGTCGTGTCGCTGGAGCTGCCACCGTCGGTCCGTAATACCCCGGCCGGCTGGGCCTACCTGCGGCAACGGCTCGACCAACTGCTGCGCGACGGGCTCGCGCCCGGCCTGGCCAGCCTGCCCGGCGAGGTCCCGCTGGACGACGCCGGAGCGCTCGCCGCGGTCACCGCCCCGGCGCTGGTGATCGGCTGCGTCGACGACGACCTGCACCCGGTCGCCGTCGCCGAGCAGCTCGCCGCCGCGCTGCCGGCCGCCACCCTGCACGTGTACGACCGGCCCGGCGTGCTCTGGACCGAACGCGCCGACGTACGGGAGCGCGTCTCGTCGTTCCTCAACGGGTAACGTCGGGCGGCATGGGCGTCACACACCACGGCCGTACGCACCGCCTCGACCTCGCCGACCCCACGCTGCGCGAGTGGACGTGCCGGGTGCTGGCGGCCGACCCCGAGCAGGGCATCGTGCTGGACCGGTCGGCGTTCTACCCGGGCGGCGGGGGCCAGCCACCGGACCACGGGGTGCTGCTCTGGCAGGGCGTACAGACCCGGATCGTGGGCACCCGCAAGGGCGACGACCTGTGGCTGATCCCGGCCGAGGGTGACCCGGTGCCGCCGGTCGGCGTCGACGTCACCGGCGCGGTGGAGGACGCCCGCCGGACCATGCTGATGCGTACCCACTCCGGGCTGCACGTGCTCTGCGGCGTGGTGTTCCGGGACTTCGGCGCGCTGGTCACCGGCGGCAACATGGAACCGGGCGAGGCCCGGATGGACTTCAACCTCCCCGAGGTGCCGTCGGACTTCAAGACCCGCATCGAGGAGCTGGTCAACGCCGAGGTGGCCGCCGACCGTTCGGTCGCGGTCCGGGTGCTGCCGCGCGCCGACGCGTTGGCGCTGCCGGACATCATCCGAACCCAGTCCAACCTGATCCCGCCGGACGAGCAGGAGGTGCGGATCGTCGACATCGTCGGGCTGGACGTCCAGGCCGACGGCGGCACGCACGTCGCCTCCACCGCCCAGATCGGCAAGGTCCAGGTGGTCAAGGTGGAGAGCAAGGGCCGGGCCAACCGCCGGGTCCGGGTCCGCCTCGCGGACTGAGTCAGCGGGGCAGGTGGGCCGCCCGGACGTCGAGCAGCCACCGCTCCACCGGCTCCTCGTCCGGGCGCTCCGGCAGCGGCGTGCGGATCCGGGCGAAGTCCGCCTCGGCGCTCGCCACCAGCGCCTGCGCCTCGGCCAGCGCGCCACCGGCCACCCGCTCGCCGAACGCCCGGAACCACTCCGGGTCGGCCAGCCGGATCTCCAGCACGCCGGTGGCGTAGAGGACCCGGCCCTGGTGCAGAAGCCGGGCCAGGTGCCGGGCGTGCTTGGCCGACCGTCGCCGGCCGCCCACGTCCGCCGGCGCGGTGGTCAGCCGCCGGAACTGCTGGGCGGCGTAGCCGAGATAGGCGTCCCGGACCCGGGGCGCGCTGAGGAACGCCGCCCGGATGCCGATCAGTCGATCGCCGAACGCGGTCCGGGTCTCGTAGCAGTCGTCCGGCAGCCACATCAGCTCGGTGGCGGTCGGGTTGCCGCTCAGCGCCAGCAGCGCGTACTTCCGGGCCTCGTGCAGCGTGACGTCCGGCTCGGTGGTGACCACCGACTCCCGGGGCGGACGCAGGCCGTGGAACGCCACCGTCGGCGCCGCGAAGACGCCGAGCCGGTCGGTGTCCGAGCCGGGGCCGGCCAGCCCGTACGCGACCGAGCCGACGATGCCGGAGAGCAGCAGGTGCATGCCGTCATGATCGCCGATCCACTGTCGTCGGGAAACCGGACTTCGGCTGTCAGGTATCGGTGACACGGTGAACCCATGAACTCACCACTGACCGGAAAGGTCGCGCTCGTCGCGGGCGCGACCCGGGGCGCCGGCCGGCAGATCGCCGTCCAGCTCGGCGCCGCCGGAGCCACCGTCTACGCCACCGGCCGCACCACCCGGGACCGCCGCTCGGAGATGGACCGGCCGGAGACCATCGAGGAGACCGCCGAGCTGGTCACCGCCGCCGGCGGCACCGGCATCGCGGTCGCCGTCGACCACCTCGACCCGGAACAGGTACGCCGCCTGGCCGAGCGGATCGACGCCGAGCAGGGCCGGCTCGACGTGCTGGTCAACGACATCTGGGGCGCGGACCCGCTGATCACCTGGGAGAAGCCGGTCTGGGAGCAGCCGCTCGACGCCGGCTTCCGGACGCTGCGGCTGGCCGTCGACACCCACATCATCACCAGCCACTTCGCGCTGCCGCTGCTGATCCGCAACCCGGGCGGGCTGGTCGTCGAGATCGGCGACGGCACGAAGGCGTACAACGACACGACGTACCGCCTCTCCGTCTTCTACGACCTGGCCAAGGTGTCGGTGAATCGGCTCGGCTTCACCCAGGCGCACGAGCTGGCCCCGCACGGCGGCACCGCGGTCGCGCTCACCCCCGGTTGGCTGCGTTCCGAGGCGATGCTGGAGCACTTCGGCGTCACGGAGGCGAACTGGCGCGACGGTGCGAAGACCGACAGGCACTTCGTCATGTCCGAGACGCCGGCGTTCGTGGGCCGGGCCGTGGTCGCGTTGGCCGCCGACCCGGACCGGGCCCGCTGGAACGGGCAGTCGCTGGACAGCGGCGGGCTGGCCCAGGTGTACGGCTTCACCGACCTCGACGGCACCCGCCCGCACTGGGCCCGCTACCACGACGAGGTGGTCGCGCCGGGCAAGCCGGCCGACGACACCGGCTACCGCTGACCGGCGTCCCCGGACGGTCCGTCTCCGGGCGGTCCGGCGTCCGGTGACGGGTCCGCGCCCCGGGGTGGGCCGGCGTCCTGCGGCGGGTCGGCGTAGAGCGCCGCCGCGCGGCGGGCCGCCTCGGCGAACCGGGCCCGCAGCTCCACCGGCGCCAGCACCTCCACCTCGGGGCCGAGCGCCAGCAGTTGGCCGTACGCCACGTCGACCGACTCGACGGGCAGCCGGAGCACCAGCCGGCCCTGCCCGTCGGGCCGGCCGGCCGCGGCGACCGCCTCCTCGTACACGAACGGCGCGTCCACCAGGTGCCGCAGCACCCGCAGCCCGGCCGGCCCGAGCCGCACGGTGACCCGGTCCCGCAGCAGGTCGCGCAGGAACGCCGCGGCCTGCTCCCGCCAGTACGCGCCGAGGTCGAAGCGCTCGTCCCGGTCGAAGCGTTCCGCACCCACCTCGACGTCGACCACCCGGTCCACCCGGTACGTCCGCCACCCGTCGCCGACGCGGCCGACGAGATACCAGACGCCGTTCTTCAGCACCAGCCCGTACGGCGCCAGCGTGCGGGTCACCTCCCGGTCACCGCGCCGGTAGCGCAGCTCGACGGCCCGGTCCCGCCAGACCGCCCCGGCCAGCTCGGCCAGCCGGGGTGGCGGCGTGCTCTCCCGGAACCAGCCCGGCACGTCCAGGTGGAACCGCTGACCGGTACGCGCGGGCGCGTCCCGCAGGCTCGGCGGCAGCGCGGCCAGCACCTTCAACTCGGCGGCGGCCACCGCGTCGGCCAGTCCCATGTCGCCGGCCGGCCCGGGCAGCCCGGCCAGGAACAACGCCTCGGCCTCGTCGCGGCTCAACCCGGTCAGCCGGGTCCGGTAGCCGCCGAGCAGCCGGTAGCCGCCGGCCCGGCCCCGGTCGGCGTAGACCGGCACCCCGGCGGCGGAGAGCGCCAGCACGTCCCGGTAGACGGTGCGTTCCGAGACCTCCAGCTCGCGGGCCAACTCGGCCGCCGTCATCGTCTCCCGGGACTGGAGCAGCAGCACCAACGAGATCAGCCGCGACGCACGCACCCACCCATTGTGCGTGCGCGGGCCCACTAGGCTGTGCCGTCGTGAACGCCTCCCGTACCGTCGCGCCCGTCACCGGCGCGGCGACCCGCTTCCTCGGCGGCGCCGGCCTGCTGCTGCGTGGCTTCGGCATGTACGTCCGCAGCCCGAAACTGATGCTGCTCGGCGTGGTGCCGGCGCTCATCTCCGGCGTGCTCTACCTGGCCCTCTTCGCCACCCTGCTCTACTTCGTGGACGACCTGGCCGCCTGGCTCACCCCGTTCGCCGACGACTGGTCGTCGACCGCGCGCGGGCTGCTGCGGGTCGCCGCCGGGCTGGCCGTCGTCGGGGTGGCCGCACTGGTCGGGGTGCTCACGTTCACCGCTGTCACGCTGGCCGTCGGCGACCCGTTCTACGAGGCCATCTCCGAGCGGGTCGAGGACCGGCTCGGCGGCACCCCGGGCATGGTGGAGGTGCCGTTCTGGGCCTCGATGCGGCGCAGCATCGCCGACTCGTTGCGCCTGGTGGCCATCTCCGCGCTGGTCGGCGTACCCCTGTTCGTGGCCGGTTTCATCCCGCTGGTGGGGCAGACGGTGGTGCCGGTGGTCGGCGCCCTGGTCGGCGGCTGGTTCCTGGCGCTGGAGCTGGTCGGCGCGCCGTTCCAGCGGCGCGGGATGCGGCTGCCGGACCGGCGGTCGAAGCTACGGGCGGACCGGCCGACCGCGCTGGGCTTCGGGGTGGCGGTCTTCCTGTGTTTCCTGATCCCGCTCGGCGCGGTGCTGGTCATGCCGGCCGCCGTCGCCGGGGCCGCCCTGCTGACCCGCCGGTCACTCGGCCAGCACGTCGAGGAGCGCTGACGCCATGGACGAGGAGCGCTGACACCATGGACACGGTGCTGATCCAGGGCGACATCACCGCCCAGCAGGTCGACGCGATCGTCAACGCGGCGAACTCGTCGTTGCTCGGCGGCGGGGGCGTGGACGGCGCGATCCACCGGCGCGGCGGGCCGGCGATCCTGGCGGAGTGCCGGGCGCTGCGCGCGTCCCGCTACGGGCGAGGGCTGCCGACCGGGCAGGCGGTCGCCACCACGGCCGGCGACCTGCCGGCGCGCTGGGTGGTGCACACCGTCGGGCCGGTCTTCTCGCCGCGCGAGGACCGCTCGGCGTTGCTGCGTGACTGCTACGCCAACAGCCTGCGCGTCGCCGACGAGCTGGGCGCGCTGACCGTCGCGTTCCCGCTGATCTCCGCCGGGATCTACGGCTGGCCGGTCGAGGACGCGGTGGCGCAGGCGCTGACCGTGCTGCACGCGGCCGACCCGGCGCACCTGGTCGAGGCCCGGCTGGTGCTGTTCGGCGCCGACGCGTACGCGACCGCGGTGCGGGTCGCCGCCGGGCGCTGAGCTGAGCGTGCACCGGCACGACGCTGAGTGCGCACCGGCACGTCCACCGGGCCGCCGGTCGGTTCAGGTGAGCGTGCGCCGGCACGACCACTGGCTGTCGACCGGCCGGTAGCCGAGCGCCGCGTTGATCGCCAGCATCGGCGCGTTCGCCTCGTCGTTGGAGGTGTACGCGGTCCGCACCCCGCGCGCGGCGGCGGCGTGCAGCGCGGCCTGCTTGGTCAGCCGGGCCAACCCCCGACCCCGGTACGCGGCCAGCGTGCCGGTGAAGTCCGACCACATCCGGTCGCCGTCGCGCTTCACCAGGCTCACCGCGACCAGTTCGCCGTCGATCTCGGCGACGGTGCTGGCCTCCCGGTCCAGCCCGAGGTTCTCCCAGCACTCGTGGAGCCACAGGTCGTAGCCGAGCGCGTCCGTCGGCACGTCACCCGGTTCGTCGCGGGCCGACTCGGAGTCCACCCGATGGACCCGGCGCGGGTCGAGCCCGGCGGTCGGCAGCAGCCGTACGCCCGGCGGCGGCTCCGGCGCCGGTGGGGTCGGGTCGAGGTCGAGTGCGGAGTAGCGCAGTTCCCGGCTGGGCGTGAAGCCGTGCCGCTGCGCGAACGGGAGCGACTCGGCGCGGGCGTGGGTGAGAACCCGGGTCGACCCGAGCGCCCGCAGATGGTCGAGCGCGGTGTCGAGCAGCGCGGTGCCGGTGCCCCGGCCGCGATGGCCCGGGTGGACGTGCAGCGTGGAGATCTCACCGACCCCGGGCGTCGAGGTCTGCGTGTTGCGGTACGCCGACGTCCAGCCGACCACCTGCCCGTCCGCCTCGGCGACCCAGGCGGCCCAGTCCTCGCCGGGCGGCGGCTGGCCGATCATCCGGCGGGTCGACTCGACGCCGCGTACCAGGTAGGGGAAGACCAGCGCGCGCAGCGCCACCACGGCGGGCGCGTCGTCGACGCGGGCGGGCCGGATCAGGGCTTCACTCATCCGGGCGACGCTAGCCACCCCGCGTCGGCACCGCGACCGGTTTGTTGAGCGGGGCCCCCTGCTGTGCAGAATGCGTTGACGGGGGGCCCCGCCTTACGCGGAGTCGCGCAGGATGAGCTCGGTGGGGAGCATCAGCGCCTGCTCGACGTGCTCGCCGGCGGCGATGCGCAGGAGCTGCCGGGTCATCGCCCGGCCCAGCTCCACTATCGGCTGTCGCACGGTGGTCAGCGGCGGCTCGGTGTACGCGGCCGTCTCGATGTCGTCGAACCCGATCACCGCGACGTCCTCGGGCACCCGCCGCCCGGCCTCACGCAGGGCCCGCAGGGCGGCGTGCGCCATCAGGTCGGAGGCGGCGAACACCGCGTCCAGCTCCGGGTCGGCGGCGAGCAGTGCGCGCATCGCGGCGGTGCCGGACTCCCGGGTGAAGTCGCCGTACGCGACCAGCTCCGGCAGCCCGGCGGCGGTGAGCGCGGCCCGGTAGCCGATCAGCCGTTCGATGCCGGCGACCATGTCCTGCGGCCCGGCGATGGTGGCGATCCGCCGGCGGCCGGTGGCGATCAGGTGCTCCACCGCCCGGGTGACGCCGCCCTCGTGGTCCACGTCGACGTACGGCACGTCGGCGCCGTCGAGCGGCCGGCCGCTGCACACCACCGGGATGCCGAGCCGGGCGAGCCGGCCGGGCAGCGGGTCCTCGCCGTGCAGCGAGGCGAAGAGCACGCCGTCGACGTGCCGCCCGGTGGTGTACCGCTCGACGCGTTCGTGCCCGGCCGGCGAGCCGGCCAGCATCAGCACGAGCTGCTTGTCGGCCGCCTCCAGCTCCTGGGCGGCGCCCCGGATGATGCCGGGGAAGACCTGGTCGTCGGAGAAGACCCGGGTGGCCGCCTCCGGCATGACCAGCGCGACCGAGTCGGTGCGCTGGGTGACCAGGCTGCGGGCGGCGAGGTTCGGGACGTACCCGAGTTCCTCGACCGCCAGACGGACCGCCTGTTGGATCGACTCGGCGACCGTGGTCGAGCCGTTGACCACCCGGGAGACCGTGGCCCGGGAGACGCCGGCCCGCCGGGCCACCGCCTCCAGGGTCGGCCGTTGTGCCGTCGTCATCCCCGTTACCACCACCTCGTCACAGCCCGTTCCGGGCGATCACCTCCTGGTACCAGCGGGCGCTCTGCTTGGGTGTGCGCCGCTGGGTCAGGTAGTCGACGTGGACGATCCCGAACCGCTTCCGGTAACCCTCGGCCCATTCGAAGTTGTCCAGCAACGACCATACGAGATAGCCGCGCAGGTCGACCCCGCGGGCGATGGCCCGGTGCGCGGCGCGGAGGTGGCCGTCGAGGTAGGCGGTGCGGTCGGCGTCGGCCACCCGGCCCGAGGAGTCCCGGGCGGCGTCCGGGAACGCGCCGCCGTTCTCGGTGATCATCAGCGGCAGCCCGGGGTGGTCGGCGGCCACCCGTTCCAGCAGCCGGGTGAGCCCGGCCGGCTCGATGGCCCAGCCCATGTCGGTGAGCGGCCCGGCCGCCGGCAGGAACTCGACCGCGCCTTCGGTGCCCGGGTACGCGCTGCCGCCCGCGCCGTCCGCCCGCCCGGCGACGTAGGTGGGCGAGTAGTAGTTCAGGCCGAGCAGGTCCAGCGGCGCGGCGATGATCTTCTCGTCGCCGTCCCGCACGAAGTCCGTCGCCACGATCCGGCTCACGTGCGCCAGCACGTCCTCCGGGTAGCCGGCGCCGGTCAGCGGGTCCAGGAAGATCCGGTTGTGCAGCCCGTCGACGAGCCGTACCGCCTCGGCGTCGGCGGCGCTGCCGGCGTCGGCCGGTTGCACGTCGGCCAGGTTGAGCGTGATCCCGAGCGTCTCCGCGCCGGCCGCGCGCAGCGCCCGCGCGGCCAGGCCGTGGCCGAGCAGCAGATGGTGTACGGCCCGGAACGCGTCCCCGCCGTCCTGCCGGCCCGGCGCGTGCACCCCGTTGCCGTAGCCGAGGTACGCCGAGCACCACGGCTCGTTGAGCGTGGTCCAGGTGCGGACCCGGTCGCCGAGGCAGCGGTGCACCGCGACCGCGTAGTCGGCGAAGTGCTCGGCGGTCTCCCGGACGGTCCAGCCGCCCCGGTCCTCCAGCGACTGCGGCAGGTCCCAGTGGTAGAGCGTGACGATCGGGTCGATGCCCCGCGCCAGCAGCGCGTCGGTGAGCCGGTCGTAGAAGTCCAGCCCGCGCGGCTCGACCGGGCCGGTGCCGTCCGGCTGGATCCGGGGCCAGGCCACCGAGAACCGGTACGCGCGCAGCCCCAGCTCGGCCATCAGCGCGACGTCCTCGGCGTACCGGTGGTAGTGGTCGCAGGCCACGTCGCCGGTGTGGCCGGAGTGCACCGCGCCCGGCGTACGGCTGAAGGTGTCCCAGACCGACGGGCCGCGGCCGTCCTCGCGGGCAGCGCCCTCGATCTGGTACGCGGCGGTGGCCGCGCCCCAGACGAAGCCCTCGGGAAATCGGAGATCCGTTACTGCGCCGCCTGTCACTCGCGACTGCGGGGCTCGCAAAACCGGCTCACTCCTCGCGCTCATGCCTTGACCGCACCTTCCATGATCCCGCCGATGATCTGGCGGCCGAACAGGACGAAGACCAGCAGCAGCGGCAACGTGGCGATGGCCGTGCCGGTGAACACCTGCGACATGTCCTGGTAGTAACCGTCGGAGAGGGCCCGCAGCGACAGTTGCACGGTGGGGTTCTCCGGGTCGTTGAGCACCGCGTACGGCCACAGGAAGTCGTTCCAGGTGGTCATGAACGTGAGCAGGCCGAGCACGGCGGCGGCCGGGCGCAGCGCGGGCAGCACCACGTTCCAGTAGATCCGGGCGGTGTTGCAGCCGTCCATCCGGGCCGCCTCGATCAGCTCGGTGCTGACCGCCTGGCCGGCGTACTGCCGCATCATGAACACGCCGAAGCCGGTGACCAGCGCCGGCACGATCACGGCGGGCAGCCGGTCGTTCCAGTTCAACTTCGTCATCAGCAGGTAGAGCGGGATCACGCCGAGTTGGGTGGGCACCATCATGGTGGCGACGATGACCAGCAGCAGCGCGTTGCGACCGCGGAAGCGCAGTTTGGCGAACGCGAACCCGGCCAGCGTGGCGAAGAAGACCACCGAGACGGTCACCGTGACGGCCACGATCGTCGAGTTGATCAGGCCGGTGAGGAAGTACGCGTCGGTGTTGTCGAACAGCCGGGCGATGTTGGCGCCGAGGTTGCCGCCGGGCGTCAGCGGCGGTGGGACCTGGCCCATCGCGTCGCTGGTGCGGCTGGCCACCACGAACATCCAGTAGATCGGGAAGATCGACAGCAGGGCCGACAACCCCAGGGCCAGATAGGTGAGCCGGCTGGCCGACCAGACGCGGGTCATCGGGAGACCTCCTTGCGGGAGCCGCCGCCGAGCCGGCGCAGGAGCAGGACGTTGATCGCCGCGACCACCGCGATCAGCGCGAAGAGCAGCCAGGCGATGGCGGAGCCGTAACCGAAGTTGTAGTGCGGCGCGAACGCGTTCTCGAACATGTACATGGTCACGGTCTGTGACTCGCGCAGCGGCCCGCCGCGGATCGCGTTGGTGCCGGAGTTGAACATCCGCGGCTCGGTGAAGAGTTGCAGGCCGCCGATGGTGGAGATGATGACCGCGAAGATGATGGTGGGCTTGAGCAGCGGCACGGTGATGGACCAGAACTGGCGGGCCCGGCCGGCGCCGTCGATCGACGCCGACTCGTACAGGTCGCGCGGGATGGCCTGCATGGCGGCCAGGAAGATCAGCGCGTTGTAGCCGGTCCACCGCCAGTCGACCATGGTGGAGATGGCGACCCAGGCGGCGAACCTGTTCGCCTTCCAGTCGATCGCGCTCACGCCGACGTGGTCGAGCAGCCAGTTGATCATGCCGAACTCGCGGCCGAACAGCACCGCGAACACGATCGCCACCGCGGCGGTCGAGGTGACGTTCGGGACCAGCACCGCCATCCGCCAGGTGGTGCGGGCCCGGAGCTGGCGGTTGAGCAGGTTGGCCAGCCAGAGCGCGGCCAGCAGTTGCGGGACCGTGGAGATGACGAAGATGCCCAGCGTGTTGACCACCGAGTGCCAGAAGTCCGGGTCGGCGAGGAGCTGGCTGTAGTTGTCGAGGCCGATGAACGGGTGCTCCGCGCCGAGCAGGTCCCAGTCGTGCAACGAGACCCAGAACGTGTACGCCAGCGGGTACGCCCCGAAGACGCCGAAGAGCAGGAAGAACGGGGCGATGTACAGGTACGGCGAGTATTTCGTGTCGAACCGGCTGAGCCGGGCGCCCCGGACGGGACGGCTGTGCCGGGGGGCCGGTGCGACCGGCGGGCGGGCGTCGAGCTGGACGGCCATGACCTGAGAACTCCTCTCCGCCGTGCGGGCGGCACCCGTCGCCGGGACCGCCCGCACGCGCTGCTCGGGTTACTTGGCGGCGGCCTTCTCGGCGTTGGCGACGGCGTCGCTCCAGCCCTGCTGCGGGGAGCGCTTGCCCAGCTCCACGGTGCGCACGGCGTTCTCCACCTCGGTGCGGACGGCCTGGTTCTTCGGGCCCATGTAGACCGGCTTCAGGCTCTTGGCGCCCTCGGCGAAGATCTTGCCGACCGGGGCCTCGGAGAAGTAGGCGTTCTTCGAGTCGACGATCGCCGGGTCGGCCAGCGCCTGCGGGGACGAGGGCAGCGGGCCCTTGAGCTTGAACGCGCCGATCTGACCCTTGGCGCTGGTCAGGAACTTGGCCAGCTCGATCGCCTCGGCCTGGTGCTTGCTCTGCTTCGGCACGGCGAGGAAGGAGCCGCCCCAGTTGCCGCCGTTGCCGGGGATCTGGGCGATGTCCCACTTGCCCTTGGCGGCCGGGCCGGCGTTGCCCTCGATCACGCCGGTCATCCACGCCGGGCAGGCGATGGTGGCGAACTTCGACTGCTTGAACGCGGAGACCCACTCCTCGGACCAGGAGCCGTACTTGCCGGAGAGGCCGGAGTCGATGATGTCCATCGTGGTGTCGTACGCCTGCCGTACCGCCGGGTTGCTGCCCACGACCAGGTTGTTGCTGGTGTCGTAGTAGCTGTAGCCGCTGGTGTTGCCGGCGGTCTGGAGCAGGATGGTGTTGAACGTGTTCGTCGCGGCGTCGAGGAACGCGGCGCCGGTCTTCTTCGCGGTGAACTGCTCGCCGACCTTGACGTAGTCCTGCCAGGTGGGCCACAGCTTGGACACGGCCTCCCGGTCGGTGGGCAGGCCGGCCTTGGCGAACAGGTCCTTGCGGTAGCACATGGCCATGCCGCCGACGTCGGTGCCGAGACCGATGAGCTGCTTGCCGTCGCCGGTGAGCCCCTGGTTCCACTTCCAGTCGAGGAAGTTGCCCTTCAGGTCGGCCGCGCCGTGGTCGAGCAGGTTCACGAAGTTCTGCGGGTTGGCCTTGTACTCGACCAGCAGCCCCTCCTCGATGGCGACCACGTCGCCGGCGCCCTTGCCGGCGGCGAGCCACTGGGTGAGCTTCGGCGAGTACTCGTCGAGGTTGCTGCCGGTGCCCCGCTCGACGATCTTCACGTCGGGGTGGCTGGCCATGTACTCCTGGTAGAGGTCCGCGTAGCCGAACTGGCCGAAGACATCGACGGTGAGCGTGACCGGCCCGTCGGCGGCGGACTCGTCGCCGCCGCCGCAGCCGGTGGTGCCGAGCAGTGCGGTGGCGGCGACGAGGGCCACCGCCGCCATTCGACGGCGCGTGAAGGTGAGCATGCTGTCCTGACCTCTCGGGGTCGTAACGGGTGGTGGAGGGCGGTTCCGGTACTCAGAGAGCGCTCTCACGAGAGCGTGGTCGATGCCCTCGATCCTGTCAAGAGAGCGCTCTCTTGCTGCCCGGAAAAAGCGGAGAGGAGCCGTTCCCGCCCCTCTCCGCCCGGTATCGCAGCCTCGGTCAGCCCACCCGCAGCCCGTCCAACAGGGTGCGGTCGCCGGCCACGCCCAGCGTGTCGAAGCTGATCCGACCCATCAGCGCCAGCAGCAGATCACTTGCCGTGCCGGTCACCTGCGCCCGCGCCCGGTGGTCGTCGTGGTCGAGGATCGTCGCGGTGTCCAGCAGCGCGACCCCCTCGCCCCGCAACCGCAGGTACCACTCCTGCGCGGCGTCGGTGGCGGTCAACTGGACCACCCCGTGCCACTGGCCGGACCGCACCCGCCGGCCCGCCGGCAGCCAGGTGTCCAGCACCTCGCTCACGCCGTCGGCCGCGAGCTTGGCCTCGATCGGGTCGCCCGCACCGATGGCGAGCTGGGCGTCCCAGCGGTGCACCGCCGTCTCGTGCGCCACCCGGCGCGGCCAGAAACCGGCCTTCTTCGGCTGGGGCGCGAAGTTCCACGCCGGCGCCTCCGGGTCCAGCCCCTCCAGGAGCGCGGTCAGCCGCTCGTACTCCTGGGCGTACCACTGGGCCGGGGTGAGACCGGCCGGCGGCTCCGCCTCGTGCCGCTCCGGACGGCCGGTGCCACCGGCGGTCAGCACCGTGCCCACCCAGAGGTAGGCGCGGCTCAGGTGATGGGCGAGATCGGTGACCGTCCAGCCGGGACAGGACAGCACGGGTGTCTCGGGAGGCGCCTCCGCCACCGCCGTGGCGAACGCGGGCCCCTCCGTCCGCAACGCGCCGATCCAGAAGTCCTTCGTGTGGTGCAGTCTGCTCATCGCCATCCTCCCGGGGGTGACCGGGCCACCAGTGGGTGCCACGGCTACCCCTCAGCCTAGGGTGAAAGGCGTGCCAGACGTCTACGCCGAACCGACGACCGCCGCCGGGCCGACCGATCCGGCCACCCTGGCGCGCTACACCACGCTGCGGCTCGGCGGCCCGGCCGGGCGGCTGGAGATCGCCGGCGACGCCGCCGATCTGGTGGCGAAGGTGCGCGCGGCGGAGGCCCGCGACCAGGCCGTCCTGGTGCTGGCCGGCGGCAGCAACGTGGTGATCGGCGACCAGGGCTTCCCCGGCACCGTCGTGCTCGTCCGTTCCCGGGGCCTCACGGTCGTCGCCGAGGACGGCGACACCGTCACGGTACGCGTCGCCGCCGGCGAGCCGTGGGACGAGTTGGTCGCGGCCACCGTCGAGCGCGGCTGGGCCGGCCTGGAGTGCCTCTCCGGCATCCCCGGCTCGACCGGCGCGACGCCGATCCAGAACGTCGGCGCGTACGGCCAGGAGGTCGCCGACACGATCGTCGCGGTCGAGGCGTACGACCGCGCGCACCGCGAGGTGGTCCGCATCCCGGCGGCCGACTGCGGCTTCGCCTACCGGGGCAGCATCTTCAAGTACAGCGACCGCTGGGTGGTGCTCTCGGTCGACTTCCGGCTCACCCGTTCGCCGCTGTCCGCCCCGATCCGCTACGCCGAGCTGGCCCGCGCGCTCGGCGTCGAGGTGGGGGACCGGGCGCCACTGGCCGACACCCGGGCCACCGTGCGTCGACTGCGGGCCGGCAAGGGCATGGTGCTCGACGCGGCCGATCCGGACACCTGGTCGGTCGGCTCGTTCTTCACCAACCCGGTGCTCGACCGCGAGGCGTACGAGCTGCTCCGGGCGCGCACGGCCGGCCTGGGCACGGGCGAGCCGCCGGCCTGGCCGGGCGCCTGTGACGTGGTGAAGATCAGCGCGGCCTGGTTGATCGAGCAGGCCGGCTTCGGCAAGGGGTACGCCGGCCCGGAGGGCGTCGCCATCTCCACCAAGCACACGCTGGCGCTCACCAACCGGTCCGGCACCGCCAGCACCGCCGCGCTGGTGGCGCTGGCCCGGGAGATCCGCGACGGCGTGCACGCCCGCTTCGGCGTCCCCCTCCACCCCGAGCCCGTCCTGATCAACTGCACCCTCTAACCCACCCCACCCGTCCCACCCCACCCGTCCCACCCCACCCCACCCGTCCCACCCCGCCCGTCGATCTTGCACTTTCGGCCCGGACAATCGTCGTCAATGCCGCATTTCGAGGGCCGCAACTGCAAGATCGCGGAGAGAGGCGGGGACGGGAGGGGGCGGGGCGGGGCGGGGGTGGTCAGGTGGGGGCGATGGCGGGCCAGGGGAGGGTCAGGTAGCCGTGGCGCCAGGCTCGGGGGCGGTCCTGGACCGGCCAGCCGGCCTCCTTCAGGGCGGCCACGGTGCGCAGCCAGCGCTGGCGGGGGCCGAACGGGGCGTAGCCGGCGGCCGAGCGCCAGGCGTGCTCCAGCGCGCCGAACAACTCGTGCACGCGCTCACCCGGCACATTGCGGTGGATCAGCGCCTTCGGCAGCCGCTCGGCGAGCGACGCCGGGCTCTCCAGCGTGGTCAGCTTCGCGGCCAGCGTGAGCGTGCGCGGGCCGGTGGCGTCCAACAGCACCCAGGCACCGAGCCGGCCCAGCTCGTCGCAGGTCCCCTCGACCAGCAGCCCGCCCGGCGCGAGCTGCCCAGTGATCGTGCGCCAGGCGTCGGCGACCTCGCGCTCGTCGTACTGGCGCAGCACGTTGCACGCCCGCACCAGGGCGGGACGCAACCCGGCCAGCTCGAAGCCGCCCCGGGCGAACGTCAGCCCGGGCGGGTCCGCGGCCGGCTGGGCGGCGGCCACGCGTACCGGATCGATCTCCAGCCCGACCACCCGCACGTCCGCGCGGACGCCGGTCGCGAGCCGGGCCCGCAGTTCGACCGGGGTGACCGGGGTGGCGCCGTAGCCGAGGTCCACCACGAGCGGGTCGGCGGCGGCGCGGAGCGCGTCGCCGCAGGCCCCGACGATCCAGTTGTCCACCCGCCGGAGCCGGTTCGGGTTCGTCGTGCCGCGGGTGACGACGCCCAGGGGCTTCATCAGCGCCTCCCCGGTTCGCGACTGCGGGGCTCGCAGACCCGGCTCACTCCTCGCGCTTCACGCTAGACCCGGTGCACCTTGTGCTGCGCGGCCTGGGCCAGCGGTCGGACCACGAGCCGGTCGACGTTGACGTGGTGCGGGCGGGTGGCACACCAGGCGACGCAGTCGGCCACGTCGTCGGCGACAAGCGGCTCGGCCACGCCGGCGTAGACCGCCTCGGCGCGCTCCGCGTCACCGTCGAACCGCACCAGGCCGAACTCCTCGGTCCGCACCATGCCCGGGTCGATCTCGACCACCCGGACCGGCCGGCCGCACAACTCCAGGCGGAGCGTGCCGGCGATCGCGGTCTGCGCGTGCTTGGCCGCCGTGTAGCCACCACCGCCCTCGTAGACGACGTGCCCGGCGGTCGAGCTGACGATCACCACGGTGCCGGCGCCGGAGCGTTCCAGCGCGGGCAGCAGCGCCTTGGTGACCCGCAGCGTGCCGAGCACGTTGACGTCGTACATCCACTGCCAGTCGCCGACGTCGGCGGTCTCGACCGGGTCCAGGCCGCGCGCGCCGCCGGCGTTGTTCACCAACAGCGTGACCGGCCCGGGCGCGGCGTCCGCGGCGGCGGCCAGGCCGGCGACGGATTCGTCCGAGGTCACGTCGCAGGCCACCGCGGTGGCCGCGCCGCCGGCCGCCTCGATCTCGGCGACCAGCGCGGCCAGTCGGTCGGTACGCCGCGCCGCGGCCAGCACGTGGAAACCCTCGGCGGCCAGCCGGCGGGCGGTGGCCGCGCCGATCCCGCTGGACGCTCCGGTGACGATGGCGACTGAGGTCATCCGGTCATTCTCTCCCGCCGTCGCGGCCCGCGACGTGATGAGGTCCGTCACGCCCGGGAACCCGCGACAGGCATTTCCGAACCCCGATGGGGAAGATGACACCCGGCGTACGGGTTGACCGAGAGGCGCCGGTCGTGCGGGACGGCATCAACCGTGACAGAGGGAGCGGACGTGGCGGATGTGCACACCGGTGTCGGTCGTCAGCGAGGTGCCCTGCCGTGGCCCCGGCCACGTCGCATCGCCACCCTGTCGGTGCACACCTCGCCGCTGCACCAGCCCGGCACGGGCGACGCGGGCGGCATGAACGTCTACATCCTGGAGGTCGCAAGGCGGCTGGCCGAGGCCGACGTCGAGGTGGAGATCTTCACCCGGGCCACCGCCGGTGACCTGCCCCCGGTGGTCGAGATGGCGCCCGGGGTGACCGTCCGGCACGTCACCGCCGGGCCGTTGGAGGGGCTGACCAAGGAGGAGCTGCCCGGGCAGCTCTGCGCGTTCACCGCCGGCGTGCTGCGTGCCGAGGCGGCCCGCCCGCCCGGCCACTACGACCTGATCCACTCGCACTACTGGCTCTCCGGCCAGGTCGGCTGGCTGGCCAAGGAGCGCTGGGGCGTCCCGCTGGTGCACACCGCGCACACCCTGGCCAAGGTCAAGAACGCCCGGCTCGCCGCCGGTGACCGGCCGGAGCCGAAGGCCCGGGTGATCGGCGAGGAGCAGGTGGTCGCCGAGGCGGACCGGCTCGTCGCCAACACCCGGGTGGAGGCCCGCGACCTGCTCGACAGGTACGCCGCCGACCCCGACCGGGTGGCCGTGGTGGAGCCCGGCGTGGACCTGGACCGGTTCCGCCCGGCCGCCGGTGACCGGGAGGCCGCGACCCGGGCCGCCCGCCGCCGGCTCGATCTGCCGGTCGACGGCTACGTGGTCGCGTTCGTCGGCCGTATCCAGCCGCTCAAGGCCCCGGACGTGCTGGTCCGCGCCGTCGCCGCGCTGCGCGAACGGGACCCGGCACTCGCCGACGAGCTGACGGTGGTGATCTGTGGCGGCCCCAGCGGCAGCGGGCTGGACCGGCCCACCGCGCTGATCGAGTTGGCCCACTCGCTCGGCGTGGCCGACCGGGTCCGCTTCCTCCCGCCGCGGACCGGCGACGACCTGCCCGCGCTCTACCGCGCCGCCGACCTGGTCGCGGTGCCGTCGCACAACGAGTCGTTCGGGCTGGTCGCGCTGGAGGCGCAGGCCTGCGGCACGCCGGTGCTGGCCGCCGCCGTGGGCGGGCTGGTGACCGCGGTACGCGACGGCGTCAGCGGGATGCTGATCGACGGGCACGACCCGGTCGGCTGGGCCGACGCCCTGGCCCGCCTGCTGCCCGAGCGGAGGCGGCGCGCCGTGCTGTCCCGGGGCGCCGAGCGGCACGCCCGCGACTTCTCCTGGCACCGGACCGTCTCCGGGCTGCTCGCGGTCTACGGGGAGGCGATCACCGAGCACCGGGCCCGGCTGGCCGGCCGGCTCGGCGACCCGGCGCTGAGCTGCTCCTGGTGACCGCCCGTCGGGCGAGGAGGCCCGGCCGACCGTAGAGTGGACGCGATGAGCCGTACGAGTGAGGTCGCCGCGCTGATCGAGGCCGTCTGCGCGGAGCGCGAGCTGGAGTGGGAGTCCACCGGCGAGGCGTCGTACGCGGTGACCCTGCCGGGCACGCACAAGCTCAAGACGATCTGCAACCTGATCGTCGGCGAGCACGCGTTGCGGATCGAGGCGTTCGTGATGCGCCAGCCCGACGAGCGCCGCGAGGAGCTGTGGGCCTGGCTGTTGCAGCGCAACGCGCGGATGTACGGCGTCTCGTTCTCCATCGACGCGGTCGGCGACGTCTACCTGACCGGCCGGGTCAACCTGGCCGGGCTCGACGCCGACGAGCTGGACCGCCTGTTCGGCTCCGTGCTGACCTATGCCGACGAGTCGTTCGACAGCATGCTGGAGATCGGCTTCGGGACCGCCATCCGCCGGGAGTGGGAGTGGCGGGTGAAGCGCGGCGAGTCGACCGCCAACCTGGCCGCGTTCGCCCACCTCTTCGATCCGTCGACCCCGGCCGGCCCGGCCGCCGGAGGTTCAGGCCCCGCCTGACGGGTATGCCGCCTCGCGCGGTGCGGAGCATCGGGACCCGCCGCGCGCCGAGGACGGACTGTCGAGGAGCGTGTCCCATGGCTCAGCGCAACAGCTCAGGTCGCGGCACGACCGCGACCCGGACCAAGCGGCACACCGGTAACCGGACGCCGAACACCCCGAAGGTGTCGGAGTCCGAGATCTCCCGGATGAAGGTCGACGACATCCGGGGCCAGCTCCGCCGGCGCGGGGTCTCCGGGACCTCCACGCTGCGCAAGCCGGAACTGGTGAAGACGCTCGCGCGCACCATGCGCGCGGAGGGGCGCGGCGGCGCGGCCCGGCGGAGCACCGGCCCGGCCGGTCGGCCGGCGGCGGCGAAGAAGACCACCGCGGCGAAGAAGACCGCCGCCCGGAAGACCGCGCCGGCCCGCCGGAAGGCCACCTCCGCGGCCAAGGCCGCGCCGGCCACCCGGGCCGCCGGCGCCCGGGCCAAGGCGACGGGTACGCGCAAGGCGGCCCCCGCCCGCGCGAAGGCGACCGCCGCGCGGGCCGGGGCGGTGCCCTCCCGGGCGAAGGCGACACCGGCGCGGGCCGGGGCCACCTCGTCCCGGGCGAAGTCGGCGCCGGCACGGGCGCAGGCGGCGCCGACGCGCGGGCCGGCGTCCAGCCGGTCGATCGGATCGTCCCAGCTCATCACGTCTCTCGCGGACCGTCCGGAGCGCCCGGGGCGCAGCCTGGTGACCCGCAACCACGAGGTGATCCAGCGCTGGGCGCGGGCCCGGGGCGCGAAACCGGCCACCATCGCCGGCACCGAGCGGGGCGACCGGCCCGGCGTGTTGACGTTCAACCTGCCGGGTTACCGGGAGAGCAGCCGGCTCCGGGAGATCACCTGGGACGCCTGGTTCCGGACGTTCGACTCACGGCGGCTCAATCTGATCTACCAGGAGCAGCTTCGGGACGGCCGGCAGAGCAACTTCTTCCGTACCGAGAACCCGAATCGCGAGGACGGCTGAGGTTTACGGGAATGGCCGGCGGGAATCCGCGTGTTGGCCACCCCGGGAGGCCGCAGCAGGGACAGCCGGATTCCCGACACGGATGCTGTGACGGGTAAGACAGCGATCCGGGTTGAATCCGGAATCCGGGCGAACTAACTTTATTGCACCGCGTCCCGCTTGTTTTCGTTCGGGGGAGCGGCGGATCGATCAGATCCGCGCAGGCGCGACGCGAAGATCGGGTGGAGCACACCGTTGGGGGACGGTGCCGCCCGTGGTAACCGGCGGCGCGAGCGGGCGACGCTTACGGGGGTGAGTGTCGCCCGCCGCCGCCGGGCGTACGGTGCGAGCGCCCATCTCGACGGGGGTCGGGGTGGGCGCTCGGCCGTTCTCACCGGCGGATCGTCTCCACCGGTCGGGACGCGGCCCGCAGCGCGGCGACCCGGCGCTCCCGTGGCGGCCCGGCGATCAGGTGGCCGGCTGCGGCCAGCAGGCCCAGCCCGCCCACCACCAGCCAGTGCCGGTCGCCGAGCCGCTCCAGGCTGAGCCCGCCGAGCGCCGGCGCCACGAAGGACGCCGCCGGGAACGTCAGATAGAACACCGACTGGTAACGGGCGCGCAGCTCCGGTGGCGCGAGGTCCGCGTTGATCTGCGCGTTCGGTGGCGCGGCGAGCATCTGCCCGGCGGTCCAGACCACCGCCGCCCCCAGATAGAGCGGCAGCCCGTCGGCGACGGTCAGCGTGCCGAAGCCGAGCGCCATCAGCCCGGTCGAGACGGCCAGCACGGTCGAGCGCCGGTACGGCTCGATCAGCCGCGGCACGAAGAGCTGCCCGGCCACGATCAGCGCCCCGCCGAGCGCCACCACCAGCCCGTACGCGGACGGGCGCAGGCCGTCCGCGCGCATCGCCAGCGGCATGATCGTCGACGTCTGCATGGTCAGCACCGCCAGCAGGAACGTCAGCGCGACGAAGGTGAGGAAGGTGCGGTCGGTCAGCGCGGTGTGCAGCCCGGGTCGCCGCCCCACCACCGCCTCCGGGGTCACCGCCGGACGGTGGCGCAGTGTCTCCGGCACCCTGAGCGCGATGACCACCGCCGCCGCCAGGGTGGCCCCGGCGTCGACCAGGAACAGCGCCAGGAAGCTCGCCTCGGCGAGCACCCCGGCCAGCAGCGAGGCGACCGCCATGCCCAGGTTGAACGCCCAGAACTGGAGGTTGAACGCGCGGGACCGGCGGGCCTCCGGCACCACGTCCACGATGGCCGCCACGAACGCGGGGCTCGGCATCGAGTGCGCCACCCCGACCAGCGTGGCCAGCACGGCGATCACCGCCAGGTGCCGGCTGAACGCCAGCGTGGCCATCAGCCCGGCGGCGGCGAGGTGGGCGGCGAGCAGGGTGGCCCGCCGGCCCCACCGGTCGGCCAGGACGCCGCCGAGCAGCGTGCCGACCGCGCCGCCGATCCCGTAGGCGCCGACGACGAGCCCGGCCAGCGACGGCGAGGCGCCCCGCGCGGCGGTGAGGTAGAGCGACAGGAACAGCAGCGCGAACGCGCCGGCCCGGTTGATCAGCAGGCCGGACCAGAGGTACCAGAAGGTGGCGGGCAGGCCGCCGGCCGTGTCGTCCCACCAGCGCCGCAGGCCGCGCACCCGTCCTCCAGGAAGGTTTCCTTACTGAATCCTTCCGACACGGTAGCGACCGCGTCGGCGGCGGGCGCGCGCGGGCGTACTCAGGAACCGGCCCGGACCGGCGCGGCGGGGGACGCCGCCGCGGCCTCGGCCGACTCCGGCGCCGGGGTGCGGGTGAGGGTGACCGGCGCGACCGGGGTGCCGGCGGCGCGGAGCTGGGCGGCCCGCCGTTCCCGGGCCGGGCCGGAGACCAGGTGGGTGATCGCGGTCAGCGCGCCGATCGCGGCGCAGGCCAGCCACAGCGCGGTGTTGCCGGCCTGCTCCCGGAGCAGGCCGCCGAGGATCGGCGCGCTGGCGCCGGCGAGCTGCCAGGAGAGGGAGAACACGCCCTGGTAGCGCCCGCGCAGCGCGGCCGGCGACAGCTCCGCGATCAGGGTGGCGTTGGAGGGCGAGTTGAGCATCTCGCCGAGCGTCCAGATGAGCACCGTGAGGCCGTAGAGCCAGACCGTGTCCGCGAACGCGGTCAGCCCGAACCCGACGCCCATGATCAGCGCGGACAACGCCAGCACGTGCGACCGGCTGCGACCGGAGATGAGTCGGGGTACGAAGAGTTGCCCGACCACGATGAGCACGCCGTTGAGCGCGATCACCGAGCCGTAGGTGGCCGGGCTGAGCCCGGAGTCGCCCATGGCGATCGGCAGCATCGAGATGTGCTGGAGGAAGACCAGCGCGGCGAACAGGTTGAGCGCCACGAAGCCGAGGAAGACCCGGTCCCGGAGGATGGTGCGCAGCGCGCCGGCCGGAACCGCCGCGCCCTTGGCGACCACGACCGTCGGCGCGACCCGGGTCTCCTTGACCCGGGTGAAGATGATCAGCGCGGTGACCAGCGTGGTGGTCGCGTCCACCAGGAAGAGCAGCAGGTACCCGGCCTGGGCGGCGAGGCCGGCCAGCACGGCGGCGCAGGCGAAACCGAGGTTGATCGCCCAGTAGTTGAGCGAGAACGCGCGGAGCCGGTCCTTCTCCGGCACCACGTCGACCATCATCGCGCCGAACGCCGGGCGGGCCGCCTCGGCGAACAGGCCGAGCAGCAGCGCGCCCGCGGCCACCGCCCAGAGCGGGCGGGCCAGGCCGAGCCCGACCATCATGGTGGCCGCGCCGAGGTGCGCGGTGAGCAGCGTGGGTCGCCGCCCCCAGCGGTCGGTGAGCATGCCGCCGACGGTGGTGCCGATCGCGCCACCGACGCCCCAGAGGCCGATCACCAGGCCGGCCTGGACCGCCGAGAAGCCGCGCTCCCGGGTCAGGTAGATGGCGAGGAAGATCAGCACGAACGAGCCGAGCCGGTTGATCAGCGTGCCGGTCCAGAGGTACCAGAAGGAACGCGGCAAGCCGCCCGCCGTGTCCCGGAACCAGCCCTGTACCGTCCGCATCCCCGACGCCCCCGTTGGTAATGACCGATCAAACTCAGATGCCTTACAACCTAGTGGCCGGCCGGAACGCCGGTCACCCGCATTTCCACGTGGTGGTCGTCACCACAGGTCCCCGCGTGTCCGTCGGGCCGGTACGGCAGGATGATCGGCATGACTGCGAGCGAAGGGCCCACCATCGGGACGCTGGTCCTGCTGCGGCACGGCGAGAGCGACTGGAACGCCAAGAACCTCTTCACCGGCTGGGTGGACGTCGACCTGACCGAGAAGGGCGAGACCGAGGCGCGGCGTGGCGGCGAACTGCTCCGTGAGCACGACCTGCTGCCGGACGTGGTGCACACCAGCCTGCTGCGCCGGGCGATCCGCACCTCCGAGCTGGCGCTGAACGCCGCCGACCGGCACTGGATCGCGGTACGCCGGTCGTGGCGGCTCAACGAGCGCCACTACGGCGCGCTCCAGGGCAAGGACAAGAAGCAGACCCTGGACGAGTACGGCGAGGAGCAGTTCATGCTCTGGCGCCGGTCGTACGACACGCCGCCGCCGCCGATCGACGACGCGGACGAGTGGTCGCAGGTCGGCGACCCCCGGTACGCGCTGCTGCCGACGGAGCTGATGCCGCGCACCGAGTGCCTCAAGGACGTCGTCGACCGGATGCTGCCCTACTGGTACGACTCGATCGTGCCGGACATCCTGGCCGGCCGGACGGTGCTGGTGGCGGCGCACGGCAACTCGCTGCGCGCCCTGGTGAAGCACCTCGACCAGATCTCCGACGAGGCCATCGCCAAGCTGAACATCCCGACCGGCATCCCGCTGCGCTACGACCTGGACGCCGACCTGCGCCCCCAGGTGCTCGGCGGCACCTACCTCGACCCCGACGCGGCCAAGACGGCTGCCGCCGCGGTCGCCAACCAGGGCCGCTGATGTAAGGCCGGGCCCCTTGTTGACGCCTCTGGTAGAGAAGGGGCCCCTTCTCAACACTCCCCTGTTGAGAAGGGGCCCCTTCCTCCCCCCGGTGCGGGTCGGGTCAGGCGGACGAGGAGCCGGTGATCAGGTAGACCACGTGCTCACCGGCGTTCACCGCGTGGTCGGCGAAGCGCTCGTAGAAGCGGCCCAGCAGCGTCGCGTCGATCGCGGTCTCCACCCCGTACGGCCAGTCGTCGCCGAGCAGCACGCCGAACAGGCTCTTGTGCAGGTCGTCCATCGCGTCGTCGTCGCGGTCCAGTTCGGCGGCGACGTCCGCGTCGGGCTTGGCCAGCACCGCGCCGATCTTCTCGGCCATCCGGTCCGCGATACCGGCCATGTCGGTGAAGACCGGCCGCAGCTCGGCCGGCACCGCGGGGGAGGGGTGCCGGCGCAACGCCGTCTTGGCCACGTGGTCGGCCAGATCGCCCATCCGCTCCAGGTCGGCCGCCACGTGCAACGCGGTGATCATGGCCCGCAGGTCGGAGGCGACCGGGGCCTGCCGTGCCAGCAGGTCGCAGACCCGCTCCTCCACGTGCCGGTAGAGATCGTCGATCTCGGCGTCCCGCGCGATCACCGTCTCGGCCGCCACGCGGTCCGCGGTGAGCAGCCCTCTGGTGGCCTGCCGCATGGCCGCGCGCACCGCCTCGGCCATGTCCACCAGCAGTTGGCTGACAATCTGCAGGTCGGCCCGGAACTCGTCGCGCATCGTCACTTCCTTCGGGTACGGCATGAGCAGGTGCGCGCCCCACGGTAGGCCGGACGGCCGGCACCAGGGTGAACGCGGATGAACGACGCGGGACCCGTGGGTGAACATTCCCGGAAGCGAGAGTGATTCATCCCTTTCTGACCGATCCCTGGGTTAACAATGACCCTACGATCGCCGGGTGGAGTGGGCGGTGGCCATCGCGGTGGCCGTGGCGCTGGTGACCGGACTGGTCGCCGGGTCGATGCTGTCCGGGCCGGTGGGACAGTGGCGGCGCCGGTGGGCGTCGCGGGGCGGCGGAACCGCCCGCCGTGACGCAGGGAGGCCGACGATTCCGGACGAAGCGCAGGGGGGCCTCTCCGGGCTCGGCCGCAAGACGATCGACTCGTTGCGCGCCGGCGTGGTGGTGCTCGACCCGAACGACGTGCCGGTGCTGGTGAACCCGGCGGCCCGCGCGATGGGCCTGCTCCGGGCCGGGGCGACGCCGGGCTCGATCGCGGCGCACCCGCTGATCCGTACGCTGGCCGGTCAGGTCCGCCGCACGGGCGTGCGTCGCGAGATCGAGCTGGACCTGCCCCGAGGTCGCGACAGCGCCGGTGACAACCCACTCGGCGTGCACCTGCGGGCCATGGGACTCGGCGCCGGTTACATCTCGATCGAGGCGGTCGACGTCACCGAGTCGCACCGTCTGGCCCGGGTCCGCCGCGACTTCGTGGCCAACGTGAGCCACGAGCTGAAGACCCCGATCGGCGCGCTCCAACTGCTCGCCGAGGCGCTGGTGGACGCCACCGAGCCGGCCGCCGACGACGGGCCCGGCCTGTCCGAGGACCTGATCGCCGCGCGGCGGTTCGCCGAGCGGATCCAGCACGAGTCGACCCGGCTCGGCCGGCTGGTGCAGGAGCTGCTGGAGCTGACCCGGCTCCAGGGCGCCGAACCCCAGCCCCCACCCGAGCCGGTCTCGCTGGACTGGGTGCTCGCCGAGGTGGTCGACCGGACCCGCACCGCGGCCACCGCCCGCCGGGTGGAGATCGTCATGGCCGGGCAGCGGGGCCTGACCGCGTACGGGAGCGACAGCCAGCTCGCCACCGCGGTGGCCAACCTGGTGGAGAACGCGGTCACCTACTCGGCCGAGGACACCACGGTCCGGGTGACCACGCGGGCCACCGACGAACACGTCGAGATCGCGGTGGCCGACCAGGGCATCGGCATCGCCCCGAACGACGTCGACCGGATCTTCGAGCGCTTCTACCGCGCCGACCAGGCCCGCTCCCGGGCGACCGGTGGCACCGGCCTGGGGCTGGCCATCGTGAAACACATCGCCAGCAACCATGGCGGTCGGGTGGATGTGTCGAGCACCCTTGGTGGGGGCTCGACGTTCACCCTCCGGCTGCCTGCTCGCCCCCCGGACGACCTGGAGGCGACACTCGCCTCCGCTGGGATCGAGGCCGGCCCGGCCGAGCTCCGGCAGGTCTGACCACAGGAAAGGAAACACCCGTTGAGCCGCGTACTGGTGGTCGAGGACGAGGAGTCGTTCTCCGACGCCCTGTCCTACATGCTCCGCAAGGAGGGGTTCGAGGTCTCGGTCGCCGCGACCGGCACCTCCGCCCTCACCGAGTTCGACCGGACCGGCGCCGACATCGTGCTGCTCGACCTGATGCTGCCGGAGATGTCGGGCACCGAGGTCTGCCGCCAGCTCCGCCAGCGGTCGCACGTCCCGATCATCATGGTCACCGCCCGGGACAGCGAGATCGACAAGGTGGTCGGCCTGGAGATCGGCGCCGACGACTACGTGACCAAGCCGTACTCGCCCCGTGAGCTGGTCGCCCGGATCCGGGCGGTGCTGCGCCGGCAGAGCACCGAGGCGAGCGAGTCGGGCGCGCCGACGCTGGCCGCCGGCCCGGTCCGGATGGACATCGAGCGGCACGTGGTGACCGTGGAGGGCGCGGGCGTCCAGCTTCCGCTCAAGGAGTTCGAGCTGCTGGAGCTGCTGCTGCGCAACGCCGGCCGGGTGCTCACCCGGGGGCAGCTCATCGACCGGGTCTGGGGCGCCGACTACGTGGGCGACACCAAGACGCTCGACGTGCACGTGAAGCGGCTGCGCTCCAAGATCGAGCCGGAACCGTCCGCGCCGCGCTACATCGTCACGGTCCGGGGCCTGGGCTACAAGTTCGAGCCGTAACCGTCCACCCCGCCCTCTTCGCTGCGTCGATCATCGGGTTGGCGCGGACAAATCCGACCGAATCGTGCCGCCAACTCCATGATCGGCGGGTCGGGTCGGGTCGGGTCGGCGTCGGGGACGTCAGGCCCGCCAGGTGTAGCGGCGCTCGGGGCGCCCCGCCGCGCCGTACTTCAGGGTGACCTCGGCCCGACCCGTACCGGAGAAGTGCTCCAGGTAGCGGCGGGCGCTGACCCGGGAGATGCCGACCCGATCGGCGCACTCGCTGGCCGAGAGCGTCCCGTCGTGCTCGCGCAGGGCGCGCTCGACCAGCTCGGCGGTTTCCGCGCTGAGGCCCCGGGGCAGGGTCGCGGTGGCAGCGGGCGAGCCGCTGCGCGACAGCACCCGGTCGACGTCGGCCTGGTCGGCGACGACCGTCGCGCGGACGGCGGTACGGCGGACGGCGTACTGCTCCAGGCGGGTGCGCAGCTCGTCGAAGCCGAACGGCTTGAGCAGGTAGTTGACCGCGCCGTAGCGGACCGCGCGACGGACCGCCTCGGCCTCCCGGGCAGCGCTGATCACCAGCACGTCGCAGTCGTGCCGGGCGGCCCGGATGCGGGTCACCACGTCGAGGCCGAACATGTCGGGCAGGTAGAGGTCGAGCAGGACCAGGTCGGGGCGGAGCCGGTCGACCGCGCCCACCGCCTCCTCGCCGGTGCTGGCGGTGCCGACCACCCGGAAGCCGTCGATCCGGTCGACGAAGCCACGGTGGATCCGGGCCACCATGAAGTCGTCGTCGACGACGAGTACGTCGATCATCGCGCCCCCTCCGGCACGTCGGCGCGCACCGACATCCGAGCGGTGAACATCGCTCCCTCGTCGGTGTTGGTCACCGCGACCTCGCCCCCACGACGGTGGCAGACCAGCCGGGTGAGCGCCAGACCGATACCGCGCTCGCCGCCCTCGGCAGCCTTGGTGGTGAAGCCGTGCGTGAACACCTCCTGGGCCAGTTCCGGCGCCACGCCGGGGCCGGAGTCGCGGACCACGATCTCCACCGAGGCGGCGTCCTGGCGAAGCTCGGCCTCGACCCAGGCGGCGTGGTCGGAGGGGTCGCCGGCCACCGCCTCGACCGCGTTGTCCAGCAGGTTGCCGAGCACGGTGGCCACGTCGGCGGCGAGCTCCGGCGGCAGCCGGTCCAGCCCGGTCCGTTCGGAGATCCGCAGCTCCACCCGGCGCTCGGCGGCCACCGCCGACTTCGCCATGAGCAGCGCCGCCACCGCCGTGTCGTGGATCCGGCTGGTCACTGTCAGGTCGAGCGAGGCGCGGTGCCGGCTCAGCGTGTCGACGTACCGGACCACCTCGTCGTGCTCACCGATCTGGATCAGCCCGGAAATGGTGTGCAACTGGTTGGCGAACTCGTGGGTCTGCGCCCGGAGCAGCTCGGTGGTGCTGCGGAACGAGCCGATCTCCTGCTCCAGGCGGGCCAGCTCGGTGCGGTCCCGCAGCGTGGTGACGGAGCCGAGCCGCCGGCCGTCCTTGCGAACCGTCATCCGGTTCATCACCAGCACCCGGCCGCCCCGGACCACCACCTGGTCCCGGGCCTCCGTGCCGCTGCCCGCACCGGCCAGCACGTCCCGCAGCCGGCCGGTGATGCGCAGCTCGGTGAGGCTCCGGCCGAGGCAGTGCTCGGGGAGGTCGAGCAGCCGCCGTCCGACCGCGTTGACCAGGGTGACCCGGTGCTGCGTATCCAGTGCGATCACCCCCTCGGCGATGCCGTGCAGCAGCGCCTCCCGGTGCTCGGCCAGCCCGGCGATCTCGCGGGGTTCCAGGCCGAGGGTCTGCCGCTTGATCCGGCGGGCGAGCAGCCACGATCCGACCACGCCGAGGGCGCAGGCGATGCCCAGGTAGGTGAGCAGGTACGACGAGGCGCCGACGAGCCGCTGCGACCAGGTCGGTGACGCCTCGCCGACCACCACCACGCCGAGGTACCGGCCCAGGTTCTTCTTCGTCTTCGGGTCGTCGCCGAGCACCGGCACCTGGGCCGTCAGCTCCCGTGACCCGTCGGTCTCCAGCTCGCCGAACCAGCTCCGGCCCTGCGCGACGCCGGGGTCGCCGAGCACGACCGGGCTGCCGACAAGCGTCGGGTTCGTGGACGCGACCACCCGGCCCCGGGCGTTCGCCACGGTCACCGAGGTGACGCCGTACTGGGTGAGGGTGTTCTGCACCAGCGGGGCGATCGCCTCGCCGGGTGAGGGCTGGTCGAGCTGGTCGCGGAGCAGCGGGCTGCCGCCGAGCCGTTCGCCGAGGGTGGCGACCCGGCGTCCCTCGACCCGGTTGAAGGTCGCCGCCGACTGCGCCAGCGAGACGGCGGCCACCGCCACCAGCACCACGACGATGATCGCGAGCTGGAGGATCAGCAGCTGCCCGGCGAGCGTACGACGCCGGGACGTGACCGCGACCACAAAGACCTCAACTTCCGCTGGTGACAGAACGCAGACAAGGCGCCCGCGTGGAGGCCACCATCTTGCCGCTGGACTCAGTCGAAACGGAAGAGAAACAAGATGGCAACCAGAAGAAACGTGCTGGTCATGGGGGTCGCCGCCGCCACGGCGCTGGCCCTGGCTGCCTGCGGCGCCACCGCCGACAAGAACGAGGGCGGCTCCGGCGACGACGGCAAACCGGTCAGCGGCCTCCGCATCATGGTGCCGAACACCCCTGGTGGCGGGTACGACACCACTGCCCGGACCGCCGCGAAGGTGATGGAGGACGCCAAGATCGCCACCGGCGTGCAGGTGTTCAACCTGCCCGGCGCGGGCGGCACGGTCGGCCTCCAGCGGACCGTGAACGAGAAGGGCAACGGCAAGCTGGCCATGCAGATGGGCCTGGGCGTGGTCGGTGCCTCCTACACCTCCAAGTCCGCGGCGACGCTGACCCAGACCACCCCGCTGGCTAAGATGATCGAGGAGGCCGGCGCCATCGTGGTGCCGAAGGACTCCCCGTACAAGACCATCAACGACCTGGTCGCGGCGTGGAAGGCCAACCCGAAGGGCATCGCGGTCGGCGGCGGCTCCTCACCTGGCGGCCCGGACCACCTGCTGCCCATGCAACTCGCCAAGACCGTCGGCATCGACCCCAAGCAGGTCAACTTCGTCTCGTACGACGGCGGCGGCGAACTGCTGCCGGCCGTGCTCGGCGGCAAGGTGGCCTTCGGCGCCAGCGGGTTCGGAGAGTTCCTCGACCAGGTCGAGGCCGGCCAGATCCGGGTCCTCGCGGTGACCAGCGAGGCCCCGATCGAGGCGCTCAAGGACGTGCCGACCCTGAAGTCAGCCGGCATCGACCTGGTCTTCACGAACTGGCGGGGCATCGTCGCGCCACCCGGCATCAGCGACGCCGACAAGAAGGTCTGGATCGACGCGCTGACGAAGATGCACGACTCCGCGGAGTGGAAGGCCGAGCTGACGAAGCGCGGCTGGACCGACGCGTTCGTCACCGGTGACGATTTCGGCACCTTCCTGACCGAGCAGGACAAGGCAGTCGCCGACGTGCTCAAGCAGCTCGGGTTGGCATGAGCGGCATGACGACGCGACCGGACCGGGGCGGCGACCCGCCGTCCCGGCCTCCGGGCGTACCGGTCGTCCCGGCGCAGCCGGGCCCGGCGACCGCGCCGGCCGGCGTGTCCCCCGCACCGGTCGAGCCGCCCCCGGCACCGGCGGCACCAGCCGAGCCGGTCGAGCCGGTCGAGCCGGGTACGCCGCAGGAGCCGGCGGCGACGGCCGAAACGGACCCGGCGGCGGACGCCGTGGCCGAGCCGGCCCCGAAGTCGGACCGGGCCCAGTACGGCGTGTGTGCGTTTCTCGCCCTGGTCGGCGGGCTGGTCGTCGTTGACGCCACGACCCGGATCGGAAGCGCGCTCAACACGGCCGACCCGATCGGCCCGAAGCCGGTGCCGATCCTGCTCGGCGTGCTGCTGCTCGTCGTCGCGGTGATCTACGGCGTGGACGTGGCCCGCGGCGGCGCCGGCGAGCCGGAGGCCGGCGAGGACGTCGACCTGAGTCTTCCCGTCGACTGGCGCACGGTGCTGCTGCTGATCGGCGCGTTCGCGGTCAACGCCGTGCTCATCGACCGGCTCGGCTGGGTGATCAGCGGAACGATCCTCTTCTGGGGGTCCGCGTACGCGCTGGGCAACCGGCACTACGTGCGCAACCTGCTGATCGCCGTCGCGCTGTCCCTGATCACGTTCTACACCTTCGCCATCGGGCTCGGTGTCGACCTCCCCGCCGGCGTGCTGCAAGGGATTCTGTAGATGGACAACCTCGCCAACCTGCTCGACGGGTTCGCCAGTGTGCTGACCCCGATGAACCTGCTGTTCGCGCTGATCGGGGTGACCATCGGCACCGCCGTCGGCGTGCTGCCCGGCATCGGCCCGGCGATGACCGTGGCGCTGCTGCTGCCGGTCACCTACGGGATGGAGCCGGCCCAGGCGTTCATCATGTTCGCCGGCATCTTCTACGGCGGCATGTACGGCGGTTCGACCACCTCGATCCTGCTGAACACCCCGGGCGAGTCCTCGTCGGTGGTGACCGCGATCGAGGGCAACAAGATGGCGAAGGCGGGTCGGGCCGCTCAGGCGCTGGCCACCGCCGCGATCGGCTCGTTCGTCGCCGGCACCATCGCCACCGTGCTGCTGGTGGTGGTCACCCCGCCGGTGGTGCAGTTCGCGATCAGTCTCGGCGCACCCGACTACTTCGCGCTGATGCTGCTGGCGTTCGTGTCCGTGACCGCGGTCCTCGGCGCGTCCCGGGTACGCGGCTTCGCCTCGCTGCTGATCGGCCTGGTGATCGGTGTGATCGGCATCGACCAGTCCGGCCAGCAGCGGCTCACCTTCGGGCTGCCGCAGCTCGCCGACGGCATCGACGTGGTCGTGGTGGCGGTGGGCATCTTCGCCGTGGGCGAGGCGCTCTGGATCGCCGCGCACCTGCGCCGCAAGTCCGGCGAGGTGATCCCGGTGGGCCAGCCGTGGATGGGGAAGCAGGACTGGAAGCGGTCCTGGAAGCCGTGGCTGCGCGGCACGGCGTTCGGGTTTCCGTTCGGCGCGGTGCCGGCCGGCGGAGCGGAGATCCCCACGTTTCTGTCGTACGTCACCGAGAAGAAGCTGACGAAGCACCCGGAGGAGTTCGGCCGGGGTGCGATCGAGGGGGTCGCCGGGCCGGAGGCCGCGAACAACGCCTCGGCCGCCGGCACCCTGGTGCCGATGCTGGCGATCGGCCTGCCGACCAACGCCACCGCCGCGGTGATGCTGGCCGCCTTCGAGGGGTACGGCATCCAGCCCGGTCCGCTTCTCTTCACCCGGGAGTCGAGCCTGGTCTGGACGCTGATCGCCAGTCTCTTCATCGGCAACCTGTTGCTGCTCGTGCTGAACCTGCCGCTCGCCCCGGCCTGGGCGCGGCTGCTGCGGATCCCACGCCCCTACCTCTACGCCGGGATCCTCTTCTTCGCCTCGATGGGCGCGTACGCGGTCAACGCGCAGCCGTTCGACCTGTACCTGCTGCTCGCCCTCGGTCTGCTCGGCTTCGGCATGCGCCGCTTCGGGCTGCCGATCCTGCCGCTGATCGTCGGCACCATTCTCGGACCGCGTGCCGAGTTGCAGGGTCGGCGCGCGTTGCAGCTCTCCGGCGGTGAGCTGCACGGGCTGATCGGCGGCTGGGTGTCCTGGCTGATCTACGCCACGATCGCCGTGGTGCTCCTCTGGCCGCTGATCGGCCGGTTCGTGGTCCGTCCGCTGCGCGGAAGGTGGGTGACGGCATGACGGTGCTGGTGGGGTACGTCCCCTCGCCGCTGGGCGAGGCGGCGCTGCGCGCCGCGATCGAGCAGGCCCGGTTCCGGGGCGAGCCGGTGCTGGTGGTGAACACCTCACGGGGCGACGCGTACGCCGACCCGCGGCTCGCCCCGGAACCGGACCTGGAGCGGGTGGTCCGCGAGTTGGTCGCCGCCGGGGTGCCACACAATGTCCGGCAGCTCATGCGGGGCCGGGACGCGGCGGAGGAGATCGTCGAGATCGTCGAGCGGGAGGACGTGTCGCTGGTCGTGATCGGCATCCGGCACCGCACGCCGGTCGGCAAGCTGATCATGGGCTCGACGGCGCAGGAGATCCTGCTCCGGGTGCCCTGTCCGGTGCTCGCCGTGAAGGCCGGCTGAATGGCGCCCGGGGGCCCCGCGGTTCCCGGGCGCGCCCAGACCGGCCTGCTGCTGGCGCACACCGTGACCGTGCAGGCGGTCACCTTCATGCTCCGGCCGGCGTCCGCGTACCGGGCGCTGGAGCTGGACGTGCCGGGGGCCTGGCTGGGCGTGCTCGGGGCCAGCTTCGCCGTCGTACCCCTGGTGCTGGCCGTGCCCTCCGGGCACGCCGTGGACCGGTTCGGCGAGCGCCGCGTCGCGCTCGTCGGGTCGGCCCTGCTGGTCGCCGCCGGCCTCGGCTTCGTGGTGCTCGCCGGCTCGGTGGCCGGACTGGTCCTGGCCAGCATGGCGCTCGGCACCGCGCACCTCTGCGCGGTGGTCGCCCAGCAGGCGCTGGTCGCCAACCGCACGCCGGCCGACCGGTACGACGCCGCGTTCGGCTACTACACCTTCGCGGCCTCGTTGGGACAGGCGCTCGGCCCCGGCCTCATCGTGCTCTTCGGCGGGGACCGCACGATCCCCGACACCCGGGCCATCTTCCTCGGCGCCATGGTGGTGGCGCTGCCACTGCTGGTCGTGGCGCTGTTCCTGCGTCCGTCCGGATGCCACCGGCGGGCCGCCGACGGCCGCGACGCCGGTGGGCTGCGCGACCTGCTCCGCCGGCCCGGCCTGATCCGTGCCCTGACGGTGAGCTGTGTCGTCCTGGCGGCGGTCGACATCACCCTGGTCTACCTGCCCGCGCTCGGCGCGGAACGCGGCATCGCCGCCGGCTCGATCGGCATTCTGCTCGGGGTCCGGGCGTTCGCCTCGATGGCGTCCCGGCTGTTGCTCGGCCGGCTGGTGGCGGCCCTCGGCCGGCGGGTCGTGCTGGTCGGCACCGTGGCGCTCTCCGCCGTCGGCCTGGCCCTGCTGCTGCCGCCGCTGCCGTTCGCGGTCCTGCTGCCGGTGGTCGCGGTGGCCGGGCTCGGGCTGGGCGCCGGCCAGCCGCTGACCATGTCGTTCCTGGCCGAGGTGGCGCCACCCGGGCTGCGCGGCCGGGCCATGTCGCTGCGGCTCACCGGCAACCGGCTGGGTCAGGTGCTCATCCCCAGCGCGGCCGGCGCGCTCGCGGCCGGCACCGGCGCGGCCGGCGTGCTCGGCTGCACCGCGGCCGGCCTGGCCGGCGCGGCCGTCGCCGCCACCCGCCTGCACCGACCAGCGGACCCGCATCCCTGAGAAGAGAAAGAAGGACGCCATGGAGACCCGGACGACCGCCGACCTCTACGACCTGCACGGCGACGCCCTCGGCTCGTGCGACACCCAGCTCCGCCAGTTCGGCGGCGTCCGGGCCTTCGCCGGCCGTGCCGTCACGGTGCGCTGTTTTCAGGACAACGCCCTGATCAAGTCGATCGTGGCCGAACGAGGGGAGGGACGGGTCCTGGTGGTGGACGGCGGCGGCTCGCTGCACACCGCCCTCATGGGCGACCTGATCGCCGGCGCCGCCGCGGCGAACGGCTGGGCCGGCGTGGTGATCAACGGCGCGGTCCGCGACGCGGTGGCCCTCGGCGCACTGCCGATCGGCATCAAGGCGCTCGGCACGAACCCGCGCAAGAGCGCCAAGACCGGTGCCGGCGAACGGGACGTGCCGGTGTCGTTCGGTGACTGCGTCTTCCCGCCTGGCGCCCTCGTGCACGCCGACGACGACGGCGTCGTCGTGCTGCTGGTCGCCGGGCGGGACTAGCCCTCGCTCGCCGGGTGGGGGGCGATCTGGCCCTGGCGGTGGCGGGCGGCGCACAGCTCGACCAGCTTCGCGTACGCGGGGGCGCCGATCAGCGCGGTCAGCTCCGGGCCGTAGGAGACGTACATCGGCTCGGCGCCGACGTGCGCGTCCGTGGAGGAGGTGCACCACCAGTCCAGGTCGTGCCCGCCCGCGCCCCAGCCGCGCCTGTCGAACTCGGCAAGCGTGGAGATGAGCACCTTGGTGTTGTCCGGCCGCTTGTGCCACTCCTGGTCCCGGCGGACCGGCAGTTGCCAGCAGACGTCGGGCTTGTACTCCAGCGGGTGCACGCCGTCGCGCAGCGCCTGGGCGTGCAGCGCGCAGCCGCCACCGGCGGGGAAGTCGGCGTCGTTGAGGAACACGCAGGGCGCGTCCACGTCCCGGGTGGCGGTGCGCCGGGCCGGCGTCTTGCCGTCGACCGTGTCGTTCTCGGTCCAGTTCTTGAAGCCACGACGGAAGTGCTGCCAGGTCTCCGGCGTGAGCCGCTTGACGGCCGCCCGGACCCGCTTCTCGTCGTCGGAGTCGGTGAAGAACGCGCCGTGCGAGCAGCACCCGTCCGCGGCCCGCCCGGCGACGATGCCGTGGCAGCCCTGACCGAAGATGCACGTCCAGCGGGAGAGCAGCCAGGTCAGGTCGGCGCGGACGACGTGCTTCGGGTCGGCCGGGTCGACGAACTCGATCCACTCCCGGGGGAAGTCCAGCCCGACCTCGCGGCTGCGCGGGTCGTCCGGGTCGTCCACCAGCACGCGAAGCTCGATCTGCCCTGTCACCCGGACCAGCGTACGCGTGCTCTCCCCGCCCGGCCGGCGAGCCGACGAAACGTGTTGCCCCTAGGGTCTTTCCCATGCGACTGGGTGTCCTCGACGTCGGTTCCAACACGGTGCACCTCCTTGTGGTCGACGCCCACCACGGCGCGCACCCCTGGCCGGCGCACTCCGAGAAGGTGGTGCTGCGGCTGGCCGAGCAGATCGGCCCGGACGGCGCGTTGACCGACGCGGGCGCGGACGGGCTGGTCAAGGCGGTCGGCATGGCGCGGGCGGCGGCCGACGGGCTGGGTGCCGAGGACCTGTTGGCGTTCGCCACCAGCGCGGTCCGGGACGCCACCAACGCGGGCGAGGTGCTGGCCCGGGTCCGCGACGAGACCGGCGTACGCCTGGAGGTGCTCTCCGGCGCGGACGAGGCGCGGATGACGTTCCTCGCGGTGCGGCGGTGGTTCGGGTGGTCCGCCGGCCGGCTGTTGGCGATGGACATCGGCGGCGGCTCGCTGGAGCTGGCCGCCGGCATCGACGAGCATCCGGACGTCGCGGTCTCGCTGCCGCTCGGCGCGGGTCGGCTCAGCCGGGAGCGGCTGGCGGTCGATCCGGCCGGCCTGCTGCCGCCGTCCGCCGTGGCCGTGGAGGGGCTGCGGGAGTACGTGGACGCGCAGCTCGACCCGGTGGTGAAGCAGTTGACCGAGGTCGGCTGGGAGCGTCCGGTGGCGACCTCGAAGACGTTCCGCACGCTGGCCCGACTGGCCGGGGCCGCGCCGTCCGGCGCCGGTCTCTGGGCCCGGCGCAGCCTGACCCGCACCGGGCTGCGGCAGGTGCTCGGCTTCGTCCGGCACATCCCGCCGGCCCACCTGCCGGAGCTGGAGGGGGTCAGCGCGCAGCGGGCCCACCAGCTCCTCGCCGGTGCGGTGGTGGCCGAGGCGGTGATGCGCCGGCTCGACGTCGACAGCCTGGACATCTGCCCGTGGGCGTTGCGGGAGGGGGTCATCCTGCGTCGGCTGGATCAGCTCGCGCCGATGTGATCCGGGGCGCTCGCTTCGGGCGCTTTGCGGGTGCTCGTCCCGATGCCTCCTGGCGGGGGCGGCTACCCTGAGGGGTGTGACTTCCCGCGTGCCGGTGCTCCTGTCCACGTCCTCGGTCTTTCCCGAACGGACCGCGGCGGCGTTCCAGCTCGCCGCCGCGCTCGGGTACGACGGCGTCGAGGTGATGGTCTGGACGGACCCGGTGAGCCAGGACGCGGGCGCGCTGCGCGGCCTCGCCGAGCACTACGGCATTCCGGTGCTCTCGGTGCACGCGCCGTGCCTGCTGGTCACCCAGCGGGTGTGGAGCGCCGACCCGTGGGAGCGGCTGCGCCGGGCCGCCGAGCTGGCCGAGACACTGGAGGCGCCGACCGTGGTGGTGCACCCGCCGTTCACCTGGCAGCGTGACTACGCGCGGACGTTCGGCGACGGGTTGGAGGCCACCGCCGGGCGGTTCGGCGGGCTGCGGTTCGCGGTGGAGAACATGTTCCCGGTGCGGATGGCCGGCCGGCAGTTCGTGCCGTACGTGCCGGGCTGGGACCCGACCGACACCGGCTACGCCTCCTACACGCTGGACCTGTCGCACTGCGCGGCCTCGCACACCGACGCGTTGGCCATGGCCGACCGGATGGGCGCCGGGTTGGCGCACGTGCACCTGGGTGACGGCACCGGTGAGGGGCGGGACGAGCACCTGGTGCCCGGCCGGGGCGGTCAGCCCTGCGCGGAGCTGCTCCGTTCGCTGGCCGGGCGCGGCTTCACCGGCTCGGTCGCGGTGGAGGTGACCACCCGGGGCGCGAAGAGCCGCGCGGTCCGCGAGGCGGATCTGCGCGAGGCGCTGGAGTTCGCCCGCGCGAACCTGACCGCCCCCTCCCCGGTCGACGCCTGACCGGCCGGGTCGTCGACGTCACCGGCACCCGGCACGGCGGCCCCGGAACCGGCCGCCTGCCCGGACGTCAGCTCACCGGGGCGAGCGGCTGGGCCGGCACCGGCTGCTCGCCGACCGCGGCGCGCTTGCGGGCCCGGTGCGCCGCCACGTGCGAGCGGGTGGCGCAGCGCTCCGAGCAGAACCGCCGGCAGCAGTTCGACGAGGTGTCCAGGTAGACGTTGCCGCAGCGCTCGTCCGCGCAGACGCCGAACCGGGCGCTGCCGTACTCGCAGAGCCAGACCGACAGGCCCCAGACCGCGCCGGCCAGGTATTCGGCGGAGACCGACGCGCCCCGGCTGGTCACGTGCATGTGCCAGTCGGAGGAGTCGTGCCCGGAGATGCGGGGCTGCACCGGGAACGCCTCCAGCAGCGCGTTCAGCTCCGTGACGGCGTCGGCGTCACGCCCCGACGTGCCGTATTCGAAGACGTCCCGGAGGCGCTTCTGCGCCCGCCGGAAGATCGCCAGGTCCCGTTCCGCGACCTCGTCGCGCATCCAGGCGTTCTCGTCCGGGAAGAGGGCCCGCAGGCCGTCCAGGTCGTCCAGCCGGGCGTTGACGAGCTCGACCCCGGTCCGGGCGTACGCGTCGAAGTTCACGGGACCAACGGTAGACGACTCAGCGCGGACGCGGCGCGTCGATGTAGTGGGGCAGAAACCGCGCGTAACCGTCTGTGATGAGGCTCTCGCTTTCGCGTACGCCCACGCCGGCCGACCCGCCGTCCACGACCCAGCTTCCGAGCACCACGTGGTTGCCGTCGAACTGGGGCAACGCGCGGAACTCCTGGAAGCAGAAGCCCTCGTCGCCGTAGATCCCCGGGTTGGTGATCTCGGTGTCGCCGGTCACGATGCGTACCGATCCGCCCTCGCGGCCGAGCAACGGCTTGGCTACGTACTCGGACATCCCGCGTGGCGAGTCCAGGTACGCCGGCAGCAACAGCTCGTGCCCGGGGTACAGCTCCCAGAGCACGGCCAGCAGCGCCTTGTTCGACAGCAGCAGCTTCCAGGCCGGCTCGATCCAGGTGGTCGGCGTGCCCGGGTCCAGCGCCGGCGGCCCGTACGGCTCGGCGAGCATCCACTCCCACGGGTAGAGCTTGAAGCAGGTGGTGATCGGCCGGTCGTCGGCGTCGACGAAACGCCGCCCGTCCCAGCCGACCCGCTGGATCGGCATGAGCGTCACGTCCAGCCCCGCCTGGCGGGCCGTCTCGGCGAGGTAGCCGGCGGTGATCTGGTCCTCGCCCGACTCCTCCTCGTTCGACCAGAGCACGTGCACACGCGGGTCGTGCAGCCCGGCGCCGATCTTGGCCCACGCGCCGACCAGCCGTTCGTGCAGGCTGTTCCACTGGTCCGCGTCCGGGTGGGTGTGCTCCAGCCAGTACCATTGCACGATGCTGGCCTCGACCAGCGCGGTCGGGGTGTCCGCGTTGTACTCCAGCATCTTCGGCGGCCAGCTGCCGTCGTAGGCGAGGTCGAAGCGGCCGTAGAGCGTCGGCGGGGCCTCCCGCAGCGAGCGGGCGACCGCCTCGGCGGCCCACTCCGGGATGCCGAACTCGGCGTGGCGGCGGCGGGCCACCACGTGCTCGGCGGCGGCGACCGACATCCGGTGCAGCTCCTCGGTCGCCTCCTCCAGCCGGAGCACCTCGTCCAGCGTGAACGCGTACGCCGCGGTCTCGTCCCAGTACGACATGATCTCGCCGTCGGGCAGCTCGGTGTCGACGTACACCAGGCCCTGGGCCCGGATGGTGTCGTCCCAGTCGGGGCGCGGCGTGCTGGCCTCGCGGCGCACGTCAGCCGCCGCAGGAGGCGAGGAAGGTGCCGAAGCCGCCGCGGTCGGGCAGCGCGGCGGTGGTCGGGGCGGCGTCGCCGCGCGCGGCGGCCGGCGCGGGGACCCGTAGCGCCACCGCGACGGTGTCACCGCCCCCGCCGGCCGGCCCGAGGGCGCAGTCGTCATCGTCGTCGTCGTAGCCGTTGTTGCAGCCGGAGAGCGCGAGCGCCAGTGCGGTCAGCGCACCGAGCTGCACGGTGGCGGAGCGGAGCCGGCGGCGGGGGTGTCGTTCCACGTGAACGTTGTAGCTGATCGTCGCCAGTCGGTGTGATGGGCGGGGCCCCCTGTTATCGCCGGGTGATAACAGGGGCCCCGCCTCGCACGTGCCCGGCGCGGGTGTGGGGGTGGGCGTTACGCTCGGCTCATGCTCCGTTCCGTCATCCTCGCCGCCTCCCGGTCATCCCAGGTGGAGCGGCTCGTCGCGACGGCCCCGTTCACCCGGGACGTCGTCCGCCGGTTCGTCGCCGGCGCCGGTACCGACGACGCGTTGCGCGCGACCCGCGCACTCGTCGGCGACGGCCAAGCGGTCACCCTCGACTACCTGGGCGAGGACACCACCACCCCGGAGCAGGCGAACGCCACCCGGGACGAGTACCTCTCCCTGCTGCGCCTGCTCGGCGCCGCCGGCCTCACCCCGGCCGCCGAGGTCAGCGTGAAGCTGTCCGCGCTCGGCCAGGCGTTCGACGAGCAGTTCGCGTACGACAACGCGCGGCAGATCTGCGTGGCTGCGGACGCGGCCGGCACCACTGTCACGCTGGACATGGAGGACCACACCACCACCGACTCGACGCTGGACGTGCTGGCCAAACTGCGCAAGGACCACCCGTCGACCGGCGCGGTGCTCCAGGCGTACCTGCGGCGGACCGAGTCGGACTGCCGCGAGCTGGCCGCCGCCGGGTCCCGGGTGCGGCTGTGCAAGGGCGCGTACAAGGAGCCGGAGTCGGTGGCGTACCAGTCCGCCCGCGAGGTGGACAAGTCGTACGTGCGCTGCATGAACGTGCTGATGGCGGGCGACGGCTATCCGATGCTCGCCACCCACGACCCGCGCCTGATCGCGATCGGCGAGGACCGGGCGCGCTGGTTCGACCGCGACCCGGGCCGGTTCGAGTTCCAGATGCTCTACGGCATCCGCCCGGAGGAGCAGCAGCGCCTGGTCGGCGAGGGCTACACGGTGCGCACCTACGTCCCCTACGGCGACCAGTGGTACGGCTACCTGATGCGCCGGCTGGCCGAGCGCCCGGCCAACCTGGCGTTCTTCGGCCGTGCGGTGATGTCGAAGAAGTGAGTCAGTCGTTCGACCAGGTCCGGGTGCAGAGCACGAGGCGGTAGCCGTCCGGGTCGGCGAACGTGATCCCCCACCTGTCCCAGTACGGGCCGGCGGAGACCCTGGTCCCGCCGGCCCGTTCCAGTCTCGCCACCAGGCCGTGCTCGCCCGGCCCGTCGGCCGCGCCCCGGTAGAGCACGTCCAGGCCCAGGCCGTCGGCCCAGAACCGGACGGCTGCGGCCAGGTCGCGGCTGGGCCGCGCCAGGCGTACGTGGGTGTCGGCGGAGATCGGCATGTCGGTGATCGTCCGACCTCAGGTCGAGTTGAGGTCAAGCCTTGACGCGCAAAGCTAATGCCATTAGCCTCATGGCTATGACAGTTAGCCAGGTGGTGCGGGACGGTGGGACGATCGCGTACGAGGTGCACGGCGCGGGGCCGCTGGTGGTGCTCGCACACGGCATGGGGGAGAACCGGGCGGCGTTCCGACACCTGGTGCCGCTGCTGGTGGCGGCCGGCTACCGGGTCGCGTCGATCGACGTCCGCGGGCACGGCGACTCCAGCCCGCACTGGCCCACGTACGCCCCGGCCGAGGTCGGTGGCGACCTGCTCGCCGTGGTGCGCGAGGTGGGCGGCGGGCCGGCCGCGCTTGTCGGCAGCTCGTCCAGCGGTGCGGCCGTGGTCTTCGCCGCCGCCGACGCGCCGGAGCTGGTCAGTGGCATCGTGCAGATCAGCCCGTTCGTGAGCCAGCCGAAGCCGAACCCGGTGATGCGCGCGCTCCAGGCCGCCGTGCTGCGCAGCCCACGACTGTTCGGGATGTTCCACCGCACGCTCTTCCCCTGCGGCCGGCCGGCCGACGACGCCGCGTACCGGAAGGAACTGGTCGCCAGGCTGCGCGGCCGGATGGACGCGGTGCGCGGCGTGGTCGCGCCGGTCGACCCGCACTGGACCGCGCGGGCCCGCGAGGTGCGCCAGCCGGTGCTGGTGCTGATGGGCGCGAAGGACCCGGACTTCCCCGACCCCGGCGCCGAGGCGCGGGCCGCCCGCCGGCAGTTCGCCGTCGCCGAGGCGCGCATGATCGCCGACTCCGGCCACTACCCGCACGCCGACCAGCCCGACGCCACCGCCGCCGACCTGGTCGAGTTCCTGGCGGTGATCGCGCGTGCCTAGGGCCGGCCTGACCCCGGCGACGGTGGTCCGGGAGGCCGCCGTGCTGGCCGACGAGGTCGGCCACGACCGGCTCACCCTGGCCGCGCTCGCCGGCCGGCTCGGCGTCGCGCTGCCCAGCCTCTACAAGCACGTGCGGGGCGTGGACGCGCTGCACCAGAAGCTCGCCGTGCTCGCCACCACCGAGATCGCCGACGTGCTGACCAGCGCCGCCGCGGGCCGGGCCGGCGACGACGCGCTGCGCGCGGTCGCCACCGCCTACCGGGGGTACGCCCGGCGGCACCCCGGCCGCTACCCGGCCACCCAGCGCGCGCCCGACCCGGCCGACCCCGCGCACCTGGCCGCCGCCGAACGCGCGGTCGACGCGATCTTCGCGATCCTGCGCGGGTACGGCATCGACGGGGACGCCGCCGTCGACGCCACCCGGATGTTCCGGGCCACCGTGCACGGCTTCGTCACGCTGGAGGCGGCGGGCGGATTCGGGCTGCCCCGGGACGTCGACCGCTCGTTCGACCGGATGATCGACGGGCTCGACCTCGCGTACCGCGGCTGGCGGTCCCGTTGACGAGCGAGCCGGGTCCCGTCCCTCCGGGCGGGCATGCCGGTGGCGGGCGGGCGGTCCCGGGGACGGCCGTGCTTCCCGCCCGGCGCAGCGGATCTTGGTACGAGGACGCCCTCCGAGGGGCGGATCGGTACCAAGATCTCGGTGGATTCCACGAATCTTGGAAGCGGAGGGCCCTCATGAGGGCCGTTTCCTTCCAAGATCTGGTGCGGGGCGGGAACGAAGGGATTACTTGCAGGACTCTTTCCCGGAACGCCCGATTGGTCGTACCCTTCGCCGGTGACCGACGGCGACGAGGAGCCCCCGGGCCGGGCAGCCGACGGCGACGAGCCGTGCGTCGGGACCGACGGCGCGGAGCAGCACCCGCGCGCCGAGGCCGACGACGTGCCGGCGTGCCCGGCCCCGGCCGCGAAGACCCCGACGGTTGGTCCGCCCCCGTCGTCGCTGGACCCGGTCACACCGCGACCGGCCGCCCCCAGCCCGCCAGCGGTGGCCGCGGTCCCGAGTCCGGCCGTACCCGAGCCGAGCGAGGACAGCGGCCCCGACGCGAGCACCTCCGTGGCCGCTGAGGCGGACGCATCCGTCCCCGCCGTGCCGGCGGCCCTGCCCGAGCTGAGGCCGACCGGTTCCGTCGCGGAGCCGTCCGCTCCGGACGCGAGCCCGGACACCCCTGCCCCCGCACCGTCTGTCCCGGAACCGTCTGCCCCGGAGTCGCCTGCCCCGGCACCGCCTCCGCCGGCAGAGGCGGCGCCGGCACCGCCTCTGCCGCCCACGCCGGGGTCGACTGTCCCGGCGGCGGGCACCACACCGACCGCGTCGGCGTCGACCGAACCCGGGTCGACGGCCGCCACGGCGAGCGCCACGGAACCGAGCGAGCCGACGTCGGCCGTGCCGCAACCGCGCGAGCCGACGTCGGCCGTGCCGCAATCGAGCGAGCCGACGTCGGCCGTGCCGCAATCGAGCGAGCCGACGTCGGCCGTGCCGCAATCGAGCGAGCCGACGTCGGCCGTGCCGCAACCGCGCGAGCCGACGTCGGCCGTGCCGCAATCGAGCGAGCCGACGTCGGCCGTGCCGCAACCGCGCGAGCCGACGTCGGCCGTGCCGCAATCGAGCGAGCCGACGTCGGCCGTGCCGCAACCGCGCGAGCCGAAGTCGAGCCCGGCCTTGCCCACACCACTGACCCCGACGGCGGCGCAGACGGCCGTCGTACCCGCCGTGCCCGCCCCCACCCTGACGAGCGGGAGGCGGCGGCGGTGGCCGCTCTGGACCGTGCTCGGGCTGGCCCTCGGGCTGGTCGCGGGCGCGGTGCCCGGCGTACTGCTGCGGCAGCTCGCGCCGGACGCGGCCGGCCAGCAGACGGCGGGCCGGGAGGCGCCCGGTACGGCGGCCGAGCGGCAACTCGCCGCGCGGATGGTCGCGCAGCTCGACCGGCAGGGCAGCGCGCTGCTGCGCGGCGACAAGGCCGGCTTCCTCGCCGTGGCGGAGCCGACCGCGCGGCCGGCGCTCACCAGGCGGTACGCGGCGCTTCGGGCGCTCCGGGTCACGACGTGGCGGCCCGGCGCCGAGCGGGTGCCGGTGGCGGTGGACGGGCAGCCCGGTCAGTGGCGACTGACCGTGACGGTGGGCTACTGCTTCGTGGTGCCGGGTTGCGCGCCGAGCACGGCGGAGCTGGGCACCCGGTGGCGGCTGGTGGGGGAGGAGCCACGGCTGGTGGCCGTGGAGCCGTCCCGGACGGACCCGACCGGCGTACGCCCGTGGGAGGTGGACGACCTGGCGGTGGCGGTCGGTAAGCGGGCGCTGGTGGCCACCACGCCGGCCCAGCGGGCCAAGCTGCCCGGCCTGCTCGCCCGCGCCGAGGCCGCCGCCCGGGCCGCCGACCGGTACGCGGTCGGCCCGGCGCCGGACCGGTACCTGGTCTACTACGCCGGCAAGGCCGAGTGGCAGCGCTGGTACGGCGGTGGCCGGCCGAAGTGGACCGCCGGTTACGCGGTGGGTGTCGGCGGTGGCCGCCACGACGTGGTGCTCAACGCGCAGAGCCTCGCCCCGGCCGGCGTCGACGACCTGCTCCGGCACGAGTTGACGCACGCCGCCTCGCTGCCCGACCAGGGCTACGCGGACCGCGCGGACTGGTGGCTGGTGGAGGGGCTGGCCGAGTACGCCGGCGCGGACGGCCAGCCGGTGGACCGCTACGAGGGGCTGGCCGAGGTGCGCAAGCTGCTCCGGGGCGGGTGGTCCGGCCGGCTGGACGCGGTGGCACCGGCCGACGACGCGACCGACGACCGGGTCGGCGGCGCCTACGGCGTCGGGTACCTGGCGGTGCGCCACCTGGTCGACAGGTACGGCGAGCAGCGGGTGCTGGACTTCTTCCGGGCCGTGGTGCACCAGCGCCGCGCCCCGGACGAGGCCGCCGACGAGGTGTTCGGCGATCCGTGGCCGGCGCTGCACGACGACTGCGTCACCTACGTCCGGTCGGCCGCCGGCTGAGCCGCGACCCGAAGCGCCGAGGCGTCGACACCGGTCGACGGGTCGTAGCATGGGCCGGGTGGCCCGCACCCCCTCGCCGCGGCTGCCCGCGGCCCGCCGCCCCCGTCTCGTCACCGCCCTTCTCGCCGCCGTCGCGCTGACCGGCACCACCGCCGCCAGGTGCGGCGACGACACCCCCGCGGTCAGCGTCGCCGCCGTGGGGCGCGCGCCGGTCACCGAGGTGATCGACGCGCCGGCCACCGTCACCGCGCGGGCCGCGGCGACGCTCACCGCCCCCGCCGACGGCACGGTGGCCGGCCTGAAGGTCCAGCCCGGACAGCGGGTCACCCGGGGCCAGGTGCTCGCGGTGATCGACTCGCCGTCCGCGCGGGAGCGCCTCGCCCGGGCGCGGGACGCGCTGCGCGCCGCGAAGCGGGCCGGCCGGGGTGTCGGCGTCGGCGACCTGGGCGGCAACCGGCGTGGCACCGACCGGGCCGCCGACGAGGCGTTCGCCGCCGCGCGGGCCGCCGCCGGCAAGGTCGGCGACCCGCAGGCCCGGGCCGCGCTGCTGCTCCAGGTCGAGTCCGCGCAGCGGCAGTACGCGTCGGCCGCCCGCGCCGCCGACCGCGCGGTCGCCGCCGTGCAGCGCGGCGTGGCGGGCCTGAACAGCGCCGTCGGCGCGTTGTCGGCCGCGCAGCGCCTCCAGGCCCAGCAGGCGTACGACCTGGCGAAGACGACCGTCGACGCGTTGACGCTGCGCGCCCCGATCGCCGGCGTGGTGCAGCCGGGCGGCACCCGGGCGGCGACGCCGACCGACCTGGCCGGGTTGCTCGGCGCGGCCGGCGGCGCGGGGGTGCCCGGCCTCGACCCGTCGGCGGCGGGCGCGGCCGGGTCGGGTGGTGGCCCGCCGGCCGGGGTCGACGACGCGGTGCCGGCCGGCGGCCGGGTCACCGCCGGCACGCCGGTGCTCACCGTGGTGGACATCGGCCGGTTGGGTCTGCTCGCCGAGGTGGACGAGACGGACGTGCTGCTGGTCCGCGCCGGAGTGCCCGCCTCGGTCGAGCTGGACGCGGTGACCGGCGCGACGTACGAGGCGACGGTCCGTTCGGTCGACATGCTGCCCACCAGTTCCGCGCGGGGCGGGGTCACCTACCGGGTCCGGCTCGACCTGGGCGCCGGCCGGCTCGGCGAGGAGGCCGCCCCGGCGCCCCGTCCGGGCATGAACGCGGTGGTCCGGCTCCGGGTCCGGGAGGCGACGGACGCGGTGGCGGTGCCGGCCTCGGCGGTCTTCTCCGCCGACGGGCGGGACGCGGTCTGGGTGCTGCGGGGCGGCCGGGCGGACCGGGTGCCGGTGACCGTCGGCGTGCAGGGCCAGGATCTGGTGCAGATCGTCGACGGGGTGCGGGCCGGCGACCGGGTCGTGGTGCGCGGCGCCGACCAGGTGCGCGACGGCCAGGAGCTGCCGTGACCGTCGCCGCGGTCGAGGCGGTCGACGTCTCGCGCGCGTACGAGCTGGACGGGGTGTCGGTGTCCGCGCTGCGCGGTGTGTCGCTCACCATCGACCAGGGCGAGTACGTGGCGGTGATCGGGCCCTCCGGCTCCGGCAAGTCCACGCTGATGCACCTGCTGGGCGGGCTGGACCGGCCCACCGGCGGCCGGTTGGTGATCGGTGGCCGGGACGTGGCCACGCTGACCGCGCCGGAGCTGGCGACGCTGCGCAACGAGACGATCGGCTTCGTCTTCCAGGCGTTCCACCTGCTGGCCCGGACGTCCGCGGTGGACAACGTGGCGTTGCCGCTTGTCTACCGGGGCGTCGGGGCGCGGCAGCGGCGGGAACGGGCGGCGGCGATGCTGGGCCGGGTCGGGCTGGGGCACCGCCTGCACCACCGGCCGAACCAGCTCTCCGGGGGCGAGCAGCAGCGGGTGGCGATCGCCCGGGCGCTGGTCACCGAGCCGGCGGTGCTGCTCGCCGACGAGCCCACCGGCAACCTGGACAGCGTCACCGGCGAGGCGGTGCTGGAGCTGCTGGAGCGGTTGAACGCGGAGTCCGGGGTGGCGTTGGTGATGGTGACGCACGACCAGGAGGTGGCGGCCCGCGCACGTCGGCGGATCGCGGTCCGGGACGGGCTGATCCGGTCCGACACCGCTCATGATCGACCGGGGTCGGACGACGCGGACGGACCTGCGACACTGGATCCCGCTCCCAGCGCGGAGCCCCGGTCCGCGTCCGGAAGCGGCCCGGGGCACCCGTCCGGTGGCTCCGGTGGCGCCACCGGAGCCACCGGACGCCTTCCGCGTGACGGCGACGGGGCGGCCCGGTGAGGGTGGCCGAGGCGTGGCGGGTGGCGCTGGACGCGCTGCGCGCCAACCGGATGCGCAGTCTGCTGACCATGCTCGGCGTGATCATCGGGGTCGCCTCGGTGGTGATCCTGGTGGCCATCGGCACCGGCACGAAGCGGCAGGTCGAGCAGCAGGTCGAGGGGCTCGGCTCGAACCTGCTGCTGGTGGTGCCCGGGAAGATCGAGGTGGGCACCGCGCCGGTGGTGTCGCCGCTGGACCTCAAGGACGTCGACGCCGTCTCCCGGGTGGTCGGCGATCCCGGCCGGGTGGCCGTGACGGTGGCCTCCGGCGCGACCGCGCGGGCCGGCAACCGGTCCGACTTCACCACCGTGCAGGGCGTGCTGGAGACCACCCCGTCGGTGTTCACCCGGTCGCTGGCCCGGGGCCGCTACCTGTCCGGGGCCGACGTGGACACCAGCCGTCGGGTGGCGGTGCTCGGCGCGTCGGTGGCCCGGACGCTCTTCCCCGACCGTGATCCGCTCGGCCAGCAGGTCACGCTGGCCGGCGTACGGTTCCGGGTGATCGGCGTCTTCGCCCCGCTCGGGCAGAGCCTCGGCGTGGACCGGGACGACGAGGTGCACGTCCCGGTGACCGCCGCGCAGCGGCTGTGGGGCACCCAGCGGATCGACGGCATCGCGGTCAAGGCGCCGGACCGGGAGCGGATCGACCAGCTCGGCGAGCGGATCGTCGCGGAGCTGTCCCGCCGGCACCCGGACACCGAGTTCAGCGCCGTCACCCAACAGCAGATCCTCGGCGTGCTCGGCGACATCCTGGGCGTGCTCACCGGCGTGCTGGCCGCGATCGCCGGCATCTCGCTGCTGGTCGGCGGCGTCGGCGTCTCCAACATCATGCTGGTCTCGGTACGCGAGCGCACCCGCGAGATCGGCCTGCGCAAGGCGGTCGGCGCCCGGCCCCGGGACATCGGCGTGCAGTTCCTGCTGGAGGCGGTGCTGCTCACCTCGATCGGTGGCCTGACCGGGATGGCGCTTGGGGTGGGCACCGCGCTGCTGGTCGACGCGTTCTCCCCGATCCCGGCCGCGATCACCTGGTGGTCGCTGGCGCTGGCGTTCGGCGTCTCGGCGGCGGTGGGCATCGTGTTCGGTGTGGTGCCGGCGCAGCGGGCCGGCCGGCTCGATCCGGTGGTGGCGTTGCGCGCCGAGTAGGCGATCCGGACGCGCCACCCGTCCGGGCGAAAAAGCCCTGGCGGGCGCCCGCCCCGCCATGATCAAAGGACGGAAGGGATCGCGCAGGTCACAGCCGTCCCGCTACCGTACTCATTACACGCGCGTCGCTCGTCGAGGCGGGAGCACCTGCCCGGTGGCACGCGCCGGGCACGGGAATGGGTCGGTGAGCCATGGCCGGGTCGCAGTCCGACGCACGGCTGTCGGATGTCAGGTTCCTGACCGTCGCCGAGGTGGCAACGGTCATGCGGGTCTCCAAGATGACGGTCTACCGTCTCGTGCACAGCGGTGAGCTGACCGCGGTGCGGGTCGGTCGTTCGTTCCGGGTGCCCGAGCACGCCGTGCACGAATATCTCCGGGGCGCGTTCCAGGAGTCCGCCTGAGCCCTCGGCGACGCCCGCCGAGTGCGACGAAAAGGGGCATCGACGGGGGCGCGTTGGTCCTGCTGACGCACTCCGGCTACCCTGGAGCCCGACCGTGATCGCTCCTGGTGTGCCCGGCCCACCACGCTGGTCCGGTCCGTTGTCCGCAAGCGGGCAGGGCGCCACCGCGTTGGTGGTGCCTCCCGGTCCGCCCCGCACGTTGCATCGAAAGGCTGTCGTATGGGCTCGGTGGTCAAGAAGCGCCGCAAGCGCATGGCTAAGAAGAAGCACCGCAAGCTGCTGCGCAAGACCCGCGTCCAGCGTCGCCGTCTCGGCAAGTGACCGGGGCCGGGCGCTGACCCGGCACCGGCACCACTTGCCAACTGTCGACCCTCGGAGGCTCAGGTGATCAGGCCGCGGACGTTCCGGCTCGATCCTGCCTGCCGCGCAAGGCGCACGACATGACCCCCGGTGGCACCTCCGGTGCCCCGGGGGTCGTCGTCGTCACCGGAGTCGGCCGGTTCCTCGGCGCCAACCTCGCCGCCCGGCTCGCCGCCGACCCACGCATCGAGCGGGTCATCGGCGTCGACCCGGCCCCGCCGAACCCCGAGCTGGCCGACCTGCTCTCCGACGTCGAGCTGGTCCGGCTCGACCTCGACTCGCTCGGCGGTCTCCTGATCGACCTCGACGTCGACGCCGTGGCGCACCTGGCGCTGGTCACCGCGCCCGACCCGCAGCACGGCGGTCGGGCGGCGATGAAGGAACAGAACGTCATCGGCACCATGCAGCTGCTCGCCGCCGCCCAGCGCGCGCCGCGCCTGCGCCGGCTGGTGGTCCGCTCGTCGACCGCCGCGTACGGGGTGTCGTTCCGCGACCCGGCCGTCTTCACCGAGGAGACCGAGCCGCGTGAGGTGCCGCGCGGCGGGTTCGGCCGCGACATCCTCGACATCGAGGGGTACGTTCGCGGCTTCCGCCGCCGCCGGCCCGACGTCACCGCCACCGTGCTGCGCTTCGCGCCGTTCATCGGCTACACGGCCGACACCACGCTCACCCGCTACTTCGCGCAGCCGGTGGTGCCCACCATCTTCGGCCGCGACCCGCGCCTGCAGTTCCTGCACATCGACGACGCGCTGACGGTGCTGCACCGGTCGGTCGCCGAGGAGCACCCGGGGACGTTCAACGTGGCCGGTCCGGGCGTGCTGTCGCTCTCACAGGCCATCCGCCGGGCCGGCCGGGTGGCCGTGCCGGTGCTGGAGCCGGGCTTGGCCGGGGTGGCCGCGGTCGCCCGCACCCTGGGCTTCGGCCGGTACGGCCTGGACCAGGTCGACCTCTTCGTGCACGGTCGGGTGGTGGACACCACCCGGCTGGAGCGTGAGTTCGGCTTCACCCCCCGCTCGACCGCTGCCGCCTTCGACGACTTCGTCCGCGCCCACCACGGCGGGGTGGTGGTGACCCGCGACCAGCTCGCCGCGGCCGAGCAACTGGTGCTGGAGAGCATCCGTCAGGTCCGCTCGACCGTCCGGGAGCGCTCGTGAGCAGCACACCGGAGCGGTGGGACGCCCGCTTCGACGTACCCCCGACCGGGCCCGGGCCGGACGCGGAGCCGGCGCGGCGCAACGGGCACCGGCCGGTCACCGCGCCGGCCGCCCGACCGCCCGCGCCCCCGGAGCCGGCCGACGAGCCGGACACCTCCGCCGACGAGCCGACCACCCGCCCGGTCGCGAGGAAGACCGTGGCGAAGAAGGCGGTCGCGAAGAAGGCGGTCGCTAAGAAGGCCGTGGCGAGGCAGGCGGTGGCGGAGAGCGCGACCCCCGGGGACGGCCCGTCCGGGCCGGCGGTGGGCGACCGGCCCGGGGACCAGTGGGACCGTCGGGTCGCGCGGGGGCTCGCGTTCCTGCGCCGCCGGCTCGCCGGTGACTACGAGGTCGACGAGTTCGGCTTCGACCCGGACCTCACCGACGCGGTCTTCCATCCGCTGGTCCGGGTGCTCTACCGGGACTGGTTCCGCACCGAGGTCGGCGGCCTGGAGCACGTGCCGGCCGAGGGCGCCGGCCTGGTGGTGGGCAACCACTCCGGCACCGTGGCGCTGGACGCGCTGATCCTCTCCGCGGCGCTGCACGACCGGCATCCGAGCCACCGCTACCTTCGCCTGCTCGGCGCCGACCTGGTCTTCCGGATGCCCGTGGTGTCCGAGCTGGCCCGCAAGACCGGCGGCACGGTCGCCTGCAACCCGGACGCCGAACGGCTGCTCGGCAACGGCGAGCTGGTCGGCGTGTTCCCGGAGGGCTTCAAGGGCATCGGCAAGCTCTACTCCGACCGCTACAAGCTCCAGCGCTTCGGCCGGGGCGGCTTCGTCTCCGCCGCGCTGCGTACCGGCACGCCGATCGTGCCGGTGGCCATCGTCGGCGGCGAGGAGATCTATCCGATGCTCGCCGACATCAAGCCGCTCGCCCGGCTGCTCAAGCTGCCGTACTTCCCGGTGACGCCGACGTTCCCCTGGCTGGGCCCGCTGGGCATGGTGCCGCTGCCGAGCAAGTGGCTGATCGAGTTCTGCCCGCCGATCCCGACCGCGCACCTGCGGGACTCCGCGGACGACCCGCTTGTCGTGTTCAACCTCGCCGACCAGGTGCGGGAGACCATCCAGCAGACGCTGCACAAGCTGCTCGAACGCCGCCCGGACCCGTTCGGCCCCTGAGCGTCGGGTCAGGCGCGCTGGCGGCGGCGGTGCAGGGCCAGCCCGGCGGTCACCGCGCCGGCGAGCAGCCCGGCGGCGGCGGTCGACGGCACGGCGATGCGGACGGCCCGACGGCCGGTGCGGAAGTCACGGACCTCCCAGCCCCGCTCCCGGGCCCGCCGCGACAGCGCCGGGTCGGGGTTGACCGCGACCGCGCGGCCCACCGCGGACAGCATCGGCAGATCGTTGGCGGAGTCGCTGTAGGCCGCGCAGCGGGTCAGGTCCAGCCCTTCCACGGCGGCGAGCTGGGTGACCGCCTCCGCCTTCGCCGGCCCGTGCATCAGATCGCCGACCAGTCGGCCGGTGTACGCCCCGTCGACCACCTCGGCCACCGTGCCGATCGCGCCGGTCAGGCCGAGTCGGGCCGCGATCACCCGGCCGATCTCCACCGGGGCGGCACTGACCAGCCAGACGCGCTCGCCCGCGTCGAGGTGACGCTGGGCCAGCCGGCGGGTGCCGGCCCAGATGCGCGGCGCCATCAGCTCGTCGAAGATCTCCTCGGTGAGCCGCTCCACGTCGTCGACCCGCCAGCCCTGCACGAAGGCGAGCGCGGCCTCCTTGGCCTGGGACATGGTCCCGGCGTGCTCGGTGGCGAGCAGTCGGAACCGGGCCTGCTGCCAGGCGAACCGGGCCAGGTCACCGGCGGTGAAGTAGTTCCGGGCGGCCAGCCCGCGGGCGAACCAGTAGATCGACGCGCCCTGCATCATCGTGTTGTCCACGTCGAAGAACGCGGCGGCCGTCGGGTCCGGCGCGATCGTGGTCGCGGGTGCCGCCGGGGTCTCCGCCCAACCGGCGGTGTGCCCGTGGACGTCGGTGCTGACCGTCACCTTGCGGGACCCGGTCACCGCGACCTCCCTCCCTCGACGAGCCTGGTACGCGTGCCGCGTCCACCGTATCCGGCGTCTCGTGACGGTCGGGTGTCCGTCGGGGGAAGTGTGGCCGCGCGCTCAGCGTTCGCCGGGGCAGGTGGTCGGCGCCGGCCCGAGTGTGTCGCTGGCGGTCGGCGCGGGCAGCCCGCAGGCGATCGTCTCGCGCAGCGCGTCGGCGCGTCGGCCGGCGGCGTCGAGCAGGGCAAGCGAGCGGCGGGTGCGGTCCCGGTCGGCGTGGTCGGGCCGGGCGAGCAGGCCGCTGACCACCCGGCGCTGACCGGCGAGGAACGTGTCCACGGCGTCCAGCGCGGTCGGGTCGGAGCGTTGCGCGGCCACCGTGGTCAGCAGGCGTACGCCCTGGCGGGTGTCCGCATCCATGTCGTCCAGGACGGCGCTGAAGCCGAGCCGGTCGTCGCGGACCGTGGCGGCCTCGTCGAGCCGGGTCCGGGCGAAGTCGAGGAAGAGCTGACCGCGGCTGATGTCCGAGCTGGCCAGGGCGAGCTGGGCGCGTTCGGTGGAGCGCTTCATGCCGTACAGCGCGTCGCCGGGCAGCGCGTTCTCGCTGGCGGCGGAGATGCCGGAGAGGGCGATCGCACCGGCGGCCACGCCGACCAGGATCGCGCCCCGGGCCCGCGCCCGGCGGCCGGTGATGGCGGGCAGCAGCGCGCCGAGCCCGCCGGCGCCGGCGTCGGTGGTGGCGGGGAGGCCCTCACGTTCGGCGGTGGCCACCAGCATCGCGCGCAGGCCGGTGCGGAAGTCGGCGTCGACCTCGACGGTGGGCCGCTCGACGGTGAGCCGGCGGGTCACTCCCACGAGCGCGGTGAGTTCGCCGTCGGCGCGGGACCGGACGTGGTGTCGGCGTCCGCCGTTGGCCTCGTCGAGGAGTTGCGCGAAGCGCTCGGCTCGCCGACCGGAGAAGAGGTCGCTGTCCACCGCGGGCACCCCCTCTCGCTGGTCACGGCCGGGCGGCCGTCGTCGTCACCAGCGACCCGTGGCAGCGTGTGGCCGAGTGCCGACCGGGACGGCCGACCTGACCCGCCGGACCGGGTGGGCCCGGGGGACGCCGGGACAACCACTGGTCGCACCCGGAGAAACGGTTCGCGCCGGCCGCCGGTTACGGGCCGTTCGGGGGCGAAATAACCGGGTGTGACGGGGGTCGCGGGCGGGCCGGGGCGTGCGTCAGCCACCGGCGTCGGGCCGGTGGCGGGACGGGGATGCGGCGGGTCAGGCGTGGAAGCCGTCGGGCAGCAGTCGGGCCAGCGCCCGTACCGCCCGGTACTGGAGCGCCTTGATGGCGCCCTCGTTCTTGCCCATGGCACGGGCCGTCTCGGCGACCGAGAAGCCCTGCAGGAACCGGAGCACGATGCACTCCTGCTGCTCCGGGTTGAGCTGCTTGACGGCGGTGAGCAGGGCGACGTTGGTGATGTGCTCGACCACCGCCGCCTCCGGGCTGCCCTCCGGGCCGCGGTCCTCCCGGTCGGCGTCGAGGACGTCGCCGGTGGTCACCTCCAGCCGGTAGCGCCCGGACTTGAAGTGGTCGGCGACCAGGTTGCGGGCGATGGTGACCAGCCAGGCGCCCAGGTCACGCCCCTGCCAGGTGAAGCTGCCGATGCGTTTGAGTGCCCGCAGGAACGTGTCGGAGGTGAGGTCCTCGGCGAGTTGGCGGTTGCCGACCCGGAAGTAGACGAACCGGAAGACGGTGTCGACGTACCGGTCGTAGATCAGGCCGAACGCCTCGGACTCGCCGGCCTGCGCCCGCTCGACGAGCGTCCAGACCTCGGTGGCCGGGTCGGACGGGTCGGGGCGGCTCGGAAAGCCGGTGGCCGGCGTGGCGGCGGGGACGGCCGGCAGCACCGCCGTGTCGCCGACGGTCACCACCGGCAGCACCGCGGTCTCGGCGGCGGGGGGCTCGGCGCTGGTCGCCGCGTCACCGCGGCGGGCCTGGGCCGGCGGGACGGCCGGGCGGGGCGGGGCGCCGACGCGCCCGGCGGTGGGTTTCGCGTTGCCGCCGGGGGACGCCGGGCGCAGCGGCGCCTCGTTGCCGTGGTGCGCGCGGCTGCGGGTCCGTCGGGTCTCGCCGCTCAGCGCGAGCAGGCCGTCCGCGCGTGGCGCGGGCTCGGCGCGCTCGTTGAGCGGGTTCCGCTGGGTCGGGCCGGTCACCCCGGCCGGCCGTTCCGCGTAACCGAACGTGGTCACCGTGCCTCCCCGGTCCAGATGGGCAGCAACCTGGCCGGGCGCCGGTGCGGCGCTGCGGGGCCGGGCGCGACCCGGTGGGGCGCGGCCGGTGCGGGACGTGTCGGCGGGCGGCACGTCCCGTTGAGGTGCTGGTCCAATGCGCTCACGGGCACGGGGGCCTCCTCGGGCTGAGGGGTGTCGACTCACGGCAAATGGGTGAGCCGACCCGAGTGATGATAGGCCCAACGTCACCCGCGCGTGGCAAGTCCGTTACACAGAGCGGAAGTATTTCCCGCGTGCTCGCACTCCTGCCGGACCGGTTGTCCGTCGCTCGTGGTTGACTTTCGTGCGGCAACCTGGTGCGCGGTGGAAGCCCAGGTCGAGGCCGATTTTTCGGCCGCCCGGCGTGTCGTGAGCGCGTTTCGCGAACCCGTCTCCATTCACGCCCCCGCAGCCCGCGAAGATCACGCTCCCACTCATGGGAATTGCGTCCACTGTCAATCGCGGTCTCACCCGGCGGACCCGGGCGGCGCTCGGGGGCATGGCCCGGCGCACCCCGCTGTGCCAGACTCAGCCACCGTGCAGGACGCCGCCGACAGCACCGCGCCGAACCTCGCCGACCGCCTCCGCCGGGCCGCCGCCGACCACGGCGGCCGGGTCGCGTTGCACTGGCGCGACACCACGCTCACCTGGGCCGCGCTGGACACCGTGGTCACCGCCACCGCCCACGCGCTGCACGCCGCCGCGCCGCCGGCGGACCGCACGCCACACCCGCCCCGGGTGGCGATCGGCTTCGGCAACACCCCCGACTTCGTGGTCACCTACCTGGCCACGCTCCGCGCCGGCCTGGTCGCCGTGCCGGTCAACCCCGCGCTGACCGGCCGGGAACTGCGGCACGTGCTCGCCGACTCCGGCGCCGCCGTCCTGGTCGGCGCCGCCGACGTGACCGCCCGGGTGGACCCCGCCGACCTGCCCTCGCTGCGCGCGGTGCACTCCGTCCCGCCGGTCGCCGACGACGACGCCCCGGCCCGGTTCCCGACGCGGGACGGGGACGACCTGGCGGTACTGCTCTACACCTCGGGCACCGAGGGCCGGCCCAAGGGCGCGATGCTGTCGCACCGGGCGCTGGCCGCCAACCACGCCCAGGCCGACCGGATCGACCCCCCGGTGGTCGGCCCCGACGACACCGTGCTGCTGGCGCTGCCGCTGTTCCACGCGTACGGGCTGAACGCCGGGCTCGGGGCGGTGCTGCACCACGGCGCCACCGGCGTGCTCGTCGACGAGCCCGGCCCGACCGGGGCGCTCGACGAGATCGCCCGACACCGGGTCAGCGTGCTGCTCGGCGTACCGTCGATGTTCCTGACCTGGGCCGACGCGGCCGGCGACCCGAGCGCGGCGCTGGCCGGGGTGCGGGTCGCGGTGTGCGGCGCGGCTCCGCTGCCGCTGCCCGTCGGGGCGCGCTTCACCGAGCTGACCGGGCATCCCGTGCACGTCGGCTACGGGCTCACCGAGACCGCGCCGGTGCTCACCTCCACGCTGGTCGGCGGCGAGCCGAAACCCGGCTCGATCGGCCGACCGCTGCCCGGCGTCGAGCTGCGCCTGGTCGGGTCCGACGGCGACGAGCTGTGGCGCGACGGGGTGCCCGCCGCCGAGACCGACGACGACGGGATGGACCTCACCGACGACCCGGTCGGCACCGACCCCGGGCAGATCGTGGTGCGCGGCGCGAACCTGTTCGCCGGCTACTGGCCCGACGGGCGGGGCGGGCCCGGCCCGGACGGCTGGTGGGCCACCGGCGACGTGGCGTACGCCGACGGCGACGGCGACCTGTTCCTGGTCGACCGGCTCGGCGAGCTGATCCTGGTCAACGGCTTCAACGTCTACCCGCACGAGGTCGAGTCGGTGCTCCAGGCGCACCCCGGGGTGGCGGAGTCGGCGGTCCTGGGCGTGCCGCACCCGCGGACCGGCGAGACTGTGCGGGCGTACGTGGTGCGCGCGGCCGGCTCGTCGGTGACGGCGGCGGAGCTGCTCGCCCACTGCGCGCGTAACCTGGCCCGGTTCAAGTGCCCGACCGCCGTCGAGTTCGTCGACGCGCTGCCGTACTCGGCGATCGGGAAGGTCCGCAAGACCGAGCTGCGCCCGGCACCCGTGGTGCCGTCGCCGGCACCGCCGACCGAGACCCGCACGGAGGTACCCGATGTCCAGTGACCCGCGGCTCATCCTGATCACCCGGCCCGGCTGCCACCTCTGCGAGGACGCGAAGGCGGCGCTCGACCGGGTGGTGGCGGTCACCGGCGACCGCTGGGTGGAGAAGGACGTGACCGGCGACGTCGAGCTGGAACGCGACTACGGCGACCGGCTGCCGGTGGTGCTGCTCGACGGCAAGGAGCACGGCTACTGGCGGGTCGAGGAGGACCGGCTGCTGCGGGACCTGACCACCCCGCAACTGTGAACTATGGTGCTCGGGTGACGGCTGCACGGCGCCACCTGGTGTGGGACTGGAACGGCACCCTGCTCGACGACCTCGACCTGGTGGTGCGCGCCACCAACGTGGCGTTCGCCAGCGCCGGCGGTCCGGCGGTCAGCGCGGACGAGCACCGGGTGCGGTTCCGCCGGCCGATCGCCGACTACTACGCGGAGATGCTCGGCCGGGCGGTCGACGCCGAGGCGTTCGGCGCGCTCGACCGGATCTTCCACGACGCGTACCGGGCCGGGCTGACCAGTTGCGCGCTGGCCGCCGACGCCACCGCCGCGATCGCCGCCTGGCCGGGCAGCCAGTCGCTGCTGTCCATGTGGTTCCACGACGAGCTGGTGCCCACCGTGCACACGTACGGGCTGACCCCGCACTTCAGCCGGGTGGACGGGCTGCGCGCCGCGGTCGGCGGCGGGCCCAAGGCCGAGTGGCTGGAGAAGCACCTGGCCGAGCTGGGGCTGGCCGGCGCCGACGTGGTGCTGATCGGTGACTCGCTCGACGACGCCGACGCGGCCACCTCGGTCGGCGGCGCGGCCGTCCTCTACACCGGCGGCCTCTCCGACCCGGCCCGGCTGCGTGCCAGCGGTCACCCGACCGCCGACACCCTCACCGAGGCGGTCACGCTGGCCCGCGCGCTGCGCTGAGCCGGGCGCGTCAGGCGCGGAGGTGGGCCAGGACGGCCAGCACGCGGCGGTGGTGGGTGGTGGCGTCCGGCGGCAGGTCGAGCTTGGTGAAGATGTTGCGGACGTGCTTCTCCACCGCGCCGTCGCTCACCACCAGGGCGCGGGCGATGGCGGTGTTGGAGCGGCCCTCGGCCATCAGCGCCAGCACCTCGCGCTCGCGCGGGGTCAGCGCGGCCAACGGGTCGTCGCGCCGCCGCCGCACCAGCAGTTGGCTGATCACCTCCGGGTCCAGCACGGTGCCGCCGGCGGCCACCCGGGCCAGCCCGTCCAGGAACTCGTCGATCGCGGCCACCCGGTCCTTGAGCAGGTAGCCGATGCCGCCGCCGGTGCCGCCCGCGGTGTCCAGCAGGTCGTCGGCGTACGACACCTCGACGTACTGGGACAGCACCAGGATCGGCGTGCCCGGCACCCGGCGACGGGCCTCCACCGCGGCGCGCAGCCCCTCGTCGGTGTGCGACGGCGGCATCCGCACGTCCACCACCGAGATGTCCGGCCGGTGCGCCACCACGGCGTCGACCAGCGCGTCCCCGTCGCCGACGGCGGCCACCACCTGGTGCCCGAACTCGGTCAGCAGCCGGATCAGCCCCTCCCGGAGCAGCACGGCGTCGTCCGCGATCACCACCCGCATGGGTCCGGTGTCTACCACGTCCGGGTCCCACCGCGCGGCCTCGACCCGGTGCGGCGGGTCGCCGGCGGCCGTCACCGGGGCGGTTCGGCGGGTCGCCGGTCCGGGCGGCGGGCGGTCACCGGGGCAGCTCCGCGTGGATCCGGGTCGGCCCGCCGGCCGGACTGTCCACCTCCAGCGTGCCGCCGGCCGCCCGGACCCGGTCGGCGATGCCGCTGAGCCCGTGCCCCTTGGCCAGGTGCGCGCCGCCGATCCCGTCGTCGGCGACGGTGATCTCCAGGCGGCCCACCTTCCGGGTCACCTCCACCCGGCAGGCGTCGGCCCGGCTGTGCTTCGCGACGTTGGTCAGCGCCTCGGCCACCACGAAGTAGGCGGTGCTCTCCAGGCCCGGGTCGAGCCGGCCGCCGGTGGTGCCCAGGTCGTCGTCGACGAGCAGCTCGGTCGGCACCAGCGCCCGGGCGGCGAGCGCGGCGAGCGCGCTGGGCAGTCCCCGGTCGACCAGGATCGGCGGCGCGATGCCCCGGGAGAGCGCGCGCAGCTCGTCGAGCGTCTCCCGGGTCTGGGCGACCGCCTCGTCCAGCGTGCGCCGGGCCGCGTCCGGGTCGGCGGCGAGCTGGTGGCGGGCCCGGCCCAGGTCCATGGCGAGCCGGACCAGGCGTTGCTGCGGCCCGTCGTGGATGTCCCGCTCCAACCGGCGCAACGCGGACGCCTCGGCCGAGGCGGCGGCCCGCTTCTGCTCCTCCAGCGTGACGATCCGCTGCCGCATCTCGGCCACGCCGGTGAGCAGCGAGTACGCCAGGCCGCCCTGGATCCGGGCCAGGGTACGGGCCACCAGCGGGAGGGTGAGGAGCGCGAACAGGCCGATGGCGGTGTTCAGCGCGATCCGCGCGCCGGCCCCGTCACCCATGCCGAGGAGCTGGCTGAGGTCCTGTTGGTCCGGCCCGCGCGGGATGGCCCAGTCGTACCCGCCGTAGAGCGTGCCGGTCAGCGCCAGCGCCCACCAGACCACCATCAGCACGAACGTGGGCAGGGTCACCAGGAGCCGCAGGAACGCGTGCAGCAGGTCGAGCCAGGACTGCGGGTCGCGGATCGGGGTGAACACCCGCCGCCAGAACCGGGCGCCGCGCCCGGGGGTCAGGTAGACCGGGCGGACCCGGGGCCGGCCGAGCACGCCGGGGAGCCGGAGCCGCTCCAGGTCGGCCAGCCCGCGCGCCGCGTAGAGCACGCCGGCCAGGACCGGCAGGCCGAGCGTGGTGACCAGCAGCCCGACGCTGAGTGAGATCCCCGCCACGGCGAGCACGAACCCGACGATCGCCAGCGGCAGGCTGAAGAGCACGTAGCCGGTGTCGTGGGCGAGTCGCCGGAACAGGCTCCGGACGGGCGAGGAGGGAACGGGTGCGGTGGCCAACGGCGCGGCGGTCATGGTTCGAGGCTATGGGCGCGGTCCCGGCCGGCCCATCCCGTACGCCGGCCGGTCGGGGGTGGGGTTCTCCCCACCCGGCACGTGAGAAGCGCCTCGCCGCGTCGGCTGCGGAGCGTTACCGCACGCACGCGATTGGTCAGAGAAGTCGGGATTGAGCAATAATCGCCTCGCGCCACCGAGGAGCGCGGTTGATCGATCTTGTGGGAATGGAGGGGCAGGTGGAGCCGCATCGCGAGTCATCAAGATCGCGATTTGTGCACCTCTTCACAAGCGCCTACTCTGTAGTTCCGACGCGCCCTGCTAGCACAGCCGGCAACATCGGTCGCCAGCGGGAGTCCCGAAACGGCCGGCCCCCGTCGCCGGTCGAGGATCGCACCGCACGGAGTCTCATGAGTCAGCACCGTCCCCCTGGCGCGCCCGGCCGCACCGGTGCCGTACCGGCGCTTCCGGACCTGCCCGAGGCGACCGTGTCCCGGCTCCCGGAATACCTGCGTGCGCTGCACGCGCTCGCCGAATCCGGCCACGAGACCGTGTCCAGCGAGGGCCTGGCCAGCGCCGTCGGCGTCAACTCCGCCAAGCTCCGCAAGGACCTGTCGCACCTCGGCTCGTACGGCACCCGGGGCGTCGGCTACGACGTCGCGCTGCTGATCGACCAGATCGAGTCGGTGCTCGGGCTCACCCAGTGCCGGGCCGTCGCGCTGGTCGGCGTGGGTAATCTCGGTCACGCCCTGGCCGGCTACGACGGCTTCGCCAGCCGCGGCTTCCGGATCGCCGCGCTGCTCGACGCCGACCCGTCCCGCGTCGGCGAGCGGATAAACGGGCTGGTCGTCCGGCACGTCGACGAGCTGTCCCGGGTGGTCGCCGAGGAGACCATCTCGATCGGCGTGATCGCCACCCCGGCACCGGCCGCCCAGGCGGTCGCCGACGAGCTGGTCGCCGTCGGCGTGACGAGCATCCTCAACTTCGCACCGTGCGTACTCTCGGTCCCGGAAGGGGTCGACGTGCGCAAGGTCGACCTCGCGATCGAGCTGCAGATCCTGTCCTTCCACGAGCACCGCAAGGCGTCGCTGACCGCGCTGCCCGCCACCGGCGGGTCCGCGCTCACCGCCCTGCCCGGCGGGCTCGCGACCACCGACACCCAGGAGGCGATCGGCACGTGAAACTGCTCGTCGTCGGCGCGTCCTACCGCACCGCCCCGGTCGCCGTCCTGGAGCAACTGGCCGTCCCACCCGCGGATCTCACCCGCACGCTGGACCGGCTGGTCGCCCAGCCGTACGTCGCCGAGGCAGTGCTGGTCTCCACCTGCAACCGGGTGGAGGTCTACGCCGCCGTCGCCGGCTTCCACGGTGGGCTCGGCGACATCTGCGCGGTCCTGGCCGAGCAGGCCGGCTGCCCGCCGGCGGCGCTCGCGCCGCACCTGTACGTGCACTACGACGCCGCCGCAGTGGACCACGTCTTCCGGGTCGCCGCCGGGCTGGACTCCATGGTGGTCGGCGAGGCGCAGATCCTCGGTCAGCTCCGCGACGCCTACCACTTCGCCGGCGGCGCCGACTCCGCCGGCCGGCTGCTGCACGAGCTGATGCAGCAGGCGCTGCGGGTCGGCAAGCGGGCCCACGCCGAGACCAACATCGACCGGGCCGGGCAGAGCGTGGTCACCGCCGCGCTCGACCTCGCCGCCGGCCTGCTCGACAGCGACCTGACCGGCCGACCCGCCATGGTGGTCGGCGCCGGGGCGATGGGTTCGCTGAGCGTGGCCACGTTGTCCCGGCTGGGTGCCGGCCCGCTCACCGTCACCAACCGGGGGGCCGCCCGCGCGGTCCGGCTCGCCGAGTCGTACGGCGCCACCGCCGTGCCGATGGCCGAACTGGTCGACGCGCTCTCCACGGTGGACATCGTGGTCGCCGCCACCGCCGCCGCCGAGCCGGTGCTCACCCACGACGTGGTGACCCGGGCGCTGGCCCGCCGCGACGCCGACCGGGGCCCGCTGGTCCTGCTCGACCTGGCCGTCCCGCGCGACGTCGAGGCCGGCGTCGCCGAGCTGTCCGGCGTCGAGGTGATCGACATCGACCGGATGGCCGCCGTCCTCGCCGACGGGCCGGCCGCCGCCGACGCCGCCGAGGTGGCCCGCATCGTCGCCGGTGAGGTCGAGGCGTTCCTGACCTGGCTGCGCGGCGCCGACGTGGCACCCACCGTGGCCGCGCTGCGCGGGCGCGCCGACGACGTGGTCACCGCCGAGCTGCGCCGGCTCGGCCAGCGCCGCCCCGACCTCAGCGACGACCAGCGTGCCGAGGTGGCCCGCACCGTGCACCGGGTCGTGCAGCGACTGCTGCACCAGCCGACCGTACGGGTCCGCCAGCTCGCCGCCGAGCCCGGCGGCGACCAGTACGCGGCCCTGCTGCGCGAGCTGTTCGACCTGGAGGTGCCACAGACGTCCCCGGTCGACACCGTCCCCGACGTGGTCGCCACCGACACCGACGGCCGGCCGTCCTTCGACGCGGCCGACGTCCCGCCCACCGGAGGTGCGCGATGACCGCCCCCCTGCGCCTCGGCACCCGGGGCAGCGTCCTGGCGCTGGCCCAGTCCGGCCACGTCGCCGAGGCCCTCACCGCGGCCACCGGCCGCCCGGTCGAGCTGGTCGAGGTGGTGACCGCCGGGGACCGCTCCACCGCCCCGGTGCAGCGGCTCGGCGTCGGCGTCTTCGTCTCCGCGCTGCGGGACGCGCTGACCGCCGGCGAGATCGACTTCGCCGTCCACTCGTACAAGGACCTGCCCACCGCGGCGGCGCCCGGCCTGCACATCGCGGCCGTGCCGCCCCGGCAGGACCCGCGGGACGCGTTGGTCGCCACCGGCGGCCGGACGCTCGCCGAGCTGCCGCCCGGCGCGCTGATCGGCACCGGCGCGCTGCGCCGGATCGCCCAGTTGCACGCGCTGGGCATGCAGTTCGAGGTCACCCCGATCCGGGGCAACATCGACACCCGGCTCGGCCGGGTGCTCGGCCCGGACGCCGACCTCGACGCCGTCGTGCTGGCCCGGGCCGGGCTCACCCGGATCGGCCGCGCCGACGTCATCACCGAGACGCTCGACCCGATGCTCATGCTGCCCGCGCCCGCCCAGGGCGCGCTGGCCGTCGAGTGCCGGGCCGACGACCACGACCTGGTCGAGCTGCTCGCGCGGCTCGACCACGCACCGTCCCGCGCCGCGGTCACCGCGGAACGGGCACTGCTGGCCACCCTGGAGGCCGGGTGCAGCGCACCGGTGGCCGCCTACGGCGAACTCGCCGAGGGTGAGACCGGTGAGGAGATCTACCTGCGCGGTGCGGTGATCAGCCCGGACGGTTCCCGTGACCTCCGACTGTCCCGCACCGGAACGCCCGCCGACGCGGCGGAGATCGGCAAGGCACTCGCCGCCGAACTCCTCGAACTCGGCGCCGACTCGATCCTCGGCCAAGAAGGACACGCCGGCCCGGGGACCCAGCAACTTGGGAGCACAGAATGACCCGCACCCGTAAGCCCGTAGGCCGGATCGCTTTCGTCGGGGCCGGCCCCGGCGACCCGGGCCTGCTGACCCGCCGGGCGCTCGACGCCCTGGTCGAGGCCGACCACGTGGTGTACGACCGGGGAGTCCCCGAGTCGCTGCTGACCCACGTCCGCGCCCAGGCCCGGCCCGACGCCGAGTTCAGCCCCGCCGAGGGCGTGCCGGGGGACGTGGCGAAGGTGCTGATCTCCGCGGCCCGTTCCGGCCAGAACGCCGTGCACCTGGTGGCCGGCGACCCGTTCGGCCACGACTCGGTGGTCAAGGAGGTGCAGGCGGTGGCGCGCACCGCCGCGCACTTCGAGGTGGTGCCCGGCGTCGGCCAGGCCGAGGGCGTCGCCACGTACGCGGGTGTGCCGCTGCCCGGCGTGCGCACCGCCGCCGACGTCGAGGACGTCAACACGCTGGACTTCGACGCGCTCGCCACGGCGGTGGGCCGGGGTTCGCTGGCGCTGGCCGTGGACGCCGGTGACCTGGCCGCCGTCCGGGACGGACTGCTGGCCGCCGGCGTCGACGGCGCCACCGGGGTCGGGGTGACCGGCGACGGCACCGGCGAGACGCAGTACACCACCACGTCGACCGTGGACTCGTTCGTCGCGGCGGCGCTCGGCTTCACCGGCCGCGTCGTGCTCACCGTCGGCGCGGGCGTCGCCGACCGCGACAAGCTGAGCTGGTGGGAGAACCGCCCGCTGTACGGCTGGAAGGTGCTGGTGCCCCGCACCAAGGAGCAGGCCGGCGCGATGAGCGCGCGGCTGCGCGCGTACGGGGCGATCCCGTGTGAGGTGCCGACCATCGCGGTCGAGCCGCCGCGTACCCCGGCCCAGATGGAGCGGGCGGTCAAGGGCCTGGTCGACGGCCGGTACGCCTGGGTGATCTTCACCTCGGTGAACGCGGTCCGGGCGGTCTGGGAGAAGTTCGGCGAGCACGGGCTGGACGCCCGGCACTTCGGCGGTGTCAAGATCGCCTGCATCGGCGAGGCGACCGCCGACGCGGTGCGCGCGTTCGGCATCCAGCCGGAGCTGGTCCCCGCCGGCGAGCAGTCCTCCGAGGGCCTGCTGGCCGAGTTCTCGCCGCACGACGAGATCCTCGACCCGGTCGGCCGGGTACTGCTGCCGCGCGCCGACATCGCCACCGAGACGCTCGCGGCCGGGCTCACCGAGCGCGGCTGGGAGGTCGACGACGTGACCGCGTACCGCACCGTGCGCGCCGCGCCGCCGCCGGCCGAGATCCGCGACGCGATCAAGTCGGGCGGGTTCGACGCGGTGCTCTTCACCTCGTCCTCGACCGTCCGGAACCTGGTCGGCATCGCCGGGAAGCCGCACGCCCGTACCGTTGTTGCTGTCATCGGGCCCAAGACGGCGGAGACCGCGACGGAGTTCGGCCTGCGGGTCGACGTGCAGCCGCCGCACGCCTCGGTGCCCGACCTGGTGGAGGCGCTCGCCGCCTACGCCGTCGAGCTGCGCGAGAAGCTCGCCGCCATGCCGGCGAAGCAGCGCCGCGGCTCGAAGGTGCAGGGCCCGACCGCCCTGAGGTTCCGCTGACAGGAGGCACCCCCATGCCGTACCCCGAGATCCGGCCCCGCCGGCTGCGCCGCAACGCGGCCGTGCGGCGGCTGGTCGCCGAGACCCGCGTCGCCCCGGCCGAGCTGGTCGTGCCGATGTTCGTCAAGGAGGGGCTGACCGAGCCACGGGCCGTCGCGTCGCTGCCGGGGGTGCTCCAGCACTCCCGGGACTCGCTGCGCAAGGCGGCGGTCGAGGCGGTCCAGGCCGGGGTCGGCGGGATCATGCTGTTCGGGGTGCCGGCGACGCGGGACGAGACCGGCTCCGGCGGCCTCGACCCGGACGGCATCCTCAACGTGGCCATCCGGGACGTGATCGCCGAGGTCGGTGACTCGACGGTGGTGATGGGCGACCTCTGCCTGGACGAGTTCACCTCGCACGGGCACTGCGGCCTGCTCACCCCGGACGGCGGCGTGGACAACGACGCCACGCTGGCCGCGTACGCCGAGATGGCGGTCGCCCAGGCCGACGCCGGGGTCCACGTGGTCGGGCCGTCCGGGATGATGGACGGGCAGGTCGGCGCGGTCCGCCGGGCCCTGGACGCCGCCGGGCACCAGGACGTCTCGGTGCTCGCGTACGCCGCGAAGTACGCCTCCGCCTTCTTCGGCCCGTTCCGGGACGCGGTGGAGTCGGCGCTGGACGGCGACCGGTGCACCTACCAGCAGGACCCGGCGAACCTGCGGGAGTCGCTGCGCGAGGTCGAACTGGACGTCGCCGAGGGCGCCGACATGGTGATGGTCAAGCCGGCGTTGCCCTACCTCGACGTGGTGTCGGCGGTCCGCGCCGCGGTGGACGTCCCGGTCGCCGCCTACCAGGTCTCCGGGGAGTACGCCATGGTCGAGGCCGCCGCCGCCAACGGCTGGATCGACCGGGAGCGGACGATGCTGGAGACGCTCACCTCGATCCGCCGGGCCGGCGCGCAGATCATCCTCACCTACTGGGCGGTCGAGGCGGCCCAGCTGCTCCGCGAGCGCTACTGACCGTACGGTCGCTTCCTGCGGGCGGCGCGCAGCGCCTCGCCCCACCAGCCCACCTCGTCGAGCGTCGCGGCGGCGGCCCGTGCCAGCGGGCCGTCGTCGACGAGTCGGCCCTGCTGGTCGAGGCGGTCCCACGGTGCGGTGAGCACCACGCCGGTGCGGGTGGTGGTGGCGTGCAGTTCGGCGAAGACCAGCCGGAGCTGCTCGACCGCGCGGATCCCGCCCGAGCCGGCGCCGTAGGAGACGAACCCGACCGGCTTGGCCACCCACTCCCGGTGATGCCAGTCGATGGCGTTCTTCAGGGCCGCCGGGAAGCTGTGGTTGTACTCCGGCGTGACCACGACGAAGGCGTCGGCGGCATCGAGGCGACCGGCGATCGGGCTGGCCGGGTTGCCGCCGGGCGGCGTGTCAGCCAGCGGGAGCGGCACCTCGGCGAGATCGATCAGGTCGGTCCGGAAGCCGCCGCGACGGTCGGCGTGGTCGACGAACCAGTCGGCGATCAACCGACCCATCCGGGGCCGGCGGACGCTGGCGACGAGCACGGCAAGGGTGAGCGGCAGTTCTTGCGTCGTCATGCGGGGGACGCTAAGACTTGAACAAATGTTGAAGTCAAGCCGTTCCGGGGGAGTGCCGTGGGCATGCTGACGGTGGGCGAGGTGGCGCGGGAGTCCGGGGCCAGTGGTTCCGCGATCCGTTTCTACGAGCGGCAGGGCCTGATCGCGGCCAGCCGGACCAGCGGCAACCAGCGCCGGTTCGGTCCCGATGCCGCGTGCCGGGTGCGGGTGGCCCGGGTGGCGCAGCGGATCGGCCTCAGCGTCGGTGAGATCCGGGACCTGCTCGCGGCGCTGCCGCCCGAGCCGGACCTCGCCGACTGGCAGCGGCTGCACGACGGGCTCACCGCCGAGGCCGAGCGGCGCATCGCCGAGCTGCACGCCGCGCTCGACGACATCCGCTCCGGCCGCCGGCTCTGCGACCTGTGAGCTGCTGCATTCCCTCCCGCCCCCGCCCCCGCCCCCGCCCCCGCTCCCGCCCTGCGCGGCCCTACCCCGCGCCTCGCACCCGATCCGGCTCGGGTGCCAGGCCGCCTGCGTGCTGGCCATGCCGGATGCGGTGTCCACTCCGCTCGCTGTTCCCAGGGGATGTTCGAGAGCTCCTCGATTACGCAGCGTAGATATACCGCCGTCGTATGCCATTCCTTCGCGTCGCCTTTGCTCTGCAGCCAATGAGGCATCGGACACTCTCTGTGACTGGTGCCTCCATGGTTGCAGAGCAAAGGCGATGGCAGCTCTATCCCCGACCGGCGACAAGTGGCGGAATTTCGTCCGCTTTGGTCACTTAACTGCTCCGGAAGTTTGATGGCTCAAGCATTCGCCGTAACTCACCGTTATTTTTACTCCCCGTGTTTGTCCGGTGCGTAACTCATCGAGGCTGCGAAGCGGCTGTCAACGCCGGTTGGCGGGTTTTCCACAGCGGGAAGGGCGGGGGTTGCCGGGATCCCGAGGAGGCGCGAACGTGGCGGGGTGACAGAAACCGGCGACGGCCCACCCGAGATGGCCACCACGCCCGGCGCGGAGGAAGCAGCCATGGTGCCCGCCGAAGGCCACGCGCCGGAGCCCGGCCACGCGTCCGAGGAAGGCCCGCCGGCGCTACTCACCGAGCCGTTCGACGTCCCGTTCCCGGCGGCGGGAATCGTTCGCGCGGTTCGCCGTCGCGCCGACGCCAGCCAGCGTGAGCTGGCCCGGTTCGCCCGGGTACACCCGACCACCGTCGGGCGGATCGAGGCCGGCACGCTCGTGCCCAGCGTCGCCATGTTGTCGCGCGTCCTCGGCGTCGCCGGCTTCCGGCTGGTCGTCGTCGACGAGGCCGGCACGGTGCTCAAGCCGATGCGGGACCGGGCCGACCTGCGCGACGGTGCGGAGCGGCGTTACCCGTCCCACCTCGACGTGGTCACCGACCCGGAGCCGGGGGAGTGGTGGGCCGACCGGTACGGGCTGGCCCGGCCCCCGGAGACGTTCTACCGGGACCGCGCCGTCCGGGACGCGTTGCGACGCCGCAGTCAGTGGGAGGTGCGGGTGGCCAAGTACCGGAACGTGCCGCCCCCGCCCGACCCGCAGCGGCGCGGACACCGCGGCGGCCCGCCGCCCGGCTGGAGAGCCGGATGACGGGCCGCCGCGCGGAAACTCCGCTCAGTCGTCGTTCAGGATGGTCCCGACGCCGGACGGGTCGGTGAGCCGGAGCCCCGGCACGCCGGCCACGTACAGCGTGAGCTGCTCATTCGCCTCGCGCTTGCGGTCGCCGCGCACGGTGACCGGGAAGGCGAGCGAGGTGCGGCCGGCGGCCAGCACCCGGCAGCCGACGTACGGGTCGTAGTCCGCACCGGCCTGGGCCGTGGTGCCGTAGGTGGCCGCGCAGAGCAGCGCCGGCTCGGAGAGCGGACGGGACACGGTGACGGTGAACGTCATCGTGGTGGTGCCCTTGTCGCCCTCGGTCACCGACGTGTCGGCCACCCGCAGCGCGGCGCGGGAGCGGAACCGGGCCACCGTCGGGTCGTGGTCGCTGGCGCCCCGGTCGCCCAGGTCCGCGGCCTCGGTGGGGTAGTCGGCGTTGATGTGCGCCGTCCGCACCTGCACCAGGTCGTCGTGCATCGGGTCGTTGACGAACATGTTGTCGAGCGTCTGCGCCTGCCCGCTGAACGTGTACGAGTACGCCGCCGCCGGGGCGTCCGCGACCAGATCGTCCCAGAGGTTGTGCAGGCCGGCCTGGTAGAGCGGGGCGAGCTGGTCCGACGGGGTCGGGTTCTGCCCGGTCGCGATCGGGTCGTCCGGGCGCGGGAAGACGTTCAGGTCGCCGCCGTAGACCACCCGGGCGTCCGGGTCGGTCGCCTCGACGGCCCGCACCAGCGCGGCCCCGTACGCGGCCTGCTCGCGGCGCTGCCCGACCCGGCTGTCCGGCCCGGACGAGAAGTGGTTGGCGACCGCCCAGAGCGTGAAGCGCTCGCCCGAGCCGGGCGCGGCCCGCACGGTGAACCGGGCGAGCTGCGCCGCGCGAGTGTAGACATTGCTGCCGTCCACCCCGGTCGACCGGTCCACGTCGTCCGGCAGCACCGCGTTGAACGCCTTCGGGTTCTGCACGTCCGCGTTGGACGGCAGCGCCGCCGAACGGTACTGCACGGTCGGCGCGGAACCCAGCAGCGGGTCGGTGGCGGTCGCCTGGGCCAGCGTCAGCCGATCCGTGCGGTAGAGGAATGCCGAGGCGATGCCCCGGGCGTCCGCACCGGTCCGGTCGTACGCGGCGGCGTAGGCCGGGCCGCCCGCTGCCGCCACGGCCAGCGCCAGCTCCTGCACGGTGTCCGGCGCGCCGTCGGCGTTGTTGGTGTCACCGCAGGCCAGGCTGCCGTCGACCACCGAGCAGATGTCCTGGTCCTCGGCCTCCTGCACCAGGATCAGGTCCGGGCTGTGCAGCGAGTCGACGATCTGCCGGGCCTGCGTGGCGAGCTTGGCGGCGTACGCCTCGGGGCTGGCCGGCACGTAGTCGAACGGCGGGCTGACCCCGGGGCATCCGCTGTTGCCGGCGAAGTCGCAGCCGTCGAACGGGTCGTCCCGGTAGTCGTACAGGTTCTCCACGTTGTAGGTGGCGACCGCGACCTCGCCGTTGCGGTCCGCCGGCCGCGGCGGGTTGTTCTCCGCCGGGTCCGCGCCACCGGTCAGCGTGAGCTGCTCGGGCTGCACGCTGTACTTGCTGAACGCGTACGAGACGGAGCCGAAGGCGTCCTCGGTCAGCGTGTCGAACGTGCGCGCCTCGGGCAGCAGCGCGCCGGAGTCACCGGCGGTCGCCTTCACGCCGCCGGCGCCCAGCAGGACGCGCTGGTTGTTGCCGTTGTCGAAGAGCGTGCCCGGGATGTCGTCAAGCGGGTGCGCGTCCCGGAACACCCGACGGGCGTACGGGTCGGACCGCTTCATGATCGGGTCCTCGCGGTCCAGCACGTAGATCTCGGAGTCCGCGGTGGAGGAGTAGATGTGCCGGGGCGCGGAGACGCCGCTGCCGGCGCGGACCCGCACCCGCTCGCCCTCGTGCCGCTCCCAGAACAGGTCGGCGGCGTCCGCCTCGGCCGGCGGGACCGCGTCGACCACCCGGACCGCGGTGTCCACGTCGAGCCCGGAGTCGAGCTTGCGGACCAGCGAGGCGCCGGAGAGCTGGGTCTGGTTGAAGTATTCGGAGACCCGGCCGCGCAGCACCACCTCGTCACCGACCGTCGGGGCGTAGCCGCCGATCAGCGTGGTGAACGAGCCCATGAAGACGAAGATGCCGTCCGAGGTGAGCGGGTCGCCGTCCTCGCTGCCGAGCCGGCTCTGGAGGTAGAACCCCCACTGGTCGGCCCCGGCCGAGGCGCGGGTCAGCGACTTGCCGGTGATCACGCCGCGCACGTCGTACAGCGTGGTGCTGGTGCCGTTGCCGGTGGCCGGCGCGAACGGCGACCGGTCGGTGCGACCGCTCTCGTCGTCGGCGGTGCGGCCCTGCACCTCACCCACCGACAGCACGCTCGTCGCCTGCACCGCGAGCGTGCAGGTGGCGGTGCCGCCCTCGGCGTCCGTCGAGGTCACGGTGACCGTGTAGGCGCCGGCCGGCAGGCCGGTCGCGGTCAGCGTGGCGGTGGCGGTGCCGCCGGTCGCGGTCGCCGGCGTGAACGCGGTACGGCTGATCGAGCCGCTCGCCGGCGACGGCACGACCGAGGTGACCGCCAGGTCGGTGATCGTGTCGTCCACGTCGGTCGCGGTCACCTCGCGGGTGGCGGTGGCACCCGCCTCCAGGGTCAGCGCGCCGCCGCAGGTCAGCGTCGCCGGCCGGTCGACCGGGCCGCCGCCGTCGACGGTGTGGCTGCCCAGCCCGTCGAACGTGTCGGTGGCATAGCCGGCCCACTGGGCGGCCGGGTCGAACGGGTCGGCCGGGTCGGTGTCGCCGGCGCTCACCGAGGGCAGCCGGCGCAGCGTGTTGTCGGCGGTGCTGGTGAGCCCACTGCCCCACTCGGTGCCCGGGTCCACGCCCACCTGGCCGATGGAGTCGACCACCGTCTCGCCCTTACGCAGCACGATCGCGTCGTCGCCGTTGAACAGCGCGCCGCCGTACGTCTGGTCGGCCTGGGCGAGGATCGCCGGCGCGGCCGCCGCGGCGGCGAGGACGAACACGTCCCCGGCGGCGACGGTGCCGGTCAGCGCCACGTTGGTCGAGGTGCTGGCGCCGTTGAAGAAGAGCTGGAGCTGGTAGCCGCCGGCGGCCAGGTCGACCGGCGCGCCGGTGCCGTTGAACAGCTCGACGGCCTTGTTGTTGGACGACCCCTCGACGTATTCGGAGATGAACAGGTCGGTGGGCGCGGCGCTGGCCGCGGGGGGTGCGATCCCGATGGCCGTGACGGACACGGCCGCGGTGGTCGCGAGCGCGGCTAAGGTGCGGCGCGGGCGCATGGAGCCTCCACGATGGGTGGGCGGGAACTAACGCACGTTAAGGGTCGCGGCGGGCCGGCGTCCATCCCCCGGGCAGCCGTTTGGTGAACAGGCGTCAGCGGTGGGGGTCCAGCCGGTGCACCAGCTCGGCGACGTCCACGCCGTACTCGCACCAGTCGCGGTCGGGCTGGTAGCCCAGCTCCGCGTTGACCTTCAGCATCGACTCGTTGGCCTGCGCGTTCCAGGTCTGCACCTCGGTCAGCTCGGGCTCGGCCGAACGCAGCTCCAGCAGCATCCGCGCCTTGATGGCCCGGTCGATGCCGTAGCCGCGGTGGTCCCGCACCACGATGGTGTCGTACTGGTCGGCCCGGGTCGGGTGCTGCGCCGGCACCACCACCTCGGTCAGCCCGGCCACCTCTCCGGTCTGCTCGTGCAGCGCCAGCACGATGTACGGCTTCATGCCCCGCCGGTGCAGCGTGGCGAGGCTGTCGCGGAGCCGCTCCGGATCGTAGGAGCTGGGGCGCAGCTCGCCGTCGTCGGCGTCGCGCACCTCGGCCTTGGCCCGCGCGTACGGCTCGATCAGCTCGTCCGGCGGCCCGCCGGGGCAGAACTCGACGTGGTAGCCCGCGCCCACCTCGGCGGCCATCTCGGTCAGCGCCGGCCAGTCCACCGCGCCCAGGTCGAGCACGCTGCGGGTCTCGACGTACTCCCGGGTGAAACCGAGCGCCTCGTAGAACGCGACGGCCGGGGTGCCGCCGACCACCTCCACGCCGATCGACTGGAAGCCCTCGTCCCAGACCCGGCGGGCGGCCACCCGCACCAGCTCACGGCCGATCCCGGTGCGGCGCAGCGTCGGATGCACCAGCACCTCCAGCACGCCGATGCCGCCGAGCAGCAGCACGTGCACGTGCCCGACGATCGCACCGGGCGTGCCGTCCGGCGCCGGGTCGTCCTGGGCGACCCAGGAGATCCGCCGCTCGCCGGGCATCACCTCGGAGAGGTACTCCCGCAGGGAGTTCGCCTGCCAGGGCGGATCCTGGGGCAGATCCGCCGCCAGGACCGCGTTCAGCGTGTCCAGCAGCGACGCGATCTCGGCGGACGACGCGGTCCGAGGGTCCCACTCGCGCACCATCACCCGTACAGCTTGCCGTCAACCGCAGCTAGACGGAAGGGTTCAGTCCGCGAATGTACGCGCGCCGTCACGTCACGTACCGCTGCGCCGCCCGTACTCGTCTGCCTTGGTGAAGACGTCCTGGGCGTACCGGCGGACGTCGTTGTAGGAGAGGATGGCGCCCCACCAGTCGCCGGGAATCGTCATGTTCCGGCCGCCCTTGCACAGGTATTCGCCGGCGGCGAGCGCCGCGTCGTCGATGTCGTGCGGGTTCTTCACCCCGTCGTTGTCGGCGTCCGCGCCGATCTCCTGCCAGGTGCTGGGAATGAACTGCATCGGGCCGAGCGCCCGGTCGAACTCCTTGTCGCCGTCGAGCAGGCCCTGGTCGGTGTCGAGGATCCGGGAACGGCCGCCCTGCCCGTCGAGCCGCGCGCCGAGGATCTCCGGCACGGCCACCCCGTTCGCGCCCAGCTTGGCCTGGTTGGCCGAGCCGTGCCCGGACTCCACGAAGCCGATCGCGGCGAGCGTGGTCCAGCTCAGTTGGCAACTGCGGTGGGTCTGCGCCAGCACCAGCTCGGCGTAGCCGTACGCCTGGAGCGCCACGGTCGGGATGTCGGTGGCGCGGCCGACCCGCTGCGCCCAACCGGCCAGCGCGTCGGCCGGGCGACCGCCGGGCAGGACCGGGTTGACGGTAGGCCCGCCCGGCAGCGGCGTGCCGGTCGGCCCGACGGTGCCGGGCAGGCCGGTCGGGGGGCCGGAGGGCGGCGGCGCCCCGGTCAGCCCCGGCACGGCGCCGGTCTGCGGCACGCCGTAGACCGGGGGAGCGCTGGTGGCCTCGACCGCGACCGGCTCCGGCTTGCGGACGGCCGCCGGCACGAGCACCGCGCCGGCCGCGACCGCGGCCCCGACCAGGGCGAGCAGGAACAGCGCGGGCAACGTGGTGCGCCCGCTGGGCCGGCGTGACCAGTCCCGGGTGGCGCGGACCGCGCCCGCGGCGAGCTGCCCCGGCCGGACCGGGCCGGCGTGCGCGAACGGCATCCGCCGTCGCCGGCCGCCGGCCGCCGGCACTCCGGGCTCCGCTGTGGACGCGGGCCCGGTTGCCGGCGTGACAACCGGATCCGACGTCGCCTCGGTCGTGGAGGTCGTCCCAGACGAGGGTGTCACCTCGGGCGAGGGCGTCGCCCCGGACGAGGGTGTCACCTCGGGCGAGGGCGTCGCCCCGGACGCGGACGTCGCCTCCGGCGTGGGCGTCACTTCGGGCGCGGGCGTCGCATCGGGCGCGGGCGTCGCCTCCGCCGCCCTGGCGGGCTTCGCGGCGGAATCCGCGGGCGGAGCCGGCTTCGCAGGTGGGCCGGGCTCGCCGCGCCGTGGGCCGGGAACCGGCCCGGCGCCGCCGTCGGGCGGCGCGGCGGGTCGCAGGGGCCGGGCCGTCGCTCGCCGTTCGCCGTCCACCACCCGTTGAGTATCACCCATCCGTGCGACGACGTCAGGCCCGGCCGTACGCTGTACGCATGCCCCGGTACGAATTCCGTTGCCGCGCCTGCGGCGACACCTTCGAGGTCAACCGCCCGATGGCCGAGGCCGCCCGGCCCGCCACCTGCCCGCAGGGCCACGCCGACACGGTGAAGCTGCTCTCCACCGTGGCGTTCACCGGCCGGGGTGGCTCCGGCCCGGCCGGCGGGGCACCCGCGCCGGCCGGCGGGGGCTGCTGCGGCGGCGCCTGCGGCTGCTGATCCCCGTCGGGCGTTCTTCGCCGGTGGGAACTTTTGGTCGGAATCCGCCTACCCGTTCTCACGATGCGTGACGGCGCGGTCATAGGGCAGCATGAACCCGACGTCAGCGGGGGGAGGTTCGACGCATGTCGCCACCGATCCACCTCCCCAGCGGGTGGGTGACCTTCGTGTTCACCGACATCGAAGGCTCGACCCGGATGGCACGGATGCTCGGCCCGGTCTACCGTCCGGTGCTGCGGGAGCATCGCCGGCTGCTGCGCGACACGCTGGCCGGCACGGACGGGTCGGAGCTGCTGACCGAGGGCGACTCGTTCTTCCTCGCCTTCCCGGACGCGGCCGCCGCCGTGCGCGCCTGCCTGACCGCGCAACGTGCGCTCGCCAGCCACGACTGGCCCAACGCCGACGCCGTCCCCCGGGTCCGGATGGGCCTGCACACCGGCTACGCCGAACCCCGCGACGGTGAGTACGCCAGTCCGGAGGTGCACCGGGCGGCGCGGGTGGCCGCCGCCGCGCACGGCGGTCAGGTGCTCTGCTCGGCGGCCACCGCCCGACACGCGGATCCGCTGCCGGACGGCGCGTCGCTGCTGGATCTCGGCCTGCACCGGCTGCGCGGGTTCGATGACCGGGAACGGCTGTTCCAGCTCGTCGCGCCCGGTCTGGAGCGGCGGTTCCCGCGTCCGCGTACGGCCGACGCGGCGGCGCACAACCTGCCCACCCAGGTCACCTCGTTCGTCGGCCGGCACTTCGAGCGGGCCGAGCTGGGGCGGCTGGTCGAGGCGTACCGGCTGGTGACCGTGCTCGGCGCGGGCGGCGCGGGCAAGACCCGGCTGGCCGTGGAGCTGGCCTCCGGGATCGTCGAGGACTACCCGGACGGCGTCTGGTTCGTCGACATCGCCGCGGTGACCGACCCGGGGCTGGTCGCGTTCGAGATCGCCGCCGTGCTCGGCCTCCGCCCGGAGCCGGGCCGGCCGATGGTCGACACCCTGGTCGAGTACGCCGCCCCCCGCCGGATGCTTGTGGTGCTGGACACCTGCGACGCCCAGCCGGCCGCGTCGGCCGAGGTGATCTCCCGGCTGCTGGCCGGTGGCCGGGGGGTGCGGGTGCTGGCGACCAGCCGGGAGTCGTTCGGCGTACCCGGTGAGGTGGTGTGGCGGATCCCGCCGCTGTCGGTCGACGAGGTGCCCGACGGCGGCGCGAGCGACGCGGTCGCCCTGCTGCTGGACCGGACCGCGGCGGCCCGGGGCGGCCGGCCGGCGGCGGAGACCGAGCAGGCCGACCTGCGCCGGGTGGTACGCCGGCTGGACGGGTTGCCGCTCGCCATCGAGCTGGCCGCGGCGCGGCTGCGGGTGCTCTCGGCCGGGCAGTTGGCCGAGCGGCTCGACGACATGCTGGGCACGTTGGACGCCGGCCGCGAGTCGGCGGAGCCGCCCCCGGTCGAGGCCGGTTGGAGCGGCAACCAGCAGGACACCGTGGACCTGGTGGCCGCCGCGACCGGGGCGGCCCCGCCGACGCCGGCGACCCGGGCGGTGCAGCGGTCGGCCAGCGAGCGGCACCTGACCATCCAGGCCACGGTGACCTGGTCGTACCGGACGCTGGGCGCGCGCTCGTCCCGGCTGCTGCGCTGGATGGCGGTCTTCGCCGGCCCGGTGGACCTGCCGACGGTGCAGTGGCTGCTGGACGAGGATCCGCTGGACCCGCTGTCGGTGCTTGTCGACAAGTCGATGGTGCTGGCCGAGCCGCACGCCTCGGGCAGCACCTACCGGATGCTGGACCCGATCCGGGCGTACGCGGCCCGCCGGCTGATCGAGACCGGTGAGGAGCAGAGCGCCCGGGACCGGCACGTCGCCTGGTGCCGGCACGCGCTGGACCGGGCGCACCTGGGGCCGGACGGCCGGCCGGTGACGCTCTCCCTGTACGCGCTGGACCCGCTGGCCGGGGAGCTGCGGGCCGCGTTGCGCTGGTGCGCCACCGGTGGCAGCGCCCGGTCGGGGCTGCACCTGGCCGGCGGGCTGGACCAGTGGTGGCGGGAGCGTGGCCTGGCCCGGGAGGGGCGACTGTGGCTGTTCCGGCTCTACGGCCGGATCGCCGAGACGGGCGAGGACATCCCGGAGGCCGAGCTGGCCGCCGCGTACCACATGCACTCGCTGCACGCCGGCGCGGACGGGGAGTTCGCCGAGGAGCTGCGCTACTCGCAGCGGGCCGAGGCGGCCGCCCGGCAGGCCGGTGACCTGGGCCTGCTGGCGCGGGTGCTGGCCGGCCGCGCCGCGCCGCTCGTGGACATGGGCCAGTTCGCCGAGGCGGAGCGGATCTGCCGCGAGGTGATCGACTGGGCGTACGCGCAGGACGTGGTCGGCGACGCGCTGCTCGCCGTCTACAACCTCGCCGAGCTGCTCTGGCGCCGGGGCGCGTTGGACGACGCGGCCGAGGTGCTCGGCGCGGCGCGCCCGGTGGAGGCGACCCGCCCGGTGGAGCGGGGCCGCCGTTCGGTGGACATGCTGCTCGGCATGGTGGCGCTGGCCCGGGGTGATCTGGTCGCGGCGCACGAGCACCTGCTGGTGGCGTTGCGGTCCCGGATGAGTCACGGTTACCTGGGTCGGGCCTGCGACACGGTGAACGCGATCGCGGTGCGCTGCGCGCTGGCCGGGGACGCGGTGGCCGCGGCCCGGCTCTTCGGCGCGGCCCAGGCCACCCGGGCGAGCCTGCGCGCCACCCCGGGCATCTACGAGCCGTACTGGTTGGCCCGGCAGGCGGAGCTGCGCCGGACTCTGGGCGACGAGGCGTTCGACGCGGCGTACGGCGCGGGGGCGGGCCTGCGGTTGGACGAGGCGGCGGCGCTGGCGCTGCACATCGAGCATCCGGACCTGTCGGCCGACTCGCTCTGGTTCGGCCCGCCCACCCCCCGCCCGGCGGCCGAACCCCGCAGCACCACAGGCTGACCCCCACCCCCTCCTGCGCGCTGATTCCCGGAAAGAGTGGCTGTTCGGGCCCGAACAGCCACTCTTTCCAGGAAAGCGGGGGACGGGGCGGCTGGGGTGGGTCAGTTGCGGGTGGCGGCTCGGCGTTCCGCGTCGGCCTTCATCCTCGCGGCCCGGTCGAGGTCGGCCTGCTGCACGGCGGCGACCGAGCCGAACACGCTGACCGCCTGGTAGTAGGTCCAGGCCAGGCTGTAGCAGGCGGGCCGGACCACCGAGTTGTAGGTGGCGCAGACCCGCTTCAGGTCCTCGTAGAACGCGCTGTCCAGGCGGGACTTGTTGGCGGAGAAGATGCCCATGGCCTTGTGGTTGCGGTAGCCGAAGTCGTGCCGGTAGCAGGAGAGGTTGAACGTGAAGCCGAGCGGGTTGTCCGGGCTGGACGAGCAGTAGTCGGTGGACCAGTCGAAGCCGTACTCGGTCCAGGGTGCCCGGTTGAGCCGGGCGCTGTTCCAGGCGTTGTAGCTGGAGGCGCTGGTCTGGGTCCAGGTGGACAGCACCGACAGCTTCTGCTGGGTGCTGACCGCGGCGACGGCCGGTGAGGCCAGGCCGAGCGTGGTGAGCAGGGCGATCACGCCGGTGGCGAGCGTGGTGGCGAGGCGACGGGACACGGGGGACCTCCGCGGGATGGGCGTCGGGACGGGCGCTCCGGGATCAGCCGGAATTCGAGAAGTGTCGATCAATGCGGTGACGGCGGGGGATGGCTCGGAAGGCTGCTTGCTGACATCCGCTTAAACAGACGAATGCCCCCGGGTCGCCGTGGCGTCCGGGGGCATTCGCGGCGGGTCAGCGGACGAAGCGCGGCGGGCTGGCCGGGCTCTCGTTCGCCAGGCGGTCCAGCGCGGTCACGTGGTAGGTGTAGCGCTTGCCGGCGACCGCCGTGGTGTCCACCCAGGACTGCACGTCACCGTCGGTGGCCCGGACGGTGCCGACCAGGTGGGACGCGTCGGCGAAGTCGCAGCGCCCGGCCAGGCCGAGGCCGTCGAACCGGTAGATCGCGTACGAGGTGGCGGTGCCGAGCGGGCCCTTGCCGTCGGCGGGCTGCCGCCAGCTCAGCCGTACCCCGTCCGCCTCCCGCTGGGCCCGGGTGACCACCGGGAACAGCAGCGGCTTGTGCGGCAGGTGCGTCATGGTGGGCACCAGCGCGGGGCGCGAGTAGTGCTCGGCCGCGTAGATGTCGGTGGCGCCGAGCCGGTTGGCCCGGACCTGCACCGCGGAGAAGTGCACGTTGCCGAGCACCTCCGGGTACGACCGGTTGAGCGTGAGGTGGTCGGACAGTTCGCGCGGGTTCATCCAGAACGACCCGTACGCCGGCTCGCCGCTCTTGTAGTCGGCCTGGCCGATGTAGAGCTGGACCTTGGTGCCGCGCACCTGCTCGGCCCACCACGGCACCAGCCGGGCGTAGTCGGCGGCCGGGTACTGGCCGATGTACCAGTAGAGCTGCGGCACGACGTAGTCGATCCACTCCTCCTTGATCCACTTACGGGTGTCGGCGGAGATGATGTCGTACGACTGCGAGCCGGTGGTGTCCGAGCCGTTCGGGTCGGCCGAGGCGTTGCGCCAGATCCCGAACGGGCTGGCCCCGAACTTCACCCACGGCTTGGCCGCCTTGATCTTGGCGTTCATCTCCTGCATCAGCAGGTTGATGTTGTCCCGTCGCCAGTCGGCCTTGTCCGTGAAGCCCCTGTTGTACTGCGCGAACGTGGCGTCGTCGGGCACCTGGTAGGTGCCGCTCGGGTACGGGTAGAAGTAGTCGTCGAAGTGCACGCCGTCGACGTCGTACCGGTTGACCGCGTCCATCATCGCGGTCTGGACGAACTCGCGGACCGCCGGGATGCCGGGGTTGTAGTAGAGCCGGCTGCCGGCGACGCCGGCCGGCGGGTAGGCGAACACCCAGTCCGGGTGCGCCCGGGCCGGGCTGTCCGGGGCGAGCTGCGACAGGTCGGCTCCGGCGCCACCGGGGGCCGGCATGGAGACGCGGTACGGGTTGAACCAGGCGTGGAACTCCAGGTTCCGCTTGTGCGACTCGGCGACCAGGAAGGCCAGCGGGTCCCAGCCCGGGTTCTTGCCGCGTACCCCGGTCAGGTATTCCGACCACGGCTCGTACGGCGACGGCCAGAACGCGTCGGCGGTCGGACGGACCTGGACCACGACGGCGTTGTGGTTGAGCTTCTGGGCCAGGTCGAGCCAACCCAGGTATTCGGCCTTCTGCTTGGCGACCTGGTCCGGCGCGGTCCAGGAGTCCTTGCTGGGCCAGTCGATGTTCGTCACCGAGGCGATCCACATGGCCCGGAACTGCCGCTTGGGGGTGGCCGGGTTCGTGACGCAGTCGGTGGAGTCAGTGGTCGTCTCGGCCGGCGCGGCCTGCGCCGGGGTGCCGGCGACCAGCGCGCCGAGCAGCGCCACGGCCAGCGCGGCGGCTCTGAGCGAAGTTGCCTTCATGCGGTGCGGTCCCTTCGTCGGGTCCGGGGGGACGGGTGGCGCCGCCGCGGTCGGCAAGATTCGCCGTGCGACGTGCGTCACGAGTAGGAAACTTTCATCAATCCCGATCCGGCGCAAGACCCTGGACCGGATCGATGCCGGCCCCGCCGGAACGCACCCGGACGCGCCGGCCCACGCTGCCGCATCGTGACCATTCCGACACCTCACGTACGGGATTGGGGACCGGAACCGCTGGGTAGCTTGGCCGGTCACGGACCGCCGACCACGGTGGTCGCACCGTTGGGGAGGTGATCCATGTCAGTCCTGCGGACCAAGCCGATCCAGGACGTCATCGCCCAGGGCGACGCCGACGGCGAAGACGGCAAACCGGGGCTGCGCCGCCGGCTCGGGCCCGTCGACCTGATGGGCTTCGGCATCGGGATCGTGATCGGCACCGGGATCTTCACGCTGACCGGCGTGGAGGCGAAGAACAGCGCGGGCCCGGGCGTGGTGATCTCCTTCGGCATCGCCGGCCTGGTCGCGCTGCTCGCCGCGCTCTGCTACGCCGAGCTGGCCTCCAGCGTGCCGACCGCCGGCAGCGCCTACACCTACGCGTACGCGACCATGGGCGAGATCGTCGCCTGGATCATCGGCTGGGACCTGCTGCTGGAGTTCTCACTCGGCGCGGCGGTGGTGGCCCGGGGCTGGTCCGGCTATCTCACCGACCTGTTCGGCCTGCCCAGCGCCTGGTTCGCCGAGGAGGGCAGCATCGTCAACCTCGGCGCGATCGGCATCGTGCTGGTGCTCGGCGTGGTGGCCATCGTCGGCATCCGCGAGTCCGCCCGGGTCACCAACCTGCTGGTGCTGGTGAAGGTGGCGATCTGTGCCTTCGTCATCATCGCCGGCCTGTTCTTCGTGAAGGCGGCCAACCTCACCCCGTTCATCCCGTCCGCCGAGCCGGCCGGCGCCGGTGACGACGGCATCAAGCAGCCGGTGACGCAGCTCCTGTTCGGGCTGGAGCCGTCCGTGTTCGGCTTCGTCGGGGTGCTCACCGCCGCCGCGGTGGTGTTCTTCGCGTACACCGGATTCGAGGCCGTGGCGAACCTGGGTGAGGAGACCCGCAAGCCCAAGCGCGACCTGCCGCTCGGTCTGCTCGGCACGCTTGTCATCTCCACCGCGCTGTACATCGGTGTCTCGCTGGTCGTGGTCGGCATGGTGAAGTACACCGAGATCGACGAGGGCGCGCCGATCGCGTCCGCGTTCCGGGCGGTCGGCGCCGGCTGGGCCGCGGTGCTCGTCTCCATCGCCGCCGTCGCGGGCCTGACCAGCGTCATCCTGGTCGACCTGGTGGCCATGGGCCGGATCGGCTTCGCCATCGCCCGCGACGGGCTCATCCCGCCGTCGATCGCGAAGGTGCACCCGCGCTGGGGCACCCCGTACCGGATCGCCGCGATCATGACGGTGGCGGTGGCGCTGCTCGCCGGCTTCCTGCCGCTCTCCGCGCTGGCCGACCTGGTCAGCATCGGCGCGCTCTGCGCGTTCATGCTGGTCGCGCTCGCGGTGCCGATCCTGCGCAAGCGGCGCCCCGACCTGGAGCGGCCGTTCAAGGTGCCGTTCTCGCCGGTGCTGCCGATCGTCACGGCGGTGGCCTGCCTCTACCTCAGCCTCAACCTGTCGGTGGAGACCTGGGTGCGGTTCCTGATCTGGATGGCGCTCGGCGCGATCATCTACTTCGGCTACGGGCACCGCAAGAACCGGTTGGCCCGCCGCGAGCACGCGGAGGACACTCCCGAGCCCGCCCCCACCCCCTGACGCGTCGCAGTTGAAGGAAGGGCCCCCTCTTAACACTCGGTGTTGAGAGGGGGCCCCTTCTCTACCGGAGGCGTTAAGAGGGGGCCCCTCCTTACCGGGTCACCTCGCGGAGGGGGCCGTGGACGGACGGGTTGCCGTTGGTCCAGAGCAGCTCGTTGAGCCAGATCTGGCGGCCCGGGTCGGTGGTGCCCTCCTGGCCCGGCGGCCACGCGTGGTAGAGCAGCCAGGTGCGGCCGTCCTGCTCGACGATCGAGGCGTGCCCCGGCCCGGTGGCCACGTCGTTACTCTTCAGGATCGGGTTCTCCGGCGCCTTCACGCACGGGCCGGTCGGGCTCTCGCAGACCGCGTACCCCTCGGCGTAGACGTCCCTGTCGTAGGCGTTCGCGGCGAAGAACAGGAACAGCTTCCCGTCGTGCCGGTGGAAGAACGGCCCCTCGATCAGGGTGCCCTCCCACGGCTCGGTCTGCTTCAGCAGCTTCGTGGCCGGGCCGGTCAGCCGCAGCCCGTCCGGCGTCAGGCGCTGCGACCAGAGCCAGGTGTCCACGCCGATCGCGTTGCCGTCGTTCTTCCACAGCAGCCAGAGACTGTCGTCGGTGTCCCGGAACGGGCTGGCGTCGATCGAGCCGCCCAGCTCCGGCTGGCAGACCAGCGGCTTGTCGGAGTCGTCCAGGTACGGCCCGAGCGGCGTACCGGCCACCGCCCGACCCAGGCACTGCCGGCCGGAGGCGCGGTCGGCGACGGTGTAGTAGAGGACGAACCGGTCCGGGGCGAGCTGGATCGCCTCCGGCGCCCACGTCTTGCCGGCGTCCGCCCAGTCCGGCAGCTCCGGCAGCGCGTCACCGGCCGCGGTCCACTCGACCAGGTCGGACGAGGTGAGCACCGGGACGTTCCGCCCACCGGCGTTGGTGTGGAAGAGGTACCAGGTGTCGCCGACCCGGATCGCCTGCGGGTCGGGAGCGTCGGTCCGGACGACCGGGTTGGTGAACACGCGTGCGCCCTCCGGCGTACTCGATGGGGTGGAGCCGCCGTCACAACCGGCGACGAGCAGCGCGGCGAGCAGCGGCGCGGTGGCCAGGGCCGCCGCGCCGCGCCGCCTGGTGAGTCGGCCGGTCATCCCTTCAGGCCACTGCGGGAGACGCCCTGGATGACGTGACGCTGGGCGAACACGAACAGGATCAGCACCGGTACGCTCGCCAGCATCGCGCCCGCCATGATCACCGGATAGTCGGTCACGTACGCGCCCTGGAGCAGGCCCAGACCCGCCGGCAGGGTCAGCCGCTCGGGGCTGAACAACACGTACACCGGCCAGAGGAAGTCGTTCCAGTTGGTCAGGAACGACAACACCGCCAGCGTGGCCAGGGCCGGTTTCGACAGCGGCAGCAGCACCTGCCGGAAGATCTGCCACTGGTTCGCCCCGTCCAGCACCGCCGCCTCCTCCAGCTCGGCCGGGATGGAGAGGAAGAACTGACGCAGGAAGAACACCCCGAACGCGCTCGCCGCGCCGGGCACGACCACCACGGTCAGCGTGTCGATCCAGCTCAGCTTCTCGGCGATGATGAAGTTCGGGATGATCAGCGAGGTGGGCGGCAGGAACAGCGTGCCCACGATCAGCGCGAACAGCACCTTACGGCCCCGGAACCGCATCCGGGCCAGGGCGAACGCGGCCATCGACGCGGTGACCAGCACCACCAGCGTGTGCAGGGTGGCCGCCAGCATGCTGTTGAGGAACCAGCGCAGCACCGGGTTGGCGGTGTTGTTCAGGATCTGGTCGTAGCCGTAGGTGGAGAACGGGTTCGGCAGCCAACTCGGCGGGACCTGCTGGGCGGCGTCGTACGTCTTCACCGACGTCAACAGCATCCACACCAGAGGGGTCACGAAGATCGCGGTGATCAGGAGCAGTACGGCGTAGCGCACCACCTGACGCACATTCGACATGGTCGTCCCCTCAGTCTTCCCGGTAGCGGAACAGCCGGAAGTTGACGACGCTCACCACGGCCAGCATCAGCGCGAAGAACACGCTCATCGCGGCGGCCCGACCGGCGTCGTAGTCGCGCAGGCCCTCGTCCACGATCCGCCAGACCACCGTGCGGGTCTGCTCGCCCGGCGCGCCCTGGGTGATCAGGAACGCCTGCCCGAAGACGTTCGCCGAGGCGAGGATCGTGGTGGTGAGGACGAAGAGCATGACCGGGCGCAGGCCGGGGATCGTCACGTGGCGGAACCGGTCCCACCCGCCGGCGCCGTCGACCTTCGCCGCCTCGTACAGCTCCGGCGCGATGTCCTGGAGCCCGGCCAGGTAGATCACCGCGTTGAAGCCGCAGGTCCACCACACCGTCACGCCGACCAGGGAGACCCAGGCCCACGGCACGTCGGTGACCCACGGCGTGTCCGAGGGGAGCCCGACCGCGCCGAGCACCCGGTTGACCAGCCCCAGGTTGGCGTCCAGCAGGAAGCGCCAGAGCAGGCCGATCACCGCCACGCCCAGCACGTACGGGGCGAAGAACGCGGCCCGGAAGAACGTGCGGCCGGGGAACGAGCGGTTGAGCAGCAGCGCCAGCCCCAGCGGGATCACCACCAGCAGCGGCACCGAGAACAGCGTGAAGATGCCGGTCGCCCGGACGCTGGACCACCAGTCCCCGTAGATGGCCGAGTCACTGGAGAACAGGTCCTGGTAGTTGTCGAGCCCGATGAACGGCCGGTTGGGCAACTGGAGGTCCCACTGGTGCAGACTGATCCAGACGCCGAACAGGATCGGCGCCAGCCCGAAGACACCGAACAGGACCAGGTACGGCGCGAGGAAGAGGTACGGCGTCGTCCGGTTGCCGCGTTCCGTCGCGCGCCGGCGCCGGGTACGCCCCGCCGGGGGCGACGCGCCGTTCCGCGCCGCCCCGACCTCGATCACGTCCGCCACGACGGATCAGTTCCCGTACTTCTTGCGGTTGTCCTCGAGCTGCTTGTTGGCCTTGGCCACGCCGTCGTCGAGCGCCTGCTTCGGCGACTTCTTGTTCAGCGCGGCCTCGTTGAAGGCGTTGTAGAACGTCAGGATGACCTCGCCGAGGCCCGGCGCGGCCGGCGGGAACGCCGCGTACTCCAACTCCGGGGCGAGCGCGTTGACCTCGGTGAGCGCCTTGAACTCGGCGCTCTCCCGGACCCCCTTACGGGCCGGCACCTGGCCGCCCTTGGCCCAGTCCAGCGAGTGCTGGCTGAGCCAGTTGATGAAGACCTTGGCGCCGGAGACCTTGTTCTCGTTCGCCGAGCGCTGCTTGACGATGGTGAAGTTGTGCGAGTTCGCCCAGGCGGCCTGCTGGCTGCCGATCTGGGGCAGCGGCGCCACGCCCCACTGCACGTTCGGGCTCTTCTTCAGGTCGTTGATCTGCCAGATGCCGTTCCAGTTGAACGCGTTCTTGCCGCTCTTGAACGCCAGGTAGTCGGCGTCCTGGCCGACGTTGGCCGGCGAGTGGCCCTGCTTGATCAGGTCGACCAGCCAGGTGCACGCCTCGACCGCCGGGTCGGAGTTGAAGGTCGCCTTGGCCACCTCGTCGTCGAAGAGCTTCCCGCCCCACTGGTGCAGCAGGCTGTAGAACGTCATGCCGCCGGTGAACTGGAACGGGCTGACCCAGAAGCCCTGCACGCCCGACTTCTTCAGCTCGGTCAGCGCGGCGGTGTACTCGTCCCGGGTGGTCGGCGGCTTCTCCGGGTCCAGGCCGGCCTTCTGCATGACCGCCTTGTTGTAGTAGAAGCCGAGCGGATGCATGTCCAGCGGGATGCCGTACCGCTTCTCGTTGTAGAGCCCGCCCTTCCACACCGTGGGGGCGAAGTCGCCCTCGCTGAGTTCCAGCGTCTTGGCCACGTCGTCCAACTCGCTGATCGTGCCGCGAGCCGCGAACGTGGCGAGCTGGTCCATGTGCATGACCGCGATGTCCGGCCCGCTGCCGCTGGAGACCGCGCCGGGCAGCTTGCTGTAGTAGTCCGCCCACTCGTAGGTGACCACGCTGACCGCGATGTTCTGGTGCTCGGTGTTGAACTGCTGGACCAGCGTCTTGAAGATCTCGCCGTCGCCGCCGGTGAAGCCGTTCCACAGTTTCAGGTCGACCTTGGGGCCGGTGTAGTCCTTGCCGCCGTTGCCGGCCGAGCCGGCCCGGTCGGGACTGCTGCTGCCGCCACCGCATCCGGCCAGTGTCAGCGAGGCCGCCGCGCCGAGGCCGACGCCGAGGCCGAGCAGGCGCCGCCGGCTCAACTCGTTCTGGATCATGGGAACTCCTTGGGGGACGGATGTGGAGTACGGCCCGGTCACTGCTGAGGCGTGAAGCGCAGCAGGTTCCAGGAGGTGGCGGGGAGCGCCACGGTGCAGCGGCCGCCGTCGAGGGTGGGGGTGGTGAGCTCCCGGGGCGTGACCCGCTCGGGGTCCGCCTCGGTGTTCGTGGCGGCCGGGTCGTCCCCGGCCGCGAGCGTGGTGTGCGCCTCCCCGCGCAGCCCCGGCAGGCCGCGCAGGTCCAGGTCGAGCGGGAGGTCGTGCGGGCCCCGGTTGACCGCGAAGACGGCCAGCTCGCCGGTCTCCTCGTCGTGCACGGCGACGGTGTCCAGCACCGGCACGTCGCCGTACCGCTTGGTCTCGTACGTCGGGCCGACCGGCTCGGTGCGCAGCACGGTGCCGCGCGCGTACCGGGCGGTCAGCGCGAACGGGTGGAAGATGCTCTGCCGCCAGGCCGGGCCGCCGGTCCGGGTGCGGATCGGGGCGATCACGTTGGCGAGCTGGGCCTGGCAGGCCACCCCGACCCGGTCGGCGTGCCGGAGCAGCGTGATCAGCAGGTCGCCGACCACCACCGCGTCGTCCGCGGTGTAGTCGTCCTCGATCAGCGCGGGCGCCTCCACCCAGCCGCGCCGGTCCAGGTCGGCCTGGAGGCGCGACTGGTACCAGACGTTCCACTCGTCGAAGGAGATCTTCAGCTTGCGCTTCTGCCGCAGCTTGGCGCCGACGTGGTCGGCGGTGGCGGTCACCTCGGTGATGAACGCGTCCATGTCGACGGCGGAGGCGAGGATGCTGGCCCGGTCCCCGTCGGAGGGGTCGTAGTAGGTGTGGGCGGAGATGTAGTCGACGTGCTCGTAGGTGTGCTCCAGCACGGTCGCCTCCCACCCGGCGAACGTGGGCATGCTCCGGTTGGAGCTGCCGCAGGCGACCAGGCTGATCGAGGGGTCGATCATCTTCATCGCGCGGGCGGTCTCGGCGGCCAGCCGGCCGTACTCGTCGGCGGTCTTGTGGCCGACCTGCCACGGGCCGTCCATCTCGTTGCCGAGGCACCACAGCCGCACCCCGTACGGCTGCTCGGCGCCGTGCTTGCGGCGCAGGTCGGAGAGCTGGGTGCCGCCCGGGTGGTTGGCGTACTCCAACAGGTCGCACGCCTCGGGCATGCCGCGCGTGCCGAGGTTGACCGCCATCATCGGCTCGACGTCGGCCTCGGCGGCCCAGGTCATGAACTCGTTCAGCCCGAACGCGTTGGTCTCGATCGTCTTCCAGGCCAGGTCGAGCCGGCGCGGCCGGTCACCGGCCGGGCCGACGCCGTCCTCCCAGCGGTAGCCGGAGACGAAGTTGCCGCCGGGATAGCGGACCACCGAGACGCCCATCTCCCGGGTCAGGTCCAGCACGTCGCGACGGAAGCCGCGCGGGTCGGCGTCCGGGTGGCCCGGTTCGTAGACCCCGCCGTAGACGCACCGCCCCATGTGTTCGACGAAGGAGCCGAAGATTCGGCGGTCGGCCGGACCGACCCGGATCGCCGGGTCGACAGTGAGCTGCGCGTTCGGCACGGATGCCACCTTTCCGTCGGAGCTGTTCCCCCGGTGACCGTGGTCACCGTGCCCCTGGTTTCTACAACGTTGTAACCTGCAATGTAAAGAGGTCGTTACGACGTCGTGACGAGGTAGAGTGCGGCCGGAGTGCTCAGCGGGGAGGGACGTTCAGTGCGGCACAGGCTCAAGGACGTGGCGGAGCGGGCCGGCGTGTCGGTGAAGACCGTCTCGAACGTCGTCAACGGCTACCAGCACGTGCGCGCCGACACCCGGGCCCGGGTCGAGGAGGCCATCGCCGAGCTGCACTACCGGCCCAACCTGTCGGCCCGCAACCTGCGCAAGGGGCGCACCGGCGTGATCGCGTTGGCCGTCCCGGAGCTCGACATCCCGTACTTCGCCGAGCTGGCCCGGCACGTGGTCGCCGCCGCCGCCGAGCACGGCTGGACGGTGCTGATCGACCAGACCGGCGGCGGCCCGGAGCAGGAGCGCAAGGCCGCCAGCGGGATCGGCGACCACATGATCGACGGGCTGATCCTCAGCCCGCTCGCGCTCACCGCCGACGACCTCGCCAGCCTTGACGGCCTGCCCATGGTGCTGCTCGGCGAGCGTGTCGACCACGGCCCCGCCGACCACGTCATGATCGACAATGTGGCCGCCGCCCGGGAGATCACCGCCCACCTGGTCGGGCTCGGCCGCCGCCGGATCGCCGCCATCGGCTCCCAGCGCACTCCCGAGGGCGCCAGCGCCCGGCTACGCCTGGCCGGCTACGCCACCGCGCTGGCCGAGGCCGGCATCGAGTACGACGACAGCCTGGTGGCGCCCGCGCCGGCCTGGCACCGCGCGGACGGCGCCGCCGCCATGCGGCACCTGCTCACCGCCGAGGTGCGCCCCGACGCCGTCTTCTGCTTCAACGACACGCTCGCGCTCGGCGCGCTGCGCGCGTTGCACGAGGCCGGCCTGCGCGTGCCGGAGGACGTCGCGGTCGCCGGCTTCGACGACATCGAGGACGGCCGGTTCTCGATCCCCACGCTGAGCACGGTCGCTCCGGACAAGGAGCGCATCGCCCGCCTGGCGGTCGAACTGCTCGCCGGCCGTCTCACCACCGACCGCGACGCCCCGCCCCGCGAACTGGTCGCCCCGCACCGCCTGGCCCTCCGCGAATCCGCCCCCTGACCGTCCCTCCCCCCTCCCCTCCCTCCCCGGCGATCTTGCAGTTCGTGCCCCGGCATTCGGGACATCTGCCCCACTTCAAGGGCCCCAAGTGCAAGATCGGCGAGGTGGGGTGAGTGGGGCGGGTGGGGGCGGTCAGTCGAAGAAGCGGGCCAGGTGGGAGGGGGGTGGGGCGGGGGCGTTCGGGGGGAGCGGGGTGAGGTCGGCGAAGACGGAGGCGCCGTCGCAGCCGACGTGCAGCGGGTACCAGCGCGGCGCGCCGGGCGGGCGCTGACCGCAGATGCCCTTGAAGGTCTGCACGTCGAGCAGGCGGACGTGCGTCGGGTCGGCCACCGCGTTGACGTGCCGCCACCAGGGGCTCATCACGTGCAGCACGCCGCCGGGCCGGAGCACCCGGTGGCACTCGTCGAACAGCGGCAGGAAGTCGATCAGGTGCTCGACGATGTGCACCGCGAAGAACACGTCCACCGAGTCGTCGCGTAGCGGCAGCGAGCCGGACAGGTTGGCGACCGCGTCCACCCCCGGCGCCGGATAGATGTCCAGCCCCAGGTTGCCCGGCCACTGCTTGGTCGCCCCGCAGCCCAGGTCGACGACCACCGGCGGACGGCCGGCGACAGTGACCCGGCACCACACCCCGAGCACCCCGGACAACCGGCCGATCAGTTCGCGGACCAGTCGTAGCTGCGCCGGATCGTCGACCTCGCCGGTCAGATGCGCCACGCCCCGGTCGAACCGCACCTCGACCGTCGTCCCGCGCAACCGCTCGTCGTGCTCGGCCAGTTCGGCCCACGCCTCGGCGAGGAAGCCGTCGGCCTGCCGGAGCCGCTCACCCGAGAGCGCGGCCTGCCCCATCGCCACCATGCGCCACCTCCGGCGGCGCCTTACCCCCATTCCACCCAGATATACGCCCACCTGCGGCTGGACGCCCCGGCACCGCCCCCACCCCGTCCCGCCTCCCCCATCACCCCCCGCTCCCGTGATCAAGGAGTTTGCGTCTCCCGCGCCCGTCGCTCCAGACGCAATCTCCTTGGTCAACAGGCCCCGTCCCCACTCCTGCCCCAGCCTGGGACCCAGGTTTGTGTCCCTGCGGGGCTCCTGCTGGGACGCGAACTCCTTGGTCGACACCGGCGACCCGTTGCCTCCCCGGTCCTGCCGGGTGGACAGCAGCCAGCTGTCACTCGCGGGTTCGGCACGGGCCGCTGGCCGGTGAAGTCGCCGGAGCGGGTTCCTTGACCATGGAGTTGGCGGCGACAAGTCGGGCACACGCTGCCGTCAACTTCATGATCAAAACCAGGTAGGGAGTGCGAGGGTCAGGTGGAGAGGGTGCGGCGGGTCGGGCGCATGCGTTGGCGGGGCTGGGGGGAGGCCGGCTTCGGGCGTTTGAGGTGGTAGCGGTGCAACTCGGCGTTGCCGGGCAGGGACGGGTCCTCGCTCATCGAGACCAGCTCCCAGCCCTGGTCACCGGCCCGGTTCAGGTGGGCCAGCGCGGTGTCGCCGTACGGCGTGACGTCGATCATGGAGCCGTCCGGGCCGTACCAGATGAACACGATCTCCCACCCGGCGTCGGTGGCGGCCGCCTGGCGGCGGCGGACCAGCAGCGCGTACTCCCACTTGAGCATGAGGTCATTGTGGCCCCGGGTCGGCCGCTCGGTGCGGATCAGTCCTCGGCGATCCGTCCGTCGTGCACCCGCAGCCGCCGGTTCACGCTCACCGCGTCCAGCATCCGCCGGTCGTGGGTCACCAGCAGCAGCGTGCCGGGATAGGTGGCGAGCGCCGATTCGAGCTGCTCGATCGCGGCCAGGTCGAGGTGGTTGGTCGGCTCGTCGAGCACCAGCAGGTTGACGCCGCGGCCCTGGAGCAGCGCCAGCGCGGCCCGGGTCCGCTCGCCGGGGGAGAGCGTCGCCGCCGGCCGCAGCACGTGGTCGGCGCGCAGGCCGAACTTGGCCAGCAGCGTGCGGACGTCCGCCGGGTTGAGATCGGGTACGGCGGCGGCGAACGCGTCGAGCAGCGGCTGGTCGCCGAGGAACAGCCCGCGCGCCTGGTCCACCTCGCCCACCACCACGCCCGGCCCCAGCGCGGCGTGCCCCTCGTCCAGCGGCAGCCGCCCCAGCAGCGCGGCCAGCAGCGTGCTCTTGCCGGAGCCGTTCGCCCCGGTGATCGCCACCCGGTCCGCCCAGTCGATCTGGAGGTCCACCGGGCCGAGTGTGAAGCCGCCCCGGCGTACCACGGCTCCTCGGAGCGCGGCCACGACGGCGCCGGCGCGGGGCGCGGCGGCGATCTCCATCCGCAGCTCCCACTCCTTGCGCGGCTCCTCGACCACCTCCAGCCGCTCGATCAGGCGGGCGGTCTGCTTCGCCTTCGCGGCCTGCTTCTCGGTCGACTCGGTGCGGAACTTGCGGCCGATCTTGTCGTTGTCGGTGGCCTTGCGCCGGGCGTTCTTCACGCCCTTCTCCATCCAGGCGCGCTGCGTGCGGGCGCGCGCCTCCAGGTCGGCCTTCGTGTCGGCGTACTCCTCGAACTCCTCGCGGGCGTGCCGGCGCGCCACGGCGCGCTCCTCCAGGAAGGCCGCGTAGCCGCCGCCGTAGTGGTTGACCTGCCGCTGGTGCAGGTCCAGCTCGACGATCCGGTTGACCGTGCGGGTGAGGAACTCGCGGTCGTGGCTGACCAGCACGGTGCCGGCGCGCAGCCCGGTGACGAAGCGTTCCAGCCGGTCCAGCCCGGCCAGGTCGAGGTCGTTGGTCGGCTCGTCGAGCAGGAAGATGTCGTAGCGGCTGAGCAGCAGCGACGCCAGCCCGGCGCGGGCCGCCTGCCCGCCGGAGAGCCCGGTCGTCGGATGGTCCAGGCCGACGTCCAGGCCCAGTTCGGCCGCGACCTGCTCGGCCCGTTCGTCCAGATCCGCGCCGCCGAGGTCGAGCCAGCGTTCCAGAGCATTCGCGTACGCGTCGTCGGCGCCGGTCGCGCCGGCGGTCAGCGCCTCGGTGGCGGCGTCCAGCGCGGCCTGCGCGGCGGTCACGCCGGTACGCCGGGCCAGGAAGTCCCGGACCGTCTCACCCGGCCGGCGTTCCGGCTCCTGCGGCAGGTAGCCGACCGTGGCGCCCGGCGGGCTCAACGCCACCGAACCCTGCTCACGGGCCTGGAGCCCGGCGAGCGTGCGCAGCAGCGTGGACTTGCCGGCGCCGTTCACCCCGACCAGGCCGATCACGTCGCCGGGCGCGACGACCAGGCTCAGGTCTTCGAAGAGGAGACGGTCACCGTGGCCGGCGGTGAGATCCTTGGCGATCAACGTGGCGCTCATCAGGTCACCGAGCCTACCGGCGGGCGCATCCGGATTACCGTGACCCGCGCTCGGGCAGGTACGCCGCTGAGGGAGACTCACAGCCGTGGCGACCACACTGGCGATCGACTGCGGGGGCGGCGGGATCAAGGCCTCCGTGCTGGACGCCGCCGGCACCATGCGGGCCCGCCCGCTGCGCGTGCCCACGCCGTACCCGCTGCCCCCGACCCTGTTCGTGCGGACGCTGTTGGATCTCGGCGCCCGGCTGCCCGCGGCGGACCGGCTCACCGTCGGCATGCCCGGCATGATCCGGCACGGCGTCGTGGTGGCCACCCCGCACTACGTGACCCGCGCCGGGCCGCGCAGCCGTGTCGACCCGGACCTGGTCGCGGAATGGTCCGGGTACGACGCGCGCGGCGCGCTGGCCGAGGCGTTCGGGATGCCCGCGCTGGTGCTCAACGACGCCGAGGTGCACGGCGCCGGCGTGGTCGCCGGGACCGGCTGCGAGTTGGTGTTGACGCTCGGCACCGGGCTGGGCAGCGCGCTCTTCGACGGCGGGACGATCGCGCCGCACCTGGAGCTGTCGCACGCGCCGGTGCGGTGGAACACCACCTACGACACGTACGTCGGGGAGCCGGAACGGCGGCGCCTCGGTGACGCGTTCTGGTCCCGGCGGATCCGGCAGGTGGTGGACGGCCTGCGGCCGGTGTTCCACTGGGACCGGCTCTACCTGGGCGGCGGCAACTCGCGGCTGATCCGGCCGGAGCAGGTGGCGCGAATGGGGGACGATGTCGTGGTCGTCCCGAACACGGCCGGAATCGTGGGTGGTGTCCGGGCCTGGGACCTGGTGGGCGACAGGTACGACCCCACGCCCTGATCCTTACCCCCGTGGAACACTCGCGCTTCCGCCGGTGTTGTGCCAGCGTCGGACAAAGGGCTGACGCGACACGAGGAGGTGGGTCGAGTGGACCTTCTGGCGGAGTACCGGCGGGCGACCATGTTCTTCGACTCGGGGGACCCGACCGGAGCGGCCCGGCTGCTGGAGCCGATCATCGAGGCGGAGCCCGACAACTCCTCGGTACGGCAGCTGCTGGCCCGGGCGTACTTCCAGTCGGCGCAGCTCAACCGCGCCGAGGAGCACCTGCGTGAGCTGGTCGACCGGGACCCGAGCGACCACTACGCGCACCACGTGCTGGGCCGGACGCTGGAGCGGATGAACCGGCCGGCCGACGCGCTGCGGCACCTGCGCATCGCGGCGGCGATGTACTCGACGAACACCGACTACACCACGGCTCTTCGCCGGGTCGAGGGTCGGGTCGGTCGCTGAGTTCCGTCGAAGGGCAGCCCGGGTGGGCTGCCCTTCGGCGTACCTAGGATGGACTCGTGAAGCTGAAGCTCGATCTCCACGACATCTACAACAAGGGCCACGACATCGACCGCGCGCTGCGCGGGATCATGGACGAGGCGGTGGCGAAGAAGGCCACGCTCGTGGAGATCATCCCGGGCAAGGGCTCCGGCGCGCTGAAGAAGAAGGTGCTGCGCTTCCTCGACCAGAAGGATGTGAAGCAGCTCTACCACCGCGTCGAGAAGGACTCGAAGAACTTCGGCCGCCTCTTCGTCCACTTCCGTTGGAAGTAGCCGCTCCCGGCGCTTGATCCACTCCACTTCACTGAGGTGGTGACTTCCTTCGAGATCTTGGAACGAAACGGCCCCCATAGGGGCCATTCCATACCAAGATCTTCAGCGATGGTGGAGCTACACGCAGACCCAGCAGTACAGCCGCTCGCCGCGGGTCGCCGCTCGACGGGCCAGCCCCGCCAGCTCGATCAGGGCCTCGGCGAGGATCGACGGCTCCGCCTGCCCCCAGAACTCCTCGGTCTCGGACCAGGGCGCAGCCACCTCTCGGAGCCGGCTCTCCGAGGCGGCAGCCAGCGCGGCGCGCAGCTCGTCGGTCAGCGAGATGACCAGCACCTCGCCGTCATTGTGGATCGCGACAGCCTTGCCCTGCCTCGGGTTCCGCGTCACGACGTCGTAGTCGACGCTGGTCAGGAGCGCCTCCAGCGTGCCGAGCTGCACGGTCGGTTCGAGCCCTTTCAGTTCGACGACGTCGAACCCGGGCTCGGACGCGGCGCGCGGACCACCAAGGACGTCGGCGACTGCGGCGGCTGTCTCGTCGGTGGAAGCCGAGAAGTAGTCACAAAGAATGCCCACGGGCGTGGATCATGCCAGCGAGAGCCGACACCGGGAGGTGCCTAGAGGTCCCGGACGGCGACCGTCTGACCGCCGCTCTGCTCACCTGTCGGCCGGAAGCCCAGCTTCAGATAGAACGGTTCCGGCCCGCCGTCGCGTGGCTCCCAGGTGACGTAGGCCCGGTCGCCGCCCCGGGCCCGGATCTCCTCGCAAACCGCGTCGACCGCGAACCGGCCGTAGCCGTGGCCCTGCGCGTCGGCCGCGATGTTGAGCCGCCACAGGCCGGCCCGCAGGTCGCCAGGGTCGTCGCCCCACGGGATGTCGAAGAACGCCATCAGGAAGCCGACCAGCCGGTCACCGTCGTAGACCAGTCGCGGCCAGGCGTGCTCGGGGAAGACGTACGCCTCGGCCAGCGACTTGACCACCGGCGCCACCAGATCCTCCTGGTCGGGGCGTACCGACAGTGCGAGAGCCGCCTCGTAGTTGTCGGGGGTGATCTTCGCCAGCCGCATGCGGGGCAGCGTAGCCAGCGGACCCGGGCCGGGCGACCGGGTATCGGCGGCCCTGATCCGGGCCAGGAGTGCGGGAACCCAGTGGTTCCCGTACCGGTGTTGGAGGTCCGTCAGCCGCCAGTCGTCGCCGGTCACGAGCCGGCGGCAGCGCGCCGAGCCACATCCGCACTCCAAGACGAAGTCGGCGGTGCCGGTGCTGGTGGCGTAGTCGTTCGTCAGTTCCTCACCGGCTGCGACGTCTCGACGGGTGGCGAGGGTCCAGGGCGCGTCCCACCACAGGTTCGGGTCGCAGCCGTGGTTGCCCTTGCCGTTGGGGCGCCCGAGCGGCAGGACCAGATGTCGGTCCTCCCACACCGTGATGGTGTCGACGTAGGGGCGGTCCGGTCGGGCGAACAGGTCGCGCAGCTCCTGGTCGGTGACGAGTTGGCCGCCGAGCCGGGACACCGGCGTCCCGGCCGGGAGGGGAGCACGGGCGAACAGGCCCTCACCCGAGATCCCGGACGGACGGACCTCGACGTCCGGGTGAAGCCAGCAGTCGGCTTCGGGCGTGTGACACACCCGTCAACTCTCGCTTCGCCGACCAGTCAATTCAAGGTGGCGAGCGTCAGTCCTCGTCGGTGGGCCGGGGCTGGCGGTGCTCCTTGATCCACGCCTCGACGTCCTCGGCCAGCCACACCTTCATCCCACGAAGCTCCTGGTACGGCTTCGGGAAGGTGGGGTACCGGGCGAGCTGCTGGAACCGCTGTCGCGAGACGCCGAGGCGCTGCGCGATCTCGTACGGCCCCATCAGACGGCCTGGCCCACGGTCCACGTTTCCGAACGCTCCGCCCGCTGTGACCGTCAGTCCTCGTCGGCCGGGCCGGGACGGTTCTTGGCGATCCACGATCGAACGGCCTTGCCCTCCCAGACGCGGCCCATCTTCAAGGTGACGAGCGGGTCGGGGAAGCCCTTTCGGCCGACGATGATCGTGGCCCGCTGCTTGCTGATCCCGCCCAGCAGATCGCGGATCTCATCCAACCCGAGCAGCTCCACGATCCGAAGGTATGGCCTCAGGGTATTGCATGAAGATGAACAGGGTAAGACAACCCCCAAAGGGGTTGTACGGAGACAACTCCATGTGATGCGATGAGGCGGTGACGGACCACGGACCTGTTCTGCCTCTCTGGACGTGTGCCGGGTGCGAACTGCCCCTGGCCCTGTCCCGCACGTCGCCGCGAGTTACTGGCCGAGTTCGCCTGTGCGCGGGTGTCCCTGTCGATCTACATGGCCTCGCATCTGCTGTCCGCCATGCAGGATCTGAGCTGGGCCTCTGCTGGTGCTCTCCACCGTAGGTTCCTCGGGTGGCTGTCGTGAGCGTGATCAACCCCGGTGACGAGAAGTTCCACTACTCCGACAACTCACACCGGTGGGTTCCGCCGGACCCCGACTTTCCTCAGGACGTGTGGGACGAGATGGTCCGGCAGCACAAGGAGAAGCACCTCCGGCCACCCAGACGGCCGCACATTACGCGTCGTTCGATCTGACTCGCCCAGGAAAGCTGGGGCGACGAAGGATCAGGCCGGTCGGCGTACGCGGTAGGCCAGGTGGGTGACGCCGACGCCCTCGACCACCCGGAACGGCCCGTCGAACTGCACCGGCGCGATGCCCAGTCCGGAGAAGAACGGAATCCCGTCCCCGAGCAGCACCGGCACCAGGTCCACGTGCACCTCGTCGAGCAGCCCCGCCTCCAGCACCTGTCGCGCGATCGTCCCGCCGTTCACCCCGACCTCCTTCCCGTCCGCGAGGGAATGGGCTCGCTCGACCGCCCGCTCGACGCCGTCGGTGACGAACACGAACGACTCGCCCTCGGGCTCCCAGCCGTCCGGCACCCGGTGGGTCACCACGACCACCGGCATGTCCAGCGGGTGCCGGCCGCCCCAGCCGTTGGTGATGTCGAACAGCGTGCGGCCGACGACCAGCGCGCCGGTGCGCTCGGTCAGCGCCCGGATGTGCGCGGCGCTTGCTGCCGACGTCCGGAACGTCATGTCGGGGTTGGCGGTCGGCACCGCCACGTCACCGTTGCCGTACCACTGGAAGAGGTGGTCGAAGCCGCCGTGCGACGAGTCGGCGACGTAGCCGTCCAGGGACATGGTCGCGCCGGTGGTCACCGTGCTCATCGGTTTCTCCTCGGGTCGCAGCATCAGCCTTCACCCGGGAGTAGAAGCCGGCCGGCCTCCCTCGACATCCGTCCGGAAAAAAAAATCTAGAGCGCGTACGTCTGGGCCACCGCCAGCATCTCCGAGGTGTGCGAGCCGACCACGCCCACGTTCCCCGGCCGCTGCCGGAAGCCGGGCAGCGCGGACAGGCCGTCGCTGGCGTCCATGGCGCGCAGGTTGACCGTGTCCGCCGAGGTCGTCAGCGTGAGCGTCACCTCGACGCCCTCCGGCGGCGGGGCGTGGAACACGATCCCGAAGCCCCACCGGCCCTCGCGCGCCTTCACCGGCACGTCCCGCCCGGCCACCGAGGCGGACCGGACGGTGGCGGTGCGGGTGTCCACGTGCAGCGTGAGCAGCCGTACCGTCCGCTGCGGCGTGACCCGCACCCGCAGCACGCGCTGGTCACCGTTGCGGGTGTCGGAGAGCGTCTCCAGCTTCGGCGCGGGCAGCGAGGCGGCGGGGGCCGGGCCGGCGCGCAGCTCGCCGTCGCCCAGGCCGGGGAAGTCGTCGGCCACCGAGATGGTCCGGTCGACGTAGCGGTCGGTCCAGGGCTGCGGGATGTCCTCGTGGCTGAGCCAGGCCGCCTTCTTCGAGCCGGCGTCCAGCGCGTACATCAGGTGGGTGGGCACCGGGTGCGCGTCGTCGAAGCGGTCGACGGCCAGGCCGACGCCGGCGAGCACCACCGCCGCCAAGAACGCCGCGCCGGCCGGCAGCGCGCCGAGGCGGCGGGCCCGCAGCGCCAGCATGCCGCGCTGGCCGCCGGCGCGCGGGTGCAGCAGGTCCACCACCGGCAGCAGCGCCAGGCCGAGCAGCACCGCGACCAGCGCGGCCACCGCGCCCATGCCCATGCCGAGCGCCGGGAACAGCAGCACCACCGGGGGCAGCAGCACCACCACGGCCACCGCGCCGGCCAGCGTCACCGCGACCACCGGCCACGGGCCGTCCAGGCGGGTGGCCAGCGCCGCGAGGCCGGCGACCGCGCCGGCCAGCGCCGGCAGGGTCGTCAGGTACGCCCCACCGGGTACGAGCACGGCGAGCAGCACGCCGAACAGGGCCAGCCAGAGCAGCCCGCCGAACGCCAGCGCGGCCGGGCCGACGCGGCGGCGCAGCAGCGCGTACCAGCAGAGGAGCACCGTGGCGGCGAGCGCCACCACCGCGAGGCGGTACCAGACCGGACGGTACGGGTCGAGCAGCTCGGCGTACCCCGGTCGGATCGTGGTGATCGCGGCCCAGAGCAGCCAGGCGCCCAGCGGGGCCACGACGACCGGCACCAGGGCCAGCCCGGCCCCGGCGGCGAGCGTGCCGACGGTGGCCCGGCCCCGGCGGCGCAGCAGCCAGCCGAGCGCGCCGACGGCGAGCAGCGCGGCCACCGCCAGCGGCAGGGTCAGCCCGCCGGGGTAGCGGACCAGACCGCCCGGCACCGGGAAGTAGGTGTCGTCGTGGCCGGCACGCAGGTCGCCGAGGTCGGTGCGGCCGAACTCGCGGGCCAGGCCGAGCGCGTTGTCGCCGTGCATCTGGAGGCTGCCCCGGTCCATCCGGGCCGGCACGTCCAGCGGGGTGTGGTAGATCGCGCCGCCGTCGATGTAGGCGGAGTTCAAGCCCACGAAGCGACGGTCGGAGAACGCGGTGAAGTCGGTGTCGTTGGGCAGCGCCCGGTAGATCTCCACCGCGAACGACGTGCCCACCGGGTGCGGCGCGGCCCGGCCGAACACGTCCACCAGCTTCGCGTTGTTCCGGGACGTCTCGAACATGATCACCGGACCGGTGGAGCCGCGTGCCTCCAGGTTGAGCACCACCCCGCCGTCGGCGGCGAGCGGATGGTCGGCGGCGAAGCCGGCCGCGCCGCAGAGGCACGCCTCCTCCGCGTCGGTGAGCACGAAGACCACGTCGTTACGGGGGCGCGGGCCGGTGGTCAGCGCGCGGGCCACCTCCAGGATGGTGGCGGTGCCGGCCGCGTCGTCGTTGCCGCCCGGCCCGGTCTGCACCGAGTCGTAGTGGGCGACCAGGAACACCTTGCCGGTCGGGTCGGTGCCGGGGAGGCGGGCCACCACGTTGCGGACCCGGGCCAGCGTCGCGCCGCCGGCCGCGCCGGACAGTTGCCCGGCCTCGGGCGCCACCGCGTCCTGCACCTCGGTCTCCAGGCCCAGCCCGCGCAGCGTGCCGACCAGGTGCTCGCGGACCCGGTCGTTGGCCGCGCTGCCGGCCACGTGCGGCCGGGCGGCGATCACCTCGACGTTCCGGTACGCCCGCGCGGCGCTGAACTCACCGGCCGGCGCGTCGGCCGGGCGCGGCGCCGGGGTGGACAGGGTGACCAGGACGCCCGCACCGACGGCGAGCAGCGCGGCCAGCGCGGCGACTGCGGCGGGCAGCCGGCGGCGGGGCTTGGCGAACGCCCGGTCGGCGGGGCGGGTGGGGGGTGCGCCCACGGGGACTCCTCGGGGGTGGATCTACGGGGGTGGGGATCATCCTGCACCCCCGCCCGTCGTGGCGGCACTCCCCGGTCGGTGCGCTGCCGGACTGGTCACGCTCCCGCGTAACATCGGGGGTCGGCCGCGTCGCTGTCCGGGTGGACGGGCCCACCCGACCGCTGGTGCCGACTGCGGTCGGGTGGGGTGCGGCCGTTTGTCTTAGCCTGGATCGCCCACGGCGCTCGGAAGGAGTACGACATCACCAGCGACCTCCCGCGACTCGCGGCGGTGGCCCGGCCGCACCGGGGGACCGGCGTTCCGGGTGCCGCCGTCGTGCCCCGGGCCGGCGCGGGGCTGCCCGGCGGCCTGCCGCCCGGCGAGCGACTGCGGGTACTGCTGGTCGAGGACGACGAGGGCGACGCCTTCCTGGTCGGCGAGCTGCTCGCCGAGACCAACTCGATGATCGACCTGCTGGTCGCGACCAGCCTCAGCGAGGCCCGCCAGCGGGTGATGGGCGTCGACTGCGTCCTGCTCGACCTGGGTCTGCCCGACGCGCAGGGCCTGGACGGGCTGCGCCGGGTGCTGGAGATGTCCAGCGGCGCCGCGGTCTGCGTGCTGACCGGCCGCTCCGACGAGCACCTGGGCATCGTGGCGGTCGCCGAGGGCGCGCAGGACTACCTGGTCAAGGGGCAGGTCGACGGTGTGCTGCTGACCCGGGCGCTGCGGTACGCGGTGGAGCGCAAGCGCGCCGACGAGAACGCCCGCCGGTTGCGCGAGGTGGAGCTGCGCCAGGCCGAGTCGGCCCGCCTGGAGCGGGGTCTGCTGCCGCAGCCGCTGATGACCACCGACGAGGTGTCGGTGCACACGTTCTACCGGCCCGGCCGGCACGCCGCGCTGATCGGCGGCGACTTCTACGACGTGGTGCAGACCCGCCCGGACCGGATCGACCTGATCGTCGGCGACGTCTGCGGCCACGGCGTGGACGAGGCGGCGCTCGGCGTCGAGCTGCGTGTCGCCTGGCGGGCGCTGGTGCTGGCCGGCGTGCCGGACGACGAGGTGCTGCCCGCGCTGGAGCAGGTGCTGATGAGCGAGCGCCGGCTCCAGGAGATCTTCGCGACGGTGGCCACCGTCCGCCTCGACCTGGCGTCCGCGCGGGCCACCGTGCGACTCGCCGGCCATCCGCCGCCGCTGCTGCTCAGCGGCGGTAAGGTCGCCCCGGTGCCGGCCAAGGGTGGGCTGCTGCTCGGCGTCCGGCCCCGTCGTCCCGTTGCCTTCGACCTGGAGTTCGACACCGATGACTGGTCCCTGCTGATGTACACCGACGGCCTCATCGAGGGTCGCGTCGACGGCGGCGACGAACGGCTCGACGTGCCCGGGCTGACCGGCCTGCTCGCCGAGCCGGCGAACCGGGCGGTGCCGCTCTCCGAGCTGCCCGCGTGGCTGGTCGGCCGCGCCGAGCAGATCAACGGCGGCCCGCTCGCCGACGACGTGGCGATGCTGTTGGTGACCCGGGGCGGGGGACGATAGGTGAAGACGTACCAGCAGGGGTGGACGCTGCGGCGGCGGGTGGGCGCGCTGCTCGGCGTGGTCCTCGCGCTGCTGCTCGGGCTGGCCGCCGCGGAGGCGGCGGTCGCCGCGAAGAACCGGCAGAACATCGACGCGGTGCTGCTCCGGACCGGCCCGCTGCGGGTCCAGGCGCAGGAGCTGATGAGCGTCCTGCTGGACCAGGAGACCGCGGTCCGCGGGTACGCGGTGAACGGCGACCGCAGCGACCTGGCCCCCTACCAGGAGGGCGTGCGGCGCGAGCAGGAGTTGATCACCTCGATCCGTGGCCTGTCCGCCGGCTACCCGGACGTGCGCCGCGAGGTGGGCGTGGTCGAGCAGCAGACCGCGCAGTGGCGGGCCCAGGTGGCCGAGCCGGTGATCGCGACCACGGCGCGCGGCGGACCGGCCGCCGGCCAGGCGTTGATCACCGACCGGACGCGGCAGCAGTTCGACGGGATAAGGGCGTCGATCACCACGCTCCAGGACGAGATCCTCACCGTCCGGAAGGAGACCGCCGACCGGGTCAACTCGACGAGCAACACGCTGGTCATGCTGCTGATCATCGCGGCGCTGGTGGTGGCGGTGGCCGGCGCGGTCATGCTGGTCTCGCTCGACCGGATCCTGATCCGTCCGCTGGCCGCGCTGGTCGGCCAGGTGCGCGAGGTGGCCGAGGGTGACTACCAGCACCGGATCTCCGGCTCCGGCCCGCCGGAGTTCCTGCGGCTCGCCGACGACATCGACCAGATGCGCCAGAAGATCGCCCAGGACCTGGACGAGGTGCGTCAGGCCCGGGAGCGGATCGAGTGGGTGAACGACCAGCTCCAGAAGCAGGCCGAGGAGTTGACCCGCTCCAACCGTGACCTGGAGCAGTTCGCGTACGTGGCCTCGCACGACCTCCAGGAGCCGCTGCGCAAGGTGGCCAGCTTCTGCCAGCTCCTCCAGCGGCGCTACGCCGGGCAGCTCGACGAGCGGGCGGACCAGTACATCGCGTTCGCGGTGGACGGCGCCCAGCGGATGCAGCGGCTCATCAACGACCTGCTCGCGTTCTCCCGGATCGGCCGGCTCACCACCGGCTTCACCGAGGTCGACCTGAACCGGGTGATGGGTGACGTGGCCGGGCAGACCGAGGCGGCCCGGCAGTACGCCGACGCGGAGCTGACCTGGGACGAGATGCCGACCATCCGCGGCGAGGAGCCGTTGTTGACCAATCTGCTGGTCAACCTGGTGAGCAACTCGGTGAAGTTCCGCCGTCCGGACGTGCCGCCGAGGGTGCACGTGTCGGCCCGGCTGGTCGACCGCGAGTGGGAGATCAGCTGCCGGGACAACGGCATCGGCATCGAGCCGGAGTTCGCCGACAAGATCTTCGTGATCTTCCAGCGGCTGCACTCGAAGGACGCGTACCCGGGCACCGGCATCGGGCTGGCGATCGTCAAGAAGATCGTGGAATACCACGGCGGCCGGGTCTGGGTGGACACCGACGCCGAGGAAGGCACCACCATCCGGTTCACGCTGCCCGCGCTGGAGGCCGACGTCGAGGCCGCGCAGGCGGCCGAGAACGCGGCGACGGAGGAGACCGGGGCCGCCGAGTCGGCCGAGGACGCCCCGGTGGACGTCGCCCGGCAGCCGGACGGCGCGGCAAGCGAGGAGCCGGCCGTGGCGGCGGACCGGCACGAAACCAACGGTGGCATGAAGGAGACGGTGGGATGACGGCGCCCGCGGACGGCAAGAGCCCGATCGAGGTCCTGCTCGTCGAGGACGATCCGGGCGACGTGCTGATGACCCAGGAGGCGTTCGAGGAGCACAAGCTCCGCAACCGCCTGACGGTCGTCTCCGACGGCGCCGAGGCGCTGGCGTACCTGCGCCGGGAGGGCCAGTACACCGACGCGGTGGTGCCCGACCTGATCCTGCTCGACCTGAACCTGCCCCGCCGGGACGGCCGGGAGGTGCTGGAGGAGATCAAGAAGGACGAGCACCTCCGCCGGATCCCGGTCGTGGTGCTCACCACGTCGCAGGCCGACGAGGACATCCTGCGCAGCTACCAGCTGCACGCCAACGCCTACGTGACCAAGCCGGTGGACTTCGAGCGCTTCATCTCGGTGGTCCGCCAGATCGACGAGTTCTTCGTCAGCGTGGTCAAGCTGCCGCCGCGTGGCTGACCCGCTGCTGGATGACGTCGCCGGGCTGCTGCGGGAGGCCGCGGCCGAGGTCGTGGTGCCGATGTTCCGTCGGCTCGACCCGTCCGACATCTCCGAGAAGGCGCCCGGTGAGGTGGTCACCGTCGCCGACCGCGAGGCCGAGAAGCTCATCTCCGACGGGCTGCGGCGGCTGCGTCCCGGCTCGGTGGTGGTCGGCGAGGAGGGCGTCGCCGAGGATCCGGGCCTGCTCCGGCACCTGCGCGGCGGCGGTGACGTCTGGCTGGTCGACCCGGTCGACGGCACCGCCAACTTCGCCGCCGGGAAGCGGCCGTTCGCGCTGATGGTGGCGCTGCTCACCGACGGCGTACCGGCGGCGTCCTGGGTCTACGACCCGCTCGACGACACGATGGCGGCCGGCCGGCTCGGCGCGGGCACCCGGCTGGACGGCACGCCCGTCCGGCCCGACCGGCCGGTGCCCGGGGTGGGCGCGTTGCGCGGCACCGCGATGACGAAGTTCCTGCCCGCCGACTTCCGCCGCGACGTCGAGGCCGGGGGCCGCCGGATCGGCGAGCTGCTGCCCGGCCAGCACTGCGCCGGCCGGGAATACCTGGACGTGCTCACCGGCGCGCAGCAGTTCGTGCTGTTCTGGCGCACGCTGCCGTGGGACCACACCCCCGGCACGCTGCTGGTGCGGGAGGCCGGCGGGGTGGCCCGCCGCTTCGACGGCACCGACTACCACCCGGCCGACGAGGGCCGGGGCCTGCTGGTCGCGGCCAGCGGGGAGATCTGGGACGAGGTGTATGCGGCGCTGCTGGCACGCTGAGCGTCGACGGCGGCACGCTGCGTCGACGTTGCGTGTCCCGAGTGGTCGCCGGCCTGGCGCGGCGTGTCCGGTCCGGTATCGTGACCGGCGGTCTCCGCCAGCAGGCCGCCGCCCGGCGCCGGTGGAGCCGCCGCCGCGCACGGTCGAATCGGGGGCCGGCGGTCGACGGAAGGACCATCACGTGCCCAGGACCAGGCTCACCGGCCGGCGCGTCCGCCGGTCGCTGCTCGCGCTGCTCGCCGCGACGGCCGTGCTGCTCGGCGCCGGCCTCGCCACCGCCGGCCCGGCCGCCGCCGCGCCCAGCCCGAACGCCCCCGACGAGGGCGGCAGCAAGAAGCTCCGGGACGCGCTGGAAGCCGCGGCGAAGGGCCACATCGAGGCCAAGAACCGGCTGGACAACTCCAAGCGCCGGCAGACCGCGCTGGCCGCCCAGCTCAAGGACATCGAGGCACGCCTGGTCGGGCTGACCGCCCAGGCCGGTGAGGTGGCCGTGCAGTCCTACCGGCAGGGCCGGCTGACCCCGGCGTCGATGCTGCTGGCCGCCTCCGGGCCGGACGACTTCCTGCACCGGGCCGCCGAGCTGGACATGATGGCCCACCGGGACAGCAAGCGGCTCGGTGACCTGGCCGACGCGAAGGCCGAGGCGACCGAGTCGAAGCTGGCCCTCGACGCCGAGGTGCGCGAGCAGCAGAAGCAGCTCGCCGTGCTGGCCAAGAAGAAGAAGGACGCCGAGGTCGCGCTCGCCAAGGTCAGCTCCGGCGCCGGCTCCGGGTTCAGCGGCAGCTCCTCGTCGGCCAAGCCGGCGCCGCGCAACTCGGACGGGTCGTGGCCGTCGGAGTCCTGCTCGGTCAGCGACCCGACGCCGGCCGACGGCTGCATCACGCCGCGCACGCTGCACATGCTCCAGCAGGCCCAGGCCGCCGGCTACAAGCGGTACGCGTCCTGCCACCGCAGCGGCGGCGGCGGCGAACACCCCAAGGGACGGGCCTGCGACTTCTCCGCCGCCAGCGGCGGCTTCGAGGACAAGACCGCGACCGGCGGCGACAAGTCGTACGGCGACAGCCTCGCCAACTGGGCGAAGAACAACGCGGGCCGGCTCGGCATCATGTACGTCATCTGGTACCGGCAGATCTGGATGCCGAACACCGGTTGGCGGGCGTACAGCGGGGGCGGCAGTCCGGCCGCCGACCACACAAACCATGTTCACATCTCGATGTACTGACCCGGGCGGTCAGGAACGCCGCGTACCCTCGCCACGGTGAGCAGCACATCGTCCGATTTCGTCACCGCGCCGGCGACCGACGCGCCGGCCCCGCCGCGGGCCCTGCCGAACGGGCTGGCCGCCTTCCTGGTCTTCCTCTCCAGCGGGGCGGTGCTGGTGCTGGAGACCGTCTCGCTGCGCCTGGTCGGCCCGTACGTCGGGGTGACGCTCCAGGTGACCAGCTCGGTCATCGGCATGGCGCTGGCCGCCATCGCGTACGGGGCGTGGATGGGCGGGTGGCTCGCCGACCGGCGGGACCCGCGCGCCCTGCTCGCCCCGGCGCTGGTGCTGGCCGGCATCGCCACCGCGGTCACCCTGCCCATCGTCAGGTACGCCGGTGAGGCGCTGCGCGGCGGCGCGGCAAGCGCGGTGCTGCTGCTGACCGCGCTGACCGTCCTGCTGCCGGCCGCGCTGCTGGCCGGGATCACCCCGCTGGTGGTGAAGCTCCAGCTCGCCGACCTGCGCCGCACCGGTCAGGTGGTCGGCAAGCTGTCCAGCATCGGCACGCTCGGCGGCATCACCGCCACGCTGGGCACCGGCTTCATCCTGGTGGCGGCGCTGCCCAGTTCGGTGATCGTGCTGGCGTTGGCCGCGGTGCTCGGCGTGACCGGGTTGGTGCTCGGGTTCTGGTTGCGGCGACGCTCCGGCGCGGCGTTGTCCACGCCGGGCCGGGCGAAGGCGGCGCTGGCGCTGATCGGGCTCGCCGCCGCGGGGCTCAGCGCGGCGGCGCCGAACCCGTGCGACGTGGAGACCGCCTACCACTGCGCCCGGGTCGAGGCGGCCCCGGACCGGACGGACGGGCGCACGCTCTACCTCAACTCGGCCCAGCACTCCTACGTCGATCTGACCGACCCGAGACACCTGGAGTACGCGTACACCCAGTGGATCGGCCTGGTCGCGGACGTGGCGCGACCGGCGGAGCAGCGGATGGACGCGCTGCACCTGGGCGGCGGCGGCTTCACCGTGCCGCGTTACCTGGCCGCCACCCGGCCGGGCACCGACAACCTGGTCTTCGAGGTCGACGGCGGCCTGGTCGAGCTGGACCGGCGGGAGCTGGGCCTGCGGACCGGTCCGGAGCTGACCGCCCGGGTGGGTGACGCCCGGGTGCTGCTGCGCGCCGAGCCGACCGACAGCCGGGACTTCATCGTCGGCGACGCGTTCGGCCACCTGGTGGTGCCGTGGCACCTGGCCACCCGGGAGATGGCCGCCGACATCCGCCGGGTGCTCCGCCCGGACGGGATCTACGTGCAGAACGTCATCGACTACCCGCCGGGCCGGTTCATCCGGGCCGAGCTGGCCACCGTCTCCGCCGTGTTCGACCACGTCGCGCTGATCGCCCCGCCGGACGCGGTCGCCGGCCGGCAGGGCGCGAACTTCGTGATCGTCGCCTCGGACGCGCCGCTGCCGCTGGCCGCGATCCCGCCCGGCCTGAAGCCGCTTCCGGAGCCGGCCGAGCTGCTCGACGAGGCGGCGACCGCCGAGTGGATCGGGGACGCGCGGGTGCTGACCGACGACTACGCCCCGGTGGACCAACTCCTCGCGACCGCCTGATCGGGTGATGTTTCTGACCGATTCCGACAGCTCAGGTGTAGCGGGGGCCACTTCGGGCAACTGCACCGACCATGGGTGGACCGGTCAGGAACGGCGTGCAACTGCTCGGTGAGCGGTACCGCCTGGTCGAGCAGTTGGGCGCCGGCGGCATGTCGGTGGTCTGGCGCGGCTACGACGAGGTGCTCGGCCGGCAGGTGGCGGTGAAGGTGCTCGCCTCCCGGCTCGCCAGCGACAAGGCGTTCCGGCACCGGATCCGCGTCGAGGCGCAGGCCGCCGCGCGGCTCTGCCACCCCAACATCACCAACGTGTACGACTACGGCGAGTCCGTCCAGGTCGGGCTGACCGTGCCGTACGTGGTCATGGAGCTGGTCGACGGCGGCCCGCTCAGCAGCCGGCTCGGCCGGGACGGGCAACTGCCCTGGCGGGAGGCGCTGACCATCGGCGCGGAGGTCGCCTCCGCGCTGGCCACCGCGCACGCCCGGGGCGTGGTGCACCGGGACGTCACACCCGGCAACGTCATGCTCACCGCGACCGGCGTGAAGGTCGTCGACTTCGGGATCTCGGCGCTGGTGGGGGAGAGCGACAAGGGGCCGGACGGCGCGCTGCTCGGCACGCCCGCCTACCTGGCCCCGGAACGGCTGGACAACGGCCACGTCTCGCCCGCCACCGACATCTACGCGGTCGGCCTGCTGCTCTACCGGATGCTCACCGGCCGGCTGCCGTGGCAGGCCAGCACCACCACCGAGATGCTGCGTGCGCACATGTACCACGACCCGGACCCGATGCCGCCGGTGCCCGGCCTTCCCGGCCAGGTGACCGAGCTGGTCCAGCGGTGCCTGGCGAAGCGCCCCGAGGACCGCCCGCCCACCGCCGAGGTGGCCCGTACGCTCGCCGAGGCGGTGGGGATCGCGTCGATCGTGCCGGTGTCACCGGCGTTCGGCGGCATCGACCCGGCGCTGATGGCGAACGCAGGCACCACGATCCTGCCCTGGTCGGCGGCGACCGACGCGGTGCCGTACTCGGCGATCCGCACCCGGACCCGGGGGGCGGCGGCCCGGCGGCGCAGGGTGGAGGCCGGGGTGGCCGCCGCCGGCCTGCTCGCGGTGACCGCGACGATGTGGGGGCTGACGTCGCGGAGCCCGGCCAGCGGCGGGGTGGAGCCGACCGAGGCGCGGATGGGCCTGCCCGAGCCGGTGCCCTGCGCGGTCGACTACTCGCTGCGCCGCGACACCGGTAGGGACTTCTCCGCCGAGTTGACGCTGACCAACACCGGCCCCCGGGAGCTGCGCGGCTGGACGATGAGCTTCAGCTTCCCCGGCAAGCAGGCGGTCACCACGGCGCAGCCACCGGTCCGGCAGGTGGGGCGCACCGTGTCGGTGGCGGCCCCGAAGCCGGACGCGACGCTGGCGCCGGGCGCGTCGACGAAGCTCACCTTGAGCGGGCGCTACACCGGGAGCAACACGCTGCCGGTGGAGTTCAAGCTCGACAACAGCACGTGCGGCGTGCAGGTGTCGGGCATCGCCGGCTCGGTGCCGATCACCACCGCGCCGAAGACGACGAAGGCACCGGTCAAGCCGGCCGCCAAGCCGGCCGCGAAGAGCGGGCCGACCAGGGCGAAGCCGGCGCCGAAGCCCAAGGCCGAGCCGCCGAAGCCGAAGGGCAAGGGCGGCAAGGAGAGCGGCAAGGGAAAAGGGAAGTGAAGCAGCCGAAGGGGGGTGGGCACGGCAAGGGCAAGGGCAAGGGACCGAAGGGCTGACGGTCGGGTCGGAGTCCGCGCCGGTCAGGTCAGCGCCGCGAAGCGCTGCACCTGGGTGATGCTGCCCTCCACGATGAGCACGCTCTCCGGGGCCAGCACCGTCTCCGGCCCGGCGTAGCGGAACGGCTGGCCGGGCAGCTTCGCGCCGACCACCATCACCCCGTACCGCTCCTGCGGGGACAGTTCGCGCAGTGCGCGTCCGACAAGCGGCGCGGGCACCCGCACCTTGGCGATGGCGAAGTCGTCGCCGAACTCGATGAAGTCGAGCATCCGGCTGACGATCAGGTGGGCGACCCGCTCACCGGTCTCCGCCTCCGGGAACACCACGTGGTGCGCGCCGACCGAGTGCAGGATCTTGGCGTGTTTCTCCGAGGTGGCCCGCGCCCAGATCTGCGGGACGCCCAACTCGGCCAGGGCCAGCACGGTGAGCACGCTCGCCTCGACCGAGGCGCCGATGGCCACCACCACCCGGCCGAAGTCCGCCACGCCGAGCTGGCGCAACGCCGTCTCCTCGGTGGCGTCGGCCTGGACCACCCGGTCCAGCTCGGCCGCCCACCGCTGGACCCGGGCCGGGTTCCGGTCGATGGCGAGCACCTCGTGGTCGAGGCGCGTCAGCGCGCGGGCGAGGTGGTAGCCGAATCGGCCCAGGCCGATCACGACGACACCGGTGTCGTCCGAGTGTCTAGCCGACAATGGGTTGCTCCTCCGGGTAGCGGTACAGACGTCGTCGGGTGTTCAACGCGATGGCCGAGCCGAGCGTGAGCGGGCCGATCCGACCGACGTACATGAGCGCGGTCAACAGGTACTGGCCGGGCGCGGGCAGCCGCTGGGTGAGGCCGACGGTCAGCCCGGTGGTGCTGAACGCGGAGGTGACCTCGAAGATCGCGGCGTAGAAGCGGTCGTGCGCGGTCATCGCGATCAGGCCGACCGTGCCGCCGGCCACCAGCGCCACGCTGAGCAGCGCGACCGTCAGCGCCTGCCGCTGGCTGGCCGGGGACACCCGGCGGTTCCCGACCGTGGTGTCCGGCTCGCCGCGCAGCTCCGCCCAGATGGCGAAGCCGAGCAGGAAGAACGTGGAGACCTTGATGCCGCCGGCGGTGCTGGCGCTGCCGCCGCCGATGAACATCAGCCCGATGAGCATCGGGTAGCTCTCCTCGGTGAGTTGCCCGACGTGGATCACGTCGTAGCCGCCGGTGCGGCTCAGCGCGATCTGGGTGAACGTCGCCAGCACCTTGCCCGGCACGTCGAACCGGCCGATCGTGTCCGGGTTGGTCCACTCGGCCAGCAGCAGGTAGCCGAAGCCGCCGACGGTGAGCACAAGGCTGCCCCAGACGGTGAGCTTGGTGGCGACCGCCCAGCCGCCCGGCCGGCGCCATTCCCGGAACGCCTCGAACAGCGCCGGGAAGCCGAGCCCGCCGATGATCGCGCCGGCGCCGAGCGGCAACGCCACCCACGGGTCCCGGGCGAAGGCGACCAGCCCGTCGGAGTAGAGCGCGAAGCCGCCGTTGTTGAACGCCTGGACCGAGTGGAACACCGCGTACCAGAGCGCCCGCCCCGGCGGGTAGTCGTAGGCCAGCCAGAAGCGCCCGCCGACCACGGCGGTCATCAGCGCCTCGGTGACGAAGACGGTGGCCGCGATGCGGAGCAGCAGCCGGCGTACGTCGCCGAGGCCGAACTCGGCGGTCTCGGCCTGCACCAGCAGCCGGTTACGCAGTCCGAGCTGACGGGAGACGGCCAGGATCAGCAGGGACGCGCCGGTCAGGATGCCGAGGCCGCCGAGCTGCGTGAGCACGGTGATCATCACGAGCCCGAAGTCGGTCCAGTAGTTCGGGGTGTCGGTCACCGCCAGGCCGGTCACCGAGACCGCCGAGGTGGACGTGAACAGCGCGGTCTCGAACGGCGTCCAGTGCTGCGTACGGGTGGCCCAGGGCAGCATGAGCAGCCCGGTGCCGACCAGGATCACCGCCAGGAATCCGAGCGGCACCAGCCGGACCGGCTTCCGGAGCAGGCGGCGCACCAGGTCATCTTCCGTCCGGAGATTCACCCGCAGGTCAGGAACCGACCAACTGGACGTCAACCACGCCGGGTCTGCTGTGCGTACCCATCGACGACAGGAGACGGCGTTGCGACGTACCCTTTCTGCCCTCGGCGTGGCCGGCGCGCTGCTCGCGGCCGCGGCCGTGGTGGTGCCGGCCGTGGCCGCCCAGGCCGGCCCGGACCCGCGCGCCGAGCGCCCCCGCGCGACCCAACGGCCGATCGTGATCGGTCATCGCGGCGCGAGCGGCTACCGCCCGGAGCACACCCTGGAGTCCTACCGGCTCGCGATCCGGCAGGGCGCCGACTTCATCGAGCCGGACCTGGTGTCGACGAAGGACGGCGTCCTGGTCGCCCGGCACGAGAACGAGATCTCCGGTACGACGGATGTGGCGGCCCACCCCGAGTTCGCCGTCCGCCGGGCCACGAAGACCATCGACGGGGTGGCGGTGACCGGCTGGTTCACCGAGGACTTCACGCTCGCCGAGCTGAAGACGCTGCGCGCCAAGGAGCGGCTGCCCCAGGTGCGGGTGACCAACACCGCGTTCGACGGCCAGTTCGAGATCCCGACGTTCCAGGAGGTCATCGACCTGGCGCGGGCCGAGTCGAAGGCGCGCGGCCGGACCATCGGCATCTACCCGGAGACGAAGCACCCGACCTACTTCGCGTCGATCGGGCGCGCGCTGGAGGAGCCGCTGGTCGCGACGCTCCGGAAGAACAAGCTGACCCGCCGCGACGACCCGGTCTTCGTGCAGAGCTTCGAGACCGCCAACCTGCGCAAGCTCGACACGATGACCGACGTGCGGCTGGTGCAGCTCATGGACGCGACCGGCGCACCCTACGACTTCACCGCGGCCGGGGACCGCCGGACCTACGCCGATCTGGCCACCGCCGCGGGCCTGGCCTGGGTGTCCCGGTACGCCGACGGCGTCGGCCTGAACAAGAACCTGATCGTGCCCCGCGACGCCGCCGGCCGGCTGTTGGCGCCGACCTCGGTGATCCGGGACGCGCACCGGCTGCACCTGGTGGTGCACGCCTGGACGTTCCGCGCCGAGAACCAGTTCCTGCCGGCCGACTTCCGGCTCGGCGCCGACCCGAACGCCCGCGGTGACATCACGTCCGAGTACGAACTCTTCTTCGACCTGGGCCTGGACGGCGCGTTCGCCGACCAGCCGGACACGGCGGTGGCCGCCCGCGCCGGCCGCTGACGCCCGCTTCTCGCCCCGTCGGGGCGCCCGCGCAATGCGGGCGCCCCGACGTGCGTTCGGCTCGCGCACCGGCACTTCCCCTCGCCCGCCCTTTGGAGCTGACAGCAGAAACGACTCAGGCTGCGCCGCCGGCCACCGCGGTCGTCGCTGCCGCGGATGCGGGGCTTCCCGAGGAAGCCTCGGCGGTGGTTCTGTCGTGCGCCCGGTTGTGGCTTCGGGCCACGCGGATCGACGGGCGAGTCGTTGCTGCTGTCAGCTCTGGAGGGCGGGCGAGGGAAGTGCCGGTGCGCTGCCTGACAACCTGATGGCGGAAACGGGTCGCCCTGGGCGCGTGCCAGTCACGGCCCGCCCAGCCGACGGGTGGAACACGAACGGAGTAGGTTCGGCGTGAACCTGTGGGCCCGGCGTGACCTGTTGGCGGGCCTGGGCGTGAGTCGTTTACGCCCTCAAGTTGCTAGGGGCCGGAGGCTGTCGCGCCGGGCGGAGGTGACGGACGCTCACCATCAGCAAAGCGTTCCGAAAAACGGACATATTCCCCAATACTGACCTGGTTGTCCTGCGGCAAGGGCAGGCGTGTACGGGGGTTGTGAATGTCCATTCTCACGATGACACGTGGGCGGCGCCGCTGGTGCGCCACCGCCGTCCTGACTCTGGTGGGCGGCCTGGTGCCGCTGGTGGGACCGCATGCGGCGACGCCGGCGCGCGCCGCCGACGCCAACAACGCGACGCTCGTCGTCGACAAGGGCGGCGACCGCACCGGCGAACAGACCGTCGGGCCGCTGGCCGGCGCCACCTTCGACTTCTACGCGGGCGTCAGCGGGACCCGACCCGGCCCGGGTGCCACGCCGGCCGCGTCCTGCACCACCGACGCCAGCGGCAGGTGCTCGGTCGACGTGCCGGGACGGACCGGCACCAACCAGGGCTACTGGATCGTCGAGCGCAGCGCGCCGAACGGCTGGCGGATCGTCGACAGCCTGGTCACCGGCAACGGCGGCAGCGCGCCCTACCAGTCCACGCCGTACAACGGAGTGTTCACCGGGGCGGTGGCCAACAACCGGACGTACACCTTCCCGGCGGTGACCACCGGAAACACGAACCGGACCGCGCGTGGCGCGGTGTGGGCCGACGAGCGGGACAACCCGGCCCTGCCCGCCTCGTGCGGCCTGCGCGTCGCGCTGCTGATCGACGTGTCCGGGTCGATCCGGCCCGACCTGCCGGTGGTCAAGAACGCGGCGAACGGCTTCGTCGACGCGTTGACCGGCACCCCGTCCCAGGTCGCGCTCTACACGTTCGCGACCGACGCCGCCGCGGTGCTCAACCCGATCCCGGTCTCCGACCAGAGCGGCGCGAACACGGTCAAGGCGGCGATCAACGGCCTCACCGCCGGTGGCACCACCAACTGGGACCAGGGGCTGTGGCAAGTCGCCGCCGCGCCCTACGACTACGACGCCGTGATCATCCTGACCGACGGCAACCCCACCGTGTACGGCCCGCCGCCGGTCCAGGGAACCGGCAGCTTCACCCGGTTCGTCGAGGTGGAGAACGGCATCTTCGCCGCCAACGCGGTCAAGGCCAAGGGGACCCGGGTCGTGGCGGTCGGTGTGGGCACCGGAGTCTCCGGCGCGCCCGACAACCTGGTCGCGATCTCCGGGCCGGTCGCCAACTCGGACTACTACCAGACCGACTACGACCAACTCGCCGCCGTCTTCCGGGAACTCGCCCTGGACAACTGCCGGGGCACGGTCAGCGTGGTCAAGTTGGTGATCCCACCGGGCGGCGGTGACCCGCAGCCGACCGGTGGTTGGACCATCTCGTCGAGCAGCACCGGGGTGACCCCGCCGAGCGCCGTCACCGACACCTCCACCGGCGCGGTCAACCTCGCATTCGACCTGAACGGGCAGCCCAGCCGGGCGGTGGCGATCGCGGAGACCCCGCAGGCCGGATATTCGCTGGTCCAGCAGGACGGCGTCAACGCCACCTGCACGGCCAGCGGCCAACCGGTGCTGGTGGCCAACAACGGCGAGTTCGGGTTCAGCGTCAACGCGCTGGCCAACGACGCGGTGGCCTGCGTGATGATCAACCAGGCCGAGCCGCAGCCGGCGACCGTGGTGGTGAACAAGACCTGGGTGGTCAACGGGCAGAGCGTCCCCGACCCGCGGCAGGACGTCTCCATCCAGGCCGCGCTGGTGCTGCCCGGCGTGGACCAGCCGGCCTGGGGTGTCGCGTACGGCACCTTCCGGGCGGGGCAGTCGGTCGTCATCGACGAGACCGTCACCGCGCTGCCGCCCGGGTGCACCAACACGGCCAGCGGCGACCTCGGTGAGCAGACGCTCGCCGCCGGCACCAACACCTACCAGATCACCAACACGGTGACCTGCGAGACGAAGCTGATCCTGGCCAAGTCCGTGCAGAACCCGTACGGTCCGCCCGCGCCGCCGGCGACGGCCTGGGACCTGACCGCGTACGGGCCGAACGGGTTCACGGTGAAGAGCGGCGACCCGGCCCACCCGGTCGTCGAGGGCGCCGTCTACTCGCTCGGTGAGAGCACCGTTCCCGGTTTCACCCAGACCGTGGTGCCGGGCGCGGTGATCGAGCCGCCGGCCACCGGTAGCTGGAGTTGCGGGGTCCGCGACCGCAGCGGACCGGGCGTCAGCCCCGACTTCGGCGGCGAGAACGGCCAGGTGGCCGTGCAGATCGGCCAGACCGTGGTCTGCATCGCGGTCAACCAGGCCCAGCCGGCACAGGTGACCCTGGTCAAGGAGGTGCGCAACACCCATGGCGGCACCGCGAAGCCGACCGACTGGGTGCTCAGCGCCACCCCGCCGCAGGGCTCCGGCGCGACCCCGGTCAGCGGGCGCAGCGGCGAGCCGGCGGTGACCGACGCCGAGGTGACGGCCGGCGTGCCGTACGGCCTCAGCGAGAGCGGCGGTCCGGCCGGGTACGAGCTGACGGAGTTGCGTTGCGTCTTCAACGACACCGGCGAGCCGGCGCCCACACCGGGCAACGTGCTCACCCCGGCCGCGGACCGCGCGTACACCTGCACCTGGCGTAACGGCCAGCTCGACCCGAACGGGGCACACCTGACCCTGGTCAAGAAGGTCTGGGGCAGGGCCGCCCCGACCGAGTGGACGCTGACCGCGGCACCGACCAACGCGGCGACCCCGATCAGCGGCCCGTCCGGCAGCCCCGAGGTCACCTCGGTGCCGGTGCGGGTCGGCGTCGGCTACCGGCTGAGCGAGTCCGGTGGCCCGGCGGGCTACCAGCAGGCCGGGCCGCCGGAGTGCGTGCTGACCGGCACCGACAGCCGGGTGCCGGTGCTGGACGGCGTGGTCACCCCGGCCCGGGGGCAGGACATCACCTGCACCTTCACGAACCGGATGGCGGCGAAGCCGTTCCCGCCGTTCCACCCGGGCAAGCATCTGCCGGTCACCGGCATGAAGCTGACCGGACTGATCGGTGGCGGCGCGCTGACGACGACGGCCGGTGTGGTGCTGACCGTCCTGGGTTGGCGGCGACGCCGGACGATGTGAGGAGGAGGCGTCGGCCGGTGACCGGCTGACCGGGCGGCCCGGCGGGGAGTTCCCCGCCGGGCCGCCGCGCGTACGCGGGGCGCGATGGGCGGGGGCGACACCGTGGCCGCGTTCCGCGTGGTGGGACGGGCCATCCCGGGTCGGCCGGGTTACGTGCTGGTGTCCGGGGTTGTAACGTGCGGCCATCCCGTCCCGGGCACTTGTGTGCGTCGACCACATAGCTCGTGGGTGACGTCACTTCTAGCGTGAGCCGACAACTGACAATCCTCCTGTCCTCACCTGGAGTCGCAATGACGATCCGGCACACGCGACGGGTGTTCCTTTCCGCCGCCACGATGATGGCGGCCGCGCTGGCCGCCACGGCGTGTGGCAGCCCGCAGGACACCGCCTCCGGCGGCGGCGACGCCGCGCCGGTCAAGGTCGGCCTGGTCTACTCCCAGTCCGGGCCGCTGGCCAGTTACGGCAAGCAGTACATCGAGGGGTTCAAGGCCGGCCTCGACTTCGCCACCAAGGGCACCGGCAAGGTCGGCGACCGGAAGATCGAGCTGAGCGAGGCCGACGACGCGGGCGACCCGGCCAAGGCCGTCTCCGCCGCCAAGGACCTGATCGGCAAGGGCACGAAGATCATCGCCGGGTCCACCTCCTCCGGGGTGGCGCTCCAGGTGGCCCCGATCGCGGCGCAGAACAAGGTGCTGTTCATCTCCGGCCCGGCCGCCACCGACGCGGTCACCGGCGCGAACAAGTACACGTTCCGCTCCGGCCGGCAGTCCTGGCAGGACGTGGTGACCGCCAAGTCGTTCATCGGCGACGCGGCCGGCAAGAAGGTCGTGGTGTTCGCCCAGGACGGCGCGTTCGGCGACGCCAACGAGGCCGCCGTGAAGGCCGTGATCGGCGGCGCCGGCGCGACCGTGAGCAGCGTCCGCGCGCCGGCCAGCGCCACCGAGTTCACGCCGTTCGCCAGCCAGATCAAGGCCGCCAAGCCGGACCTGCTCTTCGTCGCCTGGGCCGGCACCACCGCCGGTGCCATGTGGCAGACGCTCGACCAGCAGGGCGTGCTCGCCGCCACCACGGTCGTCACCGGGCTGGACATCCGCGCCTCCTGGCCGACGTTCGGCGCGGCCGGCAGCAAGATCTCGTTCCTGTCGCACTACTTCGACGGGGCCAGCGACACCGAGGCCGCCAAGGCCGCCAAGGCGAAGATCCCCGGCGGCACGCTCGACCTGTTCCACCCGGACGGGTTCGCCGCCGCGCAGATGGTCGTGCGCGCGGTGCAGGAGGGCGGCGACGACGTGGAGAAGATGGTCACCGCGCTGGAGGGCTGGGAGTTCGAGGGCGTCAAGGGCACCATGAAGATCCGCGCCGAGGACCACGCGCTGCTCCAGCCGATGTACCAGGCCAAGCTCACCGGCAGCGGCACCGCGTTCACGGCCACCGCGCAGAAGACGCTCACCGGTGACGAGAGCGCGCCGCCGGTCGCGCAGATGAAGGGCTGACCGATGCTCGCCACCCGCGGTCTGACCTGGCGGATCGGTGAGGTCGCCATCGTCGACTCCGTCTACCTCGATCTGGCGCCGGGGGAGTTCCTCGGCGTGATCGGGCCCAACGGCGCCGGCAAGACCTCGCTGTTCAACCTGATCACCGGCCTGCGCCGGCCCACCGAAGGGAAGATCCTGCTGGACGGCGCGGACGTCACCACGCTCCCGCCGCACCGGCGGGCCCGGCTCGGTCTGGGGCGCACCTTCCAGGCGTCCTCGGTCTTCGGTTCGCTGACGGTCCGGGAGAACGTCCGGCTCGCCGTACAGGCGCACCGGGGTGGCTCGATGAAGCTGTGGCGGCGGGCGGCGGCCGACCGGGACGTGGCCGCCGCCGCCGACGCGGCGCTCGACCGGGTCGGCCTGCACCACCGGGGTACGGCGCTGGCCGGCACGCTCGCCCACGGCGAGAAACGCAAGCTGGAGATCGCGCTGCTGCTCGCCGCGGAGCCCCGGGTGATGCTGCTGGACGAGCCGATGGCCGGGGTGAGCGCCGAGGACGTGCCGGAGCTGGTCCGCGTGATCAAGTCGCTGACCGGGGACAGCGGCCGGGCGGTGCTCATGGTGGAGCACCACATGGACGTGATCCTGGAACTGGCCGACCGGATCGCCGTGATGCACCACGGCGCGCTGCTGGCCTGCGACACCCCGGACACGGTGATGGCGAACGCCACCGTGCAGGAGGCTTATCTGGGGGAGTCACTGTGAGTGAACCCGTTCTCAGCGTCGAGGACCTGTCGGTGCGGATCGCCGGACTGCACATCCTCCAGGGCGTGTCGTTCGAGGTGGCGCCGACCGGCGTCACGGTGCTGCTCGGGCGCAACGGCGTCGGCAAGACCACCACGCTGCGCGCGATCGTCGGGCTCACCCCCCGGGGCGGCGAGGTGCGCGGCACGGTGCGGATGGGCGCGCGGAGCCTGCTCGCCCGCCCCACCCACCGGCTGGTCCGCGACGGGCTCGGCTACGTGCCGGAGGACCGGTGCGTCTTCGCCGGGCTCACCGTCGCGGAGAACCTGCGGCTGGCCGAGCGGCGGGGCACCACCCCGGCGTACGACAAGGTCTTCGCGCTCTTCCCGGAGCTGGACCGGCGCGGACGGCAACGGGCCGGTTCGCTCTCCGGCGGGCAGCAGCAGATGCTCGCCATCGGCCGGGTGCTGCTCAACGACAACCGGCTGCTGCTGGTCGACGAGCCGACCAAGGGGTTGGCGCCGAAGGTGGTGACCGAGGTGGCCGAGGTGCTGGAACGGGTCGCGGAATCGGTGCCGGTGCTGCTGGTCGAGCAGAACCTGGCGGTGGTGCGACGGCTGGCGTCCGACGCGGTGGTGCTCTCCGCCGGCCGGGTCGCCTGGACCGGCGCCGCCGGTGAGCTGCTGCTGGAGACCGCGCTGACGAAGTCGCTGCTCGGCGTGGGTTCGGCGGAGGTGCACTCATGAACACCGTGGTCCTGTTGACGCTGACCGGGCTCGGCCTGGCGGCGCTCTACTTCCTCGTCGCGTCCGGCCTGTCCCTGGTCTTCGGCCTCGCCGACGTGCTCAACTTCGCGCACGGCCTGTTCCTCGGCGTCGGCGCGTACGCGACCTGGTGGGCGGCCGGCAACCTGCCCGGCGCCGGGCCGGACGGCCTCGGCTTCGTGGTCGCGGTGCTGTTCGGCGTGCTGGCCGGCTCGCTGGTCGCGGTGCTGGTCGAGCTGGTGCTGATCCGGCCGCTCTACTCCCGCACCATCGAACAGGTGCTGGTCACCGTCGGCCTGTCGCTGGCCGGCGTGGCGCTGCTCCAGGCCACCTGGGGCGCGGACCCGCGCACGTTCCCGCGCCCCGACTGGAGCCGGAACGTGACAGCGGTGCTCGGCGCGCAGGTGCCGAACGCCGGGCTGCTGCTGATCGTCGCCGCGGTGCTGGTGCTCGGCGCGCTGCTGGCGTTCCTGCGCTGGACCCGGTACGGCCTGATCATCCGGGCCGGCGTGGAGAACCGGGAGATGGTGACCGCGCTCGGCATCGACGTGCGCAAGGCGTTCACGCTGGTCTTCGCGATCGGCGGGGCCGCCGCCGCGCTGGCCGGCGCGCTCGGCGGCGTCTACTTCGGCACCGTCTCACCCGGACAGGGCGGCTCGCTGCTGATCTTCGCGTTCATCGTGGTGGTGATCGGCGGAATGGGCTCGGTCGTCGGCTCCGCGTACGCGGCGGTCGCGGTGGGGCTGCTGCAACAGTTCGTCAACTACTACGGCACGTCCGGGCTGGGCGACCTGTGCGTCGTCGGCCTGCTCGCCGTGGTGCTGCTGCTGCGTCCGCAGGGCCTGGCCGGAAAGGTGGCTCACGCATGACCGAGGTCAAGAGTGCCGAGGTGCCCGCGCCGCCGGCCACGGTGCCCGACGAGTTGACCCCCGGGCCCTCCCGCTGGCACGGGCTGCGTCCGTACCTGCCGCTTGTCGCGCTGGTGGTGGCCGCGGTCCTGCCGTACTCGACGGTGAACCTGCCCGGCATCTTCGAGGGGCCGCTGAACTCGCCGGGCACGCTGCAACTGCTCGCCATCTGCCTGGTCTTCGGCGGGCTCGCGGCCGGCTACGACCTGCTGTTCGGGCGCACCGGCATGCTCTCCTTCGGGCACGCGCTCTACTTCGCCGCCGGCGTCTACGGCACCGACATCCTGGTCACCAAGGCCGGGCTGCCGCTGTGGCAGGCCGCCGTGCTCACCGTGGCCGGCGGCACCACGCTGGCCGCGCTGCTCGGCGCGGTGGCGCTGCGCACCGTGGGCATCGCGTTCGCCATGGTGACGCTGGCGTTCGCGCAGGTCGGGGCGATCCTGGTGGCCCGCGACTTCGGCGGGCTGACCGGCGGCGAGGAGGGGCTGCCGCTGGACGTGTCCGGGCTGCCGTCGGCGCTCGTCGGCGTCACCAACACGGTCAACCTCTACTGGCTGGCGCTGGCGTACCTGGCGCTGGTGGTGCTGGTGGTGCACCGGGTCAGCGGCTCGCCGACCGGGCGGGTGCTGGCCGGGCTGCGCGACGACGAGCGCCGGATCGGGGTGCTCGGGCTCGACCCGTACCGGTTCAAGCTTGTCGCGTTCACCCTGGCCGGCGGTCTGGCCAGCGCCGGCGGGGTGGTCTACGTGCTGATCGTGGGCGGTGCCAGCCCGCACATCACGTCGTCCGAGCTGACGCTGTCGCTGCTGGTGATGGTGGTGCTCGGTGGCCCGGGCACCCGGTGGGGGCCGGTGCTGGGCGGCGTCCTCTACATGTACCTGGATCACCGGCTCACCGCGTTCGGCAGCAGCGACGCGGTGAACAGCCTGCCCGCGTTCCTCAGTCACCCGCTGAGCCAGCCGCTGTTCGTCCTGGGCACCGTGTTCATCCTGGCGGTGTACTTCTTCCCCGGCGGCCTGGCCAGCCTGCGCACCCGACTGGCCCCCCTCGGGACCGCGCTGCGCCCGCGCCGCTGACCGCCGCGACGGGCGGCGGCCCCCCGTGTGGCCGCCGCCCGTCGCGCTGGTCGCGGGTCAGCCGTTGAGCATCTCGTACACCAGGGCCGGCGCCTTCTGCACCTGGTCCCCGGTGGGCTCGGCGATCTTCGGGGCCTTGCCGTAGTCGTAGTACCTGGTGATCAGCTTCATCGCCTTCTGCTTGCCGGCCGCCGGCACGTTCAGGGTCAGCGAGGCCAGGTTGCCGTCCGCCCCGACGACGGCGGTGAACGGCACCCTCTTCCCCGCCTCGCCCAGCGCCGTCAGGTCCACGTTGTCGAACGTGCTCTGCACGTCGGCGTTGTCGGTCAGGTCGGCGAGCCCGGTGTACGTGCCGTCACCCTTGGCCTCGACCGTGTCCGCGGTGCGGATGACGGCGGCGGTGTTGCCCGGGTCGGCGCCCTGGTAGGCCGGGATGCTGGACTCGTCCTTCAGCTTGTCGCGGTCCATCGCCATCCAGCGCTTGGGCAGCCTGAGCGAGTCGGGTACGTCGGTGAGGCCGGTCAGCTTGATCCGCATCCACAGCGCCTCGTCGATCCACCGGAACGTCATGTCCATGGTGAACTTCGGGTCGTCGTTCCGCTGTTTGACGGCGAGGTCCATGGCCTCGGTGGCCGGGTCCAGCACGCCGGTGAACTTGTCGGCGCCGTCCTGGAGCAGGAACCGGAACGCCGGGTCCTGCTCGGTCGGCACGGCGGCCAGCAGGGCGGCCTTCGGGTCCGCCGACGGGGTCGGCGCGGGGCCGGCGCCCTCGGAGGCGTCCCCGGCGCCGCACCCGGCGGCCAGTGCGGTGGTGGCCAGCACGGCGGCCGCGCGGAGCCCGATCCGCCGGACGGTCGCGGCGGTGCCGTTTCGCTGCGTCATCTTCGTTCGACTCACTTTCCCAGGTGGCTGTTGCCGGGGAAGCTTCGCAGGCCGCCATCGCCGTTCCACTGCCGATATGCTGCCGTCCGACTGCCGCCGGCCACGGCGGGCGACGGCCGGGGGTACGGGGGCGGGAAACTCGCATGTCAGAGGCGCTGCGTTTCGAGCTCCTCGGTCCACAGCGGGCCTGGTACGCCGACCGTCCGCTCGATCTGGGCCCGGCCAAACAGCGGGCCGTGCTGGCCGTGCTGCTGCTCGCCGCCGGCCGCCCGGTCCCCACCGGGCAGATCGTCGAGGCGGTGTGGCCCGAGGAAGCGCCGGTGAACGGCCCCAACGTGGTGCAGAAGCACGTGGCCGGTCTGCGCCGGATGCTGGAGCCCGACCGGTCACCGCGTACGCCGGCCCAGGTGCTCACGCTGACCGATGCCGGATACGTGCTGCGGGTCGCGCCGGAGGCGGTCGACGTGACGCGCTTCGAGCGGGGCGTCCAGCGCGCCCGGCAGGCGCAGGCGGCCGGGCGTACGGCGGAGGCGCTGGCCGAGGTGCACGCCGCGCTGGAGCGGTGGCAGGGCGAGCCGTTCACCGGGTTCGCCGGCCCCTGGTTCGACGCCGCCCGGCACCGGCTGGTGGAGTTGCGGGCCGTCGCGCTGGAGACGCGTACCGAGCTGGAGTTGGCCGCCGGCCGGCACGGCGAGGCGGTGGGCCGGCTGGTCGAGCTGGTCGCCGAGTTCCCGGTCCGGGAGCGGCTGCGGCTCCAACTCATGCTGGCGCTCTACCGGAGTGGCCGGCAGGCCGAGGCGCTCGCCGCCTACCGGGACTTCGCCGACCTGCTCCGCGAGGACTACGGCATCGAGCCCGGCGGGTCGCTCCAGGACCTGCACCGGCGGATCCTCCGCTCGGATCCGGCACTGTTGCCGCCGGTCGCGGACCTGCCGTCCCCGGTGCCGCCCGTCGCGGACGCGCCATCCACGACGACGCGGCCCGGACCCGTGCCGCCACCGCCCGCACCCCTGCCGCCGGTGTCGGCTACGCCTGTGCCCGGGCCGCCCCCGGCCGCTCCGACGACGGCCGCTCCGACGTCGTCCCCGGCCGCCCCGATGCCGCCCCCGGCCGGCTGGGCCGGCCCGGCCCCGCTCCCGCACGCGCTGCTGCTCGCCCTCAACCCGCCGCCGGAGACCACGCCGCGCCGCTCGCCGAGGTGGGTCCAGGTCACCGCGACCGTCTTCGGTACGGCCACCGTGCTGCTCTCGTTCGGGTCGCTCACCTGGGCGGTGGTCCTCGGGTACGCGCTGTGGCGGCGGAGCTGGCGGCTGGCCCTGGCCGGCGTCAGCTATTTCCTGCTCATCTTCATCCTGGTCGTCGTCGCGCTCAACATGCCGGAGAACGAGGAGGTGACGGACGCCGAGGCGTTGTATCTGATCGGGGCGATGGGCGTCTGCTGGTTGGTCGGCGCGGGGCACGTGGTGCTGCTCAACCCGGCGCTCTGGGCGGCCCTCGGCGCGCTGTTCTGGACCGGCCGACAACGCAGCGACGAGCAGCGCCGGCTGCGTCGGGAGCAGGCGCGCCACCTCCTGCACCACTATCCGGCCGCCCGGACGGAGCTGCGCATCGGCCGCCCGGACCTGCTCCGCGGCTACGACGACGGCGGTCTGGTCGACGTCAACGCCGTACCCGAGCCGGTGCTCGCGACGCTGCCCGGGCTGACCGCCGAGCAGTGCCGCCAGCTCGCGGTGGACCGCTGGCTGCGCGGCCCGTACGGCTCGCTGGAAGAACTGGCCGGGCGCTGCCACCTACCGTCGTCGACCACCGAACCGCTGCGCGAGCTGCTGCTCTTCCTGCCGCCCGAGCCGTCGCCCGCCCCGCCGGTGTGGTCGGCCGCCCCTGGTAGAAATGCCGGATGAGCCAGGATCGGAACGCCGTCCGGGAACGCGCCGAGGCGGTCCTGCGGCGGCTGGCGGGTGACCACGCCCGGCTGCGCGAGGACCAGTGGCGCGCCATCGAGGCGCTGGTCGTCGACCGGCGGCGGGTGCTCTGCGTGCAGCGCACCGGCTGGGGCAAGTCGGCCGTCTACTTCGTGGCCACCGCGCTGCTGCGGTCCGGCGGCGGGCACGGGCCGACGGTGATCGTGTCGCCGCTGCTGGCGCTGATGCGTAACCAGGTCGACGCCGCCGCCCGCGCCGGCATCCGGGCCCGCACCATCAACTCCGCCAACCTGGACGAGTGGGACGAGATCACCGCCGAGATCCACGCCGGGGCGGTCGACGTGCTGCTGATCAGCCCGGAACGCCTCAACAACCCGGACTTCCGGGACGGCGTGCTGCCGAAGCTGGCCGCCACCACCGGGCTGCTGGTGGTGGACGAGGCGCACTGCGTCTCCGACTGGGGGCACGACTTCCGCCCCGACTACCGCCGGCTGCGCACGTTCCTGGCGAACCTGCCCGAGCGCACGCCGGTGCTCGCCACCACGGCCACCGCCAACGCCCGGGTCACCCGCGACGTGGCCGAGCAGCTCGGCGACGCGCTCGTGCTGCGCGGCACGCTGGACCGGGAGTCGCTGCGCCTCGGCGTACTCGATCTGCCGAGCCCGGCCCACCGCCTGGCCTGGCTGGCCGACCACCTGGACCGGCTGCCCGGCTCGGGGATCGTCTACACGCTCACCGTGGCCGCGGCCACCGAGACGGCCGAGTTCCTCCGCGGCCGGGGCTGGGCGGTGGCGTCCTACACCGGGCAGGCCGAGGACGCCGACCGCCGCGCCGCCGAGCAGGACCTGCTCGACAACAAGATCAAGGCGTTGGTCGCCACCAGCGCGCTCGGCATGGGTTTCGACAAGCCCGACCTGGGCTTCGTGGTGCACCTCGGCGCACCGCCGTCGCCGATCGCCTACTACCAGCAGGTCGGTCGCGCCGGTCGCGCCGTCGAGCAGGCCGAGGTGCTGCTCCTGCCCGGCGTCGAGGACGCGGCCATCTGGCGGTACTTCGCCTCGCTCGCGTTCCCGCCCGAGGAGCAGGTCCGGGCCGTGCTCGCCGCGCTGGACACCGACCGGCCGATCTCCACCCAGGCCCTCGAACCGGTCGTCGACCTGCGCCGGGCCCGGCTGGAGCTGATGCTCAAGGTGCTCGACGTGGACGGCGCGGTCCGCCGGGTGCGCGGCGGCTGGCTCGCCACCGGCGAGCCCTGGACCTACGACGAGGCCCGGTTGCGGCGCGTCGCCGACGCGCGCACCGCCGAGCAGCGGGCCATGCGGGAGTACGCGGACACGTCCCGCTGCCGGATGCGTTACCTGCGGGAAGGGCTCGACGACACCGGGGCGGAGGACTGCGGCCGGTGCGACAACTGCGCCGGCCCGCTGTTCGACGCGGACGTCTCACCGGAGGCGCTCACCGCCGCGCAGACGTTCCTCGGCCGCCCCGGCGTCCAGATCGCGCCGAAGAAGCTCTGGCCGACCGGGTTGGACGCGGTCGGCGTACCCCTGAAGGGTCGCCTCCCCCCGGCGGAACAGGCGCTGCCCGGGCGGGCCGTGGGGCGCCTGTCCGACCTGGGGTGGGGCGGGCGGTTGCGGGGCCTGGTCGGCCCGGACGCGCCGGACGGCCCGGTGCCCGACGACGTGGCGGCGGCCGTGGTCGAGGTGCTGAAGGCGTGGGCGCACGGCGACGACCCGTGGCCGCGCCGCCCGGCCGGCGTGGTCGCGGTCGGCTCCCGGGCCCGGCCGACGCTTGTCGGCTCGCTGGCCGAGCGGATCGCCGCGGTCGGCCGGCTGCCGTTGCTCGGCGTGGTCGTGCCGACCGGTCCGGCCGGCGCCGGCGGGCCGCGCGGCAACAGCGCCCAGCGGGTACGCGCGCTGCACGACGCGTTCCACCTGCCGGACGAGTTGGCCGGCGCGCTGCCCGCGCTGGACGGGCCGGTGCTGCTCGTCGACGACCTGGTCGACTCCGGCTGGACGATGGCCATGGTGGCGCGCCTGCTGCGGCGCGCCGGCGCGCCGGACGTGCTGCCGCTCGCCCTCGCCCTCGCCGGCTGAGTGCGAGGGGGTGGGTGCGAGCGACGCCACCGTTCGCGCGGGCGTCGTCCGCGGGCGTCCCGGCCGGCGGTACCGTGGGGCCATGACCGAGCAGCGACCCGTCGTCCAGACGTACACCGTGACCGGGATGACCTGCGAACACTGCGTCCGGGCGGTGACCGGGGAGCTGTCCGCGCTGCCGGGCGTCGAGGAGGTCCGGATCGACCTGGTCGGGGGCACGGCCACCGTCACCAGTGCGGCTCCGCTGCCGGTGGAGTCCGTCCGCGCCGCCGTCGACGAGGCGGGTTACGAGTTGGCCGGCGGCGTTGCCTGAGTCGCCGTCCCTCGCCGAGCCCGCGCCCGACCTCGTCGGTCCCGCGTCGGGCTCCGTCAGCGACGGTAGCGGTGCCGACGGTTCCGTGGCGACGGGTCCGGCGGTGGTGGACCGGGACACGGTACGGCTGGCCCTGGTGGTGGGCGGCCTGGTGCTGGCCGTGCTGCTCGGTTTCGGGCTCGGCCGGTTGAACCCGCCGGCGAACCCGGGCGGCGGCGCGGCTCCGGCCGGCACGGTCCCGGCGGGCGACGCCGCCCCGGCCGGTGGCGCCCACTCCCACGCGCCCGGCACCGGCGCGCACTCGCACGACGGGGCCACGGTCACCCAGGGCGGTGGCGACGGCGCGACCGGGCTGTCGATCAGCTCGGCCGGCTACACGCTCGTCCCGTCGACCGGGGACCTGACCGCCGGTCGCGTCGGTGAGCTGCGGTTCCAGGTCCGCGACGACAAGCGTCGGGCGGTGACCCGCTTCGCGGTCGTGCACGACAAGCCGATGCACGTGATCGTGGTCCGCCGCGACCTCACCGGCTATCGGCACCTGCACCCGACGATGGCCGCCGACGGCACCTGGTCGGTGCCGTTGACGCCCACCGCGCCGGGCGCCTGGCGGATGTACGCGGACTTCACCGCGGTGGCCGACGACGGCCGGCAGGTCGCCGCCGTGCTCGGTGCCGACCTGGCCGTGCCGGGCGACTACCTGCCCCGGCCGCTGCCCGCCCCGGAGACGTCGGCCACGGTCGACGGGTTCACCGTCGGGTTCACCGGCACGCCCGACGTGGGACGGTCGGTGCCGTTGCGGTTCCGGGTCACCGACGCCGGCGGCGCGGCCGCTGCCCTGGAGCCCTACCTGGGCGCGTTCGGTCACCTGGTGGCGCTGCGTGACGGCGATCTCGGCTACCTGCACGTGCACCCGGAGCCGGTGCGGGACGGCGACGCCGTGACGTTCTGGTTGACCGCCCCCGGGCCGGGCCGCTACCGGATGTTCCTGGACTTCCAGGTCGGCGGCGTGGTGCGGACCGCCGAGTTCACGCTGACCGTCGCCTGACCGGCCGGCCCGGGGTCAGCCGGCGCGGCGGACCGGTCGGCGGGCCAGGTAGCGCAGCAGGTCGCGGATGTGGTGCTTCTCCTCGGCGGGGACGTTCGGGTCGGCCAGCCGTTCCAGGATGACCCGTACGTCTGCCTCGACCGGACCGTCCTCGGCGGCGCGTCGGCGGGGCACCGCCCCGGCGTCGGGCAGGCCCAGGGCCCGGAACGCGGCGGCCACCGGCAGATCGAGGGCGGCGCAGAAGCCGCGCACCTTGGCGAGCTCGGGATAGTCCTGCCAGTCGCCGGCCAGCCAGCGGAACACCGTGGAACGGCCGACGCCGGTGTGGGTGGCGAGGTCGGTCACCGTCCAGCCGCGCTCTTCACGCGCGTCGTCGATGGCCCGTCGCACGAACCGTGCGAAGGCCATCTGCGGCGAAACCTCTGCGGAGCCCATCCCTCCTCGGCTGTCCCCTTCCGCCGGTGCGCCCGGCTCTGCGCCCCGAGCCTAGTACGCCCGGGGGAAGAAGTAACTGACTGATCGGTCGGAAGGTCTCGTGGGCGGGACCGACGCAGCATGAACAGTTGCGGACTGTCAACTAAGCTGAACGAATCCTCCCCGGCAGCGACTTCAGAGGAGCAGCATGGCCGAACCAGACCGTCCCGTTCCGCACCGTCCTGGCGCGGTGAGCCTCTTCTTCGTGGCGAAGGCCGGCGTGTTCGCGCTGGGTTTCTGGATCTGGCTGCTGGTGCTGGCGGTGCGGGGCGACCCGGCGGAGGGCGTGCACCTGATCGCCGCGACCGGCGCGGTCTGCACCACCCTGGTCGGTGTGGTGCTGGGCGCGCGGATGGCGCTCCAGCGCAACGCCGCGGCCCGGCACGCCGAGCTGAAGCGGTTGCTTGTCGACATCTCCTGGAACGCGTTCGCCGCCGTCGGCAACTCCGACCAGCAGGCGAAGGTGGTCCCGTTCCCGACCGTGCCGCCGGACGGTGACCGGGCCACCAACCGCGGCCCCGGCGAGCGGGTGTCGGCGCTGGACCGCGGCGACCGCAACCGCGGCGAGCGGCGCCGCTAGACCGGGTCCGGCGCGGCGAGCAGCGTCTCCAGCCGGGGCGTGACGCCCCACCGATCCACCAGCTCGCGGTATTCGGCCCGTTGGTCGTCGGTCGGCGAGCCGGCCGTGCGTCGTGCCCGGATGAGCAGGTTGCGTGGGGTGTGCTGCGAGTCGACGAACTCCACCACCTCGGCACGGTAGCCGTGCAGCCGGAGCAGCCCGGCCCGCAGCGCGTCGGTGAGTACGTCGGCGAACCGCTCGCGCAGGATGCCCTGGCGGGTGAGCAGTCCGTCCGGCCCGGGCGCGGGCCGGGCCCGGAGCTGGGCGGCCAGGTCGTGGTGGCAGCACGGGGCGGCGAGCACCCAGCGGGCGCCCCAGTGCACCGCCCGGGCCAACGCCTCGTCGGTCGCCGTGTCGCACGCGTGCAGCGCCAGCACCAGGTCGGGCGCCGGCTCGACAGGGGCCTGCGCGATGGTGCCGGCGACGAAGCTGACCCGGTCGGCCCAGCCCAGCCGTTCGGCCAGTTCCGTGTTGCGGCGGCGCTGGTCCTCCCGGACGTCGACGCCGATCAACGTCACGTCCAGGCCGCGCCGGGTCAGGTAGCGGTGGGCGGCGAAGGTCAGGTAGGCGTTTCCGCAGCCCAGGTCCACCACGCGCAGCGGGCCGGTGAGGTCGTCCGGCAGCGTCGCGGCCAGCGCGCGGAGGAACGCGTCGACCTGGCGGCGCTTGGCCGCCGAGCCGCCGATCGCGGCGAACAGCGGGTCACCCGGGTCGAGCAGCCAGTCCTTGGCCCGGTCGTGTCCGTCCGGCTCGGCGACCGGCCGGCTGGCCTTGGCGCGGTGCACCTGCGCCTCGCCGGACTTGGTCACCCGGAGCTGGAGCGTGGTGCCGGTGGTCTCCACGTGCCAGTTGCCGAACGGCTCGGCGAGCAGCGCGTCGACGGCCGTGTCGGCCTCCTCCGTACCGGGGGTGACGTTACGGGTGTGCGGTCGGGCGCCGTCGGAGGTGGCGATCTGCAACCGCGCGCCGGCCTTCAGCGTGACCGGGCGCAGTTCCGCGCGGACCACCGAGGGCCGCTGTCCTCGTTGCCGGCCGGCGGCGACCGCCCGGGTCAGACCGGGGTCGAGCAGCAGTGCCCGCACCTCCCGCAGCGCCGCGTCCAACGCTTCCGGCATCCCTGCTCCTTCCGTCCTGCGGCCTCCCCGCCCGCCGTTCCCCGCTCGCGTTCGGTCGATCATGAGGTTGGCGGCGCGACACGCCGGGCGGGCGCCAACCTCATGATCGACACGGGCGAAGAGTGCCGGGGTGGGGACAGGGAGCGGCCCCCGGAGCGGGTCCGAGGGCCGTCGTGTGTGGAGACTCTGCTCAGTCCGTGGTGGGGGACTCGGCGGTGCCGGCGCTGCTGCGGCGACGCCGGCGGCGGCGCGGCTTGGTCGCGGTCTCGTCGCCGCCGTCAGCGGCGGCGACGGTGGTGATGGTGGACTGCTCCGTCGCGCCCTCGTTGGCGATCACTGCGGTCGGCTGCTCGCCGGCCACCGTCTCGCCGGCCCGGCGGCGACGCCGCCGGCGCGGGGTTCGGGTGCCCTCGTCCGTCGCGACCGCTGTCGCGCCGTCTTCGGCGGGCGCCCCGCCGGTCTCGCCACCACGCCCACGTCGGCGGTCCCCGCCGCGCCCGCGGCTGTCGCCGCGGCTGTCGCCGCGCCGGCCGTCCCGCCGGGCCCGGCCGCCGCCCAGGTCCTCCTCGACCTCGGCCGACAGGCCGGCGCGGGTACGCGCGGCGGTCGGCAGGGTGTCGCTGACGTCCGGGGAGATGTCCAGGTCGGTGTAGAGGTGCTTGGAGGTGTGGTAGGTCTCCGGGGGCTCGGGCATGTCCAGCCCGAGCGTCTTGTCGATGATGCGCCAGCGGGGCATGTCGTCCCAGTCGACGAACGTCACCGCGACACCTGTCGCCCCGGCCCGACCGGTGCGGCCGATCCGGTGGGTGTAGGTGTCCTGGTCCTCGGGGCAGTCGTAGTTGATCACGTGGGTGACGCCGGTGACGTCGATGCCCCGGGCCGCCACGTCGGTGGCGACGAGCGTGTCGATCTTGCCGGCGCGGAACGCCCGCAGCGCCCGCTCCCGGGCACCCTGGCCCAGGTCACCGTGCACGGCCGCCACGGCGAAGCCGCGGAAGTCGAGATCCTCGGCGACCCGGTCGGCGGCCCGCTTGGTGCGGCAGAAGATCATGGTGAGCCCGCGCCCCTCGGCCTGCAGGATCCGCGCCACGATCTCGACCTTGTTCATCGAGTGGGTGCGGTAGGCGAGCTGCTGGGTCTGCGGCGACGGGCCGGTCTCGGCGGTGTGCCCGGCGTGGATGGTGACCGGCCGGCGGAGGAACCGCCGGGACAGCGCCACGATCGGGTCCGGCATGGTGGCCGAGAACAGCATGGTCTGCCGGTCCTCCGGCAGCATCGCCAGGATCTTCTCGACGTCGTCCAGGAAGCCCAGGTCGAGCATCCGGTCGGCCTCGTCGAGGACGAGCGCGCGGACCCGGTCGAGCCGCAGGTGCTTCTGCTTCTGCAGGTCGAGCAGGCGGCCGGGCGTGCCGACCAGGATCTCGACGCCCTTGCGCAGCGCCTCGATCTGCGGCTCGTACGCCACGCCGCCGTAGATCGGCAGCACCCGGACGCCCCGGGTGCGACCGGCGGCGTCGAGGTCCTTGGCGACCTGGATGCCCAGCTCGCGGGTGGGGACGACGACGAGTGCCTGGGGCACGCCGTCGCTGCCCTCGGACGGGGCGAAGACGCGCTCCAGCAGGGGGATGCCGAAGCCGAGCGTCTTGCCGGTGCCGGTCGGGGCCTGCCCGATCAGGTCGACGCCGCGCAGCCCGATCGGCAGCGCGTACTCCTGGATGGCGAAGGCGCGGGTGATGCCCGCGGCGGCGAGCGCCTCGACGGTCTCCTGGCGGGCGCCGAGCGCGGCGAATGTGGGTGCCTCCGGGGGAACCGGAGCGGTGGGGGCCAGTGGCTGGCCTGTGCTCTGCTCACTCATGTGGATGTGGGGGTGCCCTCTCGTGGTGCGCCCCTCATGTCCTCAGGGCGCGGACGGTTTGGCGCGGGCCACGCGGTCGGGGGCGGTTTCGCCGAGCCGGACCGGGCCGCACGCGCGCCGGGGACCGGTGCTGATCAGCGACGCTGGCCAGGTCGGTGCCCACGGCAACTGCTTCATCCTACCTGAACGGCCTGCGAGCCGTCCCGATTCCAGGTGTCGGCCGGGCAGCCGGGGGCACTTCATGTGACCTGCATCACAGCAAGTGGGCGGTAGCCTGCGCTCGTGTCCGCCCCCGATTCCGCCGCCGTCGGCCTGTTCGGCCTCGTCGCGTACGGCGAACTGCTCGCCTTCGACCGGCTGGCCGCCGACGCCCGGCTCGCCCCCGACCTGCGCCGTCGCGCCGCGCTCAGCGAGATGGCCGCGGGCGAGATGGCGCACTACCGGTGGCTCACCGACCGCCTCACCGCGCTGGGCGTGACCCCCGAGGAGGCGATGGCCCCCTACGTCGAGGCATTGCGGGCGTACCACGACTCGACCGAGCCGCGGGACTGGGCGGAGGCGGTGACCAAGGCGTACGTGGGCGACGCGATCACCGACGACTTCCTGCGCGGGATCGCCGACGGCCTGGCCGGGCCGGACCGTGCGCTGCTGCTCGACGTCCTGCACGACTCCCGGTACGCCGAGTTCGCCGCCACCGAGATCCGGGCCGCGATCGAGGCGGACCCGAGGGCGGCCGGACGGCTCTCGATGTGGGCGCGTCGACTGCTCGGCGAGGCGCTCTCGCAGGCCGGACGCGTCGCCGCCGCCGACCGGGGCGCGCTCGCCGCGTTGCTCGGCAGGGCCGGCGACGACGTGCCGGCGGTGCTGCGCCGGCTGACCGAGGCGCACGCCACGCGGATGTCGGCGGTCGGGCTGAACAACTGAGCCGCCGCGGCGGGTCTCCCCGCCACGGCGACCGGTGCGACGCGGATCAGCGGACGGTGAACCCGACCGCGCGGGGCGAGGCCTCCGCGATCTCGACGTAGGCGACCTTGCCGACCGGCACGATGACCCGCCGGCCCTTCTCGTCGGTCAGGGAGAGCGTGCCCTCGCTCCCGGCGAAGGCGTCGGTCACGATCTGCTCGATCTCGGCCGGCGACTGCGCGCTCTCCAGGACCAGCTCCCGCGGCGCGTACTGCACGCCGATCTTGACCTCCACTGTGCCTCCTCAACTGGGGCGAAAAAGCCACCGTGGGAAGGCTATCCGATCGGGCGGCGCGATGGTCAGGCTGACTCACCTTGCAGCGGGAAGCTGGCGATGCCACGCCAGGACAACGCCGCGACCAGCGCTTCCGCCTCCGGCTTGGCCACCTGCCGACCGCCCGCCAGCCAGAACTGCGCGGCGGTCTCCGCGGCGCCGACCAGGCCGGACGCGAGCAGCTCGGCGTGCGCCCGGCTCACCCCGGTGTCCGAGATGATGGTGTCGGTGATCGCCGCGATGCAACCCTGCTCGACCCGCTCCACCCGCTGCCGCACGGCCGGGTCGTTGCGCAGGTCGGATTCGAAGACCAGGCGGAACGCCTCGCTCTCGTGGTCGACGAAGTCGAAGTAGGCCCGCACGGCGGCGCCGACCCGCTCCTTGTTGTCGTTGGTGCCGCGCATGGCGTCGTGCACCTTCGCCACGATGGCGTCGCAGTGTGTGTCCAGCAGCGCCAGGTAGAGCTCCATCTTCCCGGGGAAGTGCTGGTAGAGAACGGGCTTGGAGACGCCGGCCCGCTCGGCGATGTCGTCCATCGCGGCGGCGTGGTAGCCGTGTGCGACGAACACCTCCTGGGCCGCGGCGAGCAGCTGCTTGCGGCGCGCCGAGCGGGGCAGGCGGGTGGGCCGGCCGGCCGTGTGTGCACCGTTCCCCACTGCCGTCATGGGAACCTCCGAGTATCTGCGTCGAGCCGGCACGTATCGCCCGAACCGGTCCGGGTTCGTGAACCCGTCGCGGAATTGGCCCGCCGCTGTAACTTATCGCCACTGTCACCACACGGTAGCCTCAGCGAGGGCGACCAAGGAGCGCGCGGTGAGTGAAACAGGGCAACCCGGAGCCGCCACCCCGGGAGAGCACGGCGACGGGACGGGCCAGCACGACGACCCGGCCCGCACCGGCGGCGGATGGGCGCCCCCGGCGGACGGCTGGTCCCGCGGCGCCCCGGCGCCCGGTGGCTGGCCCTACGGCGACCTCGGTGGCGGGTGGGCGGCGTCCTCGCCCCGGCACGGCGACCTGCCGGCCCCGCTGCCCGGCCACCCGGCCGAGGAGCCGGCGGCGCGCGTCAACGGCCGCCACGTCAACGGCGTGCACCACGCCGGGGAGGAGTCACCCGTGACCCGCCAGGCGCCGGTGAGTGCCCCGCCCGTGGGCGAGCCGCCGCGGGAGACCGACGGCGACCGGCTGGCCGTGCCCGCCCCCCGCCCCGCGCCCGCCGTCGAGCAGCGTCCCGGCCCGGCCGACCCCACCGGCTCCCGGCACGCCTCGGACGACACGTCCGCCGGGCGGTCGCCCCGCTGGGCCGAGAGTGGTCCGGCCTCCGCGCCCCCGGCGCTCCAGGTGCCGCCGGTCGGCGCCGCCGCCTCCGGCTTCGAGGTGCCGCCGGGCTTCCACGCCCCGACCGTCGACCAGGCCCCGGCGCTGCACCAGGGCTGGCCACACCGGGGTCCGACCGAGCCGCCGGTGACGGTTCCCGGCCGGGGCGAGCCGCCGGCGGCGGAGCACCACCCGGGCGACGCCCACCCCGGAGAGGGGCCGCGGACCGCCGCCGATCCCCACGCCGCCGCGCCGAACGACCCGGGCGCGGGGCCGGCGGGTGAGCCGGAGTGGCCCGGGCCGTCCTGGAACCGCCCGAGTTGGGGCGACGGCTGGGCCCCGCCGTGGGCCCGCGCCGACGAGCCGGTCGGGCGCCGCTCGGCCCGCGACGACGCGCCGGCCGAGCGACGGACCGTGGACGACGAGCCGACCGGCCGCCGCGCCGCCCGCGAGGACCGCGCGTCCGAGTGGGCGCCCGAACCGATGCGACCGTACGAGCCGACCCGCGTCGATCCGCCCACCGGCTACCAGCCGACCCGCGTCGATCCGGCCGGCGGTTACGAGCCGCGGCCCGAGCCGGTCCGACCGTATGAGGCGGTGCGGGCCGAGTCGACGGCAGCGCCCGAGCCGCCGCGGCCCGAGGCGACCCGGCCGTTCCGGCTGCCCCGCGAGGACGCCGAGCCCCGCTCGGGTCACGAGCCGCCCGCCGAGCGGCCCTCCTGGGCGGGTCCGCCGGTGCCGGTGACCCCGTTCGGCGCGCGTCCCGAGCCGGCCGGCGCGCCGCCGGTCGCCCGTGAGCGCGAGGCGTCGGCCGGTCCACCGCCGGCGGCGTACGCTGCGGGGCCGTCCTCCCGGGCCGTCGGTGAGCCGACCGCCGGGTACCCCGCACCGGACCCGTCGCACGGCGAGCCGGCCGGCCTCCCCGCGCCGGGCGGGACGGCGCGGTTCGACCCGCCGCCCGCGCCCCGCCCGACGAGCGCCCCGCCCTACGCGGCCCGCCGGTCCGCCCCGGAGCCGACGCCGGCTGCCGAGGCGGCTGCCGGGCCGGAGTCGACCGAGTCGGCCCCGGCGGTGCTGCCGCAGCGCGTCCCCGCCGAGCCGGATGTGCCGGTCGTGCCGGAGCCGCCGGCCGTGGAACCGTCCGCCGAGACCCCGGAGTTGGCCCGCATCGCCACCCACCTGCGTCGGGACGACGAACCGGCGCCGCTGCGCGAGCGGCCGGAGGGCTTCGACGTCAACGCGATCCTGGACGCCGTGCGCGAGGTGGCCGGCGTCCGGGACGCCGCGCTCCGCCGCACCCCGGCCGGTGCGCACAGTCTCCGGCTGGACCTGGCCGACGGCGCGGACCCGGCCGAGGTGAGCCGGCTGGTGGCCCGGCTGCTCCAGGATCGGATGGGTCTGGCCGCCGCCCCGCAGAACCTGCCGGGCGCGCCGGCCGTACCGCCGCCGCCGGTCCGCCGGCGGTCCGCCACCGCGCGCACGGACCGCCTGGCCGAGGCCGCGGCCGTCCGCGACCGTCCGGTGGAGGTGCCACCGGGCCGCGCCGACCGCCTCGCCGAGGCCCCGCCGCTGGCGGAGGTCCCGCCGGGCCGTGCTGCCGACCGCCGTGCCGAGGCCGCGTCGGCCGAGCCCCGATCCGGTACGCCGCGCGCCGACGACGAGCCGGGCGTTCCGGCGCGGGGCGGGGCCTCGTCCGGTCCGGTCGAGGCGGACATGCCGGCGCGGGCCGGCGTGGTGCGGCCGGCGTCGAACCGGCCGGCCGAGAACCGCTCCGGCGAGGGCCGGTTCGGCGGCGTGGAGTCGCGTGCCGGCCGGCTGGTCGACGCGCCGGGGGAGGACGCCGACGAGCCGCCGCGCCGCCGCCGGCAGGCCACCCACCGGGGCCGGGCCACCGTGGACGAGACGTCGCTGGCCGCCGCGCCCACCGGCATGTCCACCGGCAGTCCGGTCACGCTCGGCACCTCGTACTCCGGTGGGCAGGTGACCACGACGGAGACCGCGCCGTCGCGACCGCTGGATCCGGGCGGCGTGCCCGGGCCCCGGGTGGTGATCGACCACGTCCTGGTGAGCACGTTGGGGCTGGACGCCACCACCGAGGTCCGCCTGCTCGCCGGGGACCGGACGGCCGAGGGGCACGCGACCGGGCCGGCTGTCGACGGGTACGTGCTGCGGCTCTGCGCGGTGGCCGCGGCCGCCGCGGTGGACGAGCTGCTCGGCCCGGCCCTGCCGGCGGGCGAGCGGGGCCGGTGCTTCGTCGAGCACGCCGCCGTGGTGCCGTTCGGCAACTGCGAGGTGGCGACCGTGGTGGTGCTGCTGGTCTGCGACGGGTGGGTGGAGCAGTTGGCCGGTTCCGCCCTGGTCGCGGGCGATCCGCGGCAGGCTGTGGTGCGGGCCACGCTGGCCGCGGTGAATCGGCGTCTGGAGGCGCTGCTCGCCTAGGGGACTGTGCGGACGGGGCCGGCGCGGGGAAGACTGGACGCATGAAGCGTGCCGCGCTCGGGCCCGAGCATCTCCTTCCCGCGCATCATCTCCCGCCGCCCTGGCCGGGCCGGCACGTGCGGCTCGACGGCGCGCTCGTGCACGTCCGGGACACGCCGGCCACCGGGCCCGACGCCGAGCCGGCGCTGTACGTGCACGGGCTCGGCGGCTCCGCGCAGAACTGGACGGACCTGGCCGGCCTGCTGGCGCCCCGGCTCGACGGCCAGGCGATCGACCTGCCCGGCTTCGGGCGCAGCGAGCCCGGCCGGCGTTACACGATCCCGGCGTTCGCGGACCGGGTGGTCCGCTGGATCGAGCACAGCGACCGGGGCCCGGTGCACCTGTTCGGCAACTCGCTCGGCGGGGCGGTCGCGGTCCGGGTGGCGGTGCTGCGCCCGGATCTGGTCCGCACGCTCACGCTGATCTCGCCGGCCCTGCCGTTCCTGGACTTCCGGCGCTCGTTGCAGGGGCGGATGTTGCCGGTGCTGGTGATCCCCCGGGGTGAGCGGCTGGCCGCCTGGCGGCTGGCCCAGCTCGCTCCGGAGGCGATGGCGCAGCAGGTCATGGAGTCGTGCGTGGCGGACCTGACCCGGATCAGCGAGCAGCGCCGGCAGGAGGCGATCGAGGAGATCCGGATCCGGTACGAGGCGGCGCACTACGCCGCCGCGTACGTCCGGACGTTCCGGGGCCTGGTCGGCAGTTTCCTGCGGTCGTACCTGCCGGGGGAGGGCGCGCTCTGGCGGCAGGCCGCGGCGGTGCGGGTGCCGACGCTGGTGGTGGGTGGACGGCAGGACCGGCTGGTCGACGTGCGCGTCGCTCCGCAGGCCGCCCGGGTGATCCCGGACAGCCGGCTGCTGATGCTGGACGGCGTCGGGCACGTGGCCCAGTTGGAGGTGCCCCGGACGGTGGCCCGGGCGGTGCTGGCACTGCTCGACGAGGCGGCGCCGGCCGGGTCGCCGGAGGCCGCCACGCCGGGGTCTGACGGCCGGAAAGCGCAGGCCACGGCGCTGCTGACCGGAATGGGGGAGAGCGGCGGCGTCCGCGACATGGCAGGCTGAGCGGGATGCCCAGCTCCCGCCGTCCGCGTTTTCCGCGGTCCCTGTCCGCTGCCCGTCGTTGGCGCTCCGCCGTCGTGGTCTGCGCGTTCCTGGCGACCGCCGGGGCCGGCGTGGGAGTGGCGCTGCAACTGCCGCCGGCCGGCGCGCGGGAGGTGGTCGCCGACGGGTTCGCGGCCCAGCCGGTAGCACCGGTGGCACCGAGCGTCCCGTCGTCGTCGTCGCCGCCGTCGCTCGCGCCGCCCCGCTCGCCGGCGCCCGTGCTGAGTCTGCCCGGTCCGGTGCCCGCGCGGGGCACGGGCGGTTTCGGGTACGACGACCGGGCCGGCGGCGTGCTGGGCCGGGGCGGTGAGTTGCGCCGCTTCCGGGTGGCGGTGGAGCGGGGCGTCGGTGAGGACGTCCGGGCGTTCGGGGACGCGGTGCAGCGGGCCCTGGCCGGGCCGGGGAGCTGGGTGGACAGCGGCCGGCTGCGGTTGCAGCGGGTCACGCCGGGCAGCCGGTACGACTTCACGATCTATCTGGCGAGCCGGGACACCGCCGGCCGGCTGTGCGGGGCGGGCGGGATCGACATCCGCAAGGGCGGCGTGCCGTACACGTCCTGCCGGGTCCCGGGCAGGGTCGTGCTCAACCTGGACCGGTGGCGGACGTCCGCGCCGCACCTGGTGGCCGCCGGGATGCCGCTGGAGACGTACCGGCTCTACGTGGTCAACCACGAGGTGGGGCACCAGCTCGGGCACCACCACGAGGCGTGTCCGGGCACCGGGCGGGCCGCGCCGGTGATGCAGCAGCAGACGCTCTTCCTCGACGGTTGCCGGCCGAATCCGTGGCCGTACCTGGGTGGGAAGCGGTACACCGGGCCGGCATTGTGACCGAGTTGTGAGCAATTCTCAGGACTTGCGCCGCAAAAGCAGCTAAATGCCCGAATTGCGTGGCACGCTGTCCGCATGACGTCGTACCCGCCCGAACGCCCCGGGCTGCGCCGGATGCGCCGCCGACGCCGACGCGCGGCGCTGCTGCTGGCGATGCTGCTCGCGGCCGTCGGCGGCGCGGCGGGCATCACCCGGCTGAGCGAGCCGCCGCGTCCCGTGCGGGTACCGCTCGCCGCCGAGCCGACGCTGATGCCGGACGCCGACACCGCCGCGTCGGCGTCGCCGACCGGCTACCCCACCGCCGGCCCCGGCACGTTCGCGGTGGCCCACGGGCGTTCACCGGTACGCGGCCTCGCCGGCCCGCTGCGTCGCTACCGGATCGAGGTCGAGCACGGTACGGGGCAGGACGCCGACGCGTTCGCCGCGACCGTGGACGCGGTGCTCGGCGACCCGCGTAGCTGGATCGCCTCCGGGGAGCTGCGGGTGCAGCGGGTGCCCGAGGCCGCCGCCGCCGACTTCACCGTCTACCTGGCCACGCCGGTCACCTCCGAGCGGATGTGCGCCGAGGGCGGCCTGCACACCGAGCGCTACACGTCCTGCCGGCTGCCCGGTCGCGTGGTGCTCAACCTGGCGCGCTGGATGACCGCGGTGCCCGACTACGGCGCCCCGCTCGACGTCTACCGGACGTACGTGGTCAACCACGAGGTCGGGCACGAGTTCGGCGAGCTGCACCAGGCGTGCCCGCGCCCCGGCGCCCCGGCCCCGGTGATGCAGCAGCAGACGTACGGGCTGGACGGCTGCCTGCCGAACGCGTGGCCGTACGTCGACGGGGTGCGGTACTCCGGCGAGCCCACCGACGGCGTCTGAGATATTCCCGGTCCCGCAGTTCGGGCCGGGTGTCCCTCGTCATGGCCGATCCCCACCACGGCGAGCGACAATGGCGCGGTCCCACCGCCGATCCCGGGGAGTCCACCGTGTCGTTGCCCCCGCTCGTCGAGCCCGCCGCCGAGCTGACCGTTGACGAGATCCGCCGCTACTCGCGCCACCTGATCATCCCGGACGTCGGGGTCGAGGGGCAGAAGCGGCTGAAGAACGCCCGGGTGCTCTGCGTGGGCGCCGGCGGTCTCGGCTCGCCGGCCCTGCTGTACCTCGCCGCCGCCGGCGTCGGCACGCTCGGCATCATCGACTTCGACACCGTCGACGAGTCGAACCTCCAGCGGCAGATCATCCACGGTGTCTCCGACGTCGGCCGGTCCAAGGCCGAGTCCGCCGCCGCCTCGATCCGCGAGATCAACCCGCTGGTCAACGTGGAGATCCACGACACCGCGCTGGACCGGGAGAACGTCCGGGACATCTTCTCCCGGTACGACCTGATCGTCGACGGCACCGACAACTTCGCCACCCGCTACATGGTCAACGACGCGGCCGTGCTGCTCGGCAAGCCGTACGTCTGGGGTTCGATCTACCGCTTCGACGGCCAGGCGTCGGTGTTCTGGGCCGAGCACGGCCCCTGCTACCGCTGCCTCTACCCGGAGCCCCCGCCGCCCGGCATGGTCCCCTCCTGCGCCGAGGGCGGCGTGCTCGGCGTGCTCTGCGCGTCCATCGGGTCGATCCAGGTCAACGAGGCGATCAAGCTGCTCGCCGGCATCGGCGAGCCGCTTGTCGGCCGGCTGATGGTCTACGACGCCCTGGAGATGAGCTACCGCAAGATCAAGGTGCGCAAGGACCCGAACTGCGCGCTCTGCGGCGAGAACCCCACGGTCACCGACCTGCTGGAGGACTACGAGGACTTCTGCGGCGCGGTCTCCGAGGAGGCGCAGGAGGCGGTGGTCGACTCCACCATCACCGCGCGGGAGCTGAAGGAGTGGCAGGACGCCGGCAAGGACATCTTCCTGGTCGACGTGCGTGAGCCCGCCGAGTACGAGATCGTCCGCATCCCCGGTTCCACGCTGATCCCGAAGGGGGAGATCCTCTCCGGCGAGGCGCTGGCGAGGTTCCCGCAGGACCGGCAGATCGTGCTGCACTGCAAGTCCGGCGTCCGGTCCGCCGAGGCGCTGGCCGCGCTCAAGGCGGCCGGGTTCAAGGACTCCGTCCACGTGCAGGGTGGCGTGCTCTCCTGGGTCAAGCAGGTCGACCCGTCGCTGCCCGCGTACTGACGTCGATGTCGTGAGGGCCCTTCCGGTGCGCCGGGAGGGCCCTCGGCGTCTGCCGCTTTCTGGCCGAGCTACCGAGGCGTGACCGCGTCCGCGCAGGTAGCGTCACGACCGTGGTCGATCTGGAAGCGGCGATCGGGTTCGTCGTGGCACACGGGGACGCGGTGGACCGCGCCCGCCTGTCCCGACTGCGTTCCGGCACGCCGGTGCCGCCGGCGGTGCTCGACGCGGCGGAGTCCGGTCAGGCTCCCGGCGGTGGCTGGCCCGCCGTGCTCGGTGGCGACGTCGCCTCCGTCGACGCGACCTGCTTCCGCCTCGCCGAGCTGGACGACCTCGGCGCGCTGAGCCGCCCCGCCGCCCGGCACGCGCTGGACTGGCTGGCCGCCGGCCAGCTCGCCGACGGTGGCTGGGACGAGCACTCGTCGCTGGCCGGGTTCGCGCCGGAGTGGGCCGCCCCGGGCGACCCGGAGGCGCGGTTCTACCTGACCGCCGACGCCGGGTTCTGGCTCACCGTGGCCGGGCTGGACGCCCGTGCCGCCGGCCCGCTCGATTACCGCGTCGGCGGGGCGTACGCCGGGGTGGTGCAGGCGGCGGCCCACACGCTCGCCGCGCAGCTCGCCCCGGACGGGAGCTGGCCGTCGTTCCTGCCCGCCGGCTGGCTCGCCGCGGCGGTGCTGCACCGCCAGCGGATGTACCACGAGTCGGCCCGGATCCAGGCGGTGCTCGCCGACCGGATCCCGGAGATGTCCCCGGCCGACGTGGCGTGGCTCGCCGCCACGCTGCGCCGGGTGGAGGTGGGCGAGGAGCAGTGGCTGCTGGTCTCGGCACGGCGTCGGCTGGCCGGGACGCAACGCAGCGACGGCGGCTGGGACAGCGACGACGGTCACCAGTTCGACGTGCACACCACGCTGCGCGCGATCCGGGCCTGCCGGCCGACCGAGCCCGAGGTCGCGGCGTCCGGGGCCCCGTTCGTGGCGCCGCGCGCCGCCGCGCTGCCCGAGCCGCCGTCCCGCCGCCGCGCGCCCGAGCCGCCGCCCGCGCCGCCCGCTCCGCCCGCGCCGGCCGTTCCCGACCCGGTCGCGCCCCCGGCCCCGGCCCTGCTGCCGGCCCCGGCCGCACCCCCGCCCCGGCCTCCGGCCGCCTCGCCGGCTCCGACCCTGCTTCCGGCCGTGGCTCCGCCTCCGGTCGTGGTCCCGGCTCCGGCCGCCTCCCCGGCTCCGGTCGTGGTTCCGGCTCCGGTCGTGGTTCCGGCCGGGACGCCGGGGCCGGCTCCGGCCCCGAATCCGCTCCGGGTGGCGTAGCCCGCCGCCACGGGCGCGAGCCGGGGCCGGGTGCGGCTCAGCGCAGGTGGCCGTCGCCGGTGACCACGTACTTCGTGCTGGTCAGCTCCGGCAGGCCCATCGGGCCGCGGGCGTGCAGCTTCTGGGTGGAGATGCCGATCTCGGCACCGAACCCGAACTCGCCGCCGTCGGTGAACCGGGTGGACGCGTTCACCATCACGGCGGCGGCGTCCACCCGGGCCACGAACTCCCGCGCCGCCCGCTGCGAGTCGGTGACGATCGCCTCGGTGTGGCCGGTGCCGTAGCGCCGGATGTGCGTGACCGCCGCGTCGAGCGAGTCGACCACGGCGACCGAGATGTCGGCGGAGAGATATTCGGTGGCGAAGTCCTCCTCGGTCGCCGCGACCACCGCGTCGGAGTGGGCGGCCACCTCCGGGCTGCCGTGCACGGTCACCCCGGCCTCGGCGAACGCGGCCAGCACGGCCGGCAGGAACGCGTCCGCGACGGCCCGGTGGACCAGCAGCGACTCGGCGGTGTTGCAGGTGGACAGCCGCTGCGTCTTGGCGTTCAGCGTGATCGCCACGGCCTTGTCGAGGTCGGCGGCGGCGTCCACGTACACGTGGCAGTTGCCCACCCCGGTCTCGATCACCGGCACGGTCGACTCCTCGACCACGGCGCGGATCAGCGACGCGCCGCCGCGCGGGATCAGCACGTCGACCAGGCCCCGGGCGCGCATCAGCTCCTTGACCGAGTCGCGCGTGCTGGCGTCGAGCAGTTGCACCGCGTCCGCCGGCAGGCCGGCGCCGGCGACCGCGTCGCGCAGCACCGCGACCAGGGCGGCGTTGGAGTGCGCCGCCGACGAGGAGCCGCGCAGCAGCGCCGCGTTGCCCGACTTCAGGCAGATGCCGGCCGCGTCGACCGTCACGTTGGGCCGGCCCTCGTAGACGATGCCGACCACCCCGAACGGCACCCGCACCTGGCGCAGCTCCAGCCCGTTCGGCAGCGTGGACCCGCGGACCACCTCGCCGACCGGGTCGGGCAGCGCGGCCATCTCGCGCAGCGCGTCCGCGATGGCGGCGACCCGGCCCTCGTCGAGCGCGAGCCGGTCCAGCACGGCCGCGCCCAGTCCGGCGTCGCGCCCGGCCGCCAGGTCCGTCGCGTTCGCCGTCAGGATCTCCGGGGTACGCGCCACCAGCGCGTCGGCCATCGCGTGCAGCGCGGCGTCCTTGGCCGTACGGGTGGCCGCCGCCAGGGCCTCCGCCGCGTCCCGGGCCCGGCGGGCCTGCTCGACGACGCTCATGGTGCGCTCTCCTTCGCAGTGGCGTTAGGAGGGGCCCCCTGTTATGCGGAATGCGTTAACAGGGGGCCCCTGCTTACAACAAGACGAGGTCGTCTCGGTGGACGACCTCACGTTCGTAGGCCGGGCCGAGCGCCGCGGCGAGCTCCGCGGTGGAGCGGCCGAGCAGGCCGGGCAGCTCCACCGCGTCGTAGTTGACCAGGCCACGGGCCACCGGCGCGCCGGCGGTGTCGACCAGGTCCACCGGGTCCCCGGCGGTGAACGCGCCGTCCACCGCGGTGATGCCGGCCGGCAGCAGCGACTTGCGCCGACCGACCACGGCCTGCACCGCGCCCGGGTCGAGGTGCAGCCGGCCGCGCGGCGCGGTGGCGTGCGCCAGCCAGAACAGCCGGGCGGCCGGGCGTCGGCTGCTGGCGTGGAAGAACGTGCCGACCGGCTCGCCGGCCAGCGCCGGGCCGGCCAGCGGCGCGGCGGTGAGCACCACCGGGATGCCGAAGCCGGTGGCGATGCGCGCCGCCTCCACCTTGGTGACCATGCCGCCGGTGCCCACCCCGGCCTGGCCGGCCCCGCCGACGTCGATGCCGGCCAGGTCGCCCTCGCCGTGCACCTCGGTGACCCGGGTGCTGCCCGGACGGGTCGGGTCGCCGGTCCAGAGCGCGTCCACGTCGGAGAGCAGCACCAGCAGGTCGGCGTCGACGAGCGCGGCGACGAGCGCGGCGAGCCGGTCGTTGTCGCCGAACCGGATCTCGTCGGTGGCCACCGTGTCGTTCTCGTTGACGATCGGCACGGCCCGCAGGTCGAGCAGCTTGCGCAGCGTGCGGTACGCGTTGCGGTAGTGCGCCCGCCGGGTCACGTCGTCGACCGTGAGCAACACCTGCCCGACGGGGTGACCGTGCCGGGCGAACGCGGTCGCGTACCGGCCGATGAGCAGGCCCTGGCCGACGCTGGCGGCGGCCTGCTGGGTGGCCAGGCCGCGCGGGCGTCGGGGCAGCCGGAGCGGGGCGAGGCCGGCGGCGATCGCACCGGAGGAGACCAGCACCACCTCGCGTCCCGCGCCGATCAGGGCGGCGAGCGTGTCGACGAGCGCGTCGACCCGGGCGTCGTCGAGGCCGCCCGTCGCGGTGGTCAACGAGGACGATCCGATCTTGACCACGATCCGGCGGGCCGAGGCGACTGCTTCACGCACCCGACCATTCTGCGGGTCGCGGTCCGCGCGGTCGTGGCGCGTTCCCATATCGTGGCAGCTCGTGACACCTGACGAGTACATCGAGGCGGTGCTGACGCTGGTCGAGCGGATTCCGCCCGGGCGGGTGATGTCGTACGGCGCGGTGGCCGACGCGCTGGCCGAGCGGTCGGGGCGGGCGTCGCCACGCCTGGTCGGCTCGATCATGGCGCGGCACGGGGGCGGGGTGCCGTGGCACCGGGTGGTGAACGCGGCCGGCCGGCTGCCGCCGGGGCACGAGCTTCAGGCGCGGGCCCGGCTGCGCGCCGAGGGCTGCCCGTTGCGCGGGGATCGGGTCGACCTGGCGGTGGCCGCCTGGTCGCCGGAGGAGGGGATGTGACCGCGACCATAACGTGAGTAGCATTCGGCTCCATGACAGCTTCGGGCCTGCCCCGCCGGGTGCACCTCGGGTACGCGTCGGGCTCGCTTGTCACCGGCGCGTTCGGGACCGTGCCCGGGCTGCTCCTGCTGCCGTACCTGACCGACACGCTGGGCGTCGCGGCCGGGCTCGCCGCGCTGCTGGTGCTCCTGCCGAAGGCGTGGGACGTGTTGGTCAACCCGGTCGCCGGCCGCGTCTCGGACCGGACCCGCTCGCGCTGGGGTGCCCGCCGGCCCTACCTGCTCGGCGGCGGGCTGGCGCTGGCCGTGCTGTTCGCCGCGATCTTCGCCGCCCCGTTCGGGCGCGGTCCGGCCGCCGCCGGATACGTGGCGCTGGCGTTCCTGGCCACCGCGACCGCGTTCGCGTTCTTCCAGGTGCCGTACGTGGCCATGCCGGCCGAGCTGACCGCCGACCCGGCGGAGCGTACCCGGCTGATGACCTGGCGGATCGCGGTGCTGGCGCTGGCCATCCTGGTCTCCGGCGCGGTGGCCCCGGCGGTGGTCTCCGCCGGCGGCGACGGCGTGCCCGGTCACCGCTGGATGGGCCTGTTCGTCGCCACGCTGATCGTGGTGGGCGCCCTCGGCGCGTTCCTCGGCACCCGGTCCGCGCCGGCCGGGACGGTCGGGGAGAGCGAGCCGAGCCTGCGCGCCCAGCTCGCGGTCGCCGGCCGCAACCGGCCGTTCCGGGTGCTGCTGGTCTGTTTCGTGCTCCAGTCCGCCGGGGTGGCCACCGTGCTGGCCGGCGTGAAGTACTTCGCCGACCAGGTGCTGCGCGCGCCGGACAGCGGGCCCACCCTGCTCTTCGCCTGCTTCGTCGCGCCCGCGCTGCTGGTCATGCCGCTCTGGCGCCGGGCCGGCGACCGGCTCGGCAAGCGCACCTCGCTGGTCGCCGCGTCGCTGCTCTTCGCGGCCGGCGCGCTGGCCCTGGTCGCCGCGCCCGCGCTGCCGGCCGCCGGGGTGTACGCCGTGGTCGCGCTGATCGGCGTCGGCTACGCCGGCCAGCAGGTGTTCGCGCTGGCCATGCTGCCGGACTGCATCGCGTACGACACCGCGCGCACCGGCCGTCGGCAGGCCGGCGTGTTCACCGGGCTGTGGACCGCCGGCGAGACGTTCGGCCTGGCGCTCGGGCCCGGCATCTACGGCCTGGTGCTCCAGCTCTCCGGTTACGTCTCCTCGTCGACCGGCGCCGCCGCCGTCCAGCCCGACTCCGCCCGGCTCGGGGTGCTGCTCGGGTTCACCGTGCTGCCCGCCCTGCTGGTGGCCGCCCCGGTGGCGCTGCTGCGCGGCTACACGCTCACCCCGGCCGACCTGACCGCCGCGTCCGGGTCCGGGTCCGGCGACACCGCCGCCGCGCCGGTGGCTCGGGCGTGAGGCATCGCACCCGTCCGCCGGTCGACGCGGACCGTCACGAGAGGAACACCTGATGAGCGACACGGCGGGGACGGGCGCGCTGCCCGCACAGGGGGTGCCGGCGGCGCGGGTGCTCGACGAGATCCGGGCGCTGCGGTCGGCCGACCGCCCGACCCACGGCGGCCGGCTGTTCGCCTACGTCTACGACCCGGGCGTGGCCGGCCTGGACGAGCTGGCCCAGGCCGCGTACGCCGAGAGCGCGCACGTCAACGGCCTCGACCCGACCGCCTTCCCGTCGCTGCTGGCGATGGAGAACGCGCTTGTCGCCGCCGCCGCCCGACTGCTCGGCGGCGGCCCCGGCACCGCCGCGCCGGACGTGGTGGGCAGCGTCACCGGCGGCGGCACCGAGTCGCTCCTGCTCGCCGTCAAGGCCGCCCGGGACGCCCGCCCCGAGCTGACCGCACCGCGGCTCGTGGTGCCGGCCAGCGCGCACGCCGCGTTCGCCAAGGCCGCCCACTACCTGCGGGTCGAGCTGGACACGGTGCCGGTCGACCCGGTGACGTTGCGCCCGGCGGTGGCCGACGTGGCCGCCGCGATCCGGCCGGAGACCGTGCTGGTGGTCGCGTCCGCCCCGTCGTACGCGCACGGCGTGATCGACCCGGTGGCCGGGATCGCCGAGGTGGCGGCCGGGGCCGGGGTGCGCTGCCACGTGGACGCCTGCTTCGGCGGCTGGGCGCTGCCCTGGCTGCGTCGGCTCGGCGCGCCGGTGCCGCCGTTCGACTTCGCCGTGCCCGGCGTCACCTCGATCTCGGTCGACCTGCACAAGTACGCGTACGCGCCGAAGGGCGTGTCGGTGCTGCTGCACCGCGATCCGGCGTTGCGCGCCCCGCAGTTCTTCGCGTACGCGGACTGGCCCGGCTACACGATGGTCAACCCGGTGATCGCCTCCACCCGGTCCGGCGGCCCGATCGCCGCCGCGTACGCCACGCTGCGGCACCTCGGCGAGGACGGCTACCTGCGGCTGGCCGCGTCCACCCGGGACGCGGTCGCCGGGCTGGCCGACGCGGTGCGGGCGGCGGACGGGCTGCGGCTGATGGCCGAGCCGGAGTCCACCGTGGTGTGCTTCACCGCCGACGACCCGAAGCTGGACCTGTTCGTGCTGGTCGACGAGTTGACCGCGCGCGGCTGGCACACCCAGCCCCAACTCCGGTACGCCGACCTGCCGGCCAGTGTGCATCTCACGGTGACCGCCGCGGTGGCGTCCCGGGTGGCCGAGTTCGCACCGGCGCTGGCCGACGCGGTCGCCGCGGCGCGGGCCGCCGGCCCGGTCGTGCTGCCGCCGGAGCTGCGGGCACTGGCCGCCGGCCTCGCCCCGGAGGCGCTCACCCCGGAGCTGGTGGCCGGGCTGGCCGAGGGGCTCGGCCTGGCCGGCGGGGTCCCGGACCGGATGGCGGTGGTCAACACGCTGCTCGACGCCGCCCCGGCCGCGGTCCGGGAACGCCTGCTGGCGGAGTTCGTCGGGCTGCTCCAGCGACCCGCCTGGTGACCTCGGCCGGCCGCCGGAGCAGCCCGGCCGGCGCGTGAACGCCGGCCGGGCGAGGGGGCGTCAGCCCGCGTCGGCCACCGTCACGGTGAACGAGGCGGTGTTGTCCGCCGGGGCGGCGTCCGGCACCGTGACGGCGTCCCACTGGGTGTTGAGCTGGAGCGTGGCGGTGCCGAGGTCACCCGGCACGGTGCCCGGCTCGGCGTAGAGCAGCACGTCGAAGCTCCGCTGCTCGCCGGCCATGAAACGCCCGCCCGGCACGATGAAGCTGGTGAAGAAGCTCGGTGCGTCCTGCGGGTCGGTGCCCCAGATCTGCACGCCCGCCGGCAGCCCGCTCGCCTCGGCCCAGAGCTGGTCGTGCGCGGCGTCGCCGGCCCACCCGACCGTCACCGGCAGCCGGCCCCGGTAGCTGCCGTCCTCCTGGCGGGTCAGCGTCGCCGCCCCGGCCGTGGTGATCGAGGCGCGGGCCTGGGTGTCCTGCACGTAGGGCACCGGATCGCGCAGCGACCCCGTGGTGGAGCGGAACCGCGCCGCGTAGCTGGCCCGGTCGGCGACCTCGTCCCGGCCGTCGCCGACGTTCACCGAGATCTTGCCGCCCTTCGCGATCATCGCGACGTCGTGGGTCGCCGTGAGCACCTCGAACGTGACGGCGAACTGCCGGCTCTCGCCCGGCTCGATGTCGCCGCCGGGCACGCCGCAGGTGGCGGTCCGCCGGTTGTCCTGCAACGCCCCGAAGCCGCACGCCTCCTCCGGGTTCACGCCGCGGAACGAGCCGGCCACCGGCTCCCGCAGGAAGACGCTGAAGTAGGTGGCGACCGGGCCGTTGTTGGTCACCGTGACCGGCAGGCTGCCGTGGTAGCCGCGCGCGCTCGGTTCGAGCACCAGCCGACCCACCGAGATGTCGGCGGCCGGAGCGGCGGTGGGCGCGGCGGCGGCCGGAGCGGTGAGCGCCAGCAGCGCGGCGGCCGAGCCGAGCAGGACGCCGGCGAGCCGGCCTCCGATACGTGTCCTCATCTGGAAGGTCCTCCCAAGGTCCCCGTCACCGCGCGGCTGGTCCGCGCGGCGTCACCGGTAGCACGCGACGGGCGTCGATCCGGTTGCGATCTTTTTCTGCATGGAATCCGACAGCGGTTCAGCGGTACGTGTAGCGGTCCTCGTTGTTCTCGTGGTTCGGGTCCAGCAGCGGGTCGGCGTCGCTGCCGACCGGCGTCACCTCGGCGATGCCGGTCCCGCTGGCGCTGTTCGTGTTGCGCAGGCCGAACCGCAAGGTCCGCTCCGCGCCGGGTCCGAGCGGACCGAAGCGGCAGATGATCGGTCCCTTCGGCGGTGCCCCGTCCCGGCAGGCCGACCAGGCGTCACCGTCCGCGACGGTGCCCACCTGCATCCGCAGGTGCAGTTCGACCAGGTCGGCCGGGACCGCGCTGAGGTTCCGGACCGTGACCGAGATCGTCCCGGTGCGTGCGCCGTCCGCGTCCGGCGCGCTCCACGCCACGTCACCGGCGGAGACGGTCAGGTCGGCCAGGTGCGGGTTCGGGCCGAACGAGGTGGGCCCGTCCACCTGGTCGAAGCGCTTCCCGGTCCACCGGTACTCGCGCCACTGGCGTTGCGACCAGTCCAGCGACCAGCCGCCGCCGGGCGCGATGTCCGCCATCTCCACCCGGACCGTGCCGTGGTCGGTGACCTGCGTGTCCAGCAACCACTCGGGAGCCGTCCTCGCGGACCGGGCGACCTGGCCGAGGACGACGATCCGGCCGTCGGCGTCCCGGTCGAGCGCCACCACCTGGGACGGGCCGTGCTGGAAGATCTGGCAGCGGAGCAGGGCGACCGTCTCCACCGTGCCGTCGCCGTCCACGTCGCCGTGGACGAGTTCCTCCAGCAGCACGTCGCCCTCCTTGCGGTAGGTGGCGGCGATCCGGGTCGGACCCGCCGGGCAGACCGGGTCGGGTGTCAAGGCCGGCAGGTCGACCCGGGCGGCCAGCAGTTGGGACCGGCTGATCCGTCCGTCCGGTGCGGCTCGGCTCGGGCTGGCGGTGGTCGGCGCCGGCGTCGTCGGCGGTGGTGGTGGTGGCGACGACGTGGTCTCGGCCGGGCTCGGGGTGACGGTCTGGGCCGGCGTCGGGGGCGGCCCGGTGCGCCGGTGCAACGCCCCACTGGCGCCCACCGGGACCGCCACCGCGAGCACCACCGCCGCGGCGGTCACCACCGTGGTCCGCCGGCGGCGCCGGCGCACGGTCCGCCGGACCGCCGCCGTCCCGGCCGGGTGCACCACCGGCACGTACGCCGCGCGGAACTCGGCGAACTCGCCGCCGACCAGGATGTCGTCGGGCTCAGTCATGGTGGTTCACCTCAGTCGTGGTGGTGAGTTTCGCCGCCAGCGCGGCCCGCCCCCGGTGCAGCCAGGACTTGACGGTGCCCTCCGGCACGTCCTCCTGGGCCGCGATCTGCGCGACGCTGAGGTCGGCCAGGTAGTGCAGCACCACCGCGCGACGCTGGTTGGCGGGCAGGTCGGCCAGCGCCGCGGTCAACGCGACGCGGTCCGGCCCGGGGCCCGGCACGTGCTCCTCACGCTGCCGGTGCAGCCACGCCTGGGCCGTCCGCACCCGCCGCCACCGGCTGGTCGCCAGGTTCCATGCCACCCGGCGGATCCAGGCCACCGGATCGTCGTAGCGGGACACCCGGGACCAGCGCGCGAACGCCCGGCAGAACGCCTCCTGCACCATGTCCTGCGCCTGGGCCAGATCCCCGCAGTAGGCGGTGAGCTGAATGGTCAGCGACCGGAAATGCGCATGGTAGAGACCGTCGAAGTCGGCCGGCCCCGCTCCGGCCGGGCGCCTCGTGGTCTCCTCGGGCGGCGGCTCGTCGAGCCGCGGCTCCCTCGTCACTGTCATCCGGTCCTCCCCGTGAGCATGCCGCCGGCGCGGTCACACCGGTCACACGTCCGGACGCCGGCACGGGTTGCGGCCGTTGCCGTACCGGCGGGTGGCCGACTGTCCGGTCGGGGACAGCGGCGGTGGCCGGCGGCCGGTCCGGGCCCCGGACGCTGTGGTTGACTGTCGGTTCGGGGACCGTGGAGGGAGAGTCAGGTGCAGTTGCCGGCCGTGCTCGGTGAGCCGATCCGGTTCGTGCTGAACTGGGGCCGTCGCTACTCGCTCTGGGTGTTCAACTTCGGCCTGGCCTGCTGCGCCATCGAGTTCATCGCGACCAGCATGGGCCGGCACGACTTCATGCGGCTCGGCGTGATCCCGTTCGCCCACGGCCCCCGGCAGGCCGACCTCATGGTGGTCAGCGGCACGGTCACCGACAAGATGGCCCCGGCGGTCAAGCGGCTCTACGACCAGATGCCCGAGCCGAAGTACGTGATCTCGTTCGGCGCCTGCTCCAACTGCGGCGGCCCGTACTGGGACTCCTACTCGGTGACCAAGGGCGTCGACCAGCTCATCCCGGTCGACGTCTACGTGCCCGGCTGCCCGCCCCGCCCGGAGGCGCTGCTGCACGGCATCCTCCGCCTCCAGGAGAAGATCGCTGCCGAGCAGTCCGGCCTCGGCGGCGTGCCCCGCCCGGACCGGCTCGCCTCCCCGGCGGACGTGGTCCCGCGCCCGGTCGAGGCGCTGACCGCGCCCCCGGTGCGTCCCCCGATCGGCTGACCCGCTCCGGTGGCGCGGCGGAGCTAGCCTGCGGACCATGACCGACTCTGCGGAGAAGCGTTCCGCCTACATCGTCGACGTGCTGACCGAGGAGTTCGGCCCGTCCATGGCGATCGACCCGGCGGCGTTCCGCCGGAAGTTCCGCAAGATGGCCGCCTCGCCGTTCGCGTTCTACCGCGGCAGCGCCTCGCTGTTCTACGCCGACCAGCGCGGCGACTTCGCCAGCGACCGGTTCCTCGATGACCGGACCAGCCGGGTCTGGATCCACGGCGACCTGCACGCCGAGAACTTCGGCACCTACATGAACGCCTCCGGCCGGCTCGTGTTCAACGTCAACGACTTCGACGAGGCGTACGTCGGACCGTTCACCTGGGACCTGAAGCGGTTGGCCGCAAGCGTGGCCCTGCTCGGCTACGCCAAGGCGCTCTCCGACCGGGTGATCGGCGAGCTGGTGACCGGCTTCGCCCGGTCGTACCTGACCGAGCTGCGGGCGATCGCCACCGGCGGGGACGACGCGATCGGCTCGATCACGTTGGAGAACGCCGACGGCGTGCTGCGTCGGGTGCTCCAGCAGGCCCGACTCAGCACCCGGGTGGACCTGCTCGCCGCGCAGACCACCGTCGACAACTACGAGCGGCGGTTCTCGCTCGGCGACGGCGTGCACGAGATCGACGCCGCCACCCGGGAACGGGTCTGCGCCGCGTTCGGCGACTACCTGCACACGCTGCCGGAGTCGAGCGCCCGGCTGCGCCCGGTGGCGACCACCATCAAGGACGTGGTGCTGCGCAAGGGCGTGGGCATCGGCTCGGCCGGGCTGCCGTCGTACAACCTCTTGCTGGAGGGGCACACCGAGGCGCTGGAGAACGACGTCGTCATCTACATGAAGCAGGCCCAGGTGCCGGCCGTGGCGCGGCACATCGACGACGAGCGGGTCCGGTCGTACTTCCGGCACCAGGGGCACCGCACCGCCGAGTCGCAGCGGGCGTTGCAGGCGCACGCCGACCCGTGGCTGGGCTTCACCGAGCTGGACGGCGTCGGCCAGCTCGTCGCCGAGGTCTCCCCGTACGCGGCGGACCTCGACTGGGCCGACGTGAACGAGCCCGAGGACCTGGCCGGGGTGCTCACCGACCTGGGCCGGGCGGTGGCCCGGATGCACTCGGTGGCCGACGACGAGTCCAGCCACGACCTGGTCGACTACTCCACCGAGGAGTCGATCGTCGCGGCCGTGGACGCCGATGCCGACGGCTTCGTCGACTACCTGGTCGACTTCGCCCACCGGTACGGCATCCGGGCCCGCGAGGACCACCAGCTCTTCGTGGACCTGTTCCGCAACGGCCGGCTGCCCGGCATCTGAGCCGGCACCCGGCTCACTGGACGAAGTCCAGCACCACCTTGATGTCGTCGCCGGTCGACGCGTACGCCTCCCGGTACGCGGAGACCGGCACCCGGCGGGTGACCAGCGAGGTCAGCCAGGACCGGTCGGCGCGGGCGAGCGCCTCGGCGGCCAGCTCCCAGTGCCGGCGGCCCGCGTTGACCGACCCGAACACCACGTTGTTCTCCAGCACCAGCTCCCGGTTGAGCGCGCCGGCGTCGAAGTCGATGGTCCGGCCGCCGCTGGACACCCCGGTCAGGCAGACGATGCCGGTCGGCGCGGCCTTGCACATCGCGTCCAGCACCACCGGCGGCGCGCCGGTGCACTCGACCACCACGTCCGGTGCGAGGTCCAGCTCGGCCACCGTCGACGTGTGGTAGGTCGCGCCGAGCGCGCGGACCAGGTCCGGCTTCGGGCCGGTGGTGTTGCGGTCCAGCACGTGCACGGACAGCTCACGCTGGCTGGCCAGCAGCGCGGCCAGCAGACCGATCGGCCCGGCACCGGTGATCAGCGCGGTCTTCGGCTTCCACTCGGCCCGGCGGCCGATCCGCTCGATGTGGTCCCATGCCTTCGCCACCACGCTCGTCGGCTCCAGCAGCATGCCCACCGACTCCAGCGCCGGGTCCAACCCGACGGCGAACTTGGGCGGCAGCCGCCAGCGGTCCCGGGCGAAGCCGGGCAACCCCTTGATGCCGTGCTCGGTGTACCGCCCGTTGCGGCACATGTCCCACTCGTCCACCGCACAGTTCGCACAGGGCACCGGGTCGGGGCGGCGGACCACGCCGGCCACCAGGTCACCGGGGCGCAACGTGCCGGTCGGGTCCTCCAGCACCCGGCCCAGCGACTCGTGCCCGAGCACCAGGCGCTCCTGACCCGGCGGCGCCTCGCCGTACTCCCCGGCGATGATCTCCTGGTCGGTCCCGCAGACGCCGACCGCCAGCGCCTCGACCAGGATCGCGCCCTCCTCGGGTGCCGGCTCGGGCCAGTCCTCGGTGAGCCGCAGCGAGTCCGGAACACCGGGGGTCACAGTCACAGCGCGCACGGCCTCATCTTTCCCCGCCGGCCAACCGCCCGCCCGGCAAAGCGGCGAACCGGGCCCGGACGGCCCGACCCGGCCGGGAGCTGCCGGCCATAGGATCAGCGCATGACTCCGGAAGAGGTCGGCCGCCGCGTGGTCGCGCTGCTCGCGCCCGTCGAGGCCGCCGCGTCGGTCTCCGGCGGTCAGGGGTACGCCCGGGCCACCGTCGACGTACCGCCGGCGAGCTGGGCGGACGCGGTGCGCGCGGCGCGCGACGACGCCGAGCTGGGCTGCGACTTCCTCGACTGGCTGTCGGCGGTGGACGAGCTGGCCGACGGCTTCGACGTGGTGGCGCACCTCTGGTCGGTGCGGCACCGGCACGGGCTGCTGCTGCGCACCCGGGTCCCCCGGGACACGCCGGTCGTGGCCTCGGTGGTCGACGTCTTCCCCGGCGCGGCGTGGCACGAGCGGGAGACCCACGAGATGTTCGGCATCGACTTCGCCGGGCACGGCGAGCTGCGGCCCTTGCTGCTGCCGCCGGAGTTCGAGGGGCACCCGCTGCGCAAGGAGTTCGTGCTGGCCTCCCGCGTGGCGAAGCCGTGGCCGGGCGCGAAGGAGCCGGGCGAGTCGGAGGCGGGCGGCGGTCGCCGGCCGGTCCGGCCGCCGGGCGTGCCCGCGCCGGGGGAGTGGGGGACGACGCCCACGCCGGCCGGCGCGGCCGGCGTCGGCGAGGGCCCACGCGGCGGTACGCCGGCCCGCCCGGCCCGCGAGCGCCCCGCGCGCCCGGCCCCGGGTGAACGCCCGGCCCGGCGGGAACCCGCCCCGCCGCCGGCGGAACCCGGCCCGCTCGGGCGCCCGCTGCCGGGGGAGCGACCGACCGGTCCGCCGCGGCAGGAACCGGCGGACGACCGGCCCGCCGGCCCGGCCCGGCCCGACGCGGGCTCCGGCGTCGAGGCGGGGGAGGACTGATGCCGGACTGGTTGGAGCTGGTCCTGCGGGTGGCCGGAGTGCTGGTCGCGTTCCTCACCCTGCCGCTGATCGTCGGCCAGGCCGAGCACAAGGTGATGGCGCACATGCAGGGCCGGCTCGGCCCGATGTACGCGGGCGGCTTCCACGGCTGGGCGCAGCTCGTCGCGGACGGCATCAAGTTCGTGCAGAAGGAGGACGTCACCCCGCGCGAGGCGGACCGGCAGGTGTTCCGGCTGGCGCCGGCGGTGGCGCTGGTGCCGTACCTGCTGGTGCTGCTGGTCATCCCGCTCGGCCCCGCGGGCCTGGTCGCCCAGCCGCTGGACATCGGCCTGTTCTTCGTGCTCGCCGTGGTGGGCATCGGAGTGCTGGCGGTGCTCATGTCGGCCTGGGCGTCGGCCAACAAGTACAGCCTGCTCGGCGGGCTGCGCGGCGCGGCCCAGTTGCTCGGCTACGAGCTGCCGCTGGTGTTGGCCGCCGCCTCGGTGGCGATGGCGGCCGGCACGCTGAGCCTGAGCGGCATCGTCGAGGCGTGGCGGCCGTGGTGGCTGCTCTGGCAGGCGCCGGCCATGGTGATCTTCTTCGTGGCCGGGCTGGCCGAGATCCGCCGCCCACCGTTCGACATGCCGGTGGCCGACTCCGAGCTGGTCTTCGGCTACATGACCGAGTACACCGGCCTGCGTTTCGCGTTCTTCCTGCTCGCCGAGTACGTCGGCATCGTGGTGATCGCGGCGCTGACCACGGTGCTCTTCCTCGGCGGCTGGCAGGGCCCGTTCGCCGACGCGCAGCTCGGCTGGCTGTGGACGCTGCTCAAGGTGTTCGCCGTGGCGTTCGTGATCATCTGGCTGCGGGTGAGCTACCCCCGGCTCCGCGAGGATCAGCTCCAACGCCTCTGCTGGCTGGTCCTGGTCCCCCTCGCGTTGGCCCAGCTCGTCCTCACCGTCGCCGTCCGCCTGGCGCTGTAAGGCGGGGCCCCCTCTTAACGCATTCCGCACAGGAGGGGGCCCCGCTTAACGCCACAGCTCAGCGCAGGGGAGTGTGGGCGGGGTCCACGCGCTCGGCGGGGGGCGGAGGCGGGGGTGGGGTGCCGTCGCCGAAGGGGCGACCGCCCAGATCCTCGCGGCCGTGCGGGGTCAGCCAGTTCGACAGGTCCGGGCCGAGCGGCACGATGCCGGTCGGGTTGATGTCCCGGTGGACCTCGTAGTAGTGCCGCTTGATGTGGTCGAAGTCGATCGTGTCGCCGAAGCCCGGCGTCTGGAACAGGTCCCGGGCGTACGCCCAGAGCACCGGCATCTCGCTCAGCTTCTGCCGGTTGCACTTGAAGTGCCCGTGGTAGACCGGGTCGAAGCGGGCCAGCGTGGTGAACAGCCGCACGTCCGCCTCGGTGATCGTGTCGCCGACCAGGTAACGCTGGCCGGTCAGCCGCTCGCTCAGCCAGTCCAGCCGGTCGAAGAGCCGGTGGTACGCCTTGTCGTACGCCTCCTGGCTGCCGGCGAAGCCGCACCGGTAGACACCGTTGTTGACGTCGGCGAAGACGACCTTGTTGACCTCGTCGATCTCGGCGCGCAGCGGCTCCGGGTACAGCTCCGGCGCGCCCGGCCGGTGGTACGCGGTCCACTCGGTGGACAGGTCCAGGCTCATCTGCGCGTAGTCGTTGGTCACCACCTGGCCGGTGGGCACGTCGACAAGCGCCGGCACGGTGATGCCCCGCTCGTACCCGGGGAAGCGGGCGAAGTAGGCGTCGGCGAGCCGCTCGATGCCGAGCACCGGGTCCTTGCCGCCGGGGTCGAGGTCGAACGTCCAGCTCCGCTTGTCGTGCGTGGGACCGGCCACGGCCTGCGAGATGGCGTCCTCCAGCCCGAGCAGCCGGCGCACGATGATCAGCCGGTTCGCCCACGGGCAGGCCCGGCTGACCGCCAGCCGGTAGCGGCCCGGTTCCACCGGCCAGCCGTCCCGTCCGTCGGCGGTGATCCGGGTCGCGATGTACCGCTGGTCGCGGGTGAACTCGCCGCCCGGTTCCACGTACTTGCCGCCGGTCCGGTCGAGGATCTCGTCGTCGCTGCCGCCCACGCCCACCTCCCAGGTTGTCGTCGCCTCCCATCATGGTCGCTCGGACCGGCCCCGGCAGTTCGAGCGGCGGAGACGGCCGCCACGACCGTCCGAGCGGCGGAGACCGTCGCGCCGGTCCGTCCCGGCGGGCCGGGTGCCGTCGAGCCGGCATAGGCTGCCGGCCGTGACCGATCTGGAGGCGGCGGCCCGACGTTTCATCGCCGACGTGTGGAACGCCGGCCGCGAGGAGAGCGCGTACGAGCTGGTGGCCCCGGAGTGCCCCGGGCTGGGCGGTGCCGGGCCGGCGGCGGTGCTGGCCGGGCACCGGGACCGGCGGGCGTCCTTCCCGGACCTGCGCTACAAGATCGTCGAGCTGGTGCCGGGCGACGGGCGGGTCGCGGTGCACTGGCGGGCGGCCGGCACCCAGGCCGGGCAGTTCGGCCCGGTGCCGCCGACCGGGCGGGTGGTCAGCTACTCCGGGGCGTCGTTCCTGCGCTTCGACGACGCCGGGCGGATCGTGGACGTGTGGAGCGTCAACGAGCTGTTCCAGGTGCTCCAGCAGCTCGGTGTGGAGATGTTGCCGCCGCTCACACCCGGCGGGGCGTGATCCGGCTGATCGGCAGGTTCACCGGGAACGGCTCGCCGGTGTCGACGAACGTGGTCCACCGACCGGTCTCCGTGTAGACCTCGTGCACCGGATCGATCTTGTAGGTGTGGACGACGAGACCCTCGTCCTCGATCTCGATCCGCCAGTGGAACGGGATGCCGGCCTGCGCGTAGAGCGCCGGCTTGAGAACACGGTCGATGGACCGGGTGCTGGGCGAGACGATCTCCACGGCGAGCACCACCTCGTGCGGCTCGTACCGGGACGGCTCGCGGGCGGCGGCTGCCGCGGTGGTGACCAGCACGTCCGGGATGAAGAAGCGGTCCCGGTCGAGCCGCACCCCCATCGCCTGGGTCACGTCGTACCCGGCGGGGCAGTCCTCGTCGAGGACCACCATGAGCAGGGCAGCGATGCTCTGGTGCGTCCGGCCGCGCAGGGACAGGAGCATCGCGCCGTCGACCAGTTCGCTACGGCGACCGTCCTCCGGCAGCAGGTCCAGGTGATCGGTCGTCCAGCCGCCCACCGGCGGGCGCAGACTCTCCAGGTCGGCGGTCATCGACCGGCCCTTCCCGGTGTGTCGTTCTCCCCGCGCTCACGATAGCGCCGCCAAGAGTCGGGTGGTGGTCGCGCGCGCCGGGGGCACAGGGCAGGATGGGCGGCATGAGCGAGCACGGTGGAGTGCCCGGCGGCGGGCTGGTGAAGGGCCTGGCGGTCACGTTGAAGACGATGACCCGCCGGTCGACCACCCAGCAGTACCCGGACGTGGCGCCCGAGCTGCCGCCCCGCTCCCGTGGCGTGATCGCGCTGCTGGAGGAGAACTGCACGGTCTGCATGCTGTGCGCCCGCGAGTGCCCGGACTGGTGCATCTACATCGACTCGCACAAGGAGGAGGTGGCGGTGCCCGGCGCCGCCCGCCCCCGGCAGCGCAACGTGCTCGACAAGTTCGACATCGACTTCTCGCTCTGCATGTACTGCGGCATCTGCATCGAGGTCTGCCCGTTCGACGCGCTCTACTGGTCGCCCGAGTTCGAGTACGCCGAGTACGACATCAAGGACCTGCTGCACGACAAGGACCACCTGGGCGAGTGGATGGGCACCGTACCGCCGCCGCCGGCCCACGACCCGCTCGGTGACCCCTCGAAGGAGGAGACCACCGCCGCCCGCAAGGCCGCCGCGCCCGCCGCCCGTCCGGCCCCGACCCGGGTACGCTCCGACGACGCCGACTCCCCGGGCGGAGGCGCGGCCTCATGACCGGTGCGGACGTGCTGCTGCTCGCGCTCGGCGCGGTGGCGGTGGGCGCGGGCGCGCTGGTGGTGGGCACCCGCCACCTGGTCCGGGCCGGGCTGTGGCTGGTGGTGTGCCTGGGCGCGCTGGCCGGCGACTACCTGGTGCTCACCGCCGAGCTGGTGGCCTGGGTGCAGGTGCTGATCTACGTGGGCGCGGTGGTGGTGCTGCTGTTGTTCGCGGTGATGCTGACCCGCGCCCCGATCGGCCCCTCGGACGACCTGGACCGCCCCGGCTGGCCGGCCGCGCTGGTCGGCGCCGGCAGCGGCCTCGGCCTGGCCGTGCTGCTTGTCGACGCGTTCCGGTGGTCGCGGGTGGAGCTGCCGGCGGCGGGGACCGCCGAGCGCCTCGGCGAGCAGGTGTTCCGGTCCTGGGTGCTGCCGTTCGAGGTGCTCTCGGTGCTGCTGCTGGCCGCGCTGGTCGGCGCGATCGTGCTCTCCCGCCCGGACATCGGCCGCCCGACCGGGCCCGTCGACGCCGCCGACCCGACCGTGGGCACCGGGCCGGCCGGCAGTTCCGGGCCGGCCGGCAGTTCCGGGCCGGCCGGCAGTTCCGGGCCGGCCGGCAGTTCCGGGCCGGCCGGCAGTTCCGGGCCGGCCGGCAGTTCCGGGCCGGCCGGCAGTTCCGGGCCGGCCGGCAGTTCCGGGCCGGCCGGCAGTTCCGGGCCGGCCGGCGAGTCCGGGCCGGCCGCCGGTCTGGAACCGGCCGCCGCAGCCGCCGACGAGGGCGGACGCCGGTGAGGCCGGTCATCCCGTACGTCACCGCCGCGCTGCTGTTCGGCCTCGGCGTGTACGGCGTGCTGCGTCGCCGCAACGCGGTGCTGGTGCTGATGGCGGTGGAGTTGATGCTGAACGCGGTCAACCTGGTGCTGGTCACCGCGGACACCACGGTCCGGGCCGCGTTGCCGCACTCCGGGCAGGTGTTCGCGCTGTTCGTGATCGTGCTGGCCGCCGCCGAGATCGGCGTGGGGCTGGCCATCGTGCTCCAGCTCTACCGGCTGCGGGCCAGCGTCACTGTCGACGACGTTCCGCTGGGCGAGCGGTCCTCGGAAGGCGCGGCCCGATGAGCGCGTCGACGGTCTGGCTGGCGGCGGTGCTGCCGGCCGCGCCGCTGGTCGCCGGCCTGCTCGGGCTGCTGTTGCCGCCCGCGTCGCACGGGGACCGGGCGCCGGCCCGGAAGCTGGCGGTCGGGCTGGGGGTGACCGGCGCGGCGGTGGCGTCGCTGGCCGCGCTGGCGTTGCTGGTCCTTGTGGACGGGCCGGTGGAGGCGGCCACCACCTGGGTCGAGGTGGGCGGGCTGCGGGTCACGCTGGGCCTGCGGCTGGACGGCGTGGCCGTGCTGGTCGCCACCGCGGTCACCGTGGTGGCGCTGGCCGTGCAGGTCTACTCGACCGGTTACCTGCGTCGCGGGCCGCACGACGACGTGGACGTGGACCACCGCTACCCGCCGTACGCGGCGCAGCTCAGCCTCTTCACCGCCGCCATGCTGACCGTGGTGGTCTCCGGTGACCTGATCATGCTGCTGGTCGGTTGGGAGGTGATGGGCATCTGCTCGTACCTGCTCATCGCCCATGACCGGCGGCTGCCGGAGGCGCCCGGCGCGGCGGTGAAGGCGTTCCTGGTCACCCGCGTGGGTGATGTGGGCTTCCTGCTCGGCATCGCGCTGCTCGGCGTGGGCGCGGGCAGTTTCCGGATCGCCGACGTGCTGGCGCACGACTACGGCACCGGCACGCTGACCGCGGCCTGTCTGCTGCTGCTGGCCGGCGTGGCCGGCAAGAGCGCCCAGTTCCCGCTGCACACCTGGCTGCCGGACGCGATGGCCGGCCCGACGCCGGTCTCCGCGCTGATCCACGCCGCGACCATGGTCGCCGCCGGGGTCTACGCGGTGGCCCGGCTGTTCCCGCTGTTCGAACGGGCCCCGGCCGCGCTCGCCGTACTGGGCGTGATGGCGGCGGTCACCATGCTGCTGGGCGCGTTCGCGGCCACCGCCCAGGACGACCTCAAGCGGGTGCTGGCCTGGTCGACGGTCTCCCAGATCGGGTACATGACCGGCGCGCTCGCGGTCGGCGCGCCGGCCGCCGCGCTGTTCCACCTGCTCACCCATGCCGCGTTCAAGGCGCTGCTGTTCCTCGCCGCCGGTGCGGTGATCCACGCGGTGGGCACCACGCTGATGTCCCGGATGGGTGGCCTGCGCGCCGCCATGCCGGTCACGTTCTGGTGCATGCTGGTGGGGCTCGGCGCGCTGGCCGGGGTGCCGCCGCTGTCCGGTTTCTGGAGCAAGGACGGCGTGCTGGCCGCCGCCGAGGCCGCCGCGCTCGACGACGCCGGCCCGACCGCGCCGTGGGTGGGCTGGCTGGTCTGGCTGGCCGGGCTGCTGGGGGTGGCGGTCACCGCCTGGTACGCGACCCGCCTGCTGCTGCGCGTGTTCTTCGGCGCGACCCGTACGCCGCTGCTCCGACCGCACGATCCGCCGGCGTCGCTGCGCTGGCCGGTGCTGCTGCTGGCGGTGCCGGCGGCGCTGCTCGGGCTGGCCGCGTTCGCGCCCTGGTTCGCCGACCGCCTGCGGGTGCCGGGTGACGCCTCCGGCGAGGCGGTCGAGCTGGTGCACCTGGCGCCGAACCTGATCCTGCCGTTCCTGCTGCTGGTGGCCGGTGCGGGCGGGGCCTGGGCCGGCTGGCGTCGGGACCCGGCCGCCGACCCGGCCCGCTTCCTGGGTCCGCTGCGGCCGGTGTTCGCCCGGGCGTTCCGGCTCGACGACGTTCAGCACGCCCTGGTCGTACGCCCGACCGGCGCGTTGGCGCGGGCCGTGCGGGCCGGCGACGAGCTGGGCGTGGACGGCCTGGTCGAGGGCGCCGGCCGGGCGGCGGTGGAGGCGGGCGGCGGGCTGGCCGCGCTGCACCGGGCGGCGCTGCCCCGCGCGGCGGCCGGCGTGCTGGCCGGCGCGTTGCTGATCGGCCTGGCGGTCGCCCTGATCGGAGTCACCTCATGACGTTCGGGCAGGTCCTGCTGGTGGCCGTGCTGGCGGTCCCGGCGCTGGGCGCGGTGGCGACCGCCGCCGTGCCGGGTGACCGGGCCGGCCGGCTGGTCGGCACCGTCGCCGCCGCGTTGACGCTGCTGGCGACGCTGCCGCTGGTCGGCGGCGAGCACGGCTGGTTCGGGTACGGTCCGCGCCCGGCGGTGCAGCCGTGGCACCGGCTCGACGTGCCCTGGGTGCCGGGCCTCGACCTGCGCTTCCACCTGGGCGTGGACGGCATCTCCTGGCCGCTGGTGGTGCTGACCGCGCTGCTCACGTTGCTGTGTTGCGGCTACACGTGGTGGCGGGTGCCGGCCGGCGGCGGCAGCGGGCGGGCGCTGGTGGCGTTGCTGCTGGTGGTCGAGGTGGGCATCCTCGGCACGTTCCTGGCGCTGGACCTGGTGCTGTTCTTCCTCTTCTTCGAGGTCGTCCTGCTGCCGATGTACGCGATCATCGCCGGCTGGGGTGGGGACGACCGGCGGCGGGCGGCCCGCAAGTTCGCGCTCTACACGCTGTTCGGCTCGGTGCTGCTGCTGGTCGGCGTCTACGTCGTGGTGGCCGCCGCGGGCACCGCCGACCTGGTCACGTTGACCGGCGGCGCCGGCCTGTCGCGGAGCACCCAGCTTGCCGCGTTCACGCTGCTGGCGTTGGCGTTCGCGGTGAAGAGCCCGCTGTGGCCGCTGCACTCGTGGCTGCCCGACGCGCACACCCAGGCGCCGACCGTGGGCAGCGTGATCCTGGCCGGGGTGCTGCTGAAGATGGGCACGTACGGGTTGATCCGGGTGGCGGTGGGGGTGGCCCCGGAGGGGGCCCGCTGGGCGTCGCCGGTGCTCGGCGCGCTCGCCGTCGCGGCCATTCTGATCGGTGGCCTGGTCTGCCTGGCGCAGGACGAGCTGAAGCGGCTGATCGCGTATTCGAGCGTGGGGCACATGGGTTTCGTGCTGCTGGGGGTGGCCACGCTCACCGCCACCGGCCTCCAGGCGGCGCTGATCGGCAACATCGCCCACGGGGTGCTCACGGGGCTGCTGTTCTTCCTGGCCGGGGCCGTCAAGGACCGGACGCACACCGGTTCGTTGGCCGAGCTGTCCGGGTTGCGGGAGACCGCGCCCCGGCTGGCCGGGCTGCTGGGCTTCGCGGCGGTGGCCTCGCTGGGGCTGCCCGGTCTGGCCGGCTTCTGGGGTGAGGCGTTCGCGGTGGTGGCGGCCGTGCGGCGGGGCGGCCCGCTGTGGCTGACGCTGGCGGTGCTGGCCGCGTTGGGCGGCGCGCTGGCCGCCGCGTACCTGTTGCGGTTGTTGCGTCGGGTCACCCACGGCCGGCCCTCCCCGGCGGTGGCCCCGCTCGGGCCGGGGCTGGCCGGCGCGGAGCTGACCGCGTGGGCGCCGCTGGTGCTGCTGGCGCTGGCGGTCGGCCTGGCCCCGGCGTTGGTCCTGTCCTACGCTTCCGGCCCGGTGGAGGCGCTGCTGGGGGTCGTGCCATGAGTCTGGTGCAGAGCGTCGACAACGTGGCGTTGCTGCCGGGCTACCTGGCCGCCGGCACCGCGATCCTGGTGCTCCTGGTGGACCTGCTGGTGGCCCGTCGGGCGGTGACGGTGGCGGTGGCGGCGCTCGGCGCGGCCGGCACCGCGGCCGGTGCGGCGCTGGTGGGCGCGGCCGGCACCCGGCGCACGTTCTGCGTCGACGCGGACTGCTCCTGGGTGTGGAACGGTCGGGCGGCGTTGGCGGCGGTGGTGATCGCGTTGCTCACGCTCGGCGTGCTGGCGATCTCCGGTCCGCTGCTGCGCGCCGGGCGCACGCCGGCCGGGGAATACTGCTTCCTGCTCGCCTGCGCGATGACCGGCGGCGTGGTGCTCGGCGCGGCCGGTGACCTGATCACGCTGATCGTGGCGTTGGAGACGTTGACGCTGCCGTTGTACGTGCTGGTCGGGCTGCGCCGGGCGAGCCTGGCCGGGGCCGAGGCGGCGGTGACGTTCTTCGTGGTCAGCGTGGTCGCCACCACGGTGACGCTGCTCGGCGCGGCGTTGCTCTACGCGGTCACCGGCAGCCTGCACCTGGACCGGCTCGGCGCCACCCTGGCCGCCCGGGACGACCTGACCGACCTGCCGCTGACCACTGTCGCGGTGGCGCTGGTGGTGGCCGGGCTGGCGTTCAAGATCGCCGCGGTGCCGTTCCACGCCTGGGCGCCGGCCACCTACGACGGAGCGCCGCTGCCGGTGGCCGCGTACCTGTCGACCGCGTCGAAGCTGGGCGGTGTGGTGGCGTTGCTGGCGGTGGTGCAGCGGGCGCTGCCGGGTGGGGTGACCGGTCCGGTGCTGGCGTTGCTGGCGGTGCTGACGATGACCGTGGGCAACCTGGTGGCGCTGCGTCAGCGGCGTACCGTGCGGTTGTTGGCCTGGTCGTCGGTGGCCCAGGCGGGCTACGTTCTGGCCCCGCTGGGCGCGTTGGCGCTGGCCGCCGGGCGCACCCCGGACGCCCGCGCCGGGGCGTACGCGGCAGCGGTCGCGTACGCCGTGTTCTTCGTGCTGCTGGAGTTGGCCGCGTTCGCCGCGGTGGTGGCGTTGCGGCCGGCGGACGGTGACGGCGGCACGCTCGCCGACCTGCGCGGCGCGGCGCGACGGCACCCGTGGGTGGGTGGCGCGTTCGCGTTGGCGCTGATCGGGCTGGCCGGGCTGCCGCCGGGCCTGGCCGGGCTGTTCGCCAAGGTGACGGTGGTGCGGTCGCTGCTGGCCGGGCACGCCGGCTGGCTGGCCCTGGTGGTGGCGTTGAACGCGGTGCTGGGCCTGGCCTACTACCTGCGCGTGACGGCGTCGCTCTACGCGGTGCCGAGCGGCGTCGCCCCGGCCCGACCGGCTCGCGCGGTGGCGGTCGCGCTCGGGGTGGCCACCGTGGCGGCCGTGGTGATCGGGGTCGCACCGCAGCTCGTGCTGGACGTGGCGGCCCGCTGACCGGTTCCTGCCCAGGTGGGCGGTCGGTTCAGCGGGTGCACAGGAATCCCCAGTCAACTTTCAGCCATGAGCCGGATGGTTGACGGGTACCGGTGTGTTGAACCGGTCAGCGGGTTCCCGTGTGGCCCCGCGGCACCGAAGGAGCGATCGTGCATCACAACCGTCTCAAGACCGCAGCGCTGCTCGGCCTGTTGACCTCGCTGATCCTCGCGGTCGGCTACTGGTTCGGCGGTAGCGGCGGTCTCGTCATCGCCGTGCTCGTCTCGTTGGTGATGAACGGCGTGACCTACTTCTACTCCGACAAGCTGGCCCTGCGTTCGATGAAGGCGCAGCCGGTCAGCGAGGCCCAGTTCCCCGAGCTCTACCGCATGGTGCGGGAGTTGTCCACGCAGGCCGGCAAGCCGATGCCCCGGCTCTACGTGAGCCCGACGTCGCAGCCGAACGCGTTCGCCACCGGGCGTAACCCGGAGCACGCGGCGGTCTGCGTCACGCAGGGCATCGTGGAGATCCTGGACTACCGGGAGCTGCGCGGCGTGATCGGGCACGAGTTGTCCCACGTCTACAACCGGGACATCCTGATCTCCAGCGTGGCGGCCGGTCTGGCCGGCATCATCACCATGCTGGCGAACATCGCCTGGTTCATCCCGTTGGGCTCCTCGGACGACGAGGACGGCCCGAACCCGGCGGTGCTGCTGCTCACCCTGATTCTCGGCCCGATCGCGGCCACCGTGATCCAGTTGGCGATCAGCCGCAGCCGGGAGTACCAGGCCGACCAGTCCGGCGCCGAGCTGAGTCGCGACCCGCTGGCCCTGGCCAGCGCGCTGAAGAAGATCCACATGGGTACGCAGGCCCGCCCGCTCGCGCCGCAGGGCCAGCTCGCCAGCACCGCGCACCTGATGATCGACAACCCGTTCAAGCGGGGCGGTGGCATCGCCGCGATGTTCGCCACCCACCCGCCGATGGAGCAGCGGGTGGCCCGGCTGGAGCAGATGGCCCGCAACTCCGGGCCGGTGCAGTTCCAGCGCTGACCCGTCCGTCCGTCACCCTCCGCCCGCGTCCGGCCCCGGACGCGGGCGGGGTCGCGTTCCGGCCGCCTCCCGAGGGGAGCCGGTCTCAGGCCGGTTCGGGAATCCGGTCCAGCCGGGTGAACAGCCCCACGACGAGCAGCAGCAGCCCCGCCGCCAGATAGGCCGCGGCCGGACCGAACAGCGCGGCGGTGCCGCCGAGCAGGAAGATCCCGACGCCGGAGAGCATGATGTTGCCGGCCACCATGGTCGCCTCGACCTGCCCCATCCGCTCCCGGGGCGCCAACCGCGCGAACGTCGCCTGCGCGCCGATCAGCCAGCCGCCACCGGCGCCGATCAGCGCGTTCGCCACCGCCAGCGCCCAGAGCGGGGCGCCGATCACCACCAGCAGGCCGGCCAACAGGAACGCGGTGCCGAGCGCGCGGGTGGCCAGGACCTGGCCGGCGATCCGGGCCAGCCAGCTCCGACGCCCGACCACCAGCACGAACACGGCCCCACCGAACGACGAGGCGGCCAGCAGCACCGGTCGCCAGGCTCCGCCGGTCAGGTCCGGGGCGAGCGTCTCCGGCAGCGCCCCGGACAGCGCGGTGGTCACGGTGAGCAGCGCGACGCCGCGCAGGACCGGATGGCCGGCGATGATCCGCAGGCCGGCGGTGGCGGGTGGCCGGGGACCCCGGCTCTCCTGCCGGCCGACCGGCAGGCCGGCGAGCACCACGGCCGCGAGCAGGAACGACACCAGGTCGATCACCAGGGCCGTCCGGGGGCCGAGCGCCACCGTCATGCTCGCGCCGGCGACCAGGCCGACCACCTGGCCGCTCTGGTTCGCGAACGCGGAGAGCCCGAACAGCGGCAACCGCAGCGGCGCCGCCACCGCCTCGGCGGTGACCGCCACGTGCACGCTCGAATACCCGGCCCGGACCGCGCCGAGCAGCCCGGCGGCCACGATCGCCGGCAGCGGCTCGGGCACCACCACCGGTACGGCGATGAGCGCCGCGCCGGCCAGCGACAGCCCGACCAGCATGGTGCGTCGGGCCGGCACGTCCAGCCAGCCACTGAACACGGTCGCGACCAGCAGCGCGGGCAGTGTCCGGGCGGCGTAGACGGCGGCCGGCCCGAGCACCGAGTCGGTCTGGTCGTAGGCGAGCAGCAGCAGCGCGGCGAGCCCGACGAAGTCACCCAGCTCGGAGATGCCCCGGGCGATCAGCAGCCGGGACGCCACCGGATGCCGGAAGAGCGCCCGGTAGCCGGGCGTCGCGGGGTCGGTCATCGGGCTGACGGGTCCGCTGTCTCGACCCGCGACGGCGCACCCGCCGTGCCGCTCATCCGACCTCCGTAGACGCCGGCGGCCGACCCTGCCGCCGTTGGCATGGACTCAATTCGATGAGGAACCTACCCCGTACCGATCGGTACGGCAGCCCCTGTCCTCCGGTGAGATGTGCGGCGGCGGGAACCGGCCGGGGTCAGCGCTACTGCCCGCAGAGCCGTGCCTGGGAGAACGGCGGTCCCGGCGGCACGTGTCCCCGCCAGACATGGTTGATCGTGATGGCCAGCGTGGGGGCCTGCCAGGCCGCACCGAGCAGTTGGAACGTGCCGTACTCGCGCCGCTGCGACCGGATGTCCTCGCCGGAGAGGAACGCGATCGCCCGGTCGGTGATCGTCTTCTCCCCGAGCAGTCCCCCGTGCAGGGCGGGCACCTCGTAGACCGGGATCTGGGTGAACTGGCCGGGCGGGAGTTCCGTCGCGCTGACCGTGGGCAGGAAGGCGATCATCCGGACCCCGGGGACCGGGCACATGGTCTGGAACCGGTAGAACGGCGCATGGTCCAGCAGCGAGCGGATGAACGGCTCGTCCGGACTGTCGCCGCCCCCGCTGAGGCGGGCCGCCAGCGCGAAGATCCCGCGTAGCTGCCAGCCGGGGGTGATGCCCCAGCCCGCCGCCGCGTCCTCCGGGGGGTAGTAGTCGCGGGCGGCGCGGACCAGTGGGCTGAACATCAGCAGCGCCTTCACCGGGGAACTCGGCCGGTCGCGCAGGTAGGTCCGCCCGACCATCGCCCCCTCGCTCTCGCCGAGCAGCGCCACCGGCCGGCCGGTCCGGGCGTGCAGCGCGTCCACCTGCCGGGAGAGCAGGGCGGAACTGGAGTCGAGCGAGCGGTGCGTGTCCCGGGACTGGTAGGGCTTCGGACGACCGGCGGCGTCCGGACCGGTGTAGGAGAACGTCTCCACCATCGGGTCGGCGGCGGGCCGCCCGTCGTACCGCGAGTTGTGCGGGCCGATCACGATCACCGCGTACCGGACCGAGGCGGGCAGTCGTCGGTCGAGCAGCAGCGGCCGGAACGCGCCCACCTGGTACGACGGACTCGACGTCACCACCTGCGCCGCCAGCGGGATGGCCAGCGCGAGCACCACGACGAACGGGGTCACCGGCACCCGGGGCCAGTGGACCCGGGACGGCAGCAGCGCCGCGCGTACCGACCGGTTCCACAGCAGGCCGTTGGCGGCCCCGGCGAGTGCCGCCACCAGCAGCGTCCACCAGCCGGGCACCCGCCAGACCACCGCGCCGGCGACGGTGATCACCACGAAGTCGAGCAGCGACCAGCCGACCAGCGCCGCCGACGGCAGGCCGCGCCATCCGTGGGAGTTGACCGCGGCCCGTTGCAGGAACGGCGCGAGCAGCAGCATCGGCCCCACCGCGGCGAACACGAACCAGGACAGCGACACCACGCCCGCGGCGACGGCGAGCGCGGCGAACGGGGTGACGATCACCGCGGTCAACGCCGCGATCCCCAGGTTGCGCAGCAGGATCCGCCGGCTGGCCGGCCGGGGCGCCTCGACCGGCCAGGCGAGGCTCACCAGGGCCGCGCAGAACAGCCCTCGCAGCCCGATGACGACCACCAGCCCGAGCACGTACGCCTGCCAGGAGTCGTGGTAGACCAGCAGCCACCGCATGTCGGTGTACGAGTCGTACGGCCAGACCGCCGAGCCCTGCGGCGAGAGGCCCTCCGCGCTGCGGAAGTCAAGCGCCAGGAACAGCACGTTCTGGAGCACCGGGACGGCCGCGGCGAGCGCGACGAGCCCGAGCAACCTGCCCCTCGGGTGGCTCACCGCTCCTCCTCGACCCCGGTATCCCCTCCCGACTCTCCGACGCCTGGTGGCCGCGGCGGGATGGAATGCCGGAAATCGCTGGCGCGATCCGGGTGGGCCGGGCCACTGTGAGGCAGCCGACCGTTTCCATCGCCCCCGGTCGGCGTTAGGGTCGAAAGGCTTCTGACTCGTTACATCCCTGGAGGTCGACAGTGGCCGCGCTGCGCCAGTACCTGGGTGTCTGGCGGATCCCCGGCGCGCCGATGCTGTTGATCCTCGGCATCATCGGGCGGCTCGGGATCGGCATGACCCCGCTGGCGCTGCTGCTGGTGGTCGAGCAGGTCACCGGCCGCTACTCGCTCGCGGCCGTCGCCGGTGGCATCTACGCGCTCTCCGGCGCCGCGCTCAGCCCGATCGCCGGCCGGATCGCCGACCGGGTCGGCCCCACCCCGGTGTTGCTGACCACCGCGCTGGCCCACCCGCTGGCGCTGCTCGGGCTGCTCGGCGCCAGCCGCTCCGACGCCGGCAACCTCGCCCTCATCTACCTCGCGGCGGGCGTCGCCGGTGGCACGTACCCGCCGCTGACCGCCGCCATCCGGGGCGCCTGGAACGACCTGACCACGCCGGCCAGCGGGCGCGGGCACCTGCGCAACACCGCGCTCGCGGCCGAGACCTCCCTGTTCGAGGTCGTCTTCGTGCTCGGTCCGCTGCTGGTGGCCGGCTTCGTGCTGTTCGCCGACGCGTCCACCGCCCTGCTCGGCGCCGCCGTGGTCACCCTGGTCGGCACCGGATCGGTCGCGCTCGGCCGGGTGATGCGCGCCTGGCGCCCGCACCCGCGCGAACACCACGCCCGGGGGCTCGGCCCGCTGCGAGTCGGTGGCTTCCCCGCGCTGCTGCTCTGCGTGGCCAGCCTCGGCATCGCGTTCGGCGCGTCCGGCGTGATCGTCCCGGCCTTCGCCGGCAACAGCGGCGCCGCCGACCCGGAGAGCCTGGCCGGCGTGCTGCTCGCCGTCTGGGGCATCGGCAGCGCCGCCGGTGGCTTCACCTTCGGGGTACGCAAGCCGGCCGCCAACATGACCCGCCAGTTCGCCTGGCTGCTCGGCGCGGTGGCGGCCAGCTTCGCCGTCTTCGCGGTGATGCCCGGCCCGGCCGCGCTCGGCGTCGCGCTGGTGCTCGGCGGCGCCGCCATCGCGCCCGCGCTCACGCTGGAGAACACGCTCGTCGGGCGGATCGCCCCGGCCGGCATGCTCAACGAGGCGTACACCTGGGTGGTGACCATGTCGGTCGCGGCGAGCGCGGCCGGCGGCGCGGTCGCCGGCCTGATCGTCGACCACGCCGGCGGCGTGCCGTGGGCGTTCCTCTTCGCCGGCGCGGCCGTCGCCGTCGGGGCCGTGGTCGCCGCACTGCCCACCGGCCCGATCGCCCGCGCCGAGGCGTCCGCGGTCCGCGCCGAGCAGTCGCTCGCCGCCTGAGCCCCTCCTACCCGCTCCCTCGCGCCGCTCCCTCACGTTGATCATGAAGTTGGCGGCAACCTGCGCCCGATTTGTCACCGCCAACTTCATGGTCAACGCGACAATTCCCGGGCCGGCGGAGCGCGCCCGCCCCGGCCGCCAGCAGACCCAGCGCGACGGTCCCGACCGCGCACACCAGCAGCGTGGGCCGTGCGCCCAGCGCGACGGTCGCCGGGCCGCCCAGCATCGTGCCCAGCGGTACCGCCAGCACCGTCACCGCGCCGTTGGCGGCCAACACCCGGGGCAACTCCGCCACGCCGGCCCGCCGCTGGAACAACGCGGTCGCGGTCGGCAGGTAGGGCGCCCAGACCAGACCGGCCACCGCGAACGCCGGCAACGACACCACGACCGGCGCGCCCAGACCCAGCGGCAGCAGCGCCGCCCCGAACGCCACCACGATGCCGAGCAGCGTGGGCCGCAGCGGCCGGTCCCGCAGCTGACCGGTGAGCAGCCCACCGGCCAGCGACCCGACGCCGAACGCGGTGTAGTAGCCGCCCAGCGTCGCGGCGGACGCGTGCAGGTCCTCGGTCACGTGCAGCGGCATCGCCACGTAGAACGGCCCGAACAGGAAGAAGAACCCGCAGCTCAACGCCAGCAGGCCGAGCAGCGACCGGTCCCGGCCGATGACCCGGAACCCGGAGGTACGCGACGGGCCGGCGCCCGCCGCCCGACCCGCGCGACGGCGTACGGCCGGGACCACGAGCCGGTAGCTGACCGCCAGTACCGCGAAACTGGCCGCGTCGATCGCGATCACCCACACCGCGCCCGTCCCGGCGATGAGCAACCCGGCCAGCGGCGGCCCGACCACGGTGGCCGCCTGCCCGAACAGCCCGAGCAACGCGTTGCCGGCCAGGTGGTCCCGCTCCGGCAGCAGCTCGGCCACCAGCGTGAACCGGCCGGCCGACCCCCACGGGTGCAGCAGCGAGGAGGCGGCGAGCAGCGCCACGTACAGCCCGACGTCCAGCACCCCGGCGAGGTGCGCGACCGGGATCGCCCCCAACGCCAGCGCCCGCAGCGTCGCGTCCCAGCCGGCGAGCTGCGCCCCGCTGCGCCCGCCCAGCACGCGCCCCAACAGCACCGCACCGGCCGCGCCCGGCAACGTGTACGCCGCCACCGCGAACGCCGTCCAGGTGCCGCGCTGCCCGGCCGGTGCGAGTTGCAGCGCCAGCCACGTGACCGCGACCAGGGCCAGCCCGTCACCGAGTGCGGAGACCGCGAGCCCGGGAAGCAGCCGGCGCAGCACGGGTTGGGCGAGGACCGGGCGGTAGGGGAGGAGCGGCATGGCTCCCACCCGACCGCACGGCGAGCCCTCACCTCAACGAAGTTGCCTCAGGGCAGAAGAACTGGCGTCATACGGGTCACGGGCGGCCAACGCGGCGGCCTCCGACACTCCGAGCCGGTGGCCGACCCGCCGCCGCGCCCGTACCTGGGCACTCGTGCGGGGCCGGAACTTCGGCTCCCGCCCGCAGCCGCACACCTCGAACCCCTCGTACCGCAGGCCCGCCCCGAGCACCGCCGCGACCGCCGCCCAGCCGGAGTCGTTCCGGCGGCGGGGAGCCGCGAAGTCGTGCCCGGCCAACACCATCGGCCGCCGGCACGACGTGCAGCGGTGCGTCGCGTCGTCCCAGGCGTACTTGTGGCTGCGACGGCACGGCACGCACACGTAGTGGACCCGGTAGAAGGTCATGGCGTACCGGCACATGCCGGCAGCGTAGCGGCGCGGCGGACGAAGGTCGCGGCGGTTACCGCGCCTACCGGTAGTTGGTGAACTGGAGCGCCACCCCGAAGTCCTCGCCCTTGAGCAGCGAGATGACGGCCTGAAGGTCGTCCTTCTTCTTGCCGGTGACGCGGAGCTGGTCACCCTGGATCTGCGCCTGCACGCCCTTCGGACCCTCGTCGCGGATCTTCTTGCTGATCGCCTTGGCCTTCTCCGTGTCGATGCCCTGGATCACCTTGGCGTCGATCTTGAAGATCTTGCCGGACGACCGGGGGTCGCCCGCGTCCAGCGACTTCATGGAGATGTTCCGCTTGATCAGCTTCTCCTTGAAGACGTCAAGCGCGGCGCGCACCCGCTCCTCGGTCTCCGCCTGGAGGCTGATCGCCTCCTCGCCCGACCAGGAGATCTCGGCGCCGGTCCCACGGAAGTCGAACCGCGTCGCGAGCTCCTTCTCCGCCTGGCGGAGCGCGTTGTCGACCTCCTGGCGGTCAACCTTGCTCACGATGTCGAACGACGGGCTCGCTGCCATGATCATGCTCCTGCTGTCCGGCGGTGTGTCCTGATCCGTCCCGCACTGACCAGCGTGGGACCCCCTGACGGTACCCCGTTGCGCAGGGGCCGGGGACAACCGCTATCCTTGCTTCCGCTGCCGCGTCACGACGCGGTGGGTGCCCTGGCGGGTTGCCCGAGCGGCCAATGGGAGCGGACTGTAAATCCGTCGCGAAAGCTTCAGAGGTTCGAATCCTCTACCCGCCACCAGGTGCAGATGCGGCCCCTGACCAGCAGGAATGCTGATCGGGGGCCGCTTTCGTGATTCGCAGGCCCCTTTCGGATGCCGAAGCTCAGCTAGGGGAGCTGTCCTTAACGAACTCGACGAAGGAACCCCAGTGGGCCGCGCTGAACGTCAGCGACGGACCGGCGACGTCCTTGCTGTCCCGCACGCCCACGACCCCCGGAAGATTGTCGGCAACCTCGACACAGTTGCCCTCGTTGCCGCTGTAGCTGCTCTTGCGCCAGCGGGCCGTGGTCATCTCAGTCATCGAAAGTCTCCTTGATCACGGCACCCACCAGATCCTCGGAGGCGCGTTCGTCCAGGGCGAGGTTCCACAGAGTCTCCCAAGTCGACGAGTAAGTCTCTACCTCACTCCTCCGATCGAGGTAGATGCTGCCGGTCATCGACTCGCTGTAAACCGTGGTCGGCTCGGCAGGCCGGGTGCCCTTCGCGGGAAAGTCGAGCAGCACGAAGTTGCCGGCGACGGATGCTCGGTGTGGGCCGATGTCCCTTGGCAGCACGCGGACCCTGATGTTCGTTGCCTGGGCCGCGTTGACCAGGTAGGCCAACTGCGCACGCCAAGCTTCCACGTCACCGATCGGCCGATGCAGGACAGCCTCGTCGACGATCGTTTCGAAGAGAGGTGCTGCCGGACTCCTCCGGGCGAGAAGCTTCTGCCGCTCCATCCGGAGGGCGACCTTCTGGGCCACCTCCTGCGGTGTGCGGCCCGGCTTGGTCTCGAAGACCGCCGACATGTACTCGGGTGTCTGAAGGAGTCCAGGGATCAGGTTCGGCTCGTACTGCCGGATGTGGCAGGCGGCGGCTTCCAACCCGACGTACAGCTCGAACCAGGCGGGGATCGCATCGCCGTAGGCGTGCCACCAACCCCGGCTCTTGCTCTCCCGGGCGAGTGAGACGAGGACTTCGGTCAGGTCGGTCGAGGTGCCGTAGAGCTGGCACATGAGGTTCACGTCGTGGGTGCGTAGCGAGGTGTGGCCGGCTTCCAGCCGATACATCTTCGCCCGTGACCACTCCAGCGTTTTCGCGGCGGCTTCCAGGTTGATGCCGGCTTCCTCGCGCGACTGCCGCAGCAGCCGGCCGAGTTGCCGACGCGGGACGGAAGATCCCGTCTCGGCCATCTGGTCCCCAATCTCCCGTCAGATGCTCCTGTGTCTCATTCCAGCCACCCTGCCCGCCCGGATGGCACGGCGTCAATCTCTATGTCCGAATCCCGCGATGAGACATTGCAGTCACGGTGTCACTACGCCACGTTGACTGCGGAAAGGGTCGACCGACGATCGCCGGAGGTGCGCGATGCCCCGCTGGAAGTGGTTCCTACGCAGCAACGAGCCGGTCGACGTGGTGCAGCGGCCGACCGGCAACCAGCGCCCTCGCGTAATCAGGAAGCGGAACGACACGGCCAATGTCCTGCCGCTGGTCGGACCTCCCGCGGACCGAGCCGCACAGGCTCGGACAGAACACCGCGAGAAGCGGCGTAACGGCGGGGCGCCGTGAGGCCGGAACGGAGACCCGACACGCCTCTCCTGGTGGCGGTGTCCTGGGCCGTCATCGACTACCACGTGGCGTACACCTGCCCGCGCTGCCGGCCGTACGGATGGTGTCCCCGCGTGGTCGTCGCCCGCGCCCGCATCCGCGCCTGGCGCAAGGTCTGCGAGCAGTGACGGAGCTGAAGCCCGGCGTGCTGCTTCTCGTCGACAGGGCGGCCGGCGTGCAGTTCGTGCGGCCGTTCCACTTCCGGCTGATCCGCGTCCTCGACTGGAGCACCTACGACGGGTGGACGTGGCTGGACGGCTACCAGCTCGACGAGCAGGGCGACGCCGTGGCGCGTCGGTCGATCTTCGTCAAGCAGTGCGGGCTGAGAGCGGGCGCTGCTTCTCCACAAGCAACCAGAATGCTGGGGATGAGGCCGGCTCCGGACGGCGGACGCCGGAGCGACGGAGTGCGGGTTCCCGCCAGCCGTCCTCACTGCCCGGCACGGGAACGGACAGGCTGATGGTGCGCAGTTGGCAGGACACCCGCTCGCGGATGAACCTCGACGAGGCCCAGGTTGCCGCGCATCGGAAGCGCATGCTCGCCGAGGTCAGGGCATCGCGTGCGGAGCTACCACCCGCTCCGGTCGACCGCCCCCAAGGGCCGTCTCCGAGGACCGGCGATGACCACTGACCCCGCGTCGGAAGCCCGGTTGGTCGACGTGCCCGCCGCTTGTCTGCACCGCCGGTTCCTGGGTGGGGCGCGGTGAGCATTCTTCGGGCCGGCGACGAGAAGTTCCACTACAGCGACGGCTCCCACCGGTGGATCCCGCCGGACCCGGACTACGACCAAGAGGTCTGGGACGAGCAGGTACGCCAACACAAGCAGGGCCACCTGCGGAACGAACGCCCGAAGGTCCGCATCCGACGCCTGACCTGAGGCCGGCACCCACGCACCCATGGCGTTCCACCCACCGGCCGGGTGGCCCTCGGGTGGAACGCCATGGGTGTCTCCGGTGCCCTGATACACCCATGGCGTTCCACTCGCGGACGTCGGGGAGCGCGACTGGAACGCCATGGGTGTCTGACGAGAAGTTGCACTGCGGCGAGGGCTCGCCGGACCGGACTACGACCGGGAGGTCTGGGATGAGCAGGTGCGTCAGCACGAGAAGGACCACCCGAGGAACGGACGCCTGGTCCGAGCGCCTGCGCGCCGCCGTACAAGAAAAGGTCGTACCGTGCGGTCATGCTCTATGTCGGCCTGCTCGGCTGGGTGCTGATCCACGTGCTGGCCCTCGCCGCGGTCGTCGCCGTCGTCTGCCTCGCGCGGTGGTTGTGGCGGTCGACGCGACGCGGCGTGGCGGCGCTGCCGGGCCGGTTTCGGGCGCTGCCCGGCCGGCTCCGGGCGCTCACGGTCGAGCCGCCGCCGGGGGCGGCGTTCAACGACGCCCGGGACGTGTGGCCGATGCCGGTGGACGACTGAGGCCGAACCGGCAGGTGAGGGGATGTGTCGGTGATTCGCCAGCGATTGACCCGTATCGCCCTCTGGTGCTGAGGCGAGTTATAGGTATGGTGGTCTATGCCCAGGGTCGTCCGAGCCACGGGGATGGGGAGTGCGGCCGGGCGCAGCGGCCCGATCGCTTCGAGGCCGCCTAGATCAGTTCGCGCTGAAGGTCGGAATACGCAATGGACGGACGGCCGCGGGGCCCCTGAGCCCGCTGATCTGGCTTCGCGTCCCTCTGGCACCGGGCCGATCGGCGAAACCTTTTCGACGGTCGGATCGGGCCTGTTCCCACCGCTTTCCTGCGTGCGGGCCCTGTGGCACGATCGTGGAACCTCCACCATCCCCGGTGTCCCATCCCCGACAGGAGAGCGAACATGTCTGGTCGAAGACTGGGCCGGCTGCTTGGCTCAATGCTGGTTTTTGCCGCTGTCATGAGTGGCGTCCTGGTCGGCGCAGGGCCGGAGCTCGGCGACATGCAGACCGCGGACGTCATCTGGAACATGCCTGCGACTCGCTGACGTTCACCGTCCCCTCCGAGCCAGGCGAACGTCGATCGACGGAAGGGGCGGCATGTCCGCACAGCCCGTCAAGGGCTCGCGGTCCAATGATCACGCTTGGCTGATCACCGGGCCGCTCGTCCTTTTCGCTGTCGTCTGTGCGACGGTGACCGGTCTGATCAGCGACCATCCGTTCGGCGGTTGGCCGCTGGCGGTGGTGCTGCTGGTGGCGATGGTCGCCGCCGGGCTTCCGGTGCTCAACTTCACCGTACGACGCCAGTCGCTCGGTGTGACGATCACCGAGATCCCGTTGGTGCTCGCGTTCTATCTGACCCGTCCGCTGACGGTGGTCGCGATCTGCACCGGGGCCGCGATCCTCACCCATCTCTGGCACCGGATGGGCGCGACGAAGCTCTGGTTCAACGTCGCCCGTGCGGCGGCCGGCTCCTCGCTCGCCGTGCTGGTGTTGCAGGTGCTGCCCCCGGTCGAGGGCGTGGGCCCGCGCACCTGGCTGACGCTGTTCACCGCCGCCATCATGGTCAACCTGGTCAGCATCACGTCGGTGGCCGGCGTCTACACGCTGGTCCAGGGCTGGCAGACCGGCCGCGACGCGTTCCGCAAGTCGCCCTCCGCGCTGTTCTCCGCCGGCATCAACATCGTCGCCGGTCTGATCGTCCTGATCCTGATCACCTCCAACTGGTGGTCGCTGGTCCTGCTGTCCGCACTGGTCTCCGCGCTGGCGCTTGTCTACCGCGCGTACGCGCAGTTCTTCCGGCAGCACCGGACGCTCTCCGACATGTACGAGCTGAGCCGCGCGGTCAGCGGCAGCGGCCAGGACGGCACGCTCGCCGACGCCCTGCTGGGCCGCGTCCGGTCGATGCTCCAGGCGGAGTACGCGACGCTCTGGCTGCCCGCGCAACGCCGCCACCCGGAGGTGCTGCTGACCTCCCGGATCGCCGACCCGGGGCTGCTGGACGTGGCGCCCACGCCCGCCGCCCTGCGCGAGCAGGTCCGCCGGGACGGGCAGACGCTGGTGCTCACCCGCGGCGCGGGCGCCGACGGGAAACTGCGGACCGCGCTCACCGAGCAGCGGGTCAAGGACGTCATCGTGGTGCCGCTGCGCTCCGGGCAGGCGGTCGTCGGCACGCTTGAGGTGGCCAACCGGCTCGGCGCCAGCAACTCGTTCAGCCGCACCGACGTGCCGCTGCTGGAGACCGTCGCCGCGCACGCCGCGGTCGCGCTGGAGAACTCCCGCCTGGTCGACCGGCTGCGGCACGACGCCGAGCACGACACGTTGACCAAGCTGCCGAACCGGCGGCGACTCATCGCGGCGGTGGGGGAGGCGGTCAAGATCCGTGCCCCCGGCGAGGTGGTGGCGCTGCTGCTCTTCGACGTGGACCGGCTGCGCCAGGTCAACGAGTCGTTGGGCCACGCGGCCGGCGACAAGGTGCTGGTCGAGGTGGCCGAGCGGCTGCGGGCCTGCGCGCCCTCCTCGGCGCTTGTGGGTCGCGCCGGCGGGGACGAGTTCCTGGTGACGCTCCGGCTGGAGGGCGTCGAGGCCGCGCTGGACCTGGCGACCCAGCTCCGGGAGCAGATCCGGGACGAGATGGTCTTCGACGCGCTCACCCTGGACGTGGACACCGCCGTCGGCGTGGCCGTCCACCCCGACCACGGTGGGGACGCGGTGGCGTTGCTCCAACGCGTCGACCTGGCGGCCAACGCGGCGAAGTCGGTCCCGGGCAGCGTGCAGCTCTACAGCCCGGCGCTGGAGTCGCGGTCGCTGCGCCGGCTCGGTCTCGCCGGCGACCTGAAGCGGGCGCTGGAGGACGGCGAGCTGGAGGTCTACTTCCAGCCCAAGGTCACGCTGCGGGACCGCCGCCTGGTGGGCGTGGAGTGCCTGGCGCGTTGGGAACACCCGGCGCACGGCACGGTCTCGCCTGACGACTTCGTGGCGGTGGCCGAGCACACCGGCCAGCTCGGCCGGCTCACCGAGTTCGTGCTGCGGGAGAGCCTGCGGCGCAGCCGCGACTGGAGCCACGGCGAGCAGCCGCTCTGCGTCTCGGTCAACCTGGCCGCCCGGACGGTGAACGACCCGCGCTTCCCGGGGCTGGTGCGGGAACTGCTGACGGAGTACGGCGTGCCGCCGCAGCGACTCACGCTGGAGATCACCGAGGCGGGCGTGCTGGACGGCACCGAACGGCCGGTGCCGATCCTGCGCTGTCTGCGCGACATCGGGGTCCGGCTCTCGGTGGACGACTTCGGCACCGGCAACTCGTCGCTGGCCCAGCTACGCCGGCTGCCGGTGCACGAGGTGAAGGTGGACCGGTCGTTCGTGCAGGGCATGGCGACCGATCCGGGCGATCTGGCCATCGTCAACGCGGTGGTGACGCTCTCCCAGCAGTTCGGCCTGACGGTGGTGGCCGAGGGGGTGGAGAGCGAGCTGACCCTGGAGCTGCTCCAGGACATCGGCTGCGAGATCGGCCAGGGCTTCCTGTTCAGCCGGCCGCTGCCGTACGAGCGACTGGAGGCGTGGTTCGGCGCCCAGGTCGACCCCGAGACGGTCGCCGCGGGGGAGCTGCCGCGGCTGCGTGTGGTGCCCTGAGCAGGGATGGCACCTGTCGGGGGGATCCGATTTCACCTCCGCGACGCGGTCGTGTACTGTTTCCTCTGCGCGACACCCGAAGGGTGATCGAGCAGGCCCCCTTAGCTCAGTCGGCAGAGCGTCTCCATGGTAAGGAGAAGGTCTACGGTTCGATTCCGTAAGGGGGCTCAAAGGGTCCGGCTGGACCCGCCACGGCGGTGTAGCTCAGATGGTAGAGCAAGCGGCTCATAATCGCTGTGTCGCCGGTTCAAGTCCGGCCACCGCTACTCTCGTCCCCCGGGTCCGCCCGGTGGTCGGTGGGATGGGCGCCACAGGGCGCCCACTTTGCATGTCCGCGTGGTCAGCGCGTAGGCTGACACGCCGTAGTTGATATCCGTGAGCGAGGAAGGCACTCCGCCGTGGCGAAGGCGACCGATGTCCGGCCGAAGATCACTTTGGCGTGTGTGGAGTGCAAGGAGCGCAACTACATCACGCGCAAGAACCGCCGTAACGACCCGGACCGCATCGAGCTGAAGAAGTTCTGCCCCCGGGACGGCAAGCACACCGTCCACCGCGAGACCCGCTGACGCCCGGCCGGCACCGCCGGCCCCGCAGCAGCATCCCGTACGCCGATTCGCACCGGTCGACGGCCTGAGAAGGTCGCTCGACCGCGCGGGTCGGCGTTCGTGTGTTCCGTGTAGGTTCGCGGCATGTCCCTGGACCCGTCCTTCGTCGGCCGGACCTATCCGCCGACCGCCCCCTACCTGGTGGGCCGAGAAAAGATCCGCGAGTTCGCCACCGCCATCGGCGCGATCGACCCGGCGCACCACGACCCGGAGGCGGCCCGGACGCTCGGCCACCCCGACGTGGTCGCGCCGCCGACCTTCCCGGTGATCATCACCATGGCGGCCAACCAGCAGATCGTCGACGACCCGGCGCTGGGCGTCGACTACAGCCGGGTGGTCCACGGCGACCAGCGCTTCGCGTACACCCGGCCGGTGGTGGCCGGTGACGAGCTGGTGTGCGTCAGCGTCATCGAGGACGTCAGCAGCCGGGGCGGGCACGGTTTCCTGACCACCCGCACCGACGTGAGCACCGTGGCCGGTGAGCCGGTGGTCGCGGTCTGGTCCAAGATCGTCGTACGTCGGGAGGAGGCGTGAGCATGGAACTGCCCGTCCAGACTTTCCGGGTGACCCGGGCGGACCTGGTCCGCTACGCCGGCGCCTCGGGGGACTTCAACCCGATCCACTGGAGCGACCGGACCGCCACCGGGGTGGGCCTGCCCGGGGTCATCGCCCACGGCATGTTCACCATGGCCCTGGTCGGTCGCGCGGTCGCCGGCTGGGCCGGCGCGCCGGACGCGGTGGTCGATTTCGGTGTCCGCTTCACCCGGCCGGTGGTCGTGCCGGACACCGACGAGGGCACCGAGATCGAGGTCGCCGCCGTGGTCAAGGAAGTCACCGAGGCGGGCCTGACCAGGCTCGACGTCACCGCCACCTGTCGGGGCGAGAAGGTGCTGTCGCAGGCCCGGGCACTGATCCGTACTCCTCGCTGAGGGGCCACCCGACGCGCGAGGGGCAGACCGGTTGGGAAAGTCGCACGACTACCCGTACACTGGTCCGCCGTGGGGCAAGTGACCCCCGCTCGGCACAACGTGTCCGGGTGGAGGTGAGTTGCCGCACAGGGGTGTAGCTCAATTGGCAGAGCAGCGGTCTCCAAAACCGCAGGCTGCAGGTTCAAGTCCTGTCACCCCTGCGCCTCAGGCCTGACCGTTCCCGTGGGTCGTGCCGCCGTTCGCGGCGGCGTCCGGCCCGTGGTGGTGGCACCGGTGGGGTGGTTCCGAGGCGTTCGGGGCCCTCCCGTCCGGTCCGCCGGCCGCGGCCCGTCGCGGGACGGTTGGTCCGGCCGGCGTGACCAACACGCCGCGCACGCCGCCCGGCGTGCGACCCCATACCCGCACGGAGGGCGAAGTGGCCGAGAAGAAGCGGCGCGGCGAGGACGACGGCGACGAGCGTCTGAACGACGACGCGACCGTCGACGGCGTGGCCGACGACGACGTGGCCGACGATGCCGCCGACGCGGACGAGCCGGTCTCCCGGGGCGGCACCGCCACCCGCAAGCGGGCCCAGGCCGAGCCGGCCGAGGGCCGGAAGACCCGCAAGGACACCGAGCGGATCGGGCTGTTCGCCCGCATCGCGCGGTTCTTCCGCGAGGTCGTGGCCGAGCTGCGTAAGGTCATCTGGCCGACCCGCAAGGAGCTGCTGACCTACACGGCCGTGGTGGTCACCTTCGTGGCGGTGATGCTGGCGATCGTGGCCGGCCTGGACTACGGCTTCGCCAAGGCGGTGCTGTGGGTCTTCGGCAACCCCAGCTGACCTGCGCACAGTAATACTGACGGAAGTGAGCGAGCGTGCCTGAGTACGACGAGACCGCCGAGACCCCGGACGAGCAGTCCGCGGTGGCGACGGCGGCCAACAACGAGTCGGTCGAGGCCGCCAGCGAGCCGGAGTTCCCGACCACCGAGCCGGCCCCGGACGAGGATTTCGACCCGGTCGCCGAGCTGCGCCAGAAGCTGCGCTACGCGCCCGGTGACTGGTACGTGGTGCACTCGTACGCCGGCTACGAGAACAAGGTCAAGACCAACCTCGAGACCCGGATCACGTCCCTCGACATGGAGGACTACATCTACCAGGTCGAGGTGCCGACCCGGGAAGAGGTCGAGGTCAAGAACGGCAAGCGGTCGCAGGTCCAGGCGAAGGTCTTCCCGGGCTACATCCTGGTCCGGATGGAGCTGACCGCGGAGTCCTACTCCTGCGTCCGGAACACCCCGGGGGTCACCGGCTTCGTCGGCGCCACCGACCGGGCCGACCGGCCGGCGCCGCTGAGTCTCGACGAGGTGCTCAAGTGGCTCGCCCCGGCGGTCGAGACCGAGCAGAAGAAGGCCAAGCCCGAGATCAAGGTCCTCGACTTCGAGGTCGGCGACTCGGTCACCGTCACCGACGGCGCGTTCGCGTCGCTGCCGGCGACGATCAGCGAGATCAACGCCGACCAGCAGAAGCTCAAGGTGCTGGTGTCGATCTTCGGCCGGGAGACCCCGGTCGAGCTGAACTTCAACCAGGTCGCCAAGATCTGACGGACGTCCGCACCGGCGGTCGGCCTTCCCGGGCCGGCCGCCGGTGTGCCGTTCCACCGCTCGCCGACCTCGGCGGCGAACCCGGTAGCGGGTTGCGCTACCCTTGAACGTCGGCCGTCCGCACCGCGCTGACCGTGCGCGCCCGCGGGCGGCGGAGAATCCCAGTTTCAAGCCCCAGGAAGAGACATGCCTCCGAAGAAGAAGCTCGTCAAGACGTTCACGCTTCAGCTGCCGGCGGGCCAGGCCACCCCGGCGCCGCCGGTCGGCCCCGCGCTCGGCCAGCACGGCGTGAACATCATGGAGTTCTGCAAGTCCTACAACGCGCAGACCGAGTCCCAGCGTGGCGACGTCGTCCCCGCCGAGATCAGCGTCTACGAGGACCGCACCTTCACCTTCGTGCTGAAGACCCCGCCCGCCGCCCGGCTGCTGATCAAGGCCGCCGGCGTGCAGAAGGGCTCGGGCGTCCCGCACAAGGAGAAGGTCGGCTCGGTCACCCGCGCCCAGCTGCGCGAGATCGCCGAGAAGAAGATGGCGGACCTCAACGCCAACGACATCGAGCAGGCCGAGAAGATCATCGCCGGCACCGCCCGGTCGATGGGCCTGACCGTCGCCGACTGATCTCGTCGTACCCGCTCCACCCGATCCGTTCGTGGGAGGGCCGCGAGTCCCGCGCGCCCGCCAGAGACCACAGGAGTCACCAGAAATGCAGCGCAGCAAGAGCTACCGCAAGGCCGCCGAGGTCATCGACCGGTCGAAGCTGTACGCCCCCGCCGAGGCCGTGAAGCTGGCCAAGGAGAACACCAACGTCAAGTTCGACGCCACGGTCGAGGTCGCGATGCGCCTCGGCGTCGACCCCCGCAAGGCGGACCAGATGGTCCGCGGCACGGTCAACCTGCCGCACGGCACCGGTAAGACCGCCCGCGTGATCGTCTTCGCCGCCGGCGCGAAGGCCGAGGAGGCCGCCGCCGCGGGTGCGGACGAGGTGGGCACCGACGAGCTGGTCGCCCGCATCCAGGGCGGTTGGCTGGACTTCGACGCGGCGATCGCCACGCCGGACCAGATGGCCAAGATCGGCCGGATCGCGCGGATCCTGGGCCCGCGCGGTCTCATGCCGAACCCGAAGACCGGCACCGTGACCATGGACGTCACCAAGGCGGTCGCGGACATCAAGGGCGGCAAGATCACCTTCCGGGTGGACAAGCACTCGAACCTGCACCTGATCATCGGCAAGGCCTCCTTCTCGGAGAACCAGCTGATCGACAACTACGCCGCGGTGCTGGACGAGGTCCTCCGGGCCAAGCCGTCCGCGGCCAAGGGCACGTACCTCAAGAAGGTCACGCTGACCACCACCATGGGCCCGGGCGTCCCGGTCGACCCGAAGCTGATCAAGAACCTGCAGGAGGGCTCGGCCGAGGGCTGAGCACGCACCTCCCGGACGGGCCCCGCCACCACCACGTGGCGGGGCCCCGTCCGTCTGTCCGTTGTGGCAGGCTCGGCGCATGCGGCTCGACGGCGTCTGGCTCCGGTACCACCGGCACGGCCCCTGGGTGCTGCGACAGGTCGACGCGACAATCGGTCCGGGCGAGGTCGCGGTCGTGCTCGGCCGCAACGGCGCGGGCAAGTCCACCCTGCTCCAGCTCGCCGCCGGGGTGCTGCGGCCGAGCCGGGGCCGGGTCGTCGACCGGCCGGCGACAGTCGGCTGGGTGCCGGAGCGCTTCCCCGCCGACCAGCCGTTCACCGTCGGGGACTACCTGGCCGCCATGGGCCGCGTCGCCGGCCTGCCCGGGGCCGCCGCCGACCGGGCGGTGCGCCACTGGGTGGAGCGGCTGGGCCTGACCCGCTTCTCCGACGTGCGCCTGCCGCAGCTCTCCAAGGGCACCGCGCAGAAGGTCGGCCTGGCCCAGGCGCTGCTGCGCCCGCCCGGCCTGCTGGTGCTCGACGAGCCCTGGGAGGGGCTCGACGCCGCCGCCCGCGAGCTGGTCCCCGAGATGATCGGCGAGGTGTTGGCCGGCGGCGGCGCGGTGCTGGTCAGCGACCACCGGGGCGAGACGGTCCGACTGCCCGGCGCCCGCCGCTGGTCGGTCACCGACGGCACGCTGGCCGAGGAGGCGTCGTCCGGGGGCTCGGCCGTCGCGGTGGTCGAGCTGGCGGTGCCGGCCGCGGGGCTCGCCGTCGCCGTCGCCCGCCTGCGCGCCGACGGCCACCAGATCCTTCGGGTACGCGAACCTGCCGTCCCGCCCGCCGCCGGGTCACCGGCACCGGCTCCCGCCGGCGGGCCGGGCGTCGAGGCCCCCGGCGAGTCGGGCGTCGAGGCCCTCGACGAGTCACCGGCACCGGGCCGGTCCGGCGCGTCGACGGTCGACGCCGATGCCGGACCACCGGTCCGGTCCGGCGTATCGGTGGTCGGGGCCGATGGCGGGTCACCGGCCCGCTCCGGCGCGTCGGCGGTCGGGGCCGATGGCGGGTCACCGGCCCTTCCCGGTGCGTCGGCGGTCGAGTCCGATGGCGGGTCACCGGATGTCCCCGGCGCGCCGGGCGTCGAGGCCGGGGCCGGGTCGGAGACGCCGCAGGCCGGTGCCGTCCGTTCCGGCGTGACGTCGGAGGTGACCCGGTGATCGCCCTGGTCCGGCTGCGGCTGGTCGGCTTCGTGCGTACCGGACGGGCGCTCGCGCCGGTGCTGGCCGGTCTGCTCGCCCTGGGCGTCCTCTACGGCGGCGGTGGCGCGGGCCGGCCGGCGGAGGTCTACGGCGTCTCCGCGGTGGTGATCTTCCCGGTGCTGGCCTGGCAGACCAAGATCCTGCTGGACGTCGAACCCGACGTGCAGCGCCGGTTGGCCCGGGTCGTGGTCGGGCCGGCCCGGGAACGGGCGGCCGGGCTGCTCGCGGCGCTCGTGGCCGGGCTCGCCGTGGTGCTGGTCGCGCTGGCGATGCCGTGGCCGCTCGGCGCGGTGTCGCTGGCGGGCGGGCCGGCGGGCCGGCCGGCGCTCGTCGGGGTGGCGCTCGGCGTCTGGGCGCACCTGCTCGCGCTGCCGGCGGCGGTGGCGCTCGGCGCGCTGGCCAGCCGGCCGATCACCCGCAGCGCCGGCTACGGTGCCGCGGTGCTGGCGGTCGGCGTGGTCGGGGTGGTGGTGTGCGGGTTGTCCGACTCGGTGGTGCCGTGGCTGGTCCCGCCGGTGATGGCGACCGCACGGGCGGTCACCGCGCCGGTGACGCCCGGCGCGGGGCTGCTGCTCACCGGCTGGGCGGCGCTGTGGGTGGCGGTGACGCTGGCCGGCTACGCCTGGGGGCGGCGCACCCGGGCCTGACCGCCGGGTGACCCGGAGCACTCCGGGGCGATTTGGCGCTCTGCCGCACGTCGCGTAACCTGAACCGGTAGTTCCACCCAAAGACCGCTGGTCACCGTGCCCCGGCACGGTCGAAGGTCCCGCGACGACGGGCGACCCGCGCAGGGCGGCAAGCGAAACTCGGTGTCAGGCACGGTCCGCCGACTGTGTTCCATGATCCCGGCCCTCGCCCCGTGCGCCCCGCGCCGGGGCTTTTTCGTTGTCGTGGTGCCTCCGCCGCCGTCGCGACGTCCCGTCGCCGGCGTGCCAGCTCCGAGTAACGAGAGAGGAGGGACATGGCGGACAAGCCGATCCGGGCCGACAAGGCCACGGCCGTCGCCGAGCTGACCGAGAACTTCCGCACCTCGGGAGCCACCGTGCTCACCGAGTACCGCGGGCTCACGGTCTCGCAGCTCACCCAGCTGCGGCGCGCGCTCGGCAAGGAGACCAGCTACACGGTCGCGAAGAACACGCTGGCCAAGCGTGCCGCGACCGATGCGGGCATCTCCGGCCTCGACGAGCTGTTCACCGGTCCTACCGCGCTGACTTTCGTTTCGGGCGACGTCGTCGAGGCGGCGAAGGGGCTTCGCGACTTCGCGAAGGCCAACCCGAAGCTCGTCATCAAGGGCGGTGTCTTCGAGGGCAGGGCCATTTCCGCGGCCGAGGTCACGAAGCTCGCCGACCTGGAGTCCCGCGAGGTGCTGCTGGCCAAGCTGGCCGGCGCCATGAAGGGCAACCTGAGCAAGGCCGCGGCCCTGTTCCAGGCGCCGCTCTCCAAGGCCGCCCGCGCGGCGGCCGCCCTGGCGGACAAGAAGCGCGAGCAGGAGGGCGCCGAGGCGGCCTGAGGCCGCACGGCGCACCACATTCTTAGTTTTCACTTGTAGAAAGGACGCCAGACATGGCGAAGCTCAGCACCGACGAGCTGCTCGACGCGTTCAAGGAGATGACGCTGATCGAGCTCTCCGAGTTCGTGAAGCAGTTCGAGGAGACCTTCGAGGTCACCGCCGCCGCTCCGGTCGCGATCGCCCAGGGTGGCGGCGGCGGTGGCGCTGCCGCCGCCCCGGCCGAGGAGGAGAAGGACGAGTTCGACGTCATCCTCGACGCCGACGGTGGCAAGAAGATCCAGGTCATCAAGGTCGTGCGTGAGCTGACCGGCCTGGGCCTCAAGGAGGCCAAGGACCTGGTCGAGGCCGCTCCGAAGGCCGTCCTGGAGAAGGCCAACAAGGAGACCGCCGAGAAGGCCAAGGCCAAGCTCGAGGGCGAGGGCGCCAAGGTCACCCTCAAGTGACAGTGGTTTGACCTGACGCGCGTCCGGCTCACGTGAGCCGGGGCACACCGTGTCGCAGCGGGCGGTGATCCGGGAGACCGGGTCACCGCCCGCTGTCGTGGTGTCACCCGCTGGAAGCGCCGTGAGCAGGGCGTACAGGTTCCTCGTACCGGCCTCTCAGGGATGTGGAGCCGGTAGCCCGTCGGTGGGAAAGACACTCTGAGCGGTAACCGGCCCTTGACGCGGCACCGGCCGGCAGGCACGCTGGCATCAGCAAGACCTTCCGCGCTTGCAACGGCCGCCACTCGGGTAAGGGCAACGGCAGCACCAACGCCGCGGCTCCCGAGCGGACCGGCAGGAGCGTCGCGTTCCGAGCGGCCCGGTGGACCCGGTTTTTCGAGGTCCCAGGGCTTGTTCCGCGACGACCTGCGGGGTGGGCTGGACAGCGGTTAGCCTCTCGGCTACACTGCTAGTTTGCGCTGCCTTCCGACTTGACCCCTGCTCGGAAATGTCCGATTGCGGATATTTCTGGTGGGGTCATTGGAGTGCACGCGTACCAGCCGTTCTGCAGCACCGGTCCTCGGAAGGACGCATCTTGGCAGCTTCCCGCCCTGCGAAGACCAGTCGTACGTCGAGCGCTTTCGCACCCCGCCGAGTTTCATTCGGCCGGATCACCGAACACCTCGAGGTCCCCAACCTCCTTGCCATTCAGAACGAGTCCTTCGACTGGCTCGTCGGCAACGAGGCTTGGCAGGGCCGGTCGGCGGACGACCCGCACGCACGCTCGGGTCTCGCGGAGATCCTCGACGAGATCAGTCCCATTGAGGACTTCTCCGGCACCATGTCGCTCTCCTTCTCCGCTCCGCGCTTCGACGAGGTCAAGGCCTCGATCGAGGAGTGCAAGGAGAAGGACCTGACCTACTGCGCGCCACTGTTCGTGACCGCGGAGTTCACCAACAACACCACCGGCGAGATCAAGAGCCAGACGGTGTTCATGGGTGACTTCCCGATGATGACGCCGAAGGGCACCTTCATCATCAACGGCACCGAGCGCGTCGTGGTCAGCCAGCTCGTCCGCTCGCCGGGCGTCTACTTCGACAAGCAGCCGGACAAGACCTCCGACCGCGACCTCTCCAGCGTCAAGGTCATCCCGAGCCGGGGTGCCTGGCTGGAGTTCGACATCGACAAGCGCGACACGGTCGGCGTACGCATCGACCGCAAGCGTCGGCAGGCCGTCACCGTCCTGCTCAAGGCCATCGGGTGGTCCGCGGAGCGCATCCGCGAGAAGTTCGGCTGGTCCGAGCTGATGATGACCACGCTCGAGAAGGACCACATCGCCGGCCAGGACGAGGCGCTGCTCGACATCTACCGGAAGCTCCGCCCTGGCGAGCCGCCGACCCGTGAGAACGCCCAGACCCTGCTCGACAACCTCTTCTTCAACCCGAAGCGGTACGACGTCGCCAAGGTCGGGCGCTACAAGTTCAACAAGAAGCTCGAAGTCGACGTGCCGATGAACACCGGCACGCTGACCGAGGACGACATCGTCGCCACCGTGGAGTACCTCTGCCGGCTGCACGCCGGTGAGGAGGGCTACGAGGCCGACGACATCGACCACTTCGGCAACCGTCGCCTGCGTACCGTGGGCGAGCTGATCCAGAACCAGGTCCGGGTGGGTCTCTCCCGGATGGAGCGGGTCGTCCGCGAGCGGATGACCACCCAGGACGTCGAGGCGATCACGCCGCAGACCCTGATCAACATCCGCCCGGTGGTGGCGGCGATCAAGGAGTTCTTCGGCACGTCGCAGCTGTCCCAGTTCATGGACCAGACCAACCCGCTGGCGGGTCTGACCCACCGGCGCCGGCTGAGCGCGCTCGGCCCGGGTGGTCTGTCCCGGGAGCGGGCCGGCTTCGAGGTCCGGGACGTGCACCCGTCCCACTACGGCCGGATGTGCCCGATCGAGACGCCGGAAGGCCCGAACATCGGCCTGATCGGCGCGCTCTCCACGTTCGCCCGGGTCAACCCGTTCGGCTTCATCGAGACGCCGTACCGGAAGGTCATCGACGGTCGGGTCACCGACCAGATCGACTACCTGACCGCGGACGAGGAGGACCGGTTCGTCAAGGCGCAGGCCAACGCCCCGCTGAAGTCGGACGGCACGTTCGCCGAGGACCGGGTGCTGTGTCGTCGTAAGGGTGGCGAGACCGAGGACGTGGTCCCCAGCGCCGTCGACTACATGGACGTCTCGCCGCGGCAGATGACCTCGGTCGCCACCGCGATGATCCCGTTCCTGGAGCACGACGACGCCAACCGCGCGCTCATGGGCGCGAACATGCAGCGTCAGGCGGTGCCGCTGGTCAAGGCTGAGGCCCCGCTGGTCGGCACCGGCATGGAGTACCGCGCGGCCGTGGACGCCGGCGACGTGGTCGTCGCCGAGGTCGGCGGTGTGGTCGAGGACCTGTGCGCGGACTACATCACCGTGCACCAGGACGACGGCCACCGCCGGACGTACCTGCTGCACAAGTTCCGCCGCTCCAACGCCGGCTCCTGCGTCAACCAGAAGCCGGTCGTCTTCGAGGGCGACCGCGTCGAGGCCGGTCAGGTCGTCGCCGACGGTCCGTGCACCGACGAGGGCGAGATGGCGCTCGGGCGCAACCTGCTCGTGGCGTTCATGTGCTGGGAGGGCCACAACTACGAGGACGCGATCATCCTGTCGCAGCGCCTCGTGCAGCAGGACGTGCTCACCTCGATCCACATCGAGGAGCACGAGGTCGACGCCCGGGACACCAAGCTCGGCCCGGAGGAGATCACCCGCGACATCCCGAACGTCAGCGAGGAGATGCTCGCCGACCTCGACGAGCGCGGCATCATCCGGATCGGCGCCGAGGTCGTCCCCGGCGACATCCTGGTCGGCAAGGTCACGCCGAAGGGCGAGACCGAGCTGACCCCGGAGGAGCGGCTGCTCCGCGCGATCTTCGGTGAGAAGGCGCGCGAGGTCCGGGACACCTCGCTGAAGGTGCCGCACGGCGAGACCGGCACGGTCATCGGTGTGCGTACCTTCTCCCGCGAGGACGGCGACGAGCTGCCCCCGGGCGTGAACGAGCTGGTGCGGGTCTACGTGGCCCAGAAGCGCAAGATCCAGGACGGTGACAAGCTCGCGGGCCGCCACGGCAACAAGGGCGTCATCTCCAAGATCCTGCCGGTCGAGGACATGCCGTTCCTGGAGGACGGCACCCCGGTCGACATCGTGCTGAACCCGCTCGGTGTGCCGTCCCGGATGAACATCGGCCAGGTCCTGGAGACCCACCTCGGGTGGGTGGCCAAGACCGGCTGGAGTGTGGACGGCGACGACGCGGAGTGGAAGCGCCAGCTCAAGTCGATCAACGCGCACGAGTCCGAGCCGGACACCAACGTGGCCACCCCGGTCTTCGACGGTGCCCGCGAGGAGGAGATCTCCGGCCTGCTGGCGTCGACCCTGCCCAACCGGGACGGCAAGCAGCTCATCGGGCGCACCGGCAAGGCGCAGCTGTTCGACGGTCGTTCCGGCGAGCCGCTGCCCGACCCGATCGCGGTCGGCTACGTCTACATCCTGAAGCTCAACCACCTGGTCGACGACAAGATCCACGCCCGGTCGACCGGCCCGTACTCGATGATCACGCAGCAGCCGCTGGGTGGTAAGGCGCAGTTCGGTGGCCAGCGCTTCGGTGAGATGGAGTGCTGGGCCATGCAGGCGTACGGCGCCGCCTACGCCCTGCAGGAGCTGCTGACCATCAAGTCCGACGACGTCCTCGGCCGGGTCAAGGTCTACGAGGCGATCGTCAAGGGCGAGAACATTCCCGAGCCGGGCATCCCGGAGTCGTTCAAGGTGCTGCTCAAGGAGCTGCAGTCGCTGTGCCTCAACGTCGAGGTGCTCTCCAGCGACGGTGTGGCCCTGGAGATGCGCGAGACCGACGACGAGGTGTTCCGGGCCGCGGAGGAGCTGGGCATCGACCTGTCCCGGCGCGAGCCGAGCTCGGTCGAAGAGGTCTGAGGCGGTGATTCGGGGGCCGGCTCGCCGGCCCCCGATCCCGCCCGTTAGCTAGCAGTACAGACGACGACATAGGGGACACAGTGCTCGACGTCAACTTCTTCGACGAGCTGCGCATCGGTCTCGCCACCGCCGACGACATCCGTCAGTGGTCCCACGGCGAGGTCAAGAAGCCCGAGACCATCAACTACCGCACCCTCAAGCCGGAGAAGGACGGGCTCTTCTGCGAGAAGATCTTCGGTCCGCAGCGGGACTGGGAGTGCTACTGCGGTAAGTACAAGCGGGTCCGCTTCAAGGGCATCATCTGCGAGCGCTGCGGCGTCGAGGTGACCCGCTCCAAGGTTCGCCGGGAGCGGATGGGTCACATCGAGCTGGCCGCTCCGGTGACCCACATCTGGTACTTCAAGGGCGTGCCGAGCCGGCTGGGCTACCTGCTGGACCTCGCCCCGAAGGACCTCGAAAAGATCATCTACTTCGCCTCGTACGTCGTGACGAGCGTGGACGCCGAGTCGCGTCACCGTGACCTCTCGACCATCGAGAACGAGATCCTGGCCGAGAAGCGGCAGTCGGAGAACAGCCGCGACTCGGAGATCGAGAAGCGGGCCGCCAAGCTGGAGGCCGACCTGGCCGAGCTGGAGGCCGAGGGCGCGAAGGCGGACGTCCGGCGCAAGGTCAAGGAGGGCGGAGAGCGCGAGATGCGCCAGATCCGCGACCGGGCCCAGCGCGAGATCGACCGCCTCGACGAGGTCCTCGACACCTTCCGCAAGCTGGAGCCGAAGCAGCTCGTCACCGACGAGCTGCTCTACCGCGAGCTGCGCGACCGCTTCGGTGAGTACTTCACCGGCAGCATGGGCGCCGAGGCCATCAAGGCGCTGGTCCAGAACATGGACCTCACCGCCGAGGCGGAGAACCTGCGCGAGACCATCCGCTCCGGCAAGGGCCAGCGGAAGATCCGGGCGCTCAAGCGGCTGAAGGTCGTCGCGGCGTTCCAGAACACCCGGAACTCCCCGCTCGGCATGGTGCTGGACTGCGTCCCGGTCATCCCGCCGGACCTGCGCCCGATGGTGCAGCTCGACGGTGGCCGCTTCGCGACCTCCGACCTGAACGACCTCTACCGCCGGGTGATCAACCGGAACAACCGCCTCAAGCGACTGATCGACCTCGGCGCGCCCGAGATCATCGTCAACAACGAGAAGCGGATGCTCCAGGAGGCCGTCGACGCGCTGTTCGACAACGGCCGTCGTGGTCGCCCGGTCACCGGCCCGGGTAACCGGCCGCTGAAGTCGCTCTCCGACATGCTCAAGGGCAAGCAGGGCCGGTTCCGCCAGAACCTGCTGGGCAAGCGCGTCGACTACTCCGGCCGTTCGGTCATCGTGGTCGGCCCGAAGCTCAAGCTGCACCAGTGCGGCCTGCCCAAGCAGATGGCGCTGGAGCTGTTCAAGCCGTTCGTGATGAAGCGGCTGGTCGACCTCAACCACGCGCAGAACATCAAGTCCGCCAAGCGGATGGTCGAGCGGCAGCGGCCGGTCGTGTGGGACGTGCTGGAAGAGGTCATCGGCGAGCACCCGGTGCTGCTGAACCGCGCGCCGACCCTGCACCGCCTGGGCATCCAGGCCTTCGAGCCGCAGCTGGTCGAGGGCAAGGCCATCCAGATCCACCCGCTGGTCTGCACCGCGTTCAACGCCGACTTCGACGGTGACCAGATGGCGGTCCACGTGCCGCTGTCCGCCGAGGCCCAGGCCGAGGCGCGGATCCTGATGCTGTCGTCGAACAACATCCTCAAGCCGGCCGACGGCAAGCCCGTCACCATGCCCACCCAGGACATGGTGATCGGCCTCTACCACCTCACCCACCTCACCCCGGGTGGCACGGGCGAGGGCCGGGCGTTCAGCTCGGACGCCGAGGCGCGGATGGCGTACGACAACGGCGAGCTGCACCTGCAGACCCCGGTCAAGATCCGACTGCACGACGTGGTCGGCGTCGACAACGGCGCCGGCGCCGAGCCGTGGACCGCGCCCGAGGGCTGGGTCGAGGGCGAGCCGGTGACGGTGGAGACCACGCTGGGCCGGGTCCTGTTCAACGAGACGCTGCCCCCGGGCTACCGCTTCGTGAACTACGAGATCCGCAAGGGCCAGCTCTCCGCGATCGTCAACGACCTCGCCGAGCGCTTCCCGAAGGTGGCCCTGGCGGCCACCCTGGACGGGCTCAAGGAGGCCGGTTTCCACTGGGCCACCTGGTCCGGCGTCACCATCGGCATGGAGGACGTCATCGCTCCGCCGCGCAAGCGGGAGATCCTGGAGCGGTACGAGAAGGAAGCCGACCGGATCGACAAGCAGTACCAGCGTGGTCTGATGACCGCCGAGGAGCGCCGCGGCGAGCTGATCGAGATCTGGACCAAGGCGACCAACGAGGTCGCCAAGGAGATGGACACCGCGCTGCCGCAGGAGAACCCGCTGTGGAAGATGATCAACTCGGGTGCCCGCGGTAACCTGCTCCAGCTCCGGCAGATCGCGGCGATCCGTGGTCTGGTGGCCAACCCGAAGGGTGAGATCATCCCGCGGCCGATCAAGGCCTCGTACCGGGAGGGTCTGTCCGTGCTGGAGTACTTCATCTCCACGCACGGTGCCCGTAAGGGCCTCGCGGACACCGCCCTGCGTACCGCCGACTCGGGTTACCTGACCCGGCGTCTGGTGGACGTCTCGCAGGACGTCATCATCCGCGAGGAGGACTGCGGCACCGACCGGGCCATCCCGATGCAGATCGGCGAGCGGGTCGACGGCAAGCTGGTCGTGCACGAGCACGCCGAGACCAGCGTGCACGCCCGGACGCTGGCCGACGACATCAAGGGGCCGGACGGCACCGTGGTGGCCCACCGCGGCCAGGACATCAACTCGATCGGCGTCGACGCGATCGTCGCCGCCGGCGTGGAGACGGTGCGGGTGCGCAGCGTGCTCACCTGCGAGTCGAAGCTGGGCGTCTGCGGTGCGTGCTACGGCCGCTCGCTGCCGACCGGCAAGACCGTGGACGTCGGCGAGGCGGTCGGCATCATCGCCGCCCAGTCGATCGGTGAGCCGGGTACGCAGCTGACGATGCGTACCTTCCACACCGGTGGCGTCGCGGGTGAGGACATCACCCAGGGTCTGCCCCGTGTCCAGGAGATCTTCGAGGCCCGGGTGCCGAAGGGTAAGGCGCCCATCGCCGACACCCCCGGCCGCATCCGGATCGAGGACGGCGAGCGGTCCCGCAAGATCGTGGTCATCCCGGACGACGGCAGCGACGAGATCGTCTACGACAAGATCTCGAAGCGGGTCCGGCTCCGGGCGCACGACGGCGACCACGTCGAGGTCGGCGAGAAGCTCACCGAGGGCACCATCGACCCGCACGAGCTGCTGCGCATCCTCGGCCCGCGCGCGGTCCAGGTCCACCTGACCCAGGAGGTCCAGGAGGTCTACCGCTCGCAGGGTGTGCTCATCCACGACAAGCACATCGAGATCATCATCCGCCAGATGCTCAAGCGGGTGACGGTCATCGACTCCGGCTCGACCGAGTTCCTGCCGGGCGTGCTCGTCGACCGGGCGCTGTTCGAGTCGGAGAACCGCCGGCTCGTCGGCGAGGGTGGCGAGCCCGCCGCCGGTCGCCCGGTGCTGATGGGTATCACCAAGGCCTCGCTGGCCACGGATTCCTGGCTGTCGGCGGCCTCCTTCCAGGAGACCACCCGGGTGCTGACGGACGCGGCGATCCACGCCCGCAGCGACTCGCTGATCGGCCTCAAGGAGAACGTGATCATCGGTAAGCTCATCCCGGCCGGTACCGGCATCAGCAAGTACCGCAACGTCCGGGTCGAGCCGACCGAGGAGGCGAAGGCCAAGGTCTACTCGATGACCGGCTACCCGGAGACCGACTACGGCTTCGGGCCGGCCAGCGGCCAGGCGGTGCCGCTGGACGACTTCGACTTCGGGTCGTACCGCTAACCCGCACGAACGACGAGGCCCCCGGCACCCGCCGGGGGCCTCGTCGCGTCCGGGGCCCGGTCGCGCCGGGAGCGGAGGCATGATGGAGACATGACGACCGTGCCCGGGCAGGCGCCCCACGTGCCGCAGGCACACCGCCATCCGCACGACCCGGATCCGGTCCGCTCCACGAAGGCCCGCGCGGTCTTCGCCCTCGGCCTGATCGGGGCGCTGACCGGCTTCTTCGTCGGCGGGGTGGTGCCGTCGGCCATCGCGCTCACGCTGGCCCGGCAGGCGCGCCGGGAGGCGTACGCGTCGGGCGGTTACCTGACCGGCGCCGACTGGCTGCGGCGCGGTGAGCGGCTGGCCCGGATCGGTCTGCTGCTGACCGCCGTGGCGGTGGTGGCCGCGGTGGTGGTCGGGGTGGTCCGGCACGCCGACGCGTCGTTCGGGCACGACTTCGCCCCGAACTTCGACTGACCGGGCGGGGGAGCGGCCCGCGCCGGCCCACCGGTGGTGACCCGCGGCGGTAGCCTGGCCGGTGTCCGCCGCGTGGCGGGTGAGCCAGGTGACAGGAGGACCCCGTGACGGAACCGGCCGCGCCGGGAGGCGACCCGATCCGCCCCGGTGCCGAGCCGGACGCCGCCGCGTCGCCCGGCCCCGACCCGGTCAGCCCGTGGGCCGCGCCGTCCGACCCCCCGCCGTCGAACCCGGGCCCGCCGCCGCACTCCGCCCCGCCGTCGGACCCGTCCGCACCGCCGTTCTACTCGGCCCCGACGCCGGACCCGGCCCCGCCGCACTCCGCGCCGCCCGGTCCCTGGCCGCCGGCGGGACCGTATCCGCCGGGCGGGCACGGTCCGGCGTCCGCGCCGGCCCACCATCCGGGTTCGCGCGGGCCGGGGGCGGCACACCAGCCCGGGCCGTTCGGGCCGGCGTACCCGCCCGGACCGGCCGGGCCCGGGTCGGCGTACCCGCCGGGACAGCACGGGTACGGCGCTCCGGGGGCGGGGTTCGGGGCGTACCCGGGAAGCGAGCCCGGCCACGGCGGCGGGTGGGGGGCGCCGGCGCTCCCGCCGCCCCCGCGCGAGGCGCCCCGGCCGCCGAAACGGGTCGACGCGGTGCCGGGCACCCCGTTCGGGGTGGTGCACCTGGACGTGCCGCCGGTCACCTCCGGGCTGGCGATCGGCTCGCTGATCACCGGCGTCGCCTCGATCCTGGTGTCGCTGCTGGTTCTCTGCTTCGGCATCGCCGGGCCGGACTACGGCGGCGCGTGGGCGGCCGGCGCGTTCACGGTGCTCGGCGCGCTGGCCGGGGTCGGGGCGATCGTGGCCTGGCTGCTCGCCCGCCGGCAGATCCGGCGACCGGCGCCGCCGCCGGCGGTCCGGTTCACCGGTGGCGGCCTGGCCGTGGCGGGGCTGAGCTGCGGCGCGGTGGGGCTGCTGCTGAGCGTGGTCGGGCTCGGGATCGCCCTGGTGGTGCAGATCACGTGACCGCCGGCGCGCCGCTGACCGGTTGAGGGATGTATGTCCGGGTCTTCGGCGCTCATCCGGTGTCGGGGCCGCCGGGCCGTGCGCCGGACGAGCCGGTACACTTGTGGTCGTAGGTGCCTGTCGGGGGCGCACCGGTGATCCGGAACCGACCGTTCGGGGCTGCGATGCAGCCCTCCCGAGTCGATCCGTTTTGACCGGCGCGGCTGTGGTAGGTACTCTTTCCCCTTGCGCCCGGGCTCGCCCGGGCAATGCGTGCGTGCGCTGGAGCCGCTCAGTCGGTGATCGTGTGGTCGCACCACCAAAGACCAAATTCCGGTACGACGCGTCAGCGGTCGGCACCGGGACCGTGACTCGGGCGACACGCCCGACCGCGGGTGCTGGGGCCGCCTCAGGTGACCCCGGCTGGAATGTAGGAGAGCCGTCCATCAGGCCGGCTAGAGCAGACGGCGCGGTCGCCTCGCAGCGGCCGAAGGGAGCGGAGAAACCCGGTGCCCACCATTCAGCAGCTGGTCCGAAAGGGCCGACAGGCCAAGACGACCAAGACCAAGACCCCTGCGCTCAAGGGGTCTCCCCAGCGGCGCGGTGTGTGCACCCGCGTGTACACCACCACCCCGAAGAAGCCGAACTCGGCGCTGCGCAAGGTCGCTCGTGTCAAGCTCAGCAGCCAGATCGAGGTGACCGCCTACATCCCGGGCGTCGGCCACAACCTGCAGGAGCACTCGATCGTGCTCGTGCGTGGCGGCCGTGTGAAGGACCTCCCCGGCGTGCGGTACAAGATCGTGCGCGGCTCGCTGGACACCCAGGGTGTCCGCAACCGCAAGCAGGCTCGCAGCCGTTACGGCGCGAAGAAGGAGAAGAGCTGACATGCCGCGTAAGGGACCCGCTCCGCGGAATCCGCTGGTCGCTGACCCGGTGTACAACTCGCCGCTGGTCACCCAGCTGGTGAACAAGATCCTGCTGCGTGGCAAGCGTCAGCTCGCCGAGCGCATCGTGTACGCCGCCCTGGAGGGCTGCCGCGAGAAGTCCGGCACCGACCCCGTCGTCACGCTCAAGCGGGCGATGGACAACGTGAAGCCGACCCTCGAGGTGCGCAGCCGCCGTGTCGGTGGCGCCACCTACCAGGTTCCGGTCGAGGTCCGGCCGGCCCGCGCGACCACGCTCGGTCTGCGCTGGCTGGTGACCTACTCCCGGGCCCGGCGTGAGAAGACCATGATCGAGCGGCTGATGAACGAGCTGCTCGACGCGAGCAACGGCCTCGGCGCCGCCGTCAAGCGGCGTGAGGACACGCACAAGATGGCGGAGTCCAACAAGGCCTTCGCGCACTACCGCTGGTAACACCTGTGGTTCCGGCGCCCGGATGGGCGCCGGAACCAACCACCAGTTGTGTCGAGACGACGATAAGTAGGGATTGAAGTGGCCGCCGCAGACGCGCTCGCCAACGTACGCAATATCGGCATCATGGCGCACATCGATGCCGGTAAGACCACTACCACCGAGCGAATCCTGTTCTACACCGGCATCACGTACAAGATCGGTGAGGTCCACGAGGGCGCCGCCGTCATGGACTGGATGGAGCAGGAGCAGGAGCGCGGTATCACCATCACTTCCGCCGCCACGAAGTGCGAGTGGAAGGGCCACACGATCCAGATCATCGACACGCCCGGCCACGTCGACTTCACGGTCGAGGTGGAGCGGTCGCTGCGGGTTCTGGACGGTGCGGTCGCGGTGTACGACGGCGTGGCCGGTGTGGAGCCGCAGACGGAGAACGTCTGGCGGCAGGCGGACAAGTACAACGTCCCCCGCATGTGCTTCGTCAACAAGCTCGACCGGACCGGTGCCGACTTCTTCCGCTGCGTGCAGATGATGATCGACCGGCTCAACGCCACCCCGCTGGTGCTTCAGATCCCGATCGGCCTCGAGGGCGACCACATCGGCGTCGTCGACCTGATCGGCATGCGCGCCCTCACCTGGCGCGGGGAGACCCAGAAGGGTGAGGACTACGCGATCGAGGAGATCCCGGCCGAGCTGGCCGACTCCGCGGCCGAGTGGCGCGAGAAGCTGATGGAGACCCTCGCCGACGTCGACGACTCGGTGATGGAGAAGTACCTGGAGGGCGAGGAGATCTCCGCCGAGGAGACCAAGGCCGCCATCCGCCGGGCCACCATCGCCGGCAAGGCCAACCCCGTGCTCTGTGGTTCGGCGTTCAAGAACAAGGGCGTGCAGCCCATGCTCGACGCCGTCATCGACTTCCTGCCGTCGCCGCTGGACGTTCCGGCGATCGAGGGTACGGCCACCGACGGCGAGACGCCGATGCTGCGGAAGCCGTCCCCCTCCGAGCCGTTCTCCGGCCTGGCGTTCAAGATCCAGACCGACAAGCACCTCGGTAAGCTCACCTACGTCCGGGTCTACTCCGGCGTGGTCGAGTCCGGGTCCCAGGTGGTCAACTCCACCAAGGACCGCAAGGAGCGCATCGGCAAGATCTACCAGATGCACGCCAACAAGCGTGAGGAGCGCGGCTCCGCCAAGGCCGGCGACATCATCGCGGTCCAGGGCCTGAAGCAGACCACCACCGGTGACACCCTGTGCGACCCGGCGAACCCGGTCATCCTCGAGTCGATGACGTTCCCGGAGCCGGTCATCGAGGTGGCCATCGAGCCGAAGACCAAGGCCGACCAGGAGAAGCTCAGCACCGCCATCCAGCGGCTGGCCGAGGAGGACCCGACCTTCCGCGTCAAGCTGGACGACCAGACCGGTCAGACGGTCATCTCCGGCATGGGCGAGCTGCACCTGGACATCCTGGTCGACCGGATGCGCCGCGAGTTCAACGTCGAGGCGAACATCGGTAAGCCGCAGGTGGCGTACCGCGAGACCATCCGCCGCAAGGTGGACAAGGTCGAGTACACCCACAAGAAGCAGACCGGTGGTTCCGGCCAGTACGCCCGCGTGATCGTGAGCCTCGAGCCGCTGCCCATGGGCAACGACTCGCCGACCTACGAGTTCGCGAACGCCGTCACCGGTGGCCGCATCCCGCGGGAGTTCATCCCGTCGGTGGACGCCGGTGCCCAGGACGCCATGCAGTACGGCATTCTCGCCGGCTTCCCGCTGGTGGGTCTCAAGCTGACGCTGCTGGACGGCCAGTACCACGAGGTCGACTCGTCCGAGATGGCGTTCAAGATCGCCGGTTCGATGGTGATGAAGGAGGCGGCCCGCAAGGCCGACCCCGCACTGCTCGAGCCGATGATGGCCGTTGAAGTCACCACTCCGGAGGAGAACATGGGTGACGTCATCGGCGACCTCAACTCCCGGCGGGGCATCATCCAGGCGATGGAGGAGCGCAGCGGCGCTCGCGTCGTCCGGGCACTGGTGCCGCTGTCGGAGATGTTCGGCTACGTCGGCGACCTGCGGTCGAAGACCCAGGGCCGGGCTAGCTACAGCATGCAGTTCGACTCCTACGCCGAAGTGCCGCAGAGCGTGGCGAAGGAGATCATCGCCAAGGCGACGGGTGAGTGACGCTCACCCCGAGCTGACCCGATGATCCGAGGGCGGTCGCGGGAGGGATCTCCCACCCGCGGCCACCTCGGTCGGGTTGTGTGAATCCGGGCCTGTAGGCTTCATCGCCGCAGAACCCACAAAGGCTATCCGGCCGTCAGGCCGGAAAGGCTGTCGACAGAGTCCTACGCGCCGACCGGCGCACCGGGGCGAACGAACCAAGAAAGTCCACCAGGAGGACACCAGTGGCGAAGGCGAAGTTCGAGCGGACTAAGCCGCACGTCAACATCGGCACCATTGGTCACATCGACCACGGTAAGACGACGCTGACGGCGGCCATCACGAAGGTCCTGCACGACCAGTACCCGGACCTGAACCCGTACACGCCGTTCGACGAGATCGACAAGGCGCCGGAGGAGAAGGCCCGCGGCATCACGATCTCGATCGCACACGTCGAGTACCAGACCGAGGCGCGTCACTACGCGCACGTCGACTGCCCCGGTCACGCCGACTACATCAAGAACATGATCACCGGTGCCGCGCAGATGGACGGCGCGATCCTGGTGGTGGCGGCGACCGACGGCCCGATGCCGCAGACCCGCGAGCACGTGCTGCTGGCCCGTCAGGTCGGTGTGCCGTACATCGTCGTGGCGCTCAACAAGAGCGACATGGTCGACGACGAGGAGCTCCTGGAGCTCGTCGAGCTCGAGGTCCGCGAGCTGCTGTCGGCGCAGGAGTACCCGGGTGACGACCTGCCGGTCGTCCAGGTCTCCGCGCTGAAGGCGCTCGAGGGCGACCCGGTCTGGACCGAGAAGCTGCTCGAGCTGATGAGCGCGGTCGACACCGCGATCCCGCAGCCGGAGCGCGAGACCGAGAAGCCGTTCCTCATGCCCGTCGAGGACGTGTTCACGATCACCGGTCGTGGCACCGTCGTCACCGGTCGTGTCGAGCGTGGCGTGCTGCTCCCGAACGAGGACGTCGAGGTCGTCGGCATCCGCGAGAAGGGCTTCAAGACCAAGGTCACCGCGATCGAGATGTTCCGGAAGACCCTGGACGACGCCCGCGCAGGCGAGAACGTCGGCCTGCTGCTGCGTGGCACCAAGCGCGAGGACGTCGAGCGCGGCATGGTCGTCATCAAGCCGGGCAGCAACACCCCGCACACGGAGTTCGAGGCGACGGTCTACATCCTCTCCAAGGAGGAGGGTGGCCGCCACACCCCGTTCTTCCAGAACTACCGCCCGCAGTTCTACTTCCGGACCACGGACGTCACCGGCGTCGTCACGCTGCCCGAGGGCACCGAGATGGTCATGCCGGGCGACAACACCACCATGTCGGTGAAGCTGATCCAGCCCATCGCCATGGAGGACAACCTGAAGTTCGCGATCCGCGAGGGTGGTCGTACGGTCGGCGCGGGTCGCGTCACCAAGATCGTCAAGTGAGCTGGGTAACCCCGATTAGCGTCGCCGCCGGTCGTGCGGCATACTAGTCAGGTTGCGTAACGACGGTCGGTCACCTGCGTCCGGTTGAGGCTGGACCTCCGGGAGTCAGATCGTTTCGCGTGGGGTGGTTGATCGCCATCGGCGGTCAACCACCCTCGCGCGGCGTCCAGGTCGCGGTCACCGCGATCGGCGCCATGACCCACCGCGCGGTCAGAGAATCGCTCCGGAGCCTCGGGGCGGAGCCTGGTCCACGGGCGCGACACGCCCGACCGCGGGGGTCGGCGGAAGTGGGCCTGTACCAGCCGGTACAGGTGCCCGCGACACAGCGGCATCGAGAGAAGGAACAGAAGCCACCATGGCGGGACAGAAGATCCGCATCCGGCTCAAGGCCTATGACCATGAGGTCGTCGACTCCTCGGCTCGGAAGATCGTCGAGACGGTGACGCGTACCGGGGCGCAGGTCGCTGGCCCGGTGCCGCTGCCCACGGAGATCAACCGTTTCTGCGTCATCCGCTCGCCGCACAAGTACAAGGACTCGCGCGAGCACTTCGAGATGCGCACGCACAAGCGTCTGATCGACATCATCGACCCGACCCCGAAGACGGTCGACTCGCTCATGCGCCTCGACCTGCCGGCTGGCGTCGACATCGAGATCAAGCTGTAGGGATCGATCAAATGGACAGGCAAGTCAAGGGGATCCTGGGCGCCAAGCTCGGCATGACCCAGGTCTGGGACAACAACAAGGTCGTCCCCGTGACCGTGGTCGAGGCCGGCCCGTGCGTCGTGAGCCAGGTTCGTAGCGCCGACAAGGACGGCTACGCCGCCGTTCAGCTCGCCTACGGGGCCATCGACCCGCGCAAGGTCAAGAAGCCGGTCGCCGGGCACTACGCCAAGGCGGACGTCGCGCCGCGTCGGCACATCGTCGAGCTGCGCACCGCCGACGCCGCGGACTACGCGCCGGGCCAGGAGGTCACGGTCGACGCGTTCCCGGTCGGCGCCGTGATCGACGTGACCGGCAAGACCAAGGGCAAGGGCTACGCCGGCCCGATGAAGCGGCACGGCTTCCACGGTCTGCGCGCCAGCCACGGTGTCGAGCGCAAGCACCGCTCGCCCGGCTCGATCGGCGCCTGCGCCACCCCGGGTCGCGTCTTCAAGGGCACCCGGATGGCGGGCCGGATGGGTGGCGTGCGCTACACCGTCCAGAACCTGACCGTCCAGGCGGTCGACACCGAGAACAACCTCCTGCTCGTCCGTGGCGCCATCCCGGGCCCGAAGGGCGCGCTCGTCCTGGTCCGCACCGCGGCCAAGGCGAAGGTGAAGAAGGGCGGTGTGGCCAAGTGACCACCGTTGACGTCCTCAACGTCGAAGGCGGCAAGAGCGGCTCCGTCGAGCTGCCGGCCGACATCTTCGACGTCCAGGCGAACGTCGCGCTGATGCACCAGGTCGTGGTGGCTCAGCTCGCCGCGGCCCGGCAGGGCACGCACAAGACCAAGACCCGCGGTGAGGTCTCCGGCGGTGGCCGGAAGCCTTACAAGCAGAAGGGCACCGGTCGGGCCCGTCAGGGTTCGACCCGCGCGCCGCAGTTCGCCGGCGGTGGCGTGGTCCACGGCCCGACGCCGCGCGACTACAGCCAGCGCACCCCGAAGAAGATGAAGGCCGCCGCCCTGCGTGGCGCCCTCTCCGACCGGGCCCGCGCCGGCCAGGTGCACGTCGTCGAGGCGTTCGTCTCGGGCGAGAAGCCGTCGACCAAGGCGGCCCTGGCCACGCTGACCAAGCTGACCGCCGCCCGCCGGGTCCTGGTCGTGCTGAGCAGCACCGACGAGCTGAACTGGGTGTCGCTGCGGAACCTGCGCAACACGCGGGACAGCCGGGTGCACCTGATCGAGGCCGGCCAGCTCAACACGTACGACGTGCTGGTGGCCGACGACGTGGTCTTCACCAAGGAGGCCCTGGACGAGTTCCTGGGCGTGCCCGCCGAGACCACCGAGGAGGATGGCAAGTGAGCACGATCGCCGATCCGCGTGACGTCATCGTCGCGCCGGTCGTCTCGGAGAAGAGCTACAGCGAGCTGAACCGGAACTGGTACACCTTCCTGGTGCACCCGGACGCGAACAAGACCGAGATCAAGATTGCTATCCAGCAGATCTTCAACGTCCGCGTCCTGACGGTCAACACGCTCAACCGCCAGGGCAAGCGCAAGCGGACCAAGACCGGTTTCGGCAAGCGCAAGGACACCAAGCGGGCGATCGTGAAGCTGGCTGACGGTGACCGTATCGAGGCCTTCGGCGGCCCGGTCAGCTGAGGGGTGTAGACAATGGCTATCCGTAAGTACAAGCCGACGACGCCGGGCCGGCGAGGCTCCAGCGTCGCCGACTTCGCCGAGATCACCCGGTCCACGCCGGAGAAGTCGCTGCTGGCTCCGCTGCCGAAGAAGGGCGGGCGTAACGCCCACGGCCGGATCACCACGCGGCACCACGGTGGCGGCCACAAGCGCCAGTACCGTCTGATCGACTTCAAGCGGGTCGACAAGGACGGCGTGCCGGCGAAGGTCGCCCACATCGAGTACGACCCGAACCGCACCGCGCGCATCGCGCTGCTGCACTACGCCGACGGCGAGAAGCGCTACATCCTCGCGCCGAAGGACCTGAAGCAGGGCGACCGCGTCGAGTCCGGCCCGGGCGCCGACATCAAGCCGGGCAACAACCTGCCGCTGCGCAACATCCCGGTGGGTACCACCATCCACAACGTGGAGCTGCGTCCGGGCGGCGGCGCCAAGCTGGCCCGCTCGGCCGGCGTCGGCATCCAGCTGCTCGGCCGCGAGGGCGCGTACGCGACCCTGCGTATGCCGTCCGGCGAGATCCGGCGGGTCGACGTGCGCTGCCGCGCCAGCGTCGGCGAGATCGGCAACGCCGACCAGTCGAACATCAACTGGGGCAAGGCCGGCCGGATGCGGTGGAAGGGCAAGCGCCCGACCGTCCGTGGTGTCGCCATGAACCCGGTCGACCACCCGCACGGTGGTGGTGAGGGTAAGACCTCCGGTGGTCGCCACCCGGTCAACCCGCAGGGTAAGCCCGAGGGCCGTACCCGTCGTAAGGGCCAGCCGAGCGACCGGCTGATCGTCCGCCGCCGCTACGCCACGCGTAAGCGCGGCTGAGGGAGATAAGACATGCCTCGCAGCCTGAAGAAGGGCCCGTTCGTCGACGACCACCTGCTCAAGAAGGTGGAGACGCAGAACGACAAGGGCTCGAAGAACGTGATCAAGACCTGGTCGCGCCGCTCGACGATCATCCCGGAGATGCTGGGACACACGATCGCCGTGCACGACGGACGCAAGCACGTCCCGGTCTTCGTGACCGAGGCCATGGTCGGGCACAAGCTCGGCGAGTTCGCGCTGACCCGCACGTTCAAGGGTCACGAGAAGGACGACCGGAAGAGCCGCCGGCGCTGACGCCGCGGGCATACGGATAGAGGAACAAGGGGTTACAGCGATGCCAGGAAAGGGCGACGCTCCGGTGCTTCCGGGCGCGCGGGCGGTTGCGCGGCACGTGCGCATCTCGCCGATGAAGGCGCGCCGGGTGGTCAACCTCGTCCGCGGCCTGCCCGCGAAGGAGGCTCTCACGGTGCTGCAGTTCGCGCCGCAGGCTGCGAGCGAGCAGGTGTACAAGGTGCTCGCGAGCGCGATCGCCAACGCGGAGAACAACGAGCGGCTGGACCCCGACGCGCTGCTCGTCAGCGAGGCGTTCGTCGACGAGGGCCCGACGATGAAGCGGTTCCGGCCGCGGGCGCAGGGCCGGGCGTACCGGATCCGCAAGCGGACCTGCCACATCACGGTGGCGGTCGAGGCCGTGGCGCCGGCCGCGCCGAAGAAGTCGGCGAAGAAGGCCGCTCCGGCCAAGCAGGCCGAGCCGGCGCAGGCGCAGAGCACGACGGAGGGTGCCGAGTAATGGGTCAGAAGGTTCACCCCACTGGGTTCCGGCTCGGCATCTCGACCGACTGGAAGTCCCGCTGGTTCGCGGACAAGCTCTACAAGGACTACATCGGCGAGGATGTCAAGATCCGCCGGATGATGTCCAAGGGCCTCGAGCGTGCCGGCATCTCCAAGGTCGACATCGAGCGCACCCGCGACCGGGTCCGCGTGGACATCCACACCGCCCGGCCGGGCATCGTCATCGGCCGTAAGGGTGCGGAGGCCGACCGGATCCGCGGCGAGCTGGAGAAGCTCACCGGCAAGCAGGTCCAGCTGAACATCATCGAGGTGAAGAACCCCGAGTCGGACGCGCAGCTGGTCGCCCAGGGCGTCGCCGAGCAGCTGTCCAGCCGGGTCAGCTTCCGTCGGGCCATGCGCAAGGCGATGCAGTCCGCGATGAAGAACCCGGCCTGCAAGGGCATCCGGGTTCAGGTCTCGGGCCGTCTCGGCGGCGCCGAGATGAGCCGGACCGAGTTCTACCGCGAGGGTCGTGTCCCGCTGCACACGCTGCGGGCCAACATCGAGTACGGCTTCTTCGAGGCCCGTACCACCTTCGGCCGGATCGGCGTGAAGGTCTGGATCTACAAGGGCGACGCCGTGCCGGGCCGTGAGGCCCCGGCCGAGGCCGCCCCGTCGCGCGGCCCGCGCCGTGACCGTGGCGACCGGCCGGACCGGCCGCGTCGTGGCCGGTCGGGCTCGTCGGGTACGACCGCCGGCGGTACCGAGGCCGGGCGTGCTGCCGCGACCACCATCGCGCAGCAGGCGGAGACGCCGGCCGGCGAGCCGGTCGACAGCAGCGCTGTCGCCGCCGCCGCCTCGGCTCCGAACCAGCCGGCAGAACAGCAGCAGGAGGGCTGACAGATGCTGATGCCGCGCAAGCCCCCGAAGGGCTTCCGCAAGCCGCACCACCCGGACCGCAGTGGCGCGTCCAAGGGTGGTAACCGGGTGGTGTTCGGCGAGTTCGGGATCCAGGCTCTCGAGCCGGCGTACGTGACCAACCGTCAGATCGAGTCGGCACGTATCGCGATGACCCGCCACATCAAGCGTGGTGGCAAGGTCTGGATCACGATCTTCCCGGACCAGGCCCTCACCAAGAAGCCGGCCGAGACCCGGATGGGTTCCGGTAAGGGTTCTCCCGAGTGGTGGGTCGCCAACGTCAAGCCGGGGCGGGTCCTCTTCGAGATGTCCTTCCCCAACGAGCAGATCGCGCGAGAGGCGATGCGTCGCGCGATCCACAAGCTCCCGATGAAGTGCCGCATTGTTACGCGCGAAGTGGGTGAATCCTGATGGCAGCCGGCGTCAAGCCCTCCGAGCTGCGTGAGCTCTCCGACGAGGAGCTGGTCACGAAGCTGCGCGAGGCTAAGGCGGAGCTGTTCAACCTCCGCGTGCAGGGCGCGACCGGGCAGCTGGACAACAACCGGCGGCTGCAGGTCATCCGTCGGGAGATCGCCCGGATCTACACGATCATGCGTGAGCGTGAGCTGGGTCTCTCGGCCGCGCCGACTGAGGTGACTGCATCATGAGTGAGAACACCACTACCACCGCCGCCGCGCGGTCCCGCCGTAAGGTGCGCGAGGGCCTCGTGGTCAGCGACAAGATGGACAAGACCGTCGTGGTCGAGGTCGAGGACCGGGTCAAGCACGCGCTGTACGGCAAGATCATGCGTCGTACCAGCAAGCTGAAGGTGCACGACGAGCAGAACTCGGCCGGTATCGGCGACCGGGTCCTGATCATGGAGACCCGGCCGCTCTCCGCCACCAAGCGGTGGCGGCTCGTGGAAATCCTCGAGAAGGCCAAGTAGCGAAGGCTCGAGCTCGGCCGGGATCGGTCGGGCGCAGGTTCCGCCAGGCTCCGGCCGCCCCCGGCGGCCGGAGAACCGGCAGACATAGGAGATAGACGTGATTCAGCAGGAGTCGCGACTGCGCGTCGCCGACAACACGGGTGCCCGGGAGATCCTGTGCATCCGGGTTCTCGGTGGCTCCGGTCGGCGCTACGCGAGCATCGGCGACGTCATCGTGGCCACGGTCAAGGACGCGATCCCCGGTGCCGGTGTGAAGAAGGGCGACGTCGTCAAGGCCGTCGTCGTTCGGACCGCCAAGGAGAGGCGGCGGCCGGACGGGTCGTACATCCGCTTCGACGAGAACGCCGCCGTCATCATCAAGGACGGTGGGGACCCGCGCGGTACCCGTATCTTCGGCCCGGTGGGTCGTGAGCTGCGGGACAAGCGGTTCATGAAGATCATCTCTCTCGCGCCGGAGGTGTTGTGACCGTGAAGGTCAAGAAGGGCGACACGGTCGTCGTCATCGCCGGCAAGGACAAGGGTGCCAAGGGCAAGGTCATCGCGGCCTACCCGCGGCAGGACAAGGTCCTGGTCGAGGGCGTGAACCGGGTCAAGAAGCACACTCGCATCAGCACCACCCAGCGTGGCGCCAAGACCGGCGGCATCGTCACCCAGGAAGCCCCGATCCACGTCTCGAACGTGATGGTCGTGGACTCCGACGGCAAGCCGACCCGCGTCGGCTACCGGATCGACGACAACGGCCAGAAGGTCCGCATCGCGCGTAGCACCGGTAAGGACCTGTGATGACCACGGCTACCGAAACCAAGACCCAGCCGCGCCTCAAGGAGCGGTACCGCAACGAGATCGTGGCCGAGCTGCAGAAGCAGTACAGCTACGGCAACCCGATGCAGGTGCCGCGGATGGTCAAGATCGTCGTCAACATGGGTGTCGGCGAGGCCGCTCGCGACGCCAAGCTGATCGACGGCGCCGTCCGCGACCTGGCCACCATCACCGGCCAGAAGCCGCTGGTCCGGCGGGCCACCAAGTCCATCGCGCAGTTCAAGCTTCGCGAGGGCATGCCGATCGGCGCGAAGGTCACCCTCCGGGGCGACCGGATGTGGGAGTTCCTGGACCGGCTGCTCTCCATCGCGCTGCCGCGTATCCGTGACTTCCGCGGTCTGGACGGGCGCAAGCTCGACGGGCACGGCAACTACACGTTCGGTCTGACCGAGCAGTCGGTGTTCCACGAGATCGACCAGGACAAGATCGATCGCCAGCGGGGCATGGACATCACGGTGGTCACGACCGCCACGACCGACGACGAGGGCCGGGCGCTGCTCAAGCTCCTGGGCTTCCCGTTCAAGGAGAACTGAGATGGCCAAGAAGGCGCTGATCCTCAAGGCGGCCGCGAAGCCGAAGTTCTCGGTTCGCGCGTACACCCGCTGCCAGCGGTGCGGGCGTCCGAAGGCGGTCTACCGCAAGTTCGGTCTCTGCCGGGTGTGCATCCGGGAGATGGCCCACCGCGGTGAGCTGCCCGGCGTGTCCAAGGCTTCCTGGTAATAGCCCGGCGCGCTCCGGCGCGTCAGCTGAACTGTCTCTTCGCCGTAGGCCCCGGGCCCGGCCCGGGGAACCCCGGCGAGAAAGGTTGACGAGTTTTCATGACGATGACCGACCCGATCGCAGACATGCTCACGCGTCTGCGTAACGCCAACCAGGCGTACCACGACCGGGTGACGATGCCCTACTCGAAGATCAAGGCGAACATCGCCGAGGTCCTCAAGGCCGAGGGTTACATCGCCACCTGGTCGGTCGAGGACCCCGAGGAGGGTGCCGTCGGCAAGCGACTGGTCGTCGAGCTGAAGTACGGCCAGAACCGCGAGCGGAGCCTGGCCGGCATCAAGCGCGTGTCCAAGCCCGGTCTCCGGGTGTACGCCAAGTCGGAGGGGCTCCCGCGGGTGCTCGGCGGGCTTGGTGTGGCGATCATTTCGACGTCCCAGGGGCTGCTCACCGACCGGCAGGCCCGCAAGCGGAGCGTTGGCGGGGAAGTCCTCGCCTTCGTCTGGTAACGGGAGACAGGTAGAAATGTCGCGTATTGGACGTAAGTCGATCCCGGTGCCATCCGGCGTCGACATCACGATCGACGGCCAGACCGTCAAGGTCAAGGGCCCCAAGGGCGAGCTGAGCCACGTGCTGGCCGAGCCGATCACGGCGGAGCGCAGCGAGAACGGCGAGCTGCTCGTCAACCGGCCCAACGACGAGCGCAAGGCCAAGGAGTTGCACGGCCTGAGCCGTACGCTGGTGGCCAACATGATCGTCGGGGTGACCGAGGGCTACCGCAAGAGCCTGGAGATCGCCGGCACCGGTTACCGCGTGACCGCCAAGGGCAAGGACCTGGAGTTCGCGCTCGGGTTCTCGCACCCGGTCGTGGTGCCGGCACCGGACGGCATCACCTTCACGGTCGAGCGGCCGACGCTGTTCCACGTGGCCGGCATCGACAAGCAGCAGGTCGGCGAGGTCGCCGCCAACATCCGGAAGATCCGCCCGCCGGAGCCCTACAAGGGCAAGGGCGTGAAGTACCAGGGCGAGGTCATCCGCCGTAAGGCTGGAAAGGCAGGTAAGAAGTGAGCGCCACGCTGCTCAAGCGCCGCCGCGGCGTTGCCGCCAAGCGTGCCGTCGGGCGTGCGCGTCGGCACTTCCGGGTCCGCAAGAACGTCAGCGGCACCGCCGAGCGTCCTCGCCTCGTCGTCACCCGTTCCCTGCGGCACATGGTCGCCCAGGTCGTCGACGACACCAAGGGTCACACCCTGGCGTCCGCGTCGACCATGGACGCCTCGCTGCGCGGCGCCGAGGGCGACAAGAGCGCCCTGGCCGGCAAGGTCGGCGCCCTGCTCGCCGAGCGGGCCAAGGCCGCCGGCGTCTCGAAGGTCGTCTTCGACCGCGGTGGCAACCGGTACGCGGGGCGGGTCGCCGCGCTTGCCAAGGCCGCCCGCGAAGCCGGGCTCGAGTTCTAGAAACCCCGTCACGAGAGAGAAGGAAGGCTGCTGATGCCAGGTCAACAGCGCCGTGGCGGCGGGTCCGGTGGCAACGAGGGTGGTCGCCGCGACAACCGCCGTGAGGGCGGCCGCGGAAACGCGCCCGTCGAGAAGACCCCGCACCTCGAGCGGGTCGTCGCGATCAACCGCGTCGCCAAGGTCGTGAAGGGCGGTCGTCGCTTCAGCTTCACCGCCCTCGTGATCGTGGGCGACGGCGACGGCACCGTCGGCGTGGGCTACGGAAAGGCCAAGGAGGTGCCCGCGGCGATCGCCAAGGGCGTCGAGGAGGCCAAGAAGCACTTCTTCAAGGTGCCGCGGATCGGTCAGTCGATCCCGCACCCGGTCACGGGCGAGGACGCCGCCGGTGTGGTGCTGCTCAAGCCGGCCTCCGCCGGTACGGGTGTCATCGCCGGTGGTCCGGTGCGTGCCGTGCTGGAGTGCGCGGGCATCCACGACGTGCTCTCCAAGAGCCTCGGCTCGTCCAACCCGATCAACATCGTGCACGCCACCGTGGCGGCCCTGAAGGGGCTTGAGTCCCCCGAGCAGGTCGCGGCGCGTCGTGGCCTGCCGGTGGAGGACGTCGCGCCGGCCGCCATGCTGGCGTCGCGTGCGGGGGTGGCGTCCTGATGGCACGTCTGAAGGTCACCCAGGTCCGGTCCGGGATCGGGCGCAAGCAGAACCAGCGTGACTCGCTGCGTTCGCTCGGGCTCAAGCGGATCAACGACGTGGTGGTCAAGGAGGACCGGCCGGAGATCCGCGGCATGATCTTCACGGTCAACCACCTCGTGAAGGTCGAGGAGGTCGAGTAATGACGATCAAGGTGCACCACCTGCGTCCCGCCCCGGGAGCCAAGACCGACAAGACCCGGGTGGGTCGCGGTGAGGGTTCGAAGGGCAAGACCGCTGGACGCGGTACCAAGGGTTCGAAGGCCCGGAAGAACATCTCGCCGGCGTTCGAGGGTGGGCAGATGCCCATCCACATGCGCCTGCCGAAGATGAAGGGCTTCAAGAACAAGTTCAAGGTCGTGTTCCAGGTGGTCAACCTGGACCGGCTGGCGGAGCTCTTCCCGAACGGCGGCCAGGTCGGCCCGGTCGAGCTGGTCGAGGCCGGCGCGGTCCGCAAGGGCCACCCGGTCAAGGTGCTCGGCACCGGCGACCTCGGCGGTGTGTCCCTCCAGGTGTCGGCGCACGCGTTCAGCGCGTCGGCCAAGGAGAAGATCACCGCGGCCGGCGGCTCGGTCACCGAGCTCTAAGGGCATTTTCGTGGCGCCCGCTCAGTTGTTCGCGACTGGGCGGGCGTCATGGTCTACCGGTCGCGTGTGCGCCGGGTAACATCGGATTCGTTTTATGTAGCCGGGCACATCTGCCCGGACCGGGATCGGGCTGTTAGAGTCCGTTGCCAGCCATGGATACCGGGCACTCCGCCCGGCACCCACCCCGCCCCGCCAGGGATCGTCACCGGCGGCCCGCGTCGCGCAGGAGGAAGAAGTTGCTGTCCGCCTTTCTCAGTGCGTTCCGTACGCCTGACCTGCGCAAGAAGCTGCTGTTCACAGTAGGCATCATCGCGGTCTACCGGCTGGGCGCCACGCTGCCCAGCCCGGGCGTCTCGTACGGCAACGTGCAGAAGTGCCTCGACACCATCCAGGGCAGCACCGGCGTGCTCAACCTGCTGGATCTGTTCTCCGGCGGCGCGCTGCTCCAGCTCTCGGTCTTCGCGCTGGGCATCATGCCCTACATCACCGCGTCGATCATCCTGCAGCTGCTGACGGTGGTGATCCCGCGCCTGGAGCAGCTCCGCAAGGAGGGCCAGGCCGGCCAGGCGAAGATCACCCAGTACACCCGCTACCTGACGCTGGGGCTGGGCATCCTCCAGTCCTCCGCGTTCGTGGCGCTGGCCCGCTCCGGGCAGCTGTTCAACAACCAGTGCGACCAGTTCCCGATCGTGCCCAAGGGCACCGGCATCCCGGACTGGCTGACGCTCACCGTCCTGGTGATGACGATGACCGCCGGCACCGGCGTGGTGATGTGGCTCGGCGAGCTGATCACCGACCGGGGCGTCGGCAACGGCATGTCGGTGCTGATCTTCACCTCGATCGCGGCCCGGCTCCCCAGCGAGGGCTGGAAGATCAAGACCACCAAGGGCTGGGGGATGTTCCTCCTCGTCATCGCCCTGGTGCTGCTGGTCATCACCGCGGTCACGTTCATCGAGCAGGCGCAGCGCCGAATCCCGGTGCAGTACGCGAAGCGCATGATCGGCCGGCGGATGTACGGCGGCACCTCCACCTACATCCCGCTCAAGGTGAACCAGGCCGGCGTCATCCCGGTCATCTTCGCCTCGTCGCTGCTCTACCTGCCGACGCTCGCGCTCCAGTTCTTCGACCAGAACGACCCGGGCAAGGTCCAGGCCTGGATCCAGAACCACATCGTGAAGGCGAGCGCGCCGGAGCACATCGCGATCTACTTCCTGCTGATCATCTTCTTCACGTACTTCTACGTGTCGATCACGTTCAACCCGACCGAGGTCGCGGACAACATGAAGAAGTACGGCGGCTTCGTGCCGGGCATCCGCCCCGGCAAGCCGACCGCCGAGTACCTCGACTTCATCCTCAGCCGGATCACCCTGCCGGGTGCGCTCTACCTCGGCATCATCGCGATCCTGCCGAACTTCTTCTTCATCTGGCTGGACAACCAGCAGTTCCAGAACTTCCCGTTCGGCGGCACCGCTGTGCTCATCATGGTCGGCGTCGGTCTGGAGACCGTGAAGCAGATCGAGAGCCAACTCATGCAGCGGAACTACGAAGGGTTCCTGCGGTAGATGCGACTCGTTCTGGTTGGCCCGCCGGGCGCGGGCAAGGGCACACAGGCGGAGTTCATCGCCGCGCACCTCTCGGTGCCGAAGATCTCGACCGGTGACATCTTCCGGGCCAACGTCACCCAGGGCACCCCGCTGGGCGTCGAGGCGAAGCGGTACATGGACGCCGGCAAGCTGGTCCCGGACGACGTCACCATCAACATGGTCCGGGACCGGCTCGCCGAGCCGGACGCCGGCGAGGGTTTCCTGCTCGACGGCTTCCCGCGCACCACGCCGCAGGCGGCCGAGCTGGACAAGCTCCTCGCCGACCTGGGCACCATGCTGGACCTGGTGCTCGAGCTGGTGGTCGACGACGACGAGGTGATCCGGCGGCTCTCCGGCCGGCGCACCTGCCGGGGCTGCGGCAAGATCTGGCACGTCGAGTTCGACGCGACCACCCGGGACGGCATCTGCGACCGGTGCGGCGCGGAGCTGTTCCAGCGCGACGACGACAAGCCGGAGACGATCGCCGCGCGGCTGCGGGAATACTCCGAGAAGACCGCGCCGCTTGTCGACTACTACGGCGCCCAGGGCAAGCTGGTGGGCATCGACGCGACCGGGCCGGTGGAGGACGTCACGGTCCGCGCCATCGACGCCCTGCGGTCGTACGGCGGCTGACCTCCCACCGCCGCCCGGCGGATAGACTGTGAACAGCGGGGTACGCGCGACGTGCCCCGCTGTTCCGTGTAACGAAAGGTGAACGCCGTCATGCGCCGTCCCCAGCTGGACATCCAGCTGAAGACCCCCGAGCAGATCGAGCTGATGCGGGCCGCCGGTCTGGTGGTCGCCCGCGCTCTGGCCCGGATGCGGGAGGCGGTCGCGCCCGGTGTGTCGACCGCCGACCTCGACGCGATCGCCGAGACGACCATCCGGGAGGCCGGCGCGGTCCCGTCGTTCAAGGGCTACCACGGCTTCCCGGCCTCGATCTGTTCCTCGGTCAACGAGCAGGTGGTGCACGCCATCCCGTCGCCCGAGCAGGTGCTGCGCGAGGGCGACCTGATCTCGATCGACTGCGGGGCGGTGCTCGACGGTTGGCACGGCGACGCGGCGATCACGGTGGCGGTGGGGGAGGTCGACCCGGCGCTGCTGCGGATGGCCGAGGTGGCCGAGGACGCCATGTGGGCCGGGATCGCCGCCGCGGCCCGGGGCGCGGCCTCCGGCAAGGGCCGGCTGACCGACATCTCGCACGCGGTGGAGACCGCGGTCCGCAAGGGCGGCCGGTACGGCATCGTCGACGGCTACGGCGGCCACGGCATCGGCACGGAGATGCACCAGGACCCGCACGTGCTCAACCACGGTCGCCCCGGCAAGGGCCCCCGGCTGGTGCCCGGTCTGGCGCTCGCCATCGAGCCGATGATCACGGCGGGCTCCCCGCGTACCGTCGAGTTGGCCGACGGCTGGACGGTGGTGACGCGGGACCGCTCGATGGCGGTGCACGTGGAGCACTCGATGGCGCTGCTGGCGGACGGGGTGTGGGTGCTCACCGCCGAGGATGGCGGCCGGGCCCGCCTCGGCGATCTGGTGACCTCCCGCCAGCCGGCGAACTCCCCGGCCCGCTGACCCACCCGCCCCCTGTTTCACGGAAAGAGGGGGTATTCGGGCCCGGACGGCAACTCATTCCGTGAAACCGGGCGCGGGGCGGGGTGGCGGGGTGGCGGTCCGGTGGCATCCTTGCCGACATGGACGGGCACCGGGAGATGCGGGCGGCCGACCGCGACCGGGAGGCCGTCGCGGAGCGGCTCCGGGTGGCGCTGGAGGAGGGGCGGCTCGGCCTGCACGAGTACGACGAGCGGCTGGCCCGCGCGTACGGCGCCCGGACCTACGGCGAGCTGGACGAGGTGGTGGCCGACCTGCCCGGCCCGGCGCCCGTCGAGCGGTCCGCGCTGGCGCCCGCCGCGCCGAATCCACCTCCTGCGCCGGTCGCGCCGTCCGACCCGGTGGCCGGTGCCCACGAGGTGCCGGAGAACCGGTCCCGGCTGCTCGGGCTCTGGCTGCCCTGGCTGCGGGTGGCCGCGATCCTGGTGCCGATCTGGCTGATCGGCGCCGTGGCGTCCGGGCATGCCGCCGGCGTCTGGCCGCTCTGGGTGCTGGGGCCGTGGGGCGGCCTGGTGCTGATGCAGTCGGTCGGGCTGATCGGCGCGGATCACGGCCGGAAGCGGCGCGACCGCCGCCGATAGCTGTGCCGCTTGTCACAACCGGGCCGGAAATCCGCCGTTCGAGGGATCTGCCGGCCGGCCGGTTTGGCGACGGCGCGCGGGCGGGCGTACACTTTCAGATCGGCGCACAGCGTCCACTCCGCCATGCCCACCCTGCGCTTCGGTGGGAGTCGGAGCCGCGGCTGGCGCGGGTTCACTGATCTTGGTCAGTTCACCCGTGTAAGACGTTGTGGGCCGTCCGGAGCAACCGACGTCAGGACAGCGGAGTACATGCCGAAAAAAGACGGAGCCATCGAGATCGAGGGTCGGGTCATCGAGCCCCTGCCGAACGCCATGTTCCGGGTGGAGCTCGCGAACGGCCACAAGGTGCTGGCTCACATCAGCGGCAAGATGCGGCAGCACTACATCCGCATCCTGCCGGAGGACCGGGTCGTCGTCGAACTGTCGCCGTACGACCTGACCCGCGGGCGCATCGTCTACCGCTACAAGTAAGCCTGACGACGGCCGGGACGTCCCCGTATCCGTCTTCGACGTCCGGGTCGCGATCCGTCGCGCTCCGGGCCAGATGGGAAGTAAGGCAACCGTGAAGGTCAAGCCGAGCGTCAAGAGGATCTGCAACAAGTGCCGGGTGATCCGTCGGCACGGCCGGGTCATGGTCATCTGCAGCGACCCGCGTCACAAGCAGCGCCAGGGCTGACGCCCCACACATCACCAGCTCGTCCCAGCCGCGGACGGTGCGCCTCGCGCGTACCCCTCGTGGTTGACCCCCGGTCGGAGGCCGGGGCCCGCTCGGGCAGCGGGGTGGGACGGGTCCAGACCTCCGCCACAAACCATGAGGAGTACGCCCGCACATGGCACGTCTAGTCGGCGTGGATCTCCCCCGCGAGAAGCGGATGGAGATCGCGCTCACCTACATCTTCGGGGTCGGCCGTACCCGCGCCCTGGAGACGCTCGCCGCGACCGGCATTTCGCCGGACAAGCGCGTTCGGGACCTCACGGACGAGGAGCTCGTCGAGCTCCGGAACCACATCGAGGGCAACTACAAAGTTGAAGGCGACCTGCGCCGCGAGGTCGCCGCTGACATCCGCCGCAAGGTCGAGATCGGCTGCTACGCCGGCATCCGGCACCGTCGCGGTCTGCCCGTGCGCGGTCAGCGCACCAAGACCAACGCGCGGACCCGGAAGGGCCCGAAGCGGACCGTGGCCGGCAAGAAGAAGCCCGGCAAGAAGTAACTAGGAGCGCACAGACTTATGCCACCGAAGGCTCGTGCCGGAGCCGCCGTCAAGAAGGTCCGGCGCAAGGAACGCAAGAACGTCGCCCACGGGCAGGCGCACATCAAGAGCACCTTCAACAACACCATCGTGTCCATCACGGACCCGACCGGTGCGGTCATCTCCTGGGCCTCCTCCGGCCAGGTGGGCTTCAAGGGCTCCCGCAAGTCGACCCCGTTCGCCGCGCAGCTGGCCGCCGAGGCCGCCGCGCGTCGGGCCATGGAGCACGGCATGCGCAAGGTCGACGTGTTCGTCAAGGGCCCCGGCTCCGGCCGGGAGACCGCCATCCGTTCGCTGCAGGCCGCCGGTCTCGAGGTCGGGCAGATTTCCGACGTCACGCCGCAGCCGCACAACGGGTGCCGTCCGCCGAAGCGTCGCCGGGTCTGAGAGGTTAGAGAGAGATGGCTCGTTACACCGGTGCTGACTGCCGCCGTTGCCGGCGGGAGAAGATGAAGCTGTTCCTCAAGGGCAGCAAGTGCGATGGTCCGAAGTGCCCGTTCGAGTCCCGGCCGTTCCCGCCCGGGCAGCACGGCCGCGGCCGCACGAAGGAGACGGAGTACCTGCTCCAGCTCCGTGAGAAGCAGAAGGCCCGTCGTGTCTACGGCGTGCTGGAGAAGCAGTTCCGCGGCTACTACGAAGAGGCCGTGGGCAAGAAGGCCAAGACCGGTGAGGTTCTGCTCCAGATCCTCGAGTCGCGGCTGGACAACGTGGTCTACCGGGCCGGCTACGCCAAGTCCCGGGACATGGCCCGTCAGCTGGTCAAGCACGGTCACTTCACGGTGAACGGCAAGAAGGTCGACATCCCGTCGTTCCGCGTCAAGGAGCACGACATCATCGAGGTTCGGGGCAAGAGCAAGGAGCTCACCCCGTTCATCGTCGCGCAGGCCGAGGCCGGCTCCAAGACCGTTCCGGCGTGGCTCGAGGCCATCCCCAGCCAGATGAAGGTCCTCGTGCACTCGCTCCCGGCCCGTCAGGTGATCGACACCCAGGTCCAGGAGCAGCTGATCGTCGAGCTCTACTCCAAGTAAGGGCTCGTTGCGGTGGCCCGTCCTGCGGGGCGGGCCACCGGAACAGTTGTGTCGTGGGCGTCAAATAGCGGGCGCCCCGGAAGAGAAGAGAAAAGATGCTCATCAGCCAGCGACCGTCTCTCTCCGAAGAGTCGATCAACGAGACCCGGTCCCGGTTCACCATCGAGCCGCTGGAGCCCGGCTTCGGCTACACGCTCGGCAACTCGCTGCGCCGTACGCTGCTGTCGTCCATCCCGGGCGCGGCGGTCACCTCGATCAAGATCGACGGTGTCCTGCACGAGTTCACCACCATCCCCGGTGTCAAGGAGGACGTGGTCGAGCTCGTCATGAACATCAAGGAGCTGTGCGTCAGCTCCGAGCACGACGAGCCGGTCAGCATGTACCTGCGCAAGCAGGGCCCGGGCGACGTGACCGCCGGTGACATCCAGCCCCCGGCCGGTGTCTCCGTGCACAACCCGGACCTGAAGCTCGCCACCCTCAACGGCAAGGGCCGGCTCGACATGGAGCTGACCGTCGAGCGGGGCCGGGGCTACGTCACCGCCGCGCAGAACAAGCAGGCGGGCGCCGAGATCGGCCGGATCCCGGTCGACTCGATCTACTCGCCGGTGCTGAAGGTGACGTACCGCGTCGAGGCGACCCGCGTCGAGCAGCGGACCGACTTCGACCGGCTGATCATCGACGTCGAGACCAAGCCGTCGATGGGCCCGCGTACCGCGCTGGCCTCGGCCGGCTCGACGCTGGTGGAGCTGTTCGGGCTCGCCCGCGAGCTGGACGAGACCGCCGAGGGCATCGACATCGGGCCGTCCCCGCAGGACGCCCAGCTGGCGGCGGACCTGGCTCTGCCGATCGAGGAGCTGGACCTCACCGTCCGTTCCTACAACTGCCTCAAGCGCGAGGGCATCAACTCCGTTGGTGAGCTGATCGGGCGTACCGAGGCCGACCTCCTCGACATCCGCAACTTCGGTCAGAAGTCGATCGACGAGGTCAAGATGAAGCTCGCCGGGATGGGCCTGGGGCTGAAGGACTCGGCTCCGAACTTCGACCCGGCGCACGTCGTGGACGCCTTCGGCGAGGCCGACTACGACACCGACGACTACCGCGAGACCGAGCAGCTCTAGTCCGCGCTGCCGCCACACCTGAGGAGCACCAAGCATGCCCACGCCCACCAAGGGCCCCCGCCTCGGCGGCAGCCCCGCGCACGAGCGGCTGATGCTGGCCAACCTGGCCACCGCGCTGTTCCAGCACGGCAAGATCCAGACCACCGAGACGAAGGCCCGGCGGCTCCGTCCGCTGGCCGAGCAGCTCATCACCAAGGCCAAGCGCGGCGACCTCGCCTCGCGTCGGCGGGTGGCGGGCGTCGTCAAGGACAAGGACGTGGTCTACTCCCTGTTCGACCAGATCGCGCCCCGGTACGCCAACCGCAACGGTGGCTACACCCGGATCGTGAAGACCGGTCCGCGCAAGGGTGACGCCGCTCCGATGGCGATCATCGAGCTGGTCGAGGAGCTTCAGGTCGCCGAGCCGAAGGCGAACAAGAAGACCGCCGCCCGCAAGGCCGCCCAGCAGGACAAGGTCGAGGCCCTGGCCCCGGCCGAGGAGACCCCCAAGGCCAGCACCGGCGACCAGGACGCCGAGGCTCCGGTCTCCGCCTCCGGTGACACCGCCGCCGCCCGCGAGGACAGCGACGAGGCCACCGAGAACGACAAGGCCTGAGTTCAGGCTCGACCGGGCCCGGCATCCCCACGGGGGTGCCGGGCCCGTCGCCGTCAACGGGAGGTACGAGGTGGACGAGCGGACCCGGCTGCGGCTGGACGTCTCGTACGACGGCACCGACTTCTCCGGATGGGCCCCGCAGCCCACCCGGCGCACGGTGGCCGGCGTGCTCATGGCGACGCTGGACCTGGTGCTCGGCGCCGGCACGGTCACCGGGCTCACCGTGGCCGGGCGGACCGACGCCGGGGTGCACGCCACCGGACAGGTCTGCCACCTGGACCTGCCGACCGAGGTGTGGCGGGCGCACGAGGGGCGGCTGCTGCGCCGGCTGGCCCGGCTGCTCCCGCCGGACGCCCGGGTACGCGCGATGACCGAGGTGCCGGCCGACTTCGACGCCCGGTTCTCGGCCACCTTCCGGCGCTACGAGTACCGGGTCACCGACGCGCCGTGGGGCGCCGAGCCGCTGCGTCGGCGGGACACGCTGGCCTGGTCGAAGCCGCTGGACCTGGCCGCGTTGAACGAGGCCGCGGCCGGTCTGGTGGGCGAGCACGACTTCGCCGCGTACTGCCGGCGCAAGGAGAACGCCACCACGCTGCGCGAGGTGACCCGGCTGGACTGGCGGCGCGACCCGGACGGGATCCTGGTCGCCACCGTGCGGGCCGACGCGTTCTGCCAGAACATGGTGCGCAGTCTGGTCGGCGCCATGCTGGTCGCCGGTGACGGCCGGCGGCCGGTCGAGTGGCCGGCCGGGCTGCTGACCCGCCGGGAACGGTCCAGCGAGGTCACCGTGGCGCCCGCGCACGGCCTCGCGCTGGTCGAGGTCGGCTACCCGGCCGACCCGGCGCAGTACGCCCGCCGCGCCGACCTCACCCGCCGGCTGCGGGTCCCGGTCGCCGAGGGCTGAGCCGGGCGGAGGACGACGCAGGCGCGGCCAAGCGGCCCGGAGACGGCGAACGGCCCGCCACCGGAGTTGGATGGCGGGCCGGGGGAGCGCCGCTTCAGTCGCCGGTGCCGCGCTGGCCGGCGCTGTCCTCGGTCGGACCGTCGGTGGGCTGGCCGGCCGTGCCGCCCGCGGCCCGGTGGTCCAGCACGTTCCGGTTCAGGTGCAGCTCGATCAGGTCGAACATGATCTCGCGGGCGACCGCGTCGTCGGTCGGGATCCGTTCCCCGTCCGCGCGGGTGACCAGGCAGAAGGCGAGATAGTGGCCGCGTACCTGCCAGCCGACCCGGGCGGCGGCCTTCTCCACCGCCTCGGTGCCCGCCCCCGCCGGCAGGCCCCGGAACCGTCCCTGGCGGTCGTCCAGCAACGGCCGGATCCGGTCCCGTACCCGCTGGGCGCTGGCCAGGTCGGTCAGGTTGAACAGCCCGGCGGTGAGCAGGTGGTCGCCGTCGGGGGAGCGGAGCGTGCCCCGGACGACCTGGTTGCACCCGAGCCGGACCAGCAGGTCGGCGATCTCGCCGGTGGCCGAGACGGCGCAGTCGGTGCTGGCCTGCGTCTTGAGCACCCGGTACGCCGGCTTGCCGTCGGTGACCACGAGTTGCTTGCCCGGGAACAGCTCCTTGGCGGTGAGCGTCGCCTGGTCGGTGTCCCGCGAGTCCAGGTCGGACCGGCCGGGCACGCTCGACTCGGACACCGTCGGCCGGGGGGTCTGCTCACTCGTCGGCGGCGTGTCGGCCCGCTCGTCGAGCAGCGCCGCGACGGCCAGGCCGGTGAGGGAGAGCAGGAGCAGCACGGCGGCGCCGCCGACCAGCGCCTGCCAGAACCGGCCGCCGTCGCGGCGGCCCGCCCGCCGGTTCCGTGCCTGGTCGGGCAGGCTCGTGGCGCGGAACGCCGGGCCGGCCGGGACCGGCACGGTCGGGCCCGCGGTCGCGGCGGGCACCGGCTGTGGCACCGGTGGCGCGGGCTGGGGCACCGGGGCGGGCTCCCGGGGCGGTGTGGGCGCCGGCGCGGGTGGCGCGGGGGCGGGCGCCCGGGCGTCGTCGGGGGCCGGGCGGGTGGCCCGGGCCGGTGGCAGCGACGGCGTGGGGAAGCGGGACGGCGACGGGCCGGCCGGTGGCGGCGTCGCGACCACGGGCCCGACCGGGGCCGGCCCGGGCTCCGGATATTCGAGGAAGGCGTCCTCATCGGACTCGTACCGGTACACCATGTGGGATAGAGTAGGGCCGATTATCCCTTTCAGGGGGAATATCGGGAAATTCCGGCGGGGTGGCGTCGCTCCCTGCCTGCCGTACCGTCGCCCGGGCCGCCACCTGCCGGTGCGAGAATGCCCGCGTGACCGGCGACCACTACTTCACCGCTGAGCCCACGACCCCGGCCCGCCCGCGCGAGGTCGAGTTCTCCGTCGCCGGGCGCGACTACACGCTCACCTCGGCCGGCGGCGTCTTCTCCGCCGACCGGCTCGACCCCGGCACCGCCGTGCTGCTGCGCAAGGCCGACCTGCCGGCCGCCGACGCCGCCGGCCCGCTGCTCGACATCGGCTGCGGATTCGGCCCGATCACCTGCGTCCTGGCCACGCTCGCGCCGGCCGCCACGGTCTGGGCGGTGGACGTCAACGAACGGGCCCGCGCGCTCACCACCGCCAACGCCGCCCGCCTCGACGCGGCCGACCGGGTCCACGCCGTCGCCCCGGACGACCTGCCGCCGGACGTCACGTTCGCGCAGATCTGGTCGAACCCACCGATCCACGTCGGCAAGGCCGAACTGCACGACCTGCTGCTGCGCTGGCTGCCCCGGCTCACCCCGGACGGCGTGGCCTGGCTGGTCGTCGCCCGGCACCTCGGCGGCGACTCGCTGCACCGCTGGCTTGTCGAGCAGGGCTGGCAGGTGCAGCGGCACGCCAGCCAGAAGGGCTACCGGGTGCTCCGCGTCACCCGGTAATCCGGTGTCGGCCGGGCCGCCGGCTCGGGCAGGATGCCCGCGTGGGATACGTGGACGTGGCAGGGGTCGGGCACATCCTCCCGGACGGGCGGGAGCTGTTCCGCGACGTGTCGTTCCGGGTCGGTGAGGGCGCCAAGGTGGCGCTCGTCGGCCCCAACGGCGCCGGCAAGACGACGTTGCTCCGGATGGTCGCCGGTGACCTGCCGGTGCCCACCGGCGCGATCGCCCGCGCCGGCGGGCTGGGCGTGATGCGGCAGTTCATCGGCATGATCGGTGACGAGTCGACGCTCGCCGACCTGGCCCTGTCACTCGCGCCGCCGGCGCTGCGCGACGCCGGGCGCCGGCTGGTCGAGACCGAGGCGGCCATGCGGACGGCCGAGGTCCGGGGCAAGTTCAGCTCCGCCGCCGGCAAGGCCCAGCTCGCGTACGCCGACGCGCTGGCCGCCTGGGGCGAAGCCGGCGGGTACGACGCCGAGGTGCTCTTCGACACCGTCACCACCATCGTGCTGGACCTGCCGTGGGACGCCGCCCGGGACCGACCGGTCCGGACGCTCTCCGGTGGCCAGCAGAAACGCTTCGCGCTGGAGCTGCTGCTGCGCGGCCCGGACGAGGTGCTGCTGCTCGACGAGCCGGACAACTTCCTCGACGTGCCCGGCAAGCGGTGGCTGGAGGCGCGGCTGCGGGAGTCCGCCAAGTCCGTGCTCTACGTCTCGCACGACCGGGAGCTGCTGGCGCAGACCGCCGACCGGGTGGTCGCCGTGGAGGGCGGCAGCGCCTGGGTGCACCCGGGCGGCTTCGCGAGCTGGCACGACGCGCGGGTGGCCCGGCACGCCCGCCTCGACGAGCTGCGTCGGCGCTGGGACGAGGAACACCAGAAGCTGCGCGAACTGATGCTGATGTACAAGCAGAAGGCCGCGTACAACGACGGGCTCGCCTCCCGCTACCAGGCCGCGCAGACCCGGCTGCGCAAGTTCGAGGAGGCCGGGCCGCCGCCCGTACCCCCGAAGGACCAGGACATCCGGATGCGGCTGACCGGCGGGCGGACCGGCAAGCGCGCGGTGATCGCCGAGCAACTTGAGCTGGACGGCCTGACCTACCCGTTCGACCTGGAACTCTGGTACGGCGACCGGGTCGCGGTGCTCGGCGCGAACGGGACCGGCAAGTCCCACTTCCTGCGCCTGCTGGCCCGCGGTGGCACCGACCCCGAGCCGGGCAACACGCCTGTCGACGGCGCCGCCGCGCTCGCGCCGGTCGCGCACGGCGGTGTGGTGCGGCTCGGTGCCCGGGTCCGGCCGGGGCACTTCTCGCAGACCCACGACCGCCCGGAGCTGATGGCGAAGACGCTTGTCGAGGTGCTGTGGCGGGGTGACGAGCACCGGGCCGGCATGGACCGGCACGCGGCCATGGCGGCGCTGTCCCGCTACGAGCTGGCCGGCCAGGGCGACCAGCGCTTCGGCACGCTCTCCGGCGGCCAGCAGGCCCGCTTCCTGGTGCTGCTGCTGGAGCTGTCCGGGGCCACGCTGCTGCTGCTCGACGAGCCGACCGACAACCTCGACCTGGCCTCCGCCGAGGCGCTGGAGGCCGGGCTGACCGCGTTCGACGGCACGGTGGTCGCGGTGACGCACGACAGGTGGTTCACCCGGACCTTCGACCGGTTCGTGCTGTTCCGCGGCGACGGGGACGTGGTGGAGACGCCGGAGCCGGTCTGGGACGTCGGATGATCGACCAGGAGCTGGTCGACCGGCTCTGCGCGGTCGACGGCGTGGTCGCGGTGGCGCTCGGCGGCAGCCGGGCCCGCGGCGAACACCGGCCCGACTCCGACTGGGACGTCGGCCTCTACTACCGGGGTACGCCGGACGTGGCCGGGCTGCGCGCGGTCGCCGACTCGGTCGCCGACAGCCCGGTGGACCTCACCGCACCCGGCGGCTGGGGCCCCTGGGTCGACGGCGGCGGCTGGCTGCGCGTCGGCGGGGTGGCGGTGGACTGGATCTACCGGGACCTGGACCGGGTGCACCGGGTCTGGGCGGACTGCCGCGCCGGCCGCTACACGGTCGAGGTGCAGGCCGGGCACCCGCTCGGGTTCTACTCGCCCGCGTACGCCGGGGAGGTCGCGCTCGGCCGGGTGCTGGGCGACCCGACCGGCGAGCTGACCGCGCTGCGGGCCGAGACCGTCCACTACCCGCCCGCGCTCGGCGCGGCACTCGTGGCCGGCGGCTGGGAGGCCGGCCTGCTGCTCGACGGCGCGGCCAAGGGCGCGGCCGGCGGCGATGCCGGGTACGTGGCCGGGTGCCTGTTCCGGGTGGTCGGCGTGCTCGCGCAGGCGCTGCACGGCCGGGCCGGGCGATGGCTGGTCAACGAGAAGGGCATGCTCGCCTCGGCCGGGCGGCTGCCGGGCACGCCACCGGACTTCACCGCCCGGGCGCAGGCGCTGCTCGGCGCGCTCGGGCGTACCCCGGTCGAGCTGGCGGCGACGGTCGGTGCCGCCCGGGCGCTCGTCGCCGACGCGCTGGGCTGAGACGCCCGGGCCGGCGGGCCCGGCCCGGTGGCAGCCGGTCGGGCTCGTCCCGGTGCTCGGGCGGCGGCGGGCATAGGGTGGGACTCGTGAGTGAGATGACCTACCGTCGGCTGGGCGACTCCGGACTCGTGGTGTCCGTGGTCGGCATCGGCTGCAACAACTTCGGCCGCAAACTCGACAGCGACGGCACCCGGGCGGTGGTCGACGCCGCGCTCGACGCCGGGATCACCTTCTTCGACACCGCCGACATCTACGGCGAACCGCAGGGCGGCTCCGAGGAGCTGCTCGGTCAGGCGCTCAAGGGGCGCCGCGACGACGTGGTGGTCGCCACCAAGTTCGGCATGGACATGCACGGCGCGAACGGGCCGGACCACGGCGCCCGGGGCGCCCGCCGCTACATCGCCCGCGCGGTCGAGGCGTCGCTGCGCCGGCTCGGCACCGACCACATCGACCTCTACCAGATGCACGAGCCCGACCCGGGCACGCCGATCGACGAGACGCTCGCCGCGCTGGACGACCTGGTGACCGCCGGCAAGGTGCGTTACCTCGGCAACTCCAACTTCGCCGGCTGGCAGATCGCCGACGCCGACTGGACCGCGTCGTCGGCGGGGCGTACCCGGTTCATCTCCGCGCAGAACCACTACTCGCTGCTGGAGCGGGGGGTGGAGGACGAGGTGATCCCGGCCTGCGAGCGGTTCGGCCTCGGCATGCTGCCGTTCTTCCCGCTCGCCAACGGGCTGCTCACCGGCAAGTACAAGCGGGGCGAGGCGCCCCCGACGGGCAGCCGGCTGGCCGGCGGCGGCCGGTACGCCGAGCGGCTGGCGGCGGCGCGCTGGGACACCATCGAGGCCATCGAGGCGTACGCCGCCGAGCGTGGGATCAGCATGCTCCAGGTGGCCATCGGCGGGCTGGCCGCCCGGCCGGCGGTGACCTCGGTGATCGCCGGCGCGACCACTCCGGACCAGGTACGCGCCAACGCCGACGCGGGCACCTGGCAGCCCACCGACGAGGACCTCGACGCCCTGGACGCCCTCCTCTGACGGCTCCCGCGTCGCCCGTTGGGTGGGCAACTCGGTGAGTGGAACGCTATGGCTGTCTCCGGGGGGATTTGACGTTCATGGCGTTCCACTCACGGGCGGCGTTCCGCGAGGGCCTGGCGGACTAGGGCGACGGTGGCGGTTGGGCGGCGCAGCACGTCGTCGGCGGTGAACCTCAGCACGATCCAGCCGGCCGCGCGGAGCGCGTTGAGGCGTGCCACGTCCCGCCGGAACTGGGCCCGTTGCCGGTGGTGGTCGCCGTCGTACTCGACCGCGAGGCGCAGCGCCGGCCAGGCCAGGTCCACCCGGGCCAGGAAGTGCCCGCCGGCGCGCACCTCATGCTGGGCGGTCAGCGGGCCGAGGCCGGCGTCGAGGAGGAGCAGCCGCAGCCGCGTCTCCATCGGGGACTCGCTCAACGGCTCGGCCAGCGCCAACACCTCGCGTAGCAGCGGTGCACCCGGCCAGCCCGGGTGTTCCGCGGCGTAGGCGCGCAACGCGGTCAGTTCCACCACCCGCCGATGCAGCAGCGCGTCCACGGCGACCAGCGCCTCCGCCCGGGGACCGGCGCGGCCCAGGTCGAATGCGGTACGCAGCGGTGTGGTGACCGGCAGTCCGGCGAACCGGATGCGGTCCCGCTCCGGTAACGGCGACCGGATCACGCGTAACCGCGGATGCGGGCGCAGCCGAACGGCCGTCGGCAGCAGCGCGGTCACCGGGGCGTTCCGGGCGAGCAGGTCCGCGCCGAACAGGTGGGCGGCGCTGCGGCCGGCCAGCGCGGCGTCCGGCGGCAGCCGCAACCCGACCGCGTCGCACCACATCCGGTGGTCGTCGGCGCGGTATGCGTCGCGGTGCACGTACACGTCGGGCAGCAGGCGGACCCACGTCGGCCCGCGCAGCATCGGCCGGGTGAAACGTCCGTCGGCAACCGCTCGGCTGGCTCGGAACGGCCACGCGGACAGGTCGCGCGGGACGCGGGCGTGAGTCGACATCCCGGCAGCGTGCCGTGACTCGACGGTCACCCGCCGTCCCGGTCCGCCGGGTGGTGCGGTCCTGGGAAAAAACTCACCCGGTCTTCCGTACGGCGGGGAGGCGTCGTACGGTAGGCCGCAAGTGACCCACGGGAGCCCGGTGTGGACCGGGCTGAGAGGGGGGCTGACAGCCCCCGACCGTTGAACCTGATCCGGGTAATGCCGGCGCAGGGAGGAGCGTTGCCGTGCCGTCCCTGGGACGACTGCATCTCATCACCGACACCCGCCCGGGGCGGGATCCGCTCGGCGTGCTGCGCGCCGCCCTGCCGGTGGGCCGCGCCGAACTCGTCGTGCAGGTCCGCGTGACGGACGACGCCACCGACCGGGAGGCGTACGAGCTGGCCCGCCGGGTGGTCGAGGCGTGCCGGCCGTACGGCACGTGTTGCCTGGTCAACGACCGGTTGCACGTGGCGCTCGCGGTGGGCGCGGCCGGTGGCCACGTCGGGGCGGACGACCTGCCGGTGGCCGCCGCCCGCCGGGTGCTCGGCGTCGACGCGGTGCTCGGCGCGACCGCCCGGGAGCCGGGCACGGCCCGGTCCGCGGTCGCCGCCGGAGCGAGCTACCTGGGCGTGGGCCCCTGCCATGCCACCGCCACGAAGCCGGGGCTGCCCGCGCCGATCGGCCCGGACGGGGTACGCGCGGTCACCGACGCGGTGACCGTGCCGGTGATCGCCATCGGCGGGGTGACCGCCGCGGCGGTGCCGGCGTTGCGGGCGGCCGGGGCGTACGGGGTGGCGGTGGTCGGCGCGCTGTCCGAGGCGGCCGACCCCGCGCACGCCACCGCCGAGCTGCTCGGTGCGCTGACGTGTTAAGCGGGGGCCCCTCCTCTACCGAATGCGTTAACAGGGGGCCCGTCCTTTCCGAGGTGGGGGTGGTGGGGGCGGGGCCGGTGGGGCTGGCGATCGCGTGGCGGTGCGCGCAGCGCGGGCTGCGGGTGAGCGTGTACGACGACCGCCCCGGGTCGGGCGCGGCGCGGGTCGCCGCCGGCATGCTCGCCCCGGTCGCCGAGGCGTACTTCGGTGAGCGGGAGCTGACCGGGCTGCTCGTCGGGTCCGCGGCCCGGTGGCCGGCGTTCGCCGCCGAGCTGGCCGAGGCGAGCGGCGTCGACCTGGGCCACCGCACCGAGGGCACGCTGGTGGTCGGGCTCACCGCCGACGACCTGGCCGAGGCGGGGCGGCTGTGGTCGTACCAGCAGGGTCTGGGGTTGCCGATCACGCCGCTGCGCCCGTCGGCGCTGCGCGACCGCGAGCCGGCGCTGGCCACCCGGGTGCGCGGCGGCGCGGTCGCGCCCGGCGACCACCAGGTCGACCCGCGCCGCCTGGTCGCCGCGCTGCGGGTCGCGGCGGAGCGGGCCGGCGTGACGTTCCGGCCGACGCGGGTCGGCACGCTGTCCGAGGTGGACGCGCGGGTCACCGTGGTCGCGGCCGGCTGCGGCGCGGCGGCGCTGACCGGGCTGCCGATCCGGCCGGTGAAGGGTCAGGTGCTGCGGCTCCGCGCGCCCGCCGGCGGTCCGCCGGGCTTCCGGCACGTGATCCGGGGGTACGCCGACGGCGAGCCGGTCTACCTGGTGCCCCGGGCCGGCGGCGAGGTGGTGGTCGGCGCCACCGTGGAGGAACGCGCGGACGTCGAGGTGACCGCCGGCGGTGTGCTGCTGCTGCTCCGCGCCGCCGCCGAGCTGGTCCCCGAGCTGACCGAGTACGCGCTGGTGGAGGCCGTCGCCGGGCTGCGCCCGGGCACGCCGGACAACGCGCCGGTGATCGGGGCGCTGCCCGGCCGGCCCGGCGTGCTCGCCGCCACCGGGCACCACCGGCACGGCATCGTGCTCACCCCGGTCACCGCCGACCTGGTCACCGAACTGATCGTCAACGGCGAGCCGGATCCGGCGCTCGCCCCCTTCAGCCCGGCACGGTTTTCGAAGGAGCGCCTGTGGAACTGATCGTCAACGGCACGGGGCGGACGCTGCACGACGGCGTCACGCTCGCCGAGGTGGTCCGCGCGGTGACCGGTCAGCAGCGCGGCCTCGCGGTCGCGGTCAACGGCGAGGTGGTGCCGCGCGGCGGTTGGCCGGCGAGCGTGCTGCGCGACGGCGACTGCGTCGAGGTGCTCAGCGCCGCGCAGGGCGGGTGACCGGGATGTCCCTGGAGATCGGCGGCGTGCCGCTCGGCTCCCGGCTGGTGCTCGGCACCGGCGGCGCGGCCAGCCTGGACGTGCTGGAGGCGGCGGTCCGGGCGTCCGGCACGGAGGTGGTGACGCTGGCGCTGCGTCGGGTCGACACCACGCCGGGTGGCGCGGGCGGGCTGCTCGACCTGCTGGAGCGGTGCGGGGTACGGCTGCTGCCGAACACGGCCGGCTGCCGGACCGCGGTGGAGGCGGTGAAGACGGCGCACCTGGCCCGGGAGGCGTTCGACACCGACTGGGTGAAGCTGGAGGTGATCGGCGACGAGCGCACGCTGCTGCCCGACGGGGTGGAGCTGCTGCGCGCCGCCGAGGAACTGGTCGCCGACGGGTTCACCGTGCTGCCGTACACCTCGGACGATCCGGTGCTGGCCCGGCGGCTGGCCGACGTCGGCTGCGCCGCGGTGATGCCGGCCGGGTCGCCGATCGGCTCCGGTCTGGGCATCGGCAACCCGCATCACATCCGGCTGATCCGGCAGGCCGTCGACGTGCCGGTGATCCTCGACGCCGGTATCGGCACCGCCTCCGACGCCGCGCTCGCCATGGAACTGGGTTGCGACGGGGTGCTGCTGGCCAGCGCCGTCACCCGCGCCGCCGACCCGGTGGCCATGGCCACCGCCATGCGCCACGCGGTCGAGGCCGGTCGCCTCGCGTACGGGGCCGGCCGCATCCCCCGCCGCTCCCACGCGCTCCCGTCCACCCCCGACGACGGCCGGCCCGACCTGTGACCGGTGCCCGCGTCGCCACCGTTCCCGGCGGGCGGACGCGTACCGGCATCCGCGACCGCCCGGCCGGTGTGGTGCTGCTGACCGATCGGCGGGTCGCGCGGAGGCCGCTCGTCGAGGTGGTGGCGGCGGCCGTCGACGGGGGAGTGCGGTGGGTGGTGCTGCGGGAGAAGGACCTGCCGCGCGCCGAGCGCCTGGCGCTCGCCGTCGAGCTGCGCGCGGTCCTGGCCGACGTCGGCGGCACGCTGATCGTGGCCGGACCGGACCCGCTCGACGGCGACGCCGTGCACCTGCCGGCCGCCGGCCCGTACCCGCCGCCGCGCCTCGGGCTGGTCGGCCGCTCCTGCCACGACGCGGCCGAACTGGCGCGACTGACCACCGAGGACTACGCGACGCTGTCCCCGGTCCTCCCCACCCGCACCAAACCCGGCTACGGCCCACCGTTGGGCCCGGAAGGGCTGCGCGCGCTGGTCGGGGTCGGCCCGGTGCCGGTGCTCGCCCTCGGCGGCATCGAGGCACCGGACCAGGTGCGGGCCTGCGTCGCGGCGGGTGCCACAGGGGTCGCCGTGCTCGGCGCGCTCATGCGCGCACCCGACCCGGCAGCGACCGCCGCCACGCTGGGCAGCGCCTTCGAGGAGGCGGCCACCCCGATGTCGCGCACCCCCCACCCGACGGCGGAGACCCCCACCGTAACCAGAGAAGGAACGCAGTGACGCCGCAGGTAGTCCTCACCATCGCCGGCTCCGACTCCGGCGGCGGCGCCGGCATCCAGGCGGACCTGAAGACGTTCGCCGCGCTCGGCGCGTACGGCACGAGCGTGCTCACGGCCGTCACCGCGCAGAACACGCGCGGCGTGGACGCCGTCCTGCCGCTGCCCCCGCAGACCGTCCGCGACCAGCTCGACAGCGTGCTCGACGACTTCGACGTCCGGGCCGTGAAGACCGGCATGCTCGGCACGCCGGCGGTCGCCGAGGCGGTGGCCGGGGCGGCCCGGGACGGGCGACTGCCCCGGCTCGTCGTCGACCCGGTGCTGGTCGCCACCAGCGGGCACCGGCTCGGCGTGACGGAGGCGGTCGAGCGGCTGCTGCCGTACGCCGAGGTGGCGACGCCGAACTGCGCGGAGGCCGCGGCCCTCACCGGACGCCCGGTCGGCACGGTCGAGGAGATGGTCGCCGCGGCCGAGGCACTGGCCGCGCGCGGGCCGACGTTCGTGGTGGTGACCGGCGGCGACGTCGACGCGGCCGGCGAGTCGGTGGACGTGCTGGCCGGCGGCGGCACGACGCGGCTGCTGCGCGCGCCCCGGGTGGACACCCGGCACAACCACGGCACCGGCTGTTCGTTCGCCGCCGCCGTCGCGGTCCGGCTGGCGGCCGGCGACGCGGCGCCGGTCGCGGTGGCCGCCGCCAAGGAGTACGTGACCCGCGCGCTGACCGGCGCGCGGGGCTGGGAGCTGGGCGCGGGACGCGGCCCGCTGGACCACTTCGGCTGGTCCGCTTGAGCGACAGGGAGGCTGTCATGCAGGCACGTCGCAAGGTGTACGTGGAAGGGTCGCGGCCGGACATCCGGGTGCCGTTCGCGGAGGTGACGCTGACCGGGGACAACCCGCCGGTGCGGCTCTACGACACCTCGGGCCCGGGATCGGACCCGGAGGTGGGGCTGCCCGCGCTGCGCGGGCCGTGGATCGCCGAGCGGGGCGACGTCGCGCCGGTGCGGGGCGCCGGCAGCCCGCTGGCGGGAACCCGGCCGACCCAGCTCGCGTACGCCCGGGCCGGGACCGTCACGCCGGAGATGGAGTTCGTGGCGATCCGGGAGGGCGTCACGCCGGAGTTCGTCCGGGACGAGATCGCCGCCGGGCGGGCCGTGCTGCCGCTCAACGTCAACCACCCGGAGTGCGAGCCGGCGATCATCGGCAGGGCGTTCCTGGTGAAGGTGAACGCCAACATCGGCACCTCGGCGGTCACCTCGTCGGTGGCCGAGGAGGTCGAGAAGCTCACCTGGGCGACCCGGTGGGGCGCGGACACCGTGATGGACCTCTCCACCGGCAGGCGGATCCACCAGACCCGCGAGGCGATCGTGCGCAACGCGCCGGTGCCGATCGGCACCGTGCCGATCTACCAGGCGTTGGAGAAGGTCGGCGGGGACCCGGTGAAGCTGAGCTGGGAGGTGTTCCGGGAGACCGTGATCGAGCAGGCGGAGCAGGGCGTCGACTACATGACCGTGCACGCCGGCGTGCTGCTGCCGTACGTGCCGCTGGCCGTGGACCGGGTCACCGGCATCGTCTCCCGGGGCGGTTCGATCATGGCGGCCTGGTGCCTGGCGCACCACGAGGAGAACTTCCTCTACACGAACTTCCCGGAGCTGTGCGCGTTGCTGGCGAAGTACGACGTGACGTTCTCGCTCGGCGACGGGCTGCGTCCCGGGTCGATCGCGGACGCCAACGACGAGGCGCAGTTCGCCGAGTTGCGTACGCTCGGCGAGCTGACCACGGTGGCCTGGGAGCACGACGTCCAGGTGATGATCGAGGGCCCGGGGCACGTGCCCATGCACAAGATCAAGGAGAACGTGGACCTCCAGCAGGAGTGGTGCCACGAGGCGCCGTTCTACACGCTGGGCCCGCTGACCACCGACATCGCGCCCGCGTACGACCACATCACGTCCGCGATCGGCGCCGCCATGATCGGCATGTTCGGCACCGCGATGCTCTGCTACGTGACGCCCAAGGAGCACCTCGGGCTGCCGGACCGGGACGACGTGAAGGCCGGCGTGATCGCGTACAAGATCGCGGCGCACGCGGCCGACCTGGCCAAGGGGCACGCCGGTGCGCAGGCGTGGGACGACGCGCTCTCCAAGGCGCGGTTCGAGTTCCGCTGGGAGGACCAGTTCAACCTGGCGCTCGACCCGGAGACGGCCCGGGCGTACCACGACGCGACGCTGCCGGCCGAGCCGGCCAAGACCGCGCACTTCTGCTCGATGTGCGGACCGAAGTTCTGCTCCATGAAGATCACCCAGGAGCTGAAGGACTACGCGGCGCGGGGCATGCGCGGCAAGTCCGAGGAGTTCGTCGCCGCCGGCTCGCAGGTCTACCTGCCGCTGGCCGGAGCGTGACCGGGGGCCGGGCGCGGTCCGGCCCGGCCCCCGGGTCGGCTCAGTCGCGGTGGTGCCGGCCGGTACGCAGGGAGCGGGCGTCGTCGGCGTTGTCGTCCGAGGCGAGCCCGGCGACCCAGTCGACGTACTCGTCGTCGGTCGTGGTGCCCGGCTCGGCGGTCTCGTCGGCCGGCTCCGGGCCGCCCTTGTCCCGGTTACGCCGGAACAGTCCGCGCCGACTCTTCGACTTCCCGCCGGCCGCCTCGGCGTCGTCCGCCCCGGCGTGCCGTCCCCGGGACGCCTCCCGGTCGTCGTTCCCGGCGCCGGAACCCGAGCCCGAGCCCGAGCCGGAACCCGAGTCGGTGGCCTGCTCCGGCACGGTCGTGCCGGTTCTCGCGCCGTCGGCTCGCGCCGGCACGGCCTCCTCCGCAGCGGTCCGGCCGGCCGGGCGGGCGTTGGTGGCGAGCACGTCCCACCCGGTGCTCCGACCCGGCTCGGGCAGGCCCTGATGGTGGAGACGGGGCGCCGGTTCGGCCCGGTCGGTCGCGTCGTCGCCGTCCCGGCCGGTGGCCGGCGGCGTGGTGGCGGGCGGACGGGCCGGACGGCCGGCCGGCGGGGTGATCGGCCAGGCGGGGCGCACGTCCCCCGCTCGTTCGGTGGTGTCCTCGAAGATCGGGAACCGTGGCCGGGGAGACGCGGGCGCGGGTTGCTCGGCCGGCTCGGGGTCGAAGAAGAAGCTGCGTGGCCGCCGGGCCGGTTGCGGCGGGGCCGTCGGCTCCCCGGTTCGCGTTCCGCCCGGCATGTCGGTGCCACGCGCGTCGGTGCCGTCCGGGACCGGGCCGGCTGCCGTGGTGGCCGCGTCGGTGGCTCCGGCTCTGTCGGTGGCTCCGATCGCATCGGCAGCCCTGGCGGGCCGGGTGGCTCTCACCGCGCCGGCGGCCTGGACAGGGTCGGCCACGTCGGTGGCGTCGGGGGCACCGACCGCCGTGACCGGCGTGGCTGCGGGTGGCGTGGCTGCGGACGGGCCGGTGTCCTCACCGGTGGGACGCGTCGGTCGGGTGCGGCCCGAGCGCCCGGTCCGGGGGGCTTCGGCCGGGTCGCCTGTCGCATCGTCCGTGAGCGGTGTGGGCCGGGTGGCGGCGCGGCTCCGGCGTGCCCGGGTGGCGCGTGGCGCGTTCTCCGCCCGCCCCGCCGTGCCGTCGGACTTCTGCTCCGCCGTGCCGTCGGACTTCTTTTCCGCGGTGTCGTCGGACTTCTGCCGCGCGGTGCCGTCGGACTTCTGCTCCGCCGCGGCGTCGGACTTCTGCTCCACCGTGACGTCGGACTTCTGCCGCGCGGTGCCGTCGGACCTCTGCTCCGCCGCGGCGTCGCCCGTCTGCTCCGCGGTGCCGTCGGACTTCTGCTTCGCCGAGCCAGTGGGCGCATCGGTGGTCGGGATCGTGGCCCTCGTGCGCGCCGGGACGGTGGTCGTCGGCGCGACCGCGACGGACGGCGTGCCGGCCGTGGGGTCGGTGCCGGTCGCCTCCGGTGCGGAAACCGGCCGCATGGCCCCCCGCCCGTCGGTCCCCGGCTGGTCTGCCCCCCGCGCGTCGGTCCGCAGCTCGTCGGCCCTGGCCGCATCGGTGTCCGACTCGCTGGTGCCCGTTCCGGTGGTCCCCGTTCCGGTGGTCCCCGTTCCGGTGGTCCCCGTTCCGGTGGTCCCCGTTCCGGTGGTCCCCGTTCCGGTGGTCCCCGTTCCGGTGGTCCCCGTTCCGGTGGTCCCCGTTCCGGTGGTCCCCGTTCCGGTGGTCCCCGTTCCGGTGGTCCCCGTTCCGGTGGTCCCCGTTCCGGTGGTCCCCGTTCCGGTGGTCCCCGTTCCGGTGGTCCCCGTTCCGGTGGTCCCCGTTCCGGTGGTCCCCGTTCCGGTGGTCCCCGTTCCGGTGGTCCCCGTTCCGGTGGTCCCCGTTCCGGTGGTCCCCGTTCCAGGCGTGTCGGGGCCGGCCGGAAGCGGCCCGGTCGACGGCTGCGGCTCGGGGCGGCCGGCGGCGAGGACGTCGATGGCCGAGGTGCGCCGGCCCGGTGGCAGCAGGCCGGGCATCGGGGACGTACGGGCCGGATCCTCGTCGTGCCGGCCACCGGCCGGCGTGACCGACCGGGCCGGTCGCTCGTCGTCGAGGGACGACGCCGGACCGGCGTGTCGGGGCGCCGACGACGGCGGCGTGACCGATCCGCCGGCCTCCGGCCAGTCCCAGTGCGCGGGAGCCGGCGCGCCGGCCGTGGCCGGCACCGGCGCGCTGACGGCCGGCGTCGTCGGAACGGGCGCGCTGGCCGGCAGCGGCGCGAGGATGTCGGTCGGGTCGACGGCGTCGGCGTTGCCCGGCCGGGGCAGCACCGAGGTGGCGGTCGCGCCGAGCGCCCCGGCCGCGACCGCGATCAGCGCGCCGTAGTAGGGCGCGAGCTGGTAGCGGTCGGCCGCCGTGCCGGGACCGGCGGTCAGGTAGGCGAACGCCACCAGCACCGGCCCGGCCGCGCCGGCCGCGCCGCCGACCAGTGGCGGATACCCGGCCCGGCGGGCCAGCACACCGATCGCGCCGCCCGCGAGCAGGGCCAGCGTGGGCAGTAGCAGCATGGCCAGGCGTTGCGCCGCCGGGGCGCCCAGCCAGGACGGTTCGAGCACCCCGAGGCGTACGGTGGCCAGCGGCCGGTTGGCGACGATCGTGGGTGCGACGGAGAGCAGCGCCAGCAGCCAGACGATTCCGGTGGTGATCGCGACGCCCCAGCCGAACGGCGGCTTGAGCAGCACGGCGATCGCCGCGCCGGCGCCCACCACCGCACCGAGGACGGCGCAGATGCCGGCCGCCCAGACCGGGTCGACGGAACCGCCCAGCTCGGCGGCGCGGGCCGGTTGCATGCAGAGCGGGGCGACCACGATCGCGCCGAGCGCGCTGACGCCGGCGATCGAGAGCAGCTCGGTGGTGCCACCGGGGAGGTCGTCGCGGCGGGCGAGGCGCTCGGTGAGGACGGCCCCGGCGACGGTGGCGACGGCGGCGAACCAGGCGACCCAGACGAGCTGGGCGGGCCAGCGGTTGACCGAGACGTCGACGAACGCGCCGTCGAGGCGGACGACGCCGAAGCCGTACGCGACGCCGAGCTGGCCGGCAGCGGCCAGCACACTCACCCCGAGCGCTGTGAGCAGCAGCCTGCCCCACGTCCGAAAGGCCATGTCGGGCACGTTACGGCCCGGTGGGGTGGTTCGCCACCTTGCCACCGCGCGGCGCGGCGAACCGCCGCCGGCGTGGCTACTTCAGCTCGACCAGCCGGGCGAGGTAGGTGGTGTCGCCGACGTTGGTCAGCATGTGCACCGCCCCGGGGTCGCGGTAGACCACCCCGCCGGTGGGCTCGTCGGCGTCGATCGTGGTGCCGTCGATCGTCTGCACCACGTTCTTCGCACCCTCGATCGCCACCACCAGGTACGGGTGGTCGTGGCGGTGCAGCGGCTGGCGCTCGCCCGGCTCCAGCCGGATGTGCCAGACCCGGACCCGGTCGTTCTCGTAGACGATCTCCTGGCCCACCGGGCCGAGTTCGAGGTCGGCGTGCGCGTGGGTCATCGTGCTCCGTCCAGTTGGGGGAGCACCTCGGCGGCGATCAGCTCCACGTGGTCGAGGTCGTCGAAGTCGATCAGCCGCAGGTGCACCCGGGTGGTCCCGACCGCGGCGAACTCGCCGAGCCGGTCGACGAGTTGGGCGGGGGAGCCGACCACCGGGTCCTCCGGCGGGAGCGCGCTGGCGACGTGCAGTGGCGCGGCCCGTCGCTGCGCCTCGGCGTCGGTGCGCCCGATCGCCACCACGATTCCGGCGGAGAGCGTCAGCGGCGCACGCCCGGACGCGTCGCGCCCGGTGCGGTCGCACGCCTCCCGGACCCGCTCGTAGGCGGCGGCCGTCTCGGCGACGCTCTTGAACGGCATGTTGAACTCGTCGGCGTACCGGGCGGCCAGCTCGGGGGTGCGCTTGGGGCCCTTGCCGCCGACGATCACCGGCGGGCCGGGCTGCTGCACCGGCTTGGGCAGCGCGGGCGCGTCGACCAGCCGGTAGTGCTCGCCGGTGAAGCTGTACGTCTCGTCGGACGGGGTGCGCCACAGCCCGGTGACGATCTCCAACTGCTCGGCCAGCCGATCGAACCGCTCGTTGACCGGCGGGAACGGAATGCCGTACGCGGTGTGTTCGCGCTCGTACCAGCCGGCGCCGATGCCCAGCTCGACCCGGCCGCCGCTCATCCGGTCGACCTGGGCGACCATCACGGCCAGCGGCCCGGGGAGCCGGAAGGTGGCGGAGGTGACGAGTGTGCCGAGCCGGATCCGGGACGTCTCCCGGGCCAGCGCGGCGAGCGTCAGCCAGGCGTCGGTGGGGCCGGGCGGCGCCGGCTCGTTCCCCATCGACCGGTAGTGGTCGGCCCGGAAGAAGCCCTCGAAGCCGGTCTCCTCGACCAGCCGGGCGAACCGGAGCTGGTCGTCGTAGTCCGCGCCGCGGTGGGGTTCGGTGAAGACCGTGACCCGCATGCTCACCGTCCTCCCGCCGCCGCGGCCCGCGGCGGCGTCTCGACCGGCGCGGCCGGCGGTCCCACCGGACCGGCCGGCGTGGGTACGCCGGGTGCGTCCCGTTCCATCAGCAGTTCGTGCAGCTCGGCGCTGATCCGGGCGACGTCGGCCAGGTGCGCGTGCCGACCCAGGGTGCGGGGCCGGGGCACGGCCACCTCGACCACCTCGCGGATCCGGCCGGGACGCGGGCTGAGCACGACCACGCGGTCGGCCAGCAGCACCGCCTCGTCGATCGAGTGGGTGACGAAGACGATCGTCGCCTTCGTGTCCATGTGGACCCGTTGCAGCTCGCCGGAGAGTTCCTCCCGGGTGAGCGCGTCGAGCGCGGAGAACGGCTCGTCCATCAGCATCACGCGGGGTGAGCCGATCAGCGACCGGCAGAGTGAGACCCGCTGCTGCATGCCGCCGGACAGCTCGTGCGGGAGGCGCTTCTCGAAGCCGCCCAGCCCGGCCATCTCCAGCAGCGCCCGGGCCCGGTCGCGGTGCTTCGCCCGGCTCCAGCCGAAGATCTCCACCGGCAGCAGCACGTTGTCGAGCACCGTGCGCCAGGGCAGCAGCGCCGGCCGTTGGAACAGCATGGCGACGTCCTGGCGCGGCTTCGTGATCGGCGTGCCGGCGACGGTGATCTCCCCGGCGGTGGCCGGCAGCAGGCCGGCGATCATCCGCAGCAGAGTGGACTTTCCACAGCCGGACCGGCCGAGGACGGCGACGAACTCACCCTCGGCGACGTCGAGGTCGATGCCGCGCAGCGCCTCCACCCGCCCTGAGCGGCCGTCGAAGGTGCGGGACACCCCGGACAGTCGGATCATCTGCCGGCTCCCTTCCCACGACGTCCGAATGCGAATCGGGCTAGCGTAGCGGGGCTCGTCCGGTCGTTCTGTCGGGGGTGGACGTCGGCTCACCCCCCTTATGCACGTTCGTTTCCGTTCCGCAACCCGGACGGTTGCTGCGCGTCATCTGGCTTCTCGTACGCTGTTGCGCGCGAAGAGTCCCCTCGCGACGGTCCAGTCGGCCCATCCCCCCTGCCGACCCCGTCGGACCCACGACCCGACCGGCGAAGATGCCCAGGTCGGAAAGGACATGGTGCACTGATGAGAAGGTTGACCCGCACAATCGCCGCGGCGGCGCTGGCGACCGCCCTCGCCCTCGTCGGCGGTTGCAGCAGCGACTCGGACAAGTCCGAGAGCAGCGGCGGTACCGGCGGGGCGCTGGAGAAGGTGACCTACCTCACCTCGTTCGGCAACTTCGGCCGTGACTCCTACGCCTGGGTGGCGAAGGACAAGGGCTTCTTCAAGGAGGCCGGCTTCGACGTCGACATCAAGCCGGGCCAGGGCACCGGCTCGGTCATCCAGACCATCACCGGCGGTCAGGCCGACTTCGGCCCGATCGACCTGACCGGTGGCATCCTCCAGCTCGGCAACGGCCAGGCGAAGGACTTCGTGGCGGTGGCCGCGATCCAGCAGCGCACCATGGCCGCCATCGTCACGGTCGAGGGCAAGAACATCGCCACGCCGAAGGACCTGGAGGGCAAGAAGCTCGCCGACACCCCGACCTCCGTCGTGCGCAACCTCTTCCCCACGTACGCGCGGCTGGCCGGTATCGACAACAGCAAGGTGACCTGGGTCAACGGTGAGGCGCAGGGCCTGATCGGCATGCTCGGCTCCGGCTCGGTGGACGGCATCGGCCAGTTCGTCGTCGGCCAGCCCACCGTCGAGGCGGTGGCCAAGAAGAAGCCGGTCGTGCTGCCGTACAGCAACGTGATGCAGGACCTCTACGGCAACGCGCTGATCACCTCCACCAAGATCGCCAAGGAGAAGCCGGAGATGGTGAAGAAGTTCACCGCCGCGCTGCTCAAGGGCCTGGAGTACGCGCTGGAGCACCCGGACGAGGCGGGCGAGATCCTGAAGAAGAACGTGCCGGCCGCCAACCCGGCCGCGTCCGCCGCCGAGCTTCGGCTGATGGCCGCGTACGTCCGGTCGAGCAACTCCGGCACCGCGATCGGCACGCTGGACAGCGGCCGGGTGGCCAAGAGCATCGCGCTGCTCCAGGGCGCGGGCGCGCTGAAGCAGAACCTCACCCCCGACCAGATCATCAACTTCGACCTCGCGCCGAAGGCCTGACCGGTCGCTCGGACCAACGGGGGTGCGACCCGCCGGGACACCCGGTGGGCGCACCCCCTTCGCGTGCCGGTCGTGCCGACCGGCCGGACAAGGAGGACATGTTGACGCAGTTGACCGAGGCCCGGCCGGGAGCGCCGGTGGAGCCGGCGCGCGCCCGGCGCGGTCGGGGCGTACCCCCGGCGGCGGTCGGCCTGCCGGTGCTCGGGCTGGTCATCGCGGTGGCCGCCTGGTGGCTGGTCACGTCCGTGCTGCACCTGGTGCACCCAGTCGCGCTGCCGCCGCCGCAGGCGGTGGCCCGTTCGCTCGCCGCCACCACCGACGTGCTGCTGCCCGCCCTGGGGATCACCACCTGGATGACGCTCTCGGGTTTCCTGCTCTCGTCGGTCGTCGGCGTGCTGATCGGGATGGCGCTGGCCGCGTCCCGCCGGGTGGAGCGGATGTTCGCGCCGCTGCTGGTGGCGGTGAACGCGGTCCCGAAGATCGCCTTCGGCCCGTTGCTCGTGGTGGCCGTGGGCTTCGGTCAGAAACCCATCCTGACCATGGTGTTCCTGCTCTGCTTCTTCCCGATCGTGCTCTCCACCGCCACCGGGTTGACCACCACCCCGGCCGACCTGGCGGAGCTGGGCCGGTCGCTGAACGCCTCCTGGTGGCAGTCGTTCCGCAAGGTGCGCCTGCCGGCCGCGCTGCCGCAGATCTTCGTCGGCCTCAAGGTGGCCATGCCGCTGGCCGCGATCGGCGCCGTGATCGGGGAGTTCTACTCGGACCGTCCCGGCCTCGGTTACCAGATCCTCCAGTACAACGGCGTGGGCGACACGGCGACCGCGTGGGCGGCCATCATGCTGGTGGCGCTGATGAGCATCGTGCTCTACGCGGCCCTGAGCGCGATCGAGCGGTTCGCCCTCCCGTGGGTGCGCGCCACCACCTCCGCCCGCTGACCGTCGACCGAGAACGTCACGTCGACGGGGGACACGCAAGCTCAACCCACGGTCTGCCGCCGACCACGACAGGTGTGGCCCCACCGCAACCGGCGCAGGGATCAAGCCTGACCGCCCGGAGCCGGTTGCGGTGGGGCCACACCCCACGGTGACCACTACCCGGCGAGCCGCCACCGACCCCCACGCGCCACCAGCGTCGTCAGCGCCTGCGGCATCAACCCGGAGTGGTTGTCCGGCGTCATCCGGATCGGGCCGGACAGGCCGTCGAGCTGCGAGGTCTCCAGCACGTCGCGCAGCGCGTCCCGGTCCACCTTCCCCCGCCCGCCGCCGGCGCGCTGCTCGGCGTCCGCGATGAGCTGGACCGCGTCGGCGGCGAACGAGGAGAACCCGTTGTAGCCGCCGAACCGGGCGGTGTAGTCCTGGAACCACTGCCGCCGGGCGGCCTTGGCCGGGGTGGTGGCGATGACGTCGTCGATCACCATCGTCTGGGTGAAGATCAGCGTGGCCAGCTCGGTGGAGCGGGCCGACGGGCCGAGGAACAGCTCGCCGGCGGCCGAGGCGTCGAAGAAGAGCGACCCGCGGTAGTTGCGCTGCCGGGCGGTGGTGGCGGCCAGCGTCGCCTGCTCCGGCGGCGTCCAGAGGATCAGGGCCTGCGGCCTCTTCTCGACCAGGTCGTCGATCTGCGCGCTCACCTCGGTGTCGGTGGTCCGCACCGCCTCGGCGGCGACCAGCTTCACCGACGTCTTGCCGAACTCGCGGCGCAGCGCGGCGACCCCTTCCTGGCCGTACCCGTCGGCGCTGTGCAGCACCGACACCTTGCGGATGTTGCGCCGGGTCAGCTCGGTGGTGAGGGCCGCCGCGCTGTCCACCGCGTTCGGGGCCAGCTTGAAGACGTACCGGCGCTGGTCGACCGGCTCCGTGACCGCGCCGGCGGAAGCGAGCGCGATGGTCGGAATGCGCTTGTCGCTGATCGTGCGCGCCGCGCCGACGGCGCATTCGTTGCAGCCGCCCATGATGACGGCGCTCACCTGTGCGTCGCCGCTGAAATCATTGATGTTACGCAAGGATTCGGCCGCGTCCGAGCGGTTGTCCTTGACTCTCAGTTCGATCTTCCGGCCGCCCAGCACGCCGGAGGCGTTCATCTGGTCCACCTTCAGTTCCAGCGCCCGCTGGTACACCTTGCCGATCGGTGCGGAAGCGCCGGAGAGTTCGAGGTCGGCGGCGATCACGATGGGGCTGGTGTCCTGCGGTTCCCCGCCGATCCCGCAGCCGGTGAGCGTGGTGGCCAGCACGGCCGATGCGAGCACGGCGATGCTCGCGGAGCGGATGGGGCTCAACTCAGTCCTCCAGGGTGCGGCGCGGGCCGGCGCCCGATCACCGCCGCTTGTCCGTCCTCAGTGGAGGAACGGGATTGGCGTGCCGTACGGTGTGCGCGAAGCTTGCAAAACCTTGCCAATGCCGGGCCCTGTGGTCAAGCGGGGATGCCGGATGCCGTTTCGGGACGGTCATCCCACATGTTGGGGACACGAAACGTTAACTGACAATTACTGCGCAGATGCGCTTGGCCACTCTGGAGTGACATCCCCTGTTCAGGGGGTTGGAGAAAAGAAGGTATTAGGTGACCGGATCACGGGTTGAGTCCACACCGACCGTTTCCTACCTCACCGCGGCTTCCCAAAAAGGATCTCGTCTGATGAAATCTCGGCCGTGCCGCGCGTGGCGCTGGCCGCTGCACCAGGCACGGGTCAGCGGGTCACGCGTGGAAGAAACGACGGAGGCGATGTCGTGAGCACCGGACCTACGACCCTGCCCGGGAGCCCCAGCGCCGAACAGCGGAATCGGCGGCGGCGTCTACCTCGGCTGCGTGACGCGCGGATCCGCTCCAAGCTCGCCCTCATCCTGGTCGTTCCGGTGGCGGCTGTCATCGCACTGGCAACTATCCGACTCATCTCGGTGGGTCAGGGCGCGTACGAGGCGGACCAGGTCCGGGCGCTGACCGCGGTCTCGGTCGACGTCTCGGCGCTCACCCAGGACCTGCACAAGGAGCGGATGGCGGCAGCCGCCTTCCTGGCCGACCCGAACCAGAAGCCGGACGACTACAACCTGCGGGTCCGTCGCACCGACGAGCGCATCGCGGCCTACCGGGAGGAGCGCGGCACGCTCGGCGACGTGCCGGCCGCGGTCCGGGACCGGCTGAAGGTGATCGACGACCACCTGGAGACGCTGAACGGCACCCGCCAGGAGGTGCTCGACCGCCTCCAGATGCCGGTGGCCGAGGCGAGCCTGCGCTACGGCATCGTCCTCGACGACCTCGTCGCGTACGGCGACACGCTGGCCCAGCAGCCCGGCGCGGAGAGCCTCGCCGACGCCCGCCGCGCGGTGGCCGCGTTCGCCCACGCCAAGGCCGAGGTGGCGGAGGAACAGGCGGTCGTGTTCACCGCGCTCGCGGTCGGCAACCGGATCGACGAGGAGCAGTTCTCCTCGTTCGTGGCCACGCTGACCGGCCAGCAGGAGGCCCTGCTCTCGTTCTCCCGGGCCGCCGCTCCGGAGCAGCGGGGCCTGGTGGACCGCACCGTCTCCGGTGACGCCGTCCAGCTCGCCGACCGGGTCGCGGCCGACCTGTCCCGGTCCATCGGCAAGCCCGCGCTGGTCACCCGCGACGAGGCGTCCGCCGCCATCGGCGCGGTCGACGACCTGATGCGGTGGGCGGAGATCCAACTCCTCGACGACCTGCTCGCCGACGCCGACGCGGTCCGCACCGACGTGATCCGGCAGGCGTTCGTGGAGAGCCTGCTCGTGCTGCTGACGCTGGCCGTCGCCGTGACGCTCGCCGTGGTGCTCGCCCGCTCGCTCAACGACTCGCTGCGTCGGCTCCGTGAGGGCGCGCTCTCCGTGGCCAACCACGACCTGCCGGACGCGGTTAGCCGGCTCCAGAACGTCAACGCCATCGGTGACGGTGGTGTGGACGAGATCGTCCAGCAGGTGCGGGACCCGATCAAGCTGACCAACCGCGACGAGATCGGCCAGGTGGCGGTGGCCTTCAACGTGGTCCACCGGGAGGCGGTCCGGGTGGCGGCCGAGCAGGCCGCGCTGCGGACCAGCGTCTCGGCGATGTTCCTCAACCTGGCCCGCCGCTCGCAGAGCCTGGTCGACCGGATGATCGGCGAGCTGGACGCGATCGAGCGCGGCGAGGAGGACCCGAAGCGGCTCGCCCAGCTCTTCGAGCTGGACCACCTGGCCACCCGGATGCGCCGCAACGACGAGAACCTGCTGGTCCTGGCCGGTGCCGACTCGGCCGTGCCGCGCCGCGACGACGCGCTCCTGGTCGACGTGCTGCGCGCCGCCCAGTCCGAGGTGGAGCTCTACAACCGGATCGAGTTCGGCACCGTGGACATCGACATCTCGGTGGCCGCGCAAGCCGTCAACGACGTGGTCCGTCTGGTCGCGGAGCTGCTCGACAACGCCACCCGGTTCTCGCCGCCGAACACCGTGGTGGTGGCCGACGGCCGGCGGATCCGTGACTACGTGCTGATCCAGGTGGAGGACCGGGGCCTCGGCCTCACCGACGACCAGCTCGACTCGCTCAACCGGCGGTTGGCCGCGCCGCCGACCGTCGACGTGGCCGCGTTCCGGCTGATGGGTCTGGCCGTGGTCAGCCGGCTCGCCTCCCGCCACGGGATCCGGGTCGAGCTGCGCCGCAACGTCGAGGGCGGCACGGTCGCCCAGGTCACGCTGCCGAACGCGACGGTGGTGCTGCCGGCCAACCGGGGCCAGGCCCCGCTGACCCGGCCGCGCCAGCCGCTCGCCGTCGAGCAGTCGCCGCTCAGCCAGGTCGGTGCCGCCGACGCGCTGGCCGGCGCCGGTCGGGGCGGCACCGCCACCCTGGCCGACCAGTGGCGCAGCACGGTCACCCCGCCGCCCGCGCGGTGGCAGGCGCCCGCCGAGGCGCGGGACACCGCGCCGGCCGTGCAGTTCGGCGGCATGCCCGGCACGCTGCCTCCGGTGCCCGCCGCCGCCCCGGTCGCCGCCGCGCCCGCAGCCGCGCCGGCCCCGGAGACGGGCTGGTCGGCGGGGGGCCCGACGGTCGCGTACCCGGCTCTCGAACCGCTGCCCAAGCGGACGCCGAACGGTGAGGCGGCGACGACGACCAACCCCGCGCCGTCGGCCTTCCAGGCGTTCGCCGCCGCGCCGGCGGTGGAGGCCACCCCGGCCGCGCCGGTGGTGGCCCGACCGGACCGGCCGGCCGAGGCGCCGATATTCCGGGAGATGGAGGCGGTCTGGTTCCGCTCGCACGGAGAGGACGAGACCACCATCTTCACCCGCCCCCGGTTCGACGAGCCGCCAACCGCTGCGGCGCCGCCCGCTGCGGCGCAGCCCGCCCCGGCGCCGCCCGCCGCGTCGGCCCGGCCGCCGCTGCCCACCCGAACCCCGGGGGCCCAGGCGTCGGGGCTGAGCACACCGCCCGCGTACAGCCCGCCGGCGGCCCCGTCCACACCGCCTGCCGCGGCGGCACCGCCAGCGGTGACCCCGCCCGCGCCCGCGCCGGAGCCCGCGCCGGCTCCGCCGATCGACCCGGAGGCGTGGCGGACGGCGGCCGACGACGGTTGGTCCCGGGCCAGCCAGGCCGCGGAACCCACGACCGGCGGCACGACCCGGTCCGGCCTGCCCAAGCGGGTGCCGCAGGCGCAGCTCGTGCCGGGCGGGATCGAACCGAAGAGCGGCCGGGACCGCAGCCGACGCACGCCGGACGAGGTACGGGGGCTGCTCTCCGCCTACCACCGTGGCGTCCAGCGGGGCCGCACGGCCGGCACCGACCCGAACAGCACCTCGACCAAGGAGACGAACCGATGAACAGGCCGGCGGCCATGCAGGACATGGGTTGGTTGCTCACCAACTTCGCCGACAGTGTGGCGGGTATCGCGCACGTGGTGGCGGTGTCCGCGGACGGGTTGCTCCTCGCCTCCTCCCGGGATCTGCCCCAGGACCGGGCCGACCAGCTCGCCGCGATCACCTCCGGCGTGGTCAGCCTCACCGAGGGCGCGGCGCGGATGTTCAGCGCCGGCGGAGTGTTGCAGACCGTGATCGAGATGGACAGCGGCTACCTCTTCCTGATGTCCATCAGCGACGGCTCGTCGATGGCCGTGCTCGCGGCCCGTAGCTGTGACGTCGGGCAGGTCGGCTACGAGATGGCGTTGCTGGTGGAGCGGGTCGGTCAGGCGCTGGTGCCGCTGCCGCGGGACGCCGTCCGCTCCTGACGCTCTGTTGACCTGGTGATCCGGAGCCGGTCCGGCTCCGTACGAGGGGAGGTGATCGCGAGATGGAACCGCGACGTGATCCGCGTGGCGCGCTGGTGCGACCGTACGCGGTCACCCGCGGCCGCACCGAGCCGTTGCAGAACATCGCGCTCGAGGCGGTCCTGTCGAGCACGGCCACCCAGTCCGCCGAGGCGCGGTTCGCCGGGCACGACAAATACCGCATCTCCTCGGTCTGTGAAGGCCGGGCACAGTCGCTGGCGGAAATCGCCGCTTACACCCGGATGCCGCTGGGCGTCACCCGGGTGCTGGTCGCCGACATGGTGGCCGAGGGCCTGCTGACGCTACACAGTGCCGCTCCCGCGACGGGCTTCGCGGCGCGGATGAACCTGCTTGGAAGGGTGCTAAGTGGACTTCGCGAACTATGACCCCGACGGGGCGAGCCGCGGCCGGGAGATCATCTCCGCGAAGATCGTGATCGCGGGTGGCTTCGGGGTGGGCAAGACCACCCTGGTCGGGGCGATCTCCGAGATCCAGCCGCTGACCACCGAGGCGTTGATGACCGCGGCCGGCGTGGGCATCGACGACTCGTCGAAGGTGCCGGGCAAGGAGACCACCACGGTCGCCATGGACTTCGGCCGCATCACCATGGCCGAGGACCTGATCCTCTATCTGTTCGGCACGCCGGGCCAGACCCGCTTCTGGTTCATGTGGGACGAGATCATCCGGGGCGCGGTGGGCGCGGCGGTGCTGGTGGACACGCGCCGGATCACCGACGCGTTCGCGCCGCTGGACTACTTCGAGAACCGCAAGCTGCCGTACGTGGTGGCGCTGAACCGGTTCGACGACGCGCCGCACTACGAACTGGAGGAGATCCGGGAGGCGCTCGCCATCTCGCCGGACGTCCCGCTGGTGATGTGCGACGCCCGGCACCGGGACTCGGTCAAGCAGGTGCTGGTGACCGTGGTCGAGCACGCCATGCTCCGGCTCCAGGCCGAGCACGGCTACCCGGCCTCGGTGGGCTGACCCGGCGCGTCGCACTTCGGGTACTTCGTCGCTCACGCTGCGGGCGATGCGGGGCGAGGCGTTCGCCCACGCCAGTTACCTGGCGTACGGCGCGGAGGCGGCACGCAACGACCACGACGGCATCGCCAAGCTGTTCACGGCCACCGCCGCCACCGAGCTGAACGAGCACTTCACCGAGGAAGCGGCGCTTGTCGACTTCGTCGGCTCCGACGAGGCGAACCTGCGCGACTCGATCGCCGGCGAGTGGCACGAGGCCACCGTGGTCTACCCGGGCTACGCCCGGCAGGCCCGCCGGGACCGCTGCCCGCAGGCCGCGCGGTTGTTCCAGGAGTTGGCGGCCGACGAGGCGCGGCACGCCGCCCGGTTCCGGCTGGCCCGGTACGCGACCACGCACCCGGGCTCCGGAGTGGGGGTCCCCACCGGCGAGCCGGTCCCGCCGGTGCCGGTCACCGCCGGTGAGCCGGTCTGCTCCGGCGCGACGCAGGACAACCTGGAGGCGACGACACGCGGCGAGGCGTTCGCGTATGCGAAGTACACGCTCTACGCCCGGCACGCCCGCGACGGCGGTCGGCTGCGCCTGGCCCGGCTCTGGGAGAACACCGCCGGTCAGGAACTCGGCGAGCACTTCAGCGAGGCGGCCACGCTCGCCGGCCTGGTCCGCGGCGACGCGGCGAACCTCCGCAGGGCGATCGACGGCGAGATCTACGAGGCGACCACCATGTACCCGTCCTTCTCCCGGCAGGCGGCCTCGGTCGGCGAGGACGAGGCGGCCGACCTGTTCGCCGAGATCGCCCACGACGAGGCCGGGCACGCCTCGGCGTTCCTGCTCGCCCTGGTCGACCTGGAGGTCGGCGGCGCGGGCGGGGCGCGCGACGCCCGCCGGAGCTGAGCCGGCTCAGTCCACCCGGAGGCGGTAGCCGCGCTTCACCACGGTCTGCACCACCCGGGGCGCCCGCAGCCCCACCCGCAGCCGGGCCACCGCCATCTCGACGGCGTGTTCGTCAGCGCCCCGGGGCAGCGTGCGCAGCAGCTCGGTGCGGGAGAGCACCTTCCCGGGCGACGCGGCAAGCGCCCGCAGCACGGCCATCGGGGCCGGCGCCAACTGGCGCAGCTCCCCGTCCACCACCGCGGCGTGACCGCGCAACGTGAGCACGTGCCCCGCCGCCTTCACCGAGACCGTGCGGCGGGGCAGCTCCTCGACGATGGTCCGGACCAGCGCGCCGAGCCGGGCCCGGCTCGGCGCGCTGACGGGCACCCCGCGCCGCACCAGCGGTTCGGCGGTGACCGTGCCCACACACCCGGCCAGCACGTCGCCGCGCAACGCCGCCAGCACCGTCTCGGTCCGGTCCCCGGCGGCCCGCAGCAGCGCCTCGGCCGCCGGGGCGGAGGTGAACGTGACGGCGTCGACCAGCCGCCCGGCGACCAGGTCGATGAGCCGGTGCAGCGGTGCCGGGTCGGCCGGTGGCGCCCACCGGTAGACCGGCACCTCGATCACCGTGGCCCCGGCCGCGACCAGCGCCTCGGTGCACTCCGGCTGCCGGTCGCCGTGCAGTTGCAGCGCCACCACCTGGCCGGCCACGCCGCGCCGGACCAGGTGCTCGACCACCTCGTCGCAGGACTCCGAGGCGGGCGACCAGTGCTCACGCAGCCCGGCCGCGCGGATCGCCCCGGTCGCCTTCGGCCCGCGGGACACCACGTACGCCCGGGTGAGCGTGTCCCGCAGCGGCTCGGCCAGCCCCCAGCCCTCGGCCGCCTCCAGCCAGCCCCGCATCCCGATGCCGGTGTTGGCCATCAGCACGTCCGGCGGGTGTGCCAGGCAGGCCCGGGTCGCCTCGCGCAGGTCGGTGTCGTCGGCCAGCGGCACGATCCGCAGCGCCGGGGCGAGCACCACCCGGGCGCCGCGCCGCTGGAACAACGCGGCCAGCTCGTCGCGCCGCCGGTCCGCGGTGACCCCGATGGTGAAGCCCGCCAGTTCGTCCCGCATTCACTCCTCCTGCCGCAGCCGCACCTCGACCAGGCCGTCCCGGCAGCGCACCCGGTGCCGCCGCAGCGTCACCCCGGGCAGGTCCAGGCAGTGCCCGGTGGTGAGGTCGTACACCTGCTTGTGCAGGGGGGAGGCGAGCGTCGGCACCCCGCCCCGGCTGCCCACCAGGCCCCGCGACATCACGTACGCGCCGCCGACCGGGTCCAGGTTGTCCACCGCGAACAGCCCGCCGACGGTACGGAAGAGGGCGACCTGCACCCCGTCCACGAGCGCCGCCACGCCCCGGTCGAGGTCGAGCCGGTCCAGCGGGCAGACCGGTGTCCAGCGCAACGTCACGGTCGGGCTCATCGGCGTACCTCCGGCAGGCCCAGCACGACGGGCTGCCGCCGGCCCTCCCCGCCCGGTGGCGCACCGCGTGCCGGCACCGGCTGGCCCCGCTCCACCGCGAAGGTGATGGACGGGTCCGGCACGTCCGGCGCGTTGACGAACGAGGTGAAGCGGCGTAGCCGTTCCGGGTCCTCCAGCACGTCGCGCCACTCGTCGGAGTACCCGTCGACGTGCCGGGCCATCGCCGCGTCGAGGTCGGCGCAGAGCCCCAACGCGTCGTCCACCAGCACCGACCGGAGGTGGTCGAGGCCGCCGTCCATGGCCTCGATCCAGGCGGCCGTCCGCTGCAGGCGATCCGCGGTGCGCACGTAGTACATGAGGAACCGGTCGATGAGCGTGACCAGCTCCTCGGTGCTCAGGTCGGTGGCGAACAGGTCGGCGTGCCGGGGCCGGAAGCCGCCGTTGCCGCCGACGTACAGGTTCCATCCGGTCTCGGTGGCGATGACGCCGAAGTCCTTGCCGCGCGCCTCGGCGCACTCCCGGGCGCAGCCGGAGACCGCCGACTTCAGCTTGTGCGGCGCGCGCAGGCCCCGGTAGCGCAGTTCCAACGCGATGGCCAGCCCGACCGAGTCCTGCACGCCGTACCGGCACCAGGTGTCCCCGACGCAGGACTTCACCGTGCGCAGCGCCTTGCCGTACGCGTGCCCGGACTCGAAACCGGCGTCGACCAGCCGGCGCCAGATCTGCGGGAGCTGGTCGACCCGCGCGCCGAACAGGTCGATCCGCTGCCCGCCGGTGATCTTGGTGTAGAGCTGGAAGTCCCGGGCCACCTCGCCGATCGCGATCAGCTTCTCCGGGGTGATCTCGCCGCCAGGAATCCGGGGCACCACCGAGTAGCTGCCGTCGCGTTGCAGGTTGGCCAGGAAGTGGTCGTTGGTGTCCTGGAGGGACGCCGCCTCGCCGTCGAGCACGTGCCCGGTGCCGAGCGAGGCGAGGATCGAGGCCACCACCGGCTTGCAGATGTCGCAGCCGTGTCCGCGCCCGTGCTCGGCGACCAACCGGGAGAACGTGCCGATGCCCCGGACCCGGACCAGGTCGAACAGCTCCTGGCGGCTCAGGTCGAAGTGCTCGCAGAGCGCGGTGGACTGCCGCACCCCGGCGGCATCCAGCAACTGCTTCAGCATCGGCAGGCAGGAGCCGCAGCTCGTACCGGCCCGGGTGCACGCCTTCAGCGCCGGCACGTCGGTCGCCCCGCCGGCGATCGCCGCGTCCAGGTCGGCCCGCGTCACCGCGTTGCAGGAGCAGACCTGCGCGGCGGCCGGCAGCGCGCCGGCCCCGGCCCCCGGGCCACCGGCCGGGGCCAACAACGCCAGCGGGGGACCGGGCAGCGGCCCGCCGACGCTGGCCCGCAACGTCGGGTAGGCGCTCGCGTCCCCGACCAGCACGCCGCCGAGCAGCGTCCGCGCGTCGTCGGAGAGGACCAGCTTCGCGTACGACCGGGTGGCCGGGTCGGTGTACGTCACGTCGAGGCAGCCGGCGGTGACGCCGTGCGCGTCGCCGAACGAGGCCACGTCCACGCCGAGCAGCTTCAACTTGGTCGCCGTGTCCGCCCCGGGGAACGTGGCCGCGCCACCGAGCAGCCGGTCGGCGACCACCTCGGCGGTCGCGTACCCGGGCGCGACCAGACCGTGGCAGACGCCCTCCACCGCCGCGCACTCGCCGACCGCCCAGATCCGCTCGTCGGCGGTCCGGCACGCCGCGTCCACAAGCACCCCGCCGCGTGGGCCCAGCGGCAGCCCGGCGGCACGGGCCAGCTCGTCCCGGGGCCGGATCCCGGCCGCGACCACGACCAGCTCCGCGTCGACCGTGCGGCCGTCGGCGAGGTCCAGCGCGGCCACCGTGCCGTCCGGGCCGGGGCGCAGCGCCGTGGTGGCCACCCCGAGGTACGGGGTGACGCCCAGCTCCTCCACGTAGCGCCGGAGCATCGCCCCGCCGGCGTCGTCCACCTGCACCGGCATCAGCCGGGGCGCGAACTCGACCACGCTGGTGGCGAGCCCCAGCAGGCGCAGCGCGTTGGCCGCCTCCAGGCCGAGCAGGCCGCCACCGATCACCGCGCCGGTCCGCCGGCCCTCGGCGTGTGCCCGGATCGCGGCCAGGTCGTCGAGCGTCCGGTAGACGAAGACGCCCGGCAGGTCGGTGCCCTCGACCGGCGGGACGAACGCGTACGAGCCGGTGGCCAGCACCACCGCGTCGTACGGGTGCTCGCCGGTCGCCGTGGTCACCACCCGTCGCGCCCGGTCCACGCCGGTGGCCGGCTCGCCCAGCCGCAGCTCGACGCCGTCGTCCGGGGTGTGCAGCCGTAACTCGTCCGCGTCCACGCCGTCGAAGACGGCCGAGAGCCGCACCCGGTCGTACGCCGGGCGCCGCTCCTCGGCCAGCACGGTGACCCGCCACCGCCCGTCCCGGTCGCGGGCCCGCAGCGCCTCCACGAAGCGCTGCCCGACCATCCCGTTGCCGACCACCACCAGCCTGCTGACCCGCTCGCTCATGACGGCACTCCGCTTCGCTGCGTGCCGCCATGAGGCACGGTCGCGCCGAGCCCGCTGATTCGCTCGCTTCGCTCGCTCATGACACCTGCACCGCCTCCCGATCCGCATCCGTCTCGCGTACCTCGTCGGTTGTCGGCGGGTCCGCCTCGGCGAGCCAGGCGGCGATGCCGGCCACCGCGTCCCGGCAGCCGCCACAACCGGTGGCGGCCCTGGTCGCCGCGGACAGCGCCGCGACGCTCCGGGCGCCGGCCCGCCAGCCCGCCACCAGCGCGCCCCTGGTCACGTCGTTGCACCGGCACACGACGGCCGCGTCCGGCATCAGCGCCGGGGACGCGGCCGGCTCGGCCGGTGCGCCGACCGCGCGGCCGAGCAGCAGCGCGCGCCGGTCCGCCGGCACCGGTGCGCCCCGGTCGAAGAGCTGCACCACGGTGCCGACCGCCGGGTTGTCGCCGAGCAGGATCGCGCCGGTCAGCCGCTCGTCGCGGATCCGCAGCCGGGCGTACGTGCCGCGGGTCGGGTCGGCGAACGTCAGCTCCTCGACCGGGCCGGTCCCGTCCGGGTCGCCGGTCCCGGCCAGATCGCCCATCGCGGCCAGGTCGATCCCGGCCGCCTTCAGCCGGGTCACCGTCGGTCGGGGCCGGTAGCGGGCCGCCTCGTCGTCCCCGGTCAGCACGTCGGCCACCACCCGCGCCTGCGTCCAGGCCGGCGCGACCAGCCCGGTCAGCGTCCCGTCGTGCTGGGCGCAGTCGCCCACCGCCGAGACACGCGGGTCGCTGGTCCGCATCCGGTCGTCCACCACCACGCCCCGGTCGACGGCGAGCCCGGCCGCCCGGGCCAGCGCGGTGTCCGGGCGTACGCCGCAGCAGAGCACCAGCAGGTCGGCCGCGAGCGGCTCACCGTCGGCCAGGTGGAGCCGGACGCCGTCGGCGTCGGCGGTCACCCGGGTCGCCGGCACGCCGAGCCGGGCCCGGACGCCGAGCCCGGTCAGGGTGCCCGCGAGGACCGCCCCGGCGGCCGGGTCGAGCTGCCGTTCCATCAGGTGCCCGTGCGGGTGGACCACCGTCACGTCGAGGCCCCGGGCGGCGAGGCCCCGGGCCGCCTCCAGCCCGAGCAGCCCGCCGCCGAGCACCAGGGCGCGACGCGCGTCCCGGGCGACGGCGAGGATCCGCCGGCAGTCGGCGAGCGTGCGGAACGGGACCACCCGGTCGGGCAGCGGGTCGAGCCCGCGCAGCGGTGGCACCACGGCCCGGCTGCCGGTGGCCAGCACCAGATGGTCGTAGCCGTACCGGCCGCCGTCGGCGGTGCGGACCTCCCGGGCCGCCCGGTCGACGGCGGAGACCGACGAGCCGGTCCGTACGTCCACCCGTGGACCGAGCGCCTCGACCAGCTCCACGTCCGGCTCGCCGATCTTCCCGGCGAGCAGGGTGGAGAGCATGATCCGGTTGTACGCCCGGTGCGGCTCCGCCCCGAGCACGGTGATCCGCCGGTCCCCGCCCCGCGCGTGCAGCTCGGCGGCGAGCCGGGCCCCGGCCATGCCGTACCCGACGACGACGATGCGCCCGGTCATGCCCGCTCCACCCGGACCGCGCAGATCTTGAACTCGGGCATCCCGGAGACCGGGTCGAGCGCGTCGTTGGTGACCGAGTTGGCGCGGGCCGCGCCGGGCCAGTGGAACGGGGCGAAGACGGTGTCCGGCCGGATCGCCGGGCTGAGCCGGGCCGGCGCGCGCAGCTCGCCCCGGCGGGACACCACCCGCACCGGCGTCCCGTCGGTCACGCCGAGTCGGGCGGCCAGGTCGGGGTGCAGCTCGACGAAGCCGCCCGGCGCGGCCCGGCGCAGCGCGGCGACCCGTCGGGTCTGCGTGCCGGACTGGTACTGCGCCAGCACCCGGCCGGTGGTGAAGTGCAGCGGATATTCGGCGCAGACCGGCTCGGCGGCCGGGCGGTGGGTCACCGGGTGGAACCGGGCCCGGCCGTCCGGGGTGGGGAACCGGTCGGCGAAGAGGCGGGGCCGGTCCGGTCCGTCCACGTCCGGGCAGGGCCAGAACACGCCGTCGTCGGCGTCGATCCGGTCCCAGGTGATCCCGGCGTAGTCGGCCGGGCCGCCGGCCGAGGCGCGCCGTAGCTCCTCGAACACCGTCCGCGGGTCGGTCGGCAGCGGTGCGCCGTCGGTCAGGCGGGCGGCCAGCGCGGCGAGGATCTCCAGGTCGGTGCGGACGCCGGCGGGTGGCGGGCGGAACGCGCGCCGGCGCAGCACCCGTCCCTCCAGGTTGGTCATCGTGCCGTCCTCCTCGGCCCACTGGGTCACCGGCAGCACGACATCGGCCAGCTCGGCCGTCTCCGAGCGGAGCAGGTCGGCGACCACGAGCAGGTCGAGGTCGCGCAGCCGGGACTCGATCCGCGCCGCGCGCGGCGCGGAGACGACCGGGTTGGAGCCGAACACCAGCAGCGCCCTCGGCCCGGACGGGGTGCCGAGCGAGTCGAGCAGTTGGTAGGCGGGCACCCCCGGGCCGGGCAGCGTCGCCGGGTCGACGCCCCACACGCCGGCCACGTGCTCCCGGGCCGCCGGGTCGTCGATCCGCCGGTAGCCGGGGAGCTGGTCGGCCTTCTGTCCGTGCTCGCGTCCGCCCTGCCCGTTGCCCTGCCCGGTCAGGCAGCCGTAGCCGGAGCCGGGTCGGCCGGGCAGGCCGAGCGCGAGCGCCAGGTTGATGAAGGCGGTGACCGTGTCGACGCCCTTGGCGTGCTGCTCGGCCCCCCGGGCGGTGAGGATGATCGCGCGGTCCGCGCCGGCCAGCGCGCGGGCGGCGGCCTCCAGGTCGGCCACCGGCACGCCGGAGAGGCGCTCCACCTCCGCCGGCCAGCAGCCGGCGACGGTGCGCCGGACCTCGTCGAACCCGGTGGTACGCGACGCTACGTACGCCCGGTCGAGGAGGCCCTCGGTGAGCGCGATGTGCAGCAGCGCGTTGGCCACCGCCAGGTCGGTGCCGGGCAGCGGTTGCAGGTGCAGGTCGGCCTGGCGGGCGGTGGCGGTGGCCCGGGGGTCGATCACGATCAGCCGGCCGCCGCGCGCCCGCTGGTCGGCGACGTGCCGCATCAGCGGCGGCATCGTCTCGGCCGGGTTCGCGCCGACCAGCAGCAGCGTGTCCGCCCGACCCAGGTCGGCGAGCGGGAACGGCAGGCCGCGGTCGACGCCGAAGGCGCGGTTGCCGGCCGCGGCGGCCGACGACATGCACCAGCGTCCGTTGTAGTCGATGTGCCGGGTGCGCAGCGTCACCCGGGCGAACCGGCCCAACGCGTACGCCTTCTCGTTGGTCAGCCCGCCGCCGCCGAAGACCGCGACCGCGTCCGGGCCGTACCGGTCGCGGACCGTGTGCAGGCCGGCGGCGATCCGGTCGAGCGCCTCGTCCCAGCCCGCCGGGCGCAGCTCGCCGCCGGGCCGGTCGCGCAGCAGCGGCGTGGTGAGCCGCTCCGGGTGGTCGAGCAGTTCGGCGGCGGTCCAGCCCTTCTGGCACAGCCCGCCCCGGTTGGTGGGGAAGTCCCGTGCGCCGACCTCGACGCCGTCGCCGGCGCCGCGCAGCACCATGCCGCACTGCAACGCGCAGTACGGGCAGTGCGTGGCAGCCTCCCGGGGGAGCACCCCCGATCGCGTCGCCACGCGTGCACCGTCTGTCATGTCGGAAAAGCGTGCCGCCGGGCGGTTTCCGGCCCGGGTCCCTTCTGTTTCGGTCCTGTCAAGAGCGCCTCACACCGGACGGGGCTGACGGAACGGGTCGACTGGTCTAGAATGTGAGAAAATCGTCCCACAAAATGGGAGGCAGATATGCGTGTAACGGAGGCTTTCGACGCCGTGGCCGGCCGCTACGACGATGCCCGACGCCGGCTGGTGCCCTGCTTCGACGCGTTCTACGGCACCGCGATCGAGGTGGCCGCGCCGCCGCTGCGGGCCGCGCTGGCCGCCGGGCGTACCCCCGAGGTGCTGGACCTCGGCGCGGGCACCGGCCTGCTCTCCCTGCTGCTGTCCGCGGCGGTCCCCGGCGTCCGGCTGACGCTTGTGGACGGCGCGCCCGCCATGCTCGCGGTCGCCACCGGCCACCTGACCGCCCGCGGGGTGCCGCACCGCACGGTCCACGCCGACCTGGCCGACCCGCTGCCCGCCGGCCGCTACGACGCGGTGGTCTCCGCGCTGGCCATCCACCACCTCGACGACGACGGCAAGCGGGCGCTCTACCGCCGGGCGGCGGACGCGCTCGCGCCCGGCGGCGTGTTCGTCAACGCCGAGCAGGTGGCCGGCCCCACCCCGGCGCTGGACCGGCGCTACGACGAGGTGTGGACGGCCCGGATCACCGAGCTGGGCTCCGACGCCGACGAGATCGCCGGAGCCCGGGAACGGATGCGGCACGACCGGCCGGCCACCGTGGCCGACCAGTGTCGCTGGCTCGGCGAGGCCGGCCTGGCGGACGTGGACTGCTTCTTCAAGGAGTGGCGCTTCGCCGTCTTCGGCGGCCACCGTCCCGGCTTCGAGTGACCGGCGCGGCCGATGTTCAGATCTTGGTACGAAATGGCCCCTCCAGGGGCCGTTTCGTACCAAGATCTACGCGATTCCCAAAGGCCGGAAGGCGTTTCTCGGATGGCGGAAGGAGGCTGTGGCTACCCGTCGTTGAAGCCCAGCGCGTCGGACTCCCACATGAGGGCTTCGTACGACTTCCGTCGTTCCTCCATCTGTCGTCCGCGGAAGGCGAGAACATCGCTGAGGAAGAGGCGTCGATGGCTGCCGACGCGATGGGAAGCGATGGCGTCGTTCTCCAGGAGGCGGATCAGTGTGGGGCGAGACATGCCGAGCAGCTTTGCCGCTTCGGTCGTGGTCAGCTCGCGGGAGAGGGCGTTGATGACGAGGCCGTCGCCGCGGGCGAGGATCGCCGAGATCTGACGAAGCACGTCGACCAACTGGGTGGGCACCTCGACCTGCTCTCCGTCAGAGAAGAGCAGACGGGCCGTGTCGCTAAGTGCAATATCTGCAGGCCGTTTCGGTTGTTTCGCTTGGGGGGTGTCCGATTCCTCGATCGGCGCCCATGGGGATGACTGGCGGTCATACTCGTGGGTAGTCTGCTCGGCATGACCGCCAAGGTGACACTGTCGTTCTCCGACGAGACCATCGAGGAGGCGCGCCGGTTCGCCAAGCGGGAAGGGCTCTCCCTCTCCGCCTGGATGGACCGGGCCGCCCGGGAGAAGGCGCTGCGCGAGGTCTTCACCGCGCACGCCGCCGCGGTCGCCCGGGCCGGCCTGGACCTGGAATCCGCCGCCCTGGCCGACGCCCAGGAGGCCGCGATGGTCGACGACGCCCTGTTCGGCGGCGGGCGTCCGCGTGCTGCGTAGGGGCGAGGTCTGGCGCATCTCCGGCGCCCGGGAACGGTACGGCCTGGTCATCAGCTCCGACGTCTACAACGCCACCGACGTGCCGATCGTGATCGTGGCCGAGGTGGTCGAGGAGTCGCTGCTGCGCGACTCGCCGCTCGCGGTGCGCACGGGCGGTTTCGTGGTGATGCCCGACCGGCTCTCCTCGCCGATGAAGAAGTGGTTCACCGAGTGCGTGGACGTGGCGGACGCCGAGACCATGCAGCGGGTCGGCCGGGCGCTGCGGATCCTCCAGGAGCTGTGACGATCTCACCGCCGCGGCCCGGCGGACGTGCGGTCTCCGTTTCCGGCCCGACGCGCGCGGGGCACCCCGGGGAAACCGCCCGTCCCTAGCGTCCTCCTCGTCACCGACGAGGAGGAGTCGCCGTGAGCACGCTCGCTTCAGCCCCGACCCCGACCGCGCCCCCGGCGCCGGCTGCCACCGGCCGCCCGGGACCGCTCACCGACTGGCGTCCGGAGGATCCGGCGTTCTGGGCCGCGGGCGGCGCCCGGATAGCCCGACGCAACCTGTGGGTGTCGATCTTCGCCGAGCACGTCGGCTTCTCGGTGTGGAGCCTCTGGTCGGTGACCGTGCTCTTCCTCGGCCCCGGCTACGGCATCGACCCGGCCGGGAAGTTCCTGCTCACCGCCGTGCCGGCCGCGTTGGGCGCGGTGCTGCGGCTGCCGTACACGCTGGCGGTGGCCCGGTTCGGCGGCCGGAACTGGACCATCGTCAGCGTGTTGCTGCTGCTGGTGCCGGCGGTGCCGATGGCGGTGCTGATCCGGCCCGGCGTGTCGTACGCCACGCTGATGGTGCTGGCCTGCCTGTCCGGTGTGGGCGGCGGCAACTTCGCCTCCTCGATGGCGAACATCAACCTCTTCTTCCCGGACCGGCTCAAGGGGCGGGCGCTCGGGCTCAACGCCGGCGGCGGCAACCTCGGCGTACCGGCGGTGCAGCTCGTCGGGCTGGCGGTGCTGGCCACCGCGGGGGCCGCGTACCCCTGGCTCGTGCCGGCCGTCTACCTGCCGCTGATCGTGCTCGCCGCGCTGGCCGCGGCACGGTGGTTGGACAATGTCCCGGGGGCGCGCAACGAGCCGGGCGCGCTGCGCGCGGCGGCCCGCGACCCGCACACCTGGGTGATGTCGCTGCTCTACGTCGGCACGTTCGGCTCGTTCATCGGCTTCGGCTTCGCCTTCGGCCAGGTGCTCCAGCTCCAGTTCGCCGACCGGTTCCCGACCCCGGTCGACGCCGCCTGGCTGACCTTCCTCGGGCCGCTGGTCGGCTCGCTGGTCCGGCCGGTCGGCGGCCAGCTCGCCGACCGGCTCGGTGGGGCGCGCGTCACGTTCTGGAACTTCGTCGCGATGGCCGGCGGCGCCGGGCTGGTGCTGTACGCCGCCCGGGACCGGTCCTTCCCGCTCTACCTGGCCGGGTTCCTGGCGCTGTTCGTCTTCTCCGGGATCGGCAACGGCTCGACCTACAAGATGATCCCGGCGATCTTCCGGGCCCGGGCCGTCACCGAGGCCGAGCTGACCGGGGACCGGGAGGCGGCGCAGCGGCGGGCGCGGCGCCTGGCCGGCGCGCTGATCGGCATCGCCGGCGCGGTGGGCGCGTCCGGCGGGGTGCTGGTGAACGTGGCGTTCCGGCAGTCGTTCCTGACCTCCGGCACCGCCGACGCCGCCTACCTGGCGTTCGTCGGCTGGTACGCGTTGTGCTTCCTGGTGACCTGGGCGGTGTACCTGCGGCCGGGGCCGGGTAGGCTGGCCGGCGTGTGACAGGCGCCACGCGCAGGCGCAGGCCGAGCGCGGGGCGACCCCGTTTTGACCTGCCACCGGGCGGCCGGGTATCGTTGCCTGCTGTTGTACGACATTCTTAGGCGTGCCGCATCAGGTACGCTTGGTCGTTCGTGCGCGCTGGTTCGACTGGGAAGCCCCGGTTACCTCGGCGCGCGACCCCAGACCGACGACGAGACAAGGTAGACCTGTGCGTACGTACAGCCCGAAGCCGGGTGAGATCGAGCGTCAGTGGCACGTCATCGACGCCTCTGATGTCGTGCTGGGCCGCCTGGCGACCCACGCCGCCACGCTGCTGCGTGGCAAGCACAAGCCGACTTTCGCGCCGCACGTCGACACGGGCGACTTCGTCGTCATCGTGAACGCGGGCAAGGTCGCGCTGACCGGCAACAAGCGCCAGACCAAGGTCGCTTACCGCCACTCCGGTTACCCGGGTGGTCTGAAGCGGGTCGGCTACGACGAGCTGCTCACCAAGCGGCCCGAGCGGGCCATCGAGCTGGCCGTGAAGGGCATGCTCCCGCACAACAAGCTGGGCCGTCAGATTCTCAAGAAGCTGAAGGTCTACGCCGGTGCCGAGCACCCGCACGGCGCGCAGCAGCCGGCGCCGTTCGAGATCAAGCAGATCGCGCAGTGAGCGCGGGCGAAGGAAGCAGCATGACCGACATCACCGAGACCGAGGTCGCCCCCGAGGCCACCGAGGCGCCGGCGCCCGTCGCGCGCGCGCCCCGCGGTGACCGCCCGATCCAGACCGTGGGCCGTCGCAAGGAAGCCATCGTCCGGGTCCGGATCATTCCGGGCAGCGGCAAGATCACCTGCAACGGCCGCGACCTCGAGGCCTACTTCCCGAGCAAGGTGCACCAGCAGCTCATCAAGGACCCGCTGGTCACCGCCGAGAAGCCTGAGACGTTCGACGTGATCGCCAACCTGCGGGGCGGCGGCACCACCGGCCAGGCCGGCGCGCTGCGGCTCGCCATCGCCCGGGCGCTGATCGTCAACGAGCCCGACGACCGCCCGGCCCTGAAGAAGGCCGGCTTCCTGACCCGTGACGCCCGGGTCAAGGAGAGCAAGAAGTACGGCCTCAAGAAGGCCCGTAAGGCTCCCCAGTACTCGAAGCGCTGATCACCACCAGCGTCTTGTACTTCTGACGGACGGCCGGGTCCGCCTCCCTTCTGCGGGGGCGGCCCGGCCGTTCCGCGTTTCTCTCCTCAACGGCAGTTCCACGGAGGTTGGCGGGTATGGGCCGGTTGTTCGGCACGGACGGCGTACGCGGGCGGGCGAACGCGGATCTCACCCCGGAGTTGGCGCTCGCGGTCGCGGTGGCCGCGGCCCACACACTGGCCGAGACCGACCGGAGTCATCCGCCGCTCGCGGTGGTGGGCCGGGACACCCGGGCCAGCGGCGAGATGCTGGAGGCGGCGGTGGTCGCCGGCCTGACCAGCGCCGGCGCCAACGTGGTGCGGGTGGGTGTGCTGCCCACCCCGGCGGTGGCGTTCCTCACCGCCGAGATCAAGGCCGACCTGGGCGTGATGCTCTCCGCCTCGCACAACCCGATGCCGGACAACGGCATCAAGCTCTTCGCCGCCGGCGGGCACAAGCTGCCCGACGAGATCGAGATGCGGATCGAGGCGGCCGTCGAGGCGAACGCCACCACCGCCTGGGACCGGCCGGTCGGCGCCGGGGTCGGCCGGGTGAACGACCTGCTCGACGGGGCCGACCACTACGTCCAGCACCTGGTCGGCACCGTGCCGCACCGGCTCGACGGGATCAAGGTCGTGGTGGACTGCGCCAACGGCGCGGCGGCCGACGTGGCCCCGGTGGCCTACCAGGAGGCCGGCGCCGAGGTCATCGCCATCCACGCCGAGCCGGACGGCCTCAACATCAACGACGGGTGCGGCTCCAACCACCTCGACGCGGTGCGCGCCGCAGTGGTCGAGCACGGCGCGCACCTCGGCCTCGCCCACGACGGCGACGCCGACCGGTGCGTCGCGGTCAGCGCCGACGGCGCGGAGGTCGACGGCGACCAGGTGATGGCGATCCTCGCGCTGGCCATGCGGGACGCCGGCGAGCTGACCCAGGACACCCTGGTCGCCACCGTGATGAGCAACCTCGGCCTGCGGCTGGCCATGTCCGCGCACGGCATCCGGCTGGTCGAGACCAAGGTCGGTGACCGGTACGTGCTGGAGGAGCTGCGCGCCTCCGGCCTGGCGCTGGGCGGCGAGCAGAGCGGCCACATCGTGCTGCCCGCGTTCGCCACCACCGGCGACGGCGTGCTCACCGGCCTGCACCTGATGGCCCGGATGGCGGCCACCGGCACCTCCCTGGCCGAGCTGGCCGCCGTGGTCACCAAGCTGCCCCAGGTGCTGATCAACGTGCCGGTGGGCGACCGGACCGTGGGTGCCGCCGCGCCGGCCGTCCGCGCCGAGGTCGAGCGGGCCGAGGCCGAGCTGGGCGAGACCGGCCGGGTGCTGCTGCGCCCGTCCGGCACCGAGCCGCTGGTGCGGGTGATGGTCGAGGCGGCCACCGAGGACACCGCGCGCGCGGTCGCCGAGCGCATCGCCGAGCACGTCCGCACCGCCAGCCCGGTCGCCTGACCGGGCCGCCCCGCGTAGTCGCCTGACCGGGCCGGCCCGGGTGTCGCGCCGCGGCCCGGTCGCGTGACCGGGCCGGCGGCCGGTCAGAGCCGCAGCCGGGTGGCCCGGTCGAACGTGTCGGCCGGGTCCTCGCCGTCGGTGAGGTCGAGATCCTCGACGATCCGGCCGTCGCCGAGCCGGATCAACCGGTCGCACCGGGCGGCGACGGCCCGCTCGTGCGTGGCCAGCAGGATCGTCATGGCGTGCTGTTCCCGCAGGTCGAGCAGCAGGTCGAGGATCTGCGCGCCGGTGGTGGAGTCCAGGTTGCCGGTGGGCTCGTCGGCCAGCAGCAGCCGGGGCCGGCCCATCAGCGCCCGGGCGATGGCGACCCGCTGCTGCTGACCGCCGGAGAGCTGGGCCGGCAGTGCCCGCTCCCGACCGGCCAGCCCGACGGCCGCCAGCAGCTCCCGGGCCCGGGCCGGGTGGTCGGCGCGACCGGCCCGCAGCGGCAGCACCGGGGCGATCACGTTGTCCAGCACGGTCAGCGCCGGCAGCAGGTGGTAGCGCTGGAAGACGAAGCCGATCCGTTGCCGGTAGCGGGCCAGCGCAGCCCGGCGCAGCGCGGTGACCTCGACGTCGTCCACCGTCAGGCGGCCCCGGTCGGCCCGCTCGATGGCGCCGATCAGGTGCAGCAGGGTGGACTTGCCGGAGCCGCTCGGCCCGGTCAGCGCCACCACCGAACCGCCCGCGATCTCCAGGGAGACGTCGTCGACGGCGGTGAGTCGCTCGGTGCCGGCGCCGAACGCGCGGACCAGCCCCTCCGCCCGCACGGTGCTTCCGGTGCTCGGTTCCATCGTCACTCCTCGGCCAGTAGTCGCGCGGTGGGCAGGCGGCGCAGCAGTCCCGCCGGGACGAGCGCCGCGAGGCAGGTGAGCAGCACCCCGGCCAGGGCGACCAGGGCCGCGACGGTCACCAGGGCGGCCGGCACGTCACCGACCAGCCAGGCCGCGCCAGCCAGGCCGAGGCCGGCACCGGCGGTCGCGCCCAGCCCACCGAGGAACAGCGCCTGGTAGCCGATCAGGCGGGCCAGCGCGCCGTCGGTCCAGCCGGTGGCCCGCAGCGTGGCCAACTCGGTGGCCCGATCCCGGACGTCCAGGTAGAGCACGTCGGCGACGGCGGCGGCGCCGAGCAGCACGGTGGCCACCGCGGCGAGGTTGTCCGCGCCGCGCACGCTCAACGACACGGTGTCACCGAGCAGACTGCCGACGACCGCGCCGCGGAACGCGTAGCCGACGGCGCCCACCAGGGTGAGCGCGGCCACGCCGATGGCGAGCGCGGCGGCGCCGAGCAGCGTGCGCCCGGGGACGCGGGCCAGGTTGACCACTGCCATCCCGGCGATGGTGCGGGACCGGCGGGCCCGGAACGTGCCGGCCACCGGTGGGCGCAGCGCGGCCGCCGGGTGGGCGCGCGCGGCCCGCAGCGCGGGTGCCAGGCCCGCGACCAGCGCCAGCAGCAGGGCCACCGGTACGGCGAGCAGCGCCCGCCGCCAGTCGACGTCGATGTCGAGGGCGCGGCCGAGCGGGACGGCCAGGCCGACCGCGAGCAGCCCGGCGGTCAGGCCGAGCGTGGCGACCTCGCCGAGCACGAGTGCGCCGATGCGACGCGCCGGCCAGCCGAGGCAGGCCAGGACCGCCAGCTCGGACCGGCGGTCCCGGACGGCGGCGGTGACCGCGTTGCCGAGGAAGAGCGCGCAGACCACCAGCACCAGCGCGAACAGCACGGCGCTTTTCCGGTCGACCGCGCGGGTGATGACCGAGGCGACGCCGAGGGCCGACCAGTTCTCGGTCAGCCGCAGGTCGGGGCGGCCGAACGCGCCGGCCGGCAGCTCGACGGTCTGCGGGGCGGGGGAGGAGCCGAGCGTGATGTCCACGTCGAGGCCGGTGGTGGTGGCGATCTTCTCGGCGATCAGCCGGACCCGCTCGGCGGACCGTTCGCTCCAACCGTCCACGTCGGCCACCCGGACCCGGATCGCGCTGATCGGCGCGGTGCGCTGCGGGCTGCTGCCGGCCGAGAGCAGCCCGGGCACGCTGGACAGGCTGGTGAGCAGCAGCGGCGGCGCGGACAGGTAGCCGGCCGGGTTGCCGCTCGGCTCCAGCGGCTGCCCGCCCAGCGCCGCGCGGCTGCGGTCGTCGGCCCCGTCGGCGCGCGGCGGCTCGTACGTCTCCAGCGGCACCTTGCCCAGGTCGCTGAAGCCGGTCAGTTTCGCCGGGTCGAAGAGCCCCACGGCCTGCCACTGCCGGGCGTCCCGGTCGCCACGACCCAACCGGAGCGGGGTCAGCGGCCGGTAGCCGGTGTCCTCGCTGAGCCACGGTCGGGGCAGCGTGACCAGATCCTGCGAGTCGCCGTACACGGCCGGGTCGGCGGGCGCCGGGCGGACCCGCAGCGCGCCGTCGGGCAGCCGGTCGTAGCCGGCCTGCCCCGGCTGCACGACGACCTGCAACTGGCCGTGGCAGCAGGTACGCGGACCGAGCCCGGCGGCGAGTTGGGCCCGGTAGGCGCTCAGCGCGTCCCGTTGCGTGCCGCCGGCCGGGGTGGCCGGTACGCCGCGCAGCCGTCCGGCCAGCTCCCGGGGCGGCACGCCGGCGATGGTGCGGTCCAGCGGCAGGCGGGTGTAGCTGGCCCGGATCGCGCCGTCGAGGAACGGGCGGCTGGTGGCGAGCACCGGCAGCGTCCGGCTGGACAGGCCGCGCTCCCGGGTCACCACTGTGGTGTCGGTGGCGGTGAGCGGCCGGCCGGTGACCACCGCGTCGTCGAGGCCGACCAGTTTCTGCTCGGCGCCGGGGTCGACGGCGGCGAGCAGGAACGGCACGGTCAGGCGCACCGTCACGGTCACGCGGGAAGCCGGGATGGCGGGGGCGTCGAGGTTGGTGACGCCCTCGGTCGCCGGCCGCTCGAAGCGCCCACCGGGCAGCATCCGGAACGTCTCCACCTTCCACAGTTGCCGTTCGCTCACGTCCTGCAACCCGTTCGACTGCTCGACGCGCAGGTCGCAGAGCGGCGCGGCACGCCCACCCGGCAGCACCTCCCGGGGCAGCAGCCCGCAGTCGTTGGTGTCGTACGTCCGCCCGTCGGTGTAGCGCACCGCGTCCGGGTAGTACTCGTCGCCGATGACCGGGTAGAGCAGCGGATGCGTGGTGACGTACACGTAGGTGGGCTGGGCCGGCGCGTGGCTCAGGCCGCGTTCGGCGAGGAACTCGCGGTCGATGCGGATGAGCTGCCGGTCCAGCGCGGGGTCGACGGCCGCGGTGACGTCGAGCGGCATCTCGATCGACGTGGTGGAGTAGCCGAGCATGGCGATCGGGGCGGCGACGTCCACCCCCTCGACGGCCCGGACCCGGTCGTACTGCGCGGCGGTGATGCCGCCGTAGCTGCCGGAGAGATAGTTGGGCCGGACCAGGCCGCGCTCCGCCTCCAACGGCGTGCGCGTCCCTTCGGGCCGGACCAGGATGTCGTAGGCGGCCCGGGTGTCGCGCTCCACGGTGCCGGTCACGGCCAGCCGGGAGGTGGTGGTGGCGCCGGTCAGCACCACGAAGCCGGTGGTGGCCACCAGCACGCCGACCAGCAGCGCCACCGAGCGACCGGCCCGGCCGCGCAGTTGACCCCAGACGAACCCGACCATCGCGCCTCCCCGTGTGCTGAGCACACTCTGCGCGATACATTGTGACAATGCAAGGCCCCGCCCGGGGCACCTGTCCGGAACCGGATCGGAGAAGACGGTGGCGATCCAGCACGCGGTCCTGGCCCTGCTAGCCCGCGGCCCCAGCTACGGCTACGAGCTGAAGAGCGCGTTCGAGGCGGCGGTCGGGCCGCAGTGGGGCCCGCTCAACATCGGGCACCTCTACCAGATCCTCGACCGGCTCTCCCGCGACGACCTGGTGGTGGCCGAGCGGCAGCCCCAACCGGTCAAGCCCGACCGGGTGGTCTACGAGATCACCGCCGACGGCCGCGCCGAACTCGACCGCTGGCTGACCGCGCCCAGCCCGCGCAGCGGCGGCTTCCGGGACGACTTCTTCCTCAGGGTGACCGCCGCCGCCCGGTCCGGCCGGGCCGACACCGTCCGGACCGTGCTGGCCAACCAGCGCGGCCACCTCATGCGGGAGCTGCGCAACCTCGACGGGCTGCGCCGGCAGGCCGACGACCCGGTGGTCCGGCTGCTGCTCTCGGCCGCCGGCCGGCACGTCGAGGCGGACCTGGCCTTCGTCGACGACGCCGAGGCGGCGCTGCTCGCCGACGGCGGCGCCACGCTCACCGGCCTCGCCGCCGCGCCCCCGGTCGCCGGGTCCGCCGGCCGAGGGCTTGGCGGACCCGGTGAGGGCGCCGGACCGGCGCGGGCCGCCGGCTAGCTCCGGGCCGGGGGCGGCGGGGTCAGCAGGTGGGCAGGCGGCGCAGGAAACGGGCGGCCAGCTCGCGTACGCCGTCGGCGTCCAGCTCCAGCGCCGGCCCGGCGATCGTCACCTCGGCCAGCGCCATCCCGGGCACCTCGGTGTCCCGCCAGCCGCCGACGAACCACGCCCGCTCCTGCTCGGCCAGCGCCAGGTTGGCCGCGTCCAGCGCCGCCGCCGGATACGGCAGCCAGAACCGGAACTGGTGGGTGTGCGGCGGCGTCGGATGCACCCGGGCGCCCGGCAACGCGGCCAGCGCCTCCGCCACCACCGTCGCGTGTCGCACGTACCCGCCCAGCCGGGGCAGCTCCCGCTGGAGGCCGACGAGCGCGGCGAGCGCCGCCGGCCACTGCTGGAACAGCGTGCCGCCGTACCGGTGCCGCCAGGCGCGCGCGTACCCGACCAGCTCCGCGTCACCGGCCAGCGCCGCGCCGGAGTGACCGCCGAGGGACTTGTAGAACGAGACGTACGTGCTGTCGGCGAGCGCCGCGATCTCGGCCGCCGAGTGGCCCAGGTGGACCGTCGACTCCCAGATGCGGGCGCCGTCGACGTGCACCCGCGCGCCCCGCGCCCGGGCCGCCGCCACGACCGCGACCAGCTCGTCCCAGGTGGGCAGCACGAACCCGGCGTCGCGCAGCGGCAACTCCAGGAAGAGCGTGCCGATCGGCTCGGCGAGCGCCGCCACCTCCTCGGCCGTGGGGTTGCGCGGCGCGGACGTGGTGTGCACCGCCCGCACGCCGGCGAGCAGCGCGTACGCGTCGCGCTCGTGCAGCAGCGGATGGCTGAGCGGGTGCAGGCCGACAGCGGCCCGGCCGGTCAGCTCCGCGCCGTGGCGCATGGCCACCTGCTGGGCCATCGTGCCGGTGGGGAAGAACGCCACCGCCGCCACGCCGAGCCGCTCCGCGACCCGCTGCTCCAGCTCCGCGACCGGGCCGCCCTCACCGTAGACGTCGGGCAGGTCGTCACCGGCCGTCGCGGCGAGCGCGGCCACCTGCTCCCGCACCGACTCCGGGCGTACGCCGGAGAGCATCGTGTCGCAGCCGCGCTGGGCGGCGAGCCGGCGCAGCCGCTCGGCGTAGCCGGCGCTCATCAGTGCTCCCGGAGCCGACGCAGGCGGGTCACCGCCTCGGCGAGCACCTCCGGCCGCTTGCAGAACGCGAACCGGACCAGCCGGCGACCCGCCGCCGTGTCGTCGTAGAACACCTGCGTCGGCACCGCCACCACGCCGCACCGCTCCGGCAGGGACCGGCAGAACTCCACCCCGTCCCGGCCGCCGAGCGCGGTGACGTCGGCGGTGACGAAGTACGTCCCCTCCGGCGCGAGCACGCCGAACCCGGCGTCGGCCAGCCCGGCGACCAGTTGGTCCCGGCGGCGTTGCAGGTCGTCCCGGAAGCCGGTGAAGTACGCGTCCGGCAGGCCGAGCGCCACCGCCACGGCCGGCTGCAACGGGCCGGCGTTGACGAACGTGAGGAACTGCTTCACCCGCAGCACGGCGGCGACCAGCGACGCCGGGCCGCTCACCCAGCCCACCTTCCAGCCGGTGCAGGAGAACGTCTTGCCGGCCGAGGAGACCCGCAGCGTCCGCTCCCGCATGCCCGGCAGCGTGGCCAGCGGCAGGTGCGCCGCGGCGGCGTCGGTGAAGACGAGATGCTCGTAGACCTCGTCGGTGACCGCGTACGTGCCGTGCTCCCGGCACAACTCGGCGACCAGGGCCAACTCGTCGGCGGTGAAGACCTTGCCGGTCGGGTTGTGCGGCGAGTTCAGCAGCACCAGCCGGGTCCGCGGCCCGAACGCGGCACGCAACTCGGCCGGGTCGAAGGCGTACCGGCCGTCGGCGCCGGGTCGCAGCGTCACCGGGCGGCGGACCGCCCCGGCCAGCGCGATCGAGGCGGCGTACGAGTCGTAGTACGGCTCGAAGCAGACCACCTCGTCACCGGCCTCGCAGAGCGCGAGGATGCTCGCCGCGACCGCCTCGGTCGCGCCGGCCGTCACCACGACCTCGCCGTCCGGGTCGTACTCCAGGTTCCAGAACCGGCGTTGGTGCGCCGCGACGGCCGCGCGCAACGCGGGGATCCCCGGCCCCGGCGGATACTGGTTGTGGCCGGTGCGCAGCGCCTCCGCGGCGGCGGCGAGCATCTCCGGCGGGCCGTCCGTGTCGGGGAAGCCCTGCCCCAGGTTGACCGCGCCGGTGCGCACGGCCAGCGCGGACATCTCGGCGAAGATGGTGGTGCCGAACGGCCGCATCCGGGCCACCAGCGGATCGGTCGTCGTCACGGCGGCCAGCCTACGGCCCGCCGCCGGACCCTCACCACCCGAAGCAGGTCGCGTCGTATTCTCCCGAGTTCCGCGAGACGACCTTGCCGTTGATGCTGATCCGGCAGCTCACCTCACCGGACTCGGCCGGGGTCGCGATCACCTGCACCCGCTCGCGGTCGTTCGCGGTGAACCGCAGCCGCCACGGCGCGTCCACGTCGTCGAGCTGGAGGAAGTTGGCGTCCGCGTCGTAGAACTGCACGTACACCTGGTCGGCCCCGGTCACCTCGTAGACGACGGTGAACCGGCCGGGCCCGCCGGAGGGCGTGGTGACCGGGACGGCCGGCGCCGGGGTCGGCTCGTCGGTGAACCCGTCGGGCTCCGTCGGCCCGTCGATGAACGGCCGCTCGTAGGGCTCGCCGGCGTTGCTGCTGCCGTCGGTGAGACCGCCGAGCACGCCCAGGCCGACGCAGCCGCAGACGGCCAGCACCAGCGCGACGACCAGGGTGATCACCAGTCCGATCGCCCAGCCCGCGTTCGACCGGCGCGGCGCCCCACCGGGGTACGCGTACGGCGGCGGATAGGGCCCGGGCGGGTACGCGGCCGGCGGGTAGCCCGCCGCCGGGTACGACCCGGGCGGGTAGGCGGCCGGTGGGTAGGGCCCCGGCGGGTACGCGGTCGACGGCTGGTCCGGCGCCCCCGGCTCACCCGGGTGGTGCGGACCGTGCGGATGGTGCGGACCGTGCGGGTCGCCCGGGTGGTGTGGACCGCCCGGGTGGCCCGGAGCGGGACCGCCTGGTGGTGCGGCGGCCGGGCCGTCGGGCGGTGACTCGTGCCCGCTGCCGGGGTGGGGCGGCGCGGCGGAGGCGGGCGGCGCCCACGGGTTCGGGTCCCACGCCGGCGGCGACCACGGCGAGGGCGGGGCCCAGGGTTGCGGAGCGGCGAGCGCGTCCGGTGGCGTCCAGGTGGCGGGCTCCCCGGCGCCCGGCGTCGCGGTCGGGTCGACCGGAGCGGGGGTCGGCTCGGGACTGGGGGTCGTCTCGGACATCGGCTCAGCTCACAGGGGTACGGCGCGGACGACCGCGGAGGGGTGGACCGGGGCTGCCGCCCGGGCCCCTCAATGTAGGGCGCGGCGGCCATCCACGCGGCCCGCCCCGGCCGGCACGCGAGATCGTGGCACGTCGGGGAGTGGATCACTCACGTACCGTGGCGGTTTGTCCGGTTGGCGGCCTCCGCTGACCGGTTCGCTCAAGCTCAGTGATCGTTGAGCCGCCTTCCGCGCACGCGCGATGAGCGAAACTCGGCTAGGCTGCGGACCATGTGTGGAATCGTGGGTTACGCCGGTGCGCGCCCGGCGCTCGGCATCGTGCTCGACGGACTGCGGCGGCTGGAATACCGCGGCTACGACTCGGCCGGCGTCGCCGTCGTCTGCGACGACGAGCTGCTGACCGAGAAGAAGGCCGGCAAGCTGGCCAACCTGGAGAAGGTGCTCTCCGAGCGGGCCGCCGACAACCCCGAGGACTGCGCCGCCAGCCCGATCGGCATCGGCGACGGCACCACCGGCATCGGCCACACCCGGTGGGCCACGCACGGCGGGCCGACCGACCGCAACGCGCACCCGCACGTCTCCCCGGACGGGCGGGTCGCGGTGATCCACAACGGCATCATCGAGAACTTCGCGAAGCTGCGCACCGAGCTGGAGGACGAGGGCGTCGAGTTCGCCAGCGACACCGACACCGAGTGCGCGGCGCACCTGATCGCCCGCGCGTTGGCCGACCTGCGCGCGGCCGGTGAGACCGACACCCCGCAGTTGCTCGCCGCCGCCATGCGGGTGGTCTGCGAGCGCCTCGAAGGCGCGTTCACGCTGCTCGCCGTGGATGCCGCCATCCCCGGCGCGGTGGTCGGCGCCCGGCGCAACTCGCCCCTGGTGGTGGGTCGCGGCGACGGCGAGAACTACCTGGCCAGCGACGTGGCCGCGTTCATCGAGCACACCCGGGACGCGGTCGAGCTGGGCCAGGACCAGATCGTCCTGATCACGCCGGAGAGCATCGAGATCACCGACTTCGCCGGCCAGCCCGCGGCCGGCAAGGACTTCCACATCGACTGGGACTCGTCGGCCGCCGAGAAGGGTGGCTATGACTGGTTCATGCTCAAGGAGATCGAGGAGCAGCCGCAGGCCATCGCCGACACGCTGCTCGGCCGGCTCACCGAGAGCGGCGAGATCGCCCTCGACGAGGTCCGCCTCAGCGAGCAGGACCTGCGCGACGTGGACAAGATCTTCATCGTCGCCTGCGGCACCGCGTACCACGCCGGTCTGGTCGCCAAGTACGCCATCGAGCACTGGACCCGGATCCCCTGCGAGGTGGAGCTGGCCAGTGAGTTCCGGTACCGCGACCCGGTGCTGGACCGGTCCACGCTGATCGTGGTGATCTCGCAGTCCGGCGAGACCATGGACACGCTGATGGCGCTGCGTCACGCCAAGGAGCAGAAGGCCCGGGTGCTGGCCGTCTGCAACACCAACGGCTCGACCATCCCGCGCGAGTCGGACGCGGTGCTCTACACCCACGGCGGCCCGGAGATCGCGGTCGCCTCCACCAAGGCGTTCCTCACCCAGGTCGTGGCCTGCTACCTGATCGGCCTGCACCTGGCGCAGGTGCGGGGCATCAAGTTCGCCGACGAGGTGGGCGCGGTGGTGGCCCAGCTCCAGGAGATGCCGGGCAAGCTGCGTGAGCTGCTCGACCGGATCGAGCCGGTGCGCGAGCTGGCCCGTGAGTTGAAGTCCGAGCCGACCGTGCTGTTCATCGGCCGGCACGTGGGTTACCCGGTGGCGCTGGAGGGCGCGCTGAAGCTCAAGGAACTGGCGTACATGCACGCCGAGGGCTTCGCCGCCGGTGAGCTGAAGCACGGCCCGATCGCGCTGATCGACAAGGGCACGCCGGTGATCTGCATCGTGCCGTCGCCGGTCGGCCGGGGCATGCTGCACGACAAGGTCGTCTCCAACATCCAGGAGGTGCGTGCCCGGGGCGCCCGCACCATCGTGATCGCGGAGGAGGGCGACCAGGCGGTGGTCCGCTACGCCGACCACCTGATCTACGTGCCGCGTACGCCGACGCTGCTGGCACCGCTGGTGACCACCGTGCCGCTCCAGGTGCTCGCCGCGGAGATCGCCGCCGCCCGCGGGCACGACGTCGACCAGCCGCGGAACCTGGCCAAGTCGGTCACGGTCGAGTAGCCGACCCGCCTCCGCCACGGCCCCTCCGCCCACACCGGAGGGGCCGTGGCGTCTTCCCGCCTGGCGTCCGCTCATTGGCCCAGCACGATCCGGGCCATCCCGTCCAGGGCCGGATTGTCGGCGTCCCAGTAGCCGGTGTGGCCGTGCCGTCCGCTCGGGAAGCGCCGGCCGCCGAAGCCCGGCGCGCTCGGATCGGCGCCGAACCAGAGCCGCTCGCTGTGCCGGTCGTGTGCGGCCAGCACCAGGCCGAGCGGCGTACCGGCCAGCACGGCGCGACGGGCCAGCTCGTCCGGCGGGTGGGCCAGCCGGATCACGTCGTCGGGCGCGGTCGACGCCCAGACCTGGCCGGCCGGCATCCGCAGCTCGGCCGCGTGGTCGACGCCGACGCCGGGTGAGCCGACGAAGACCAGCGCGTCGGCGCCCAGCCCGTGGTCGCGGGCGGCGGTGCCGACGACAAGCGAGCCGTAGCTGTGCCCGAGCACGGTCTGCCGGGCCGGTGGCCCGTCGTGGGTGGCCCGCAGCCCTTCCTGGAACCGGTGCAGCGCCGGGCCGGCGGCCTCCGCCGGCCGGGTGCCGGACGCCTCGGGGAGGAAGTCCGGCGCGTCGTAGTCCAGCCAGAGGACCGCCGCCGCCTCCTCGCCCGGCCCGATCGCCGCGCACCGCCTGAGCACCCGGGCGGCCCGGCCCAACTCGGCCGGGGCGTCCGCGAGGTCGGCGGTCATCCCGGGGACGTAGGTCAGCACCGCACCGGCCCGGTCCGGGTTGCCGAGCGCCACCACCGCCCGACCGTCCCCGGCGGGGTCGAGCCCCAGCAGGTACGCCCGCGGCGCCCCCGACGTGGCCAGCCGCTCGGCCAGCCCGTCCAGGCCGCGCAGCGCCGTCTCGACCCCGGCCAGCCGGGCCCGCCGGGCCACCTCCGCCGGGCCGGCCGGCAGCGGTCGCCGCAGCGCGAGGCGGCGCGCGAGCAACTCCTCCCGCCGGTCGGCCAGCAGCAGCCGGTTGGCCTGGTCGCGGGCGGTCACCGGCACGCCGTCGAGGTGGCCGACCCGACCCGGCTCGTGCCCGACCAGCCACCGCCGCTCGGCCGGGCTCAGGCCGGCCCACCAGCGGCTCACCTCGGCCGGACCGGCGCCGGGCCCCGGTCGCCAGGCGGGCGGCACGCTGACCCAGCCGGTCACCGCCGCGGTGGCGATCTCCGCCAGCCGGTCGGCCGCCTCCCGGTCCGCCGCGCCGGCCAGCGCGAGCGCGTCCCGGATCCCGGCCTGCGCCCGCACCACGGCGGGGCCGGTCCGGGTGACGGGCCGGGCGGGATCCGGCCGGACCGCGCCGGAGCGGTCCACCCGCAGGCCGCCGCTCTCGGCGCGGACCACCTCGGCGTCGAGGCGGGCCTTCGCCGCGCCCACCCGGCTGGCGAACTCGGCGAGCGTCTGGTCGACCTCGACCAGCGCGGGCAGCACCTCGATCAACGAGGTGCGCAGCTCACCGAGGCGCCGTTGCGCGGCCGTCGAGGCCGCGCCGGACCAGCCGGGCCGGAGCGCGTCGGCTCGGGCGGCCAGCCCGGTGGCCCGGTGACGCACCGGGCCGGCGAGCCCACGCCAGGCCGCCCCGGTGGCGAGCCAGGCGCCCGGCTCGGCGCGCCAGAGCTGCGCGTAGCCGACCGGACCCGAGCCGGACCGGCGATCTCGTGCGGTGGCTGCCCGGCGGGGTGCTGGAGTTCCTCGGTCGTGGGTGGCTCCCGCCCGGTGCGGGCGGGTGCCGGCCGGCCCCGAGCCCCGGGTGGCGCCCGCCGGGCGCGGGCCCTGGGTGGCGCCCGCCGGGCGCGGGCCCTGGGCGGCACCTGCCGGGCGCGGGCGGCGTCGCGTCTCGCCGCCGGTCACCGGGCGCCGTCCGGAGCGGCGCCCGCCGGAGCCGGGCGGACGGGGAGGCCGGCGGCGCTCCGCGTGAGGCGGCGGGCGGCCCGGTCGTCCACCGCCTCGTAGCCGTCCGCGCCGCCGCGCAGCGCCTCGGCGGTGGTGGCCACCCGGGCCGCGAGCGCGCCGGACCAGCGGCGCAGCGCGGCGTCCAGCTCGTCGAGCGCCGCGTCGGCCCGCCAGCCGTCCGGTGGCGGCGGCACCGGCCCCGGCACCCCGCCCGGCCCGTACGCCAGCCGGTGCGCGTCGTCGGTCAGCTCCCGGGCCACCGCGCGCAGCAGCTCCGGATCGACGCTGAACGGCTCCTCGACCACGACGACCTCCCCACCCCGCCGAGCCCATCGGCCGGACCCGGACAGCGGGGACGCTAGGCCGGCGGGAGCCCTCCGCGCCGACCCTGTGGACAACGGCCCCGGTTGTCCACAGGGCTGTCCCGGCGCCCCGCCCGGCCCTCGCGCCGCCGGTAGGGTGAGGCCGTGATCGCAGCCGACGGGAACGGACGGGGCGGGACGGCATGAGACCGGTGTGGCGGGTCGCGGATGTTCGCGCGGCGGAGGCGGGGCTGATGGCGACCCTCCCGTCCGGCGCGCTGATGCAGCGGGCGGCGGCCGGGCTGGCCCGCCGTTGCGCGCTGCTGCTGGCCGACCGGGGCGGCGTCTACGGCGCCCGGGTGCTGCTGCTCGTCGGTTCCGGTGACAACGGCGGCGACACGCTCTTCGCGGGGGCGCGCCTGGCCCGCCGGGGCGCGGCGGTCGCCGCCCTGCTGCTCACCCCGGAGCGCGCCCACGCCGACGGCCTGGCCGCGCTGCGCGCCGCCGGTGGTCAGGTGGTCGACCGGCCACCCGCCGGTGTCGACCTGGTGCTCGACGGCATCGTGGGCATCGGCGGCGCCGGTGGGCTGCGGGAGACCGCCGACCAGCTCGCCGCGAGCCTGACCGAGCGCCGGGGTCGGGACGGCACGCGGGCCACCGTGGTCGCGGTGGACGTGCCGAGCGGCGTCGCGGTCGACACCGGCCACGTCCCGCTGACCGACGCCGGCCGGCCGCGCGCGGTGCGCGCCGACGTGACGGTGGCGTTCGGCGCGCTCAAGCCGGCTCTGGTGGTCGGCCCGGCCGCCGCGCTGGCCGGGCAGGTCGACCTGGTCGACATCGGGCTCACCCCGTGGCTGCGCGGGTCCCCGGCGCTGGGGGTGACCGAGTGGTCCGACGTGGCCGCCTGGTGGCCGGCGCTGGGCGCCGCCTCGGAGAAGTACTCCCGCGGGGTGGTCGGGGTGGCGACCGGTTCCGCCACCTACCCGGGTGCGGCGGTGCTCTCGGTCGGCGGCGCGCTGGCCGGTCCCACCGGCCTGGTCCGCTACGCCGGCGGGGCCCGGGCCGAGGTGGTGCACCAGCACCCCTCCGTGATCGCCACCGACCGGGTCGCCGACGCCGGCCGGGTGCAGGCCTGGGTCTGCGGCTCCGGGCTCGGCACCGGTGACGCGTCCGCCGCCGAGTTGCGCGCGGTGCTGGCCACGTCGGTGCCGGTGGTCCTGGACGCCGACGCGCTGACGCTGCTGGTGGACGGCAAGCTCGCCGATCGGCTGCGCGGGCGGGACGCCCCGATCGTGGTGACCCCGCACGACCGGGAGTACGCCCGGCTCTGTGGCGAGATGCCCGGTGCGGACCGGGTCGCCGCGGCGCTGCGGCTGGCCGCCTGGATGAACGCGGTGGTGCTGCTCAAGGGGGACCGGACGATCGTCGGCACGCCCGACGGCCGGGCGTACGTGAACCCGACCGGCACCCCGGCGCTTGCCACCGGCGGCACCGGCGACGTGCTGGCCGGGTTGCTCGGCTCGCTGCTCGCGGCCGGCCTGGCCCCCGAACGGGCGGCCGCCGCCGCGGCGTACCTGCACGGGCTGGCCGGCCGGGAGGCGGCCCGCGGCGGCCCGGTGACCGCGCCCGACGTGGCCGCCGCGCTGCGCCCGGTCCTCGCCCGCCTGTCCTGATCCGGGTGCCGGCGCTGGCCGGGCGGGGGCGCCCGCCGCGCGGCTCCCGACCACGGTGATCACCGGCGGAAGTAGGCTGGGGGCATGTGGCAGTCGGAGGTGCGCGTCGATCTCGACGCGATCCGGGAGAACGTGGCCCGGCTCAAGGCCGGCACCAGCGCCGAGCTGATGGCGGTGGTCAAGGCCGACGGGTACGGGCACGGCATGGTGCCGGTGGCCCGCGCGGCGCTCGACGCCGGAGCGGACCAGCTCGGCGTCTGCACCCTGGACGAGGCGCTCCGGCTGCGTCAGGAGGGGATCTCCGCGCCGGTGCTGGCCTGGCTGCTCGATCCGGGCCTGCCGCTGCACGACGGGATCACCGTCGGGGTCGACCTGGGCTGCGCCAGCCTGAGCCAGCTCGACGAGATGGTCGAGGCGAGCCGCCGGGCGGACCGCCCGGCCCGGCTGCACCTGAAGATCGACACCGGGCTGTCCCGGGGCGGGGCCACCGTCGCCGACTGGCCGGCGTTGCTGGAGGCCGCCGCGAAGGCCCAGGCCGACGGCCTGGTCGAGGTGGTCGGCGTGTGGAGCCACTTCGTGTACGCGGACTCGCCCGGCCATCCCACCACCGACCGCCAGCTCGCCGTCTTCCGGGAAGGGCTGGAGATGGTCACGCGGGCCGGCCTGCGGCCCCGGTACCGGCACCTGGCCAACTCGGCGGCCACGCTCACCCGGCCGGACACCCACTTCGACCTGGTCCGTCCCGGCATCGCGGTCTACGGTCTGTCGCCGATCGCGGGCGAGCGGTTCGGCCTGCGCCCGGCGATGACCGCCCGGGCCCGGGTGATGCTGACCAAGCGGGTGCCGGCCGGCACCGGCGTCTCCTACGGCCACACCTACCTCACCGAGGCGGAGAGCAACCTGGCCGTGGTGCCGCTCGGCTACGCCGACGGGGTGCCCCGGCACGCCTCGAACACCGGTCCGGTGCTGCTCGGCGGCGAGCGGCGGACCATCTCGGGGCGGGTGTGCATGGACCAGTTCGTGGTCGACTGCGGTGACGACGAGGTGGCCGCCGGCGACGTGGTGACGCTGTTCGGCAGCGGCGCGGCCGGCGAGCCCACCGCCGACGACTGGGCCGAGGCGGTCGGCACCATCAACTACGAGATCGTCACCCGGTTCGGCGGTGTGCGGGTGCCCCGCGTCTATGACGGCGAGAAGCCATGAGCCAGCGGCTGCGGGTGCCGCGTCCGCGAGGCGCCGCGGGGAAGGTCGCCGGGCTGGTCGGCGCCGCCGTCGGGGTGGCCGCCGCCGGGCTCGCGGCGGGCGTGGTCAGCGAGCGGGTGCTGGTCCGCCGGCTCAAGAACGACCCCACCGACCGGTACGCGCACGAGGTCTTCGGGCGGCAGCGCCACGACGAGGCGTACCGGCTGGAGATGCCGGACGGCACCGACATCCACGTGGAGGTGGTCGAGCCGACCCGGCCGGTCGCCGGGCACCCGACCGTGGTGCTGGTGCACGGCTTCTGCCTGGACATGGGCACGTTCCACTTCCAGCGCAAGCTGCTCGCCGAGCGGGGCGACTACCGGGTGGTGGCGTACGACCAGCCGGGACACGGCCGGTCCGGGCGGCTGGAGACCGGTGAGTACGACCTGACCGCGCTGGGCCGCACGCTGCGCCGGGTGCTCGACGAGGTGGTCCCGGAGGGTCCGCTGGTGCTGATCGGGCACTCGATGGGCGGCATGACGATCATGGCGTTGGCCGAGCTGTACCCGGAGCTGTTCGGCGACCGGGTGGTCGGCACCGTGCTGATGGCCACCTCCGGTGGCCTGGCGGCGGAGACGAAGCTGGTGGCGCCGGCGCTGCTCGGTCGCGTGGGCGCGCCGGTGCTCTACATGATGAGCAACGCCACCCGGTACGGCGGCACGGTGATCGACAAGGCCCGCAAGTCGACCTCGAACGTGGCCTGGCTGCTGACCCGCAAGTACGGGTTCGGCACCCCGAAGCCCAGCCCCGCCCTGGTGTCGTACGTGGAGACGATGAACTCCCGTACCTCGGCCGACACGGTCACCCGTTACCTGCGGACGCTGGCCACGCACTCGCGGTTCCCGGCGCTCGCCGCGCTGGCCGGCACGCCGGTGCTGGTGATCGTGGGGGACAAGGACATGATCACGCCGGTGACGCACTCGGAGGAGATCGTCCGGCGGCTGCCGGACGCCGAGTTCGTGAAGATCCACGACAGCGGGCACGTGGTGATGCTGGAGCACGCCGACGAGGTCAACGCGGCGTTGGAGCGGTTCCTGGAGTCGGTGACCGGGTGACTGTGGTGGTGGAGCTGCGGACCCTCGACGACACCCACGGGTTCGGGCGGCGGCTGGCGGGGGTGCTGCGCGCCGGTGACCTGCTGCTGCTCAGCGGTCCGCTGGGGGCCGGCAAGACCGCGCTGACCCAGGGCGTCGGCGCCGGCCTGGGCGTACGCGGCGACATCACGTCGCCCACCTTCGTCATCGCCCGCGTGCACCGGCCGGACCCGGCGCGGGGCGGCCGGGTGACGCTGGTGCACGCCGACGCGTACCGGTTGGGGGAGTCCGCCGATCCGCGCGCCGAGATCGACGACCTCGACCTGGACGCCTCGGTGGACGAGGCGGTGACCGTGGTGGAGTGGGGCGAGGGGATGGTCGAGCAGTTGGTCGACGCGCACCTGCGGGTCCGCATCGACCGGCGGGACGACGACACGCGGGTGGTCACGCTGGAACCGGTGGGCGGCGACTGGGCGACCCGGCTGGCGACCCTCGACTGAGCGCTGTCGTACCCGGTGCCTAGAGTCCCGGGGACGACTGCGAAAGGTTGCCGATGCCCGACGACGTTCCCGCCCTCGATCTGTTGGCGCTCCTGCCCGAGCCGTGGCGGGAGGCGCTCACCCCGCACCTCGATCCGGCCCGCACCGCGGCGTTGGCCGACTTCGTCGCCCGGGAGTACGCGACCGCCATGGTCTTTCCCCCGCTGGCGGACCTGTTCTCCGCCTACCGGTTGTGCGGGCCGGCGGAGACCCGGGTGCTCATCCTCGGGCAGGACCCCTACCACAAGGCGGGGCAGGCGCACGGGTTGAGCTTCAGCGTGCGGGAGGGCGTGGCGGTGCCGCCGTCGCTGCGCAACGTCTTCAAGGAGCTGGGCGAGGACGTGGGCGTGCCGAAGCCGCGCAGCGGCAACCTCGACGGCTGGGCCGCCCAGGGTGTGCTGCTGCTCAACTCGGTGCTCACGGTCCGCCAGGCCACCCCCGGCTCGCACGCCAACCGGGGCTGGGAGGAGTTCACCGACGCCACCATCCGGGCGCTCGACGCGCTCGACCAGCGGGTGGTCTTCCTGCTGTGGGGCGGCTACGCGCGCAAGAAGGCGGCGCTGGTCACGAATTCGCGGCACGTGGTGCTGGAGGCCGGGCACCCGAGCCCGATGAACCCGCGCGGCTTCCTGGGCAGCCGGCCGTTCAGCGCGGCCAACAAGGCGCTCGCCGACGCCGGTCTGCCCACCGTCGACTGGGAACGCTCAGCCGGCTGACCCGCCGGTGCGGTCGGCTGCGTCGGCCGCTCCTGCTGCGCCGGCCGCCAGGCGTTGCCGGTGCCGGCGCAGCAGCTCGGCCGCGCGCCGGTCGGCCACCTCCACCTGGACCAGCGGCTCGACCGGGTAGGTGCGCCCACCCAGCCGCACCTCGATCGGCTCGGGCAGTTCCTCGACCATCCGGGCCCGCAGCTCGCCGTGGCGGGTCCGCCAGCGGTGCTCGCCCGGCTCCTCGGGCTCGTGGCGCACGCCGCCCCACTCCTCCCAGCGGGCGTTCCACCGCTGTGCGAGCGCCCGCCCCAGGAACGCGGTGAACGAGGGGGAGTCCCGCCACCGCACGGCGATCTCGACCGCCTCCACCGGTATCGGCGCGCCCTGCACCACGGCCGCCGTGCTGCCGGCCAGCACGTGGGGGAGGTCGCCGAGCGCGTCGACCAAGCGGTCCAGCCCGAGGCGGTCGAGCCGCTCGACCGGGTCGGTGCCGGCCAGCTCGTCGAGCGCCGCGTCCAGGTGGCTGTCGAGCGGCTCGGCCTCGATCCGTAGCTGCCGGTCGAGTGCGGCGAGGAGACGCTCCACGGTGGTCAGGCCGGGTAGCCGGTCGCCTCGTTCGATCCGGGCGATGGCGGCCTGGCTCAGCCCGGCGCGGGCGGCCAGTGCCTGCTGGGTGAGCCCGGCCCGGTCGCGTTCGTGCCGCAGCGTGCGGGCGATCTGGTGGGCCAGGTGACTCTCCGTCATCCCGGCAGGGTGGCATGTCTCGGCGGAGCGATATACCGCTGTGTCATATTTATGACTCCTAGGTATATCGCTTCACCGCATGGTGTTCCCTCCGGACGCTACCGTCCGTGACGGCATGCGGTGGGCGGCCCAGGCCGGGGGACGGGCTAGGCTGGCTTACCGTGCTCGTACTCGTGGTGGACTCCTCGACGCCCGCGGTGACCGCGGCGCTGGCCGAGGTCTCGGCGGACGGCGTCGTGCTGCGCGCGTCCCGGTGCACGGTCGACGCCCGGGCCCACGGCGAGCTGCTCGCGCCGCAGGTCGACGCGGTGCTCGCCGACGTGGGCGGGCGCCCGGCCGACCTGGGCGCGATCGTCGCCGGGCTCGGCCCCGGCCCGTTCACCGGGCTGCGGGTGGGGCTGGTCACCGCCGCCACCATGGGCCAGGTGCTCGGCGTCCCCACGTACGGCGTCTGCTCGCTGGACGGCCTCGGCCAGCCGACCGCCGCAAGCCACCCCGCCGCTGCGGGTGAGCTGGCGCTGGCGGCGAGCGACGCGCGGCGGCGCGAGGTCTACTGGGCCGTCTACGACGGCGCCGGACGGCGCGTCGCCGGCCCGGACGTGGCCGCCCCGGCGGTCGTCGCCGAGCGAGCCCGCGACCTGGCGGTCACCGTCGCGGTCGGCGACGGCGCCCAGCGGTACGCGGACGTGCTCGGCCTGCCGGTGCGGGCCGAGCCGCGCTACCCGGACCCGCTGGCGCTGGCCCGACTCGCCGCTGAGCGGATCCGCGCGGGTGCCCCGGGTGAGGCGCTCACCCCGCTCTACCTGCGCCGCCCGGACGCGGTGGCGGCCACCGGCCACAAGCCGGTCCTGCGATGAGGCTGAGCCGGTTCCGCTGGTGGCACGTCGACGAGGTGCTGCCCATCGAGGCGGACCTGTTCGGCGCCGAGCAGTGGTCCCCGGGCATGTTCTGGAACGAACTCGCCAACGGGCACTTCTACCTGGTCGCCATCGACGACGACGGCACGGTGGCCGGCTACGCCGGGTTGGCCGCGGCCCCGCCCGACGAGGCGTGGGTGCAGAACATCGCGGTCCGCCGGGGCGCCCAACGCCGGGGCGTGGGCCGGCTGCTGCTGGAGGCGCTGCTCGCCGAGGCGGCCCGGCGCGGCATCCGCAGCACGCTGTTGGAGGTCGCCGCCGACAACGCCCCCGCGCAGCGGCTCTACGCCACGTACGGCTTCGAGCCGATCGGCGTGCGGCGCGGCTACTACCAACCGAGCAATACCGACGCGCTGGTCATGCAGCGCCACGAGGACTGAACGCGGATGGCTGACGAACCCCTGATCCTCGGCATCGAGACGTCCTGCGACGAGACCGGCGTCGGCATCGTGCGCGGGCACACGCTGCTCGCCGACGCGCTGGCCTCCAGCGTCGAGGAGCACGCCCGGTTCGGCGGGGTGGTGCCCGAGGTGGCCAGCCGGGCCCACCTGGAGGCGATCGTGCCCACCATGGACCGGGCGTTGCGCGAAGCCGGCGTCACCATCGCCGACATCGACGCCATCGCGGTCACCTCCGGTCCGGGTCTGGCCGGCGCGCTGCTCGTCGGCGTCGCCGCCGCCAAGGGGTACGCGGTGGCCGCGGAGAAGCCGGTGTACGGCGTGAACCACCTCGCCGCGCACGTGGCCGTGGACACGCTGGAGCACGGTCCGCTGCCCGAGCCGGCGATCGCGTTGCTGGTCTCCGGCGGGCACTCCTCGCTGCTGCGCGTCGACGACCTGGCCCGGGGCGTGGTGCCGCTCGGCGCCACCATCGACGACGCGGCCGGGGAGGCGTTCGACAAGGTGGCCCGGCTGCTCGGGCTGCCGTTCCCCGGTGGCCCGTACATCGACCGGGAGGCGCGGGCCGGCGACCCGGCGTCGATCGCCTTCCCGCGCGGGCTGACCGCCGCGAAGGACCTGGTCGGACACCGGTTCGACTTCTCCTTCTCCGGCCTGAAGACGGCGGTGGCCCGCTGGGTGGAAGCGCGGCAGCGGGCCGGCGAGCCGGTGCCGGTGGCCGACGTGGCGGCGTCCTTCCAGGAGGCGGTCTGCGACGTGCTGGTCGGCAAGGCGCTTGATGCCTGCCGCAGCAGCGGGATCGACACGCTGGTGATCGGCGGCGGGGTGGCGGCCAACTCCCGGCTGCGGGCGATGGCCGAGCAGCGGGCCGCCAAGCACGGCGTCCGGGTGCGTACGCCCCGGCCGAAGCTCTGCACGGACAACGGCGCGATGGTGGCGGCGCTCGGGTCGCACCTGGTCGCCGCGGGCGTCGCCCCGAGCCGGCTGGACCTGCCGGCCGACTCGGCCATGCCGCTGACCGTGGTCAGCGTCTGACCGGGGAGGAAACCGACATGATCGTCCGGATGTGGGAGGCGAAGGCCGAGCCGTACGGCTTCGCCGAGCTGATCACCTGGGTGTGCGAGACCGCGCTGCCCGAGTTCGAGCACGACCCGATGCACGTCGGCAGCGAGGTGTTCTCCTCCACCGACCACCGGCTGGTGGTCATCTCGAAGTGGCGCAGCAACCCCCGGGAGTTGCCCGAACCGCCCACGCGCCTGGTCGCCCGTCCACCGCACAGCTGGGACTTCACCGAGGTCGACCGCTAGGCGACGGTCGTCACAGCGCCCGGAAACTGGTTGGCGTGCGGTCGGCCGCGCCACCTAGCGTCGGTGGGTCATGCGCTTCTCATCGGCCGGCGATCCCGGCACCCCCGACGCGCGGTCCGCCACCCGTTACCTGGTGTGGCTCGCCGGGCGACATCCCGTGTACTTCGGCGGCGGTCTGACGCTCGGCGTGATCTGGATGCTGGCCCAGGCGCTGGTGCCGGCCGCGATCGGCCGGGCCGTGGAGGCCGGGCTCGCCCAGCGCGACCCGGACGCGCTGGTGCGCTGGAGCCTCGCCCTGCTCGGGCTGGGGCTGGTCCAGGCCGGCGCCGGCATCCTGCGGCACCGCTGCGCGGTGCACAACTGGCTCGGCGCCGCGTACCGCACGGTGCAGGTCACCGTGGACGCCACCAACCGGCTCGGCGCCGCGCTGCCGCGCCGGGTCGCCGCCGGCGAGGTGGTGAGCATCGGCACGTCCGACATCGAGCACATCGGCAGCGCGATCGACATCACCGCCCGGGGCGTCGGGGCGGTGGTCGGCATCGTCACCGTCGCCACCATCCTGCTCACCGCGTCGCTGCCGCTCGGGCTGGTGGTGGTGCTCGGCGTGCCGCTGCTGATGGCGCTCGTCGCGCTGCTGATCCGGCCGCTGCACCGGCAGCAGGCGGCGTACCGGGAGTCGACCGGCCGGCTCACCGCGCGCGCCGCGGACATCGTCTCCGGCCTGCGGGTGCTGCGCGGCGTGGGCGGGGAGCCGGTGCTGGCCGCCCGCTACCGGGAACGGTCGCAGGCGTTGCGCGCCGACGGCCTGCGGGTGGCCCGGGTGGAGTCGCTGCTCCAGGCCGCCCAGATCCTGCTGCCCGGTGTGTTCGTGGTGCTGGTGACCTGGCTCGGCGCCCGGTTCGCGTTGCGCGGCGAGATCAGCGCCGGTGAGCTGGTGTCCTTCTACGGCTACACCGCGTTCCTGGTCAGCCCGCTGCGCAACCTCACCGAGGCGGCCGACAAGCTCACCCGGGGGCACGTCGCGGCCCGCCGGGTGGTCCGGCTGCTGCGGCTCGCGCCGGAGTTCACCGACCCGGCCCAGCCGGTGCCGGTGCCGTCCGGGCCGGGCGAGCTGGCGGACGCGCGCTCCGGGCTGGTGCTGCGGCCGGGCCGGCTCACCGCGCTGGCCGCCGCCGAACCGCAGGACGCGGCCGAGATCGCCGACCGCCTCGGCCGGTACGCCGACGGGGACGTGACGCTGCACGGCGTACCGCTGCGGGACGTGGCACTGGCGACGGTGCGGGAGCGGATCCTGGTGGCCGACAACGACGCGCAGCTGTTCAGCGGCGTGCTCCGCACGGAGCTGGACCCGCACGACCGGGCGGACCGCGCCACGGTCGAGGCGGCGCTCGCCGCGGCCGGCGCGACGGACATCGTCGAGGCGTTGCCAGGCGGCCTGGACGGCGCGGTCGCGGAGCGGGGCCGGGAGTTCTCCGGCGGGCAGCGGCAGCGCCTGCGGCTGGCCCGCGCGCTGGTCGCCGACCCGGAGACGCTGATCCTGGTCGAGCCCACCAGCGCGGTGGACGCGCACACCGAGGCGCGCGTCGCCGACCGGCTGGCCGCGGCCCGGTCCGGCCGCACCACGCTGGTCTGCACCACCAGCCCGCTGGTGCTCGGGCGCGCCGAGCACGTGGTCTTCGTGGAGGACGGCAAGGTCGTCGCCGAGGGCCGGCACGAGGAACTGCTCGCCGCCGAGCCCCGGTACGCGGCCACGGTGAGCCGGGAGGAGGACCGATGAGCAACGCGCTGCCCGTCGCCGACGCCGCGCGGGTCCGCCGGTACGTGCGGGAGCTGGTCCGCCGGCACCCGCGTGGCCTGGCCACCGTGCTCGGCCTGCACGCGCTCGCCGCGGCGGCCGGGCTGGTCACCCCGCGCCTGCTCGGTGACCTGGTCGAGGGCATCTCGCGGGGCGTGGCCGCCACCACCGTGGACCGGGTGGTGGCCGCCATCGCCGCGTTCGTGGTGGTGCAGTCGGTGCTGGTCCGGTTCGCGCACCTGGCCTCGGCCCGGCTCGGCGAGCGGGTCCTCGCCGAGCTGCGTGAGGAGTTCGTCGACCGGGTGCTGGCGCTGCCGCTGTCCACGGTGGAACGGGCCGGCACCGGTGACCTGCTCACCCGCACCTCCCGCGACGTGTCGGCACTGTCGCGGACGGTCCGGTTCGCCGGGCCGGAGACGCTGATCGCGGCCCTGACCGTGCTGCTGATCCTCGGCGCGCTGGTGCTGACCGGGCCGCTGCTGGCGCTGCCCAGCCTGCTCGCGGTGCCGGTGCTCTGGGCCGGCACCCGGTGGTACCTGCGCCGCGCGCCGGCCGGCTACCTGCGGGAGAACGCCGCCTACTCGGACATCACCGACGGGATCAGCGAGACGGTCGAGGGGGCGCGGACCACCGAGGCGCTGCGCCAGGCGGCCCGCCGCCGGGCCCGCGGCGACGCCGACATCCGCCGCTCGTACGCGGCCGAGCGGTACACGCTGTACCTGCGTACCGTGTTCTGGCCGGTGGCCGAGTTCGGCTACCTGGTGCCGATGGTGGCCACGCTGCTGATCGGCGGCTGGTTCCACCTGAAGGGCTGGGCCAGCCTGGGCCAGGTCACCGCCGCCACGCTCTACGCCCAGCAGCTCACCGACCCGATCGAACGGCTGCTCGGCTGGCTGGACGAGTTCCAGGTGGGCGGCGCCTCGCTGGCCCGGCTGCTCGGCGTGGCCACCGAGCCGGACGAGCGTTCCCCGGCGCCCGTCGCGTCGCGTCGGCCGACCACCGAGGGTCGGCTCGCCGCGCACGACGTCCGGTACGCGTACCGCCCCGGCCACGACGTGCTGCACGGCGTGACGCTGGTGCCCCGACCGGGGGAGCGGCTGGCCATGGTGGGCCCGTCCGGGGCGGGCAAGTCCACGCTGGGTCGGCTGCTGGCCGGCGTGCACACCCCGTCGGCCGGTGCGGTGACCGTCGACGGCCGACCCCTCGCCGAACTGCCCCTGGACGAGCTGCGTACCCACGTCGCGCTGGTCAGCCAGGAGCACCACGTGTTCATCGGCACGCTCGCCGACAACGTGGCGATGGTCCGACCGACCGCCGACCGGGCGGCGGTGCGCGCCGCGCTGGCCGCGGTCGACGCGCTGGACTGGGCGGAGGCGCTGCCGGCGGGGCTGGAGACGACCGTGGGGGCCGGCGGGCATCCGCTCACCCCGGCGCAGTCGCAGCAGCTCGCACTGGCCCGGCTGGTGCTCGCCGACCCGCACACGCTGGTGCTGGACGAGGCCACCTCGCTGATCGACCCGCGCGCCGCCCGCGCGCTGGAGCGGTCGCTGGCCGCGGTGCTGCACGGGCGGACCGTGATCGCCATCGCGCACCGGCTGTTCTCCGCACACGACGCGGACCGGGTGGCGGTGGTGTCCGACGGCCGAATCACCGAGCTGGGCCCACACGACGCCCTGGTAGCCGCCGACGGCCCCTACGCCGCCCTCTGGCGCTCCTGGCACGGCTGATGGGTGAAAGGAGGGGCCCTCTCTTAACGCCTGGCGTATAGGAAGGGGCCCCGCTTGAACGCCCGTCAGGCGCGACGCATCAGCCGCCAGGTCGTGTACCCGCCGGTGCCCAGCGCGAGCAGGAAGACCGCCCACACGATCCCGGTGCCCACCTGGAGCCCGCCGCCGCTGGACGCGTTGGCCTGGGCGGCGGCGACCAGCGAGTCGCTCTGCGCGGCCGGCAGCGCGGGCGGCGGCAACTGCTGCCAGCGGACCAGCCCGGTGCTCTCCAGCATGGTCATGTGGTCGTTGACGAACTTGTTGGCGTCCTCGGCCAGCTTGCGTACGACCGGGTCCTTGGTGCTCGCGCGCACCGCGCCGATCACCGGGAAGATGTTGCCGTGGGCGACCCGGAGCCGGGTGACGAAGATCTGGTCGAACTGCGCGCCGCTGGCGTTCTGCATCTCGGTCAGCCAACCCTTCTGCTGGGTCGTCGGGTCCGTCGGCAGCACCGCCCCCAGCTTGTTCGCCGCCTCGACCACCAGTTGGTCCAGGACACCGTGCTGGCGGGCGATCTCCGCGCCGACCTCCCGTACCCGGGGGGACTGGCCCTTCTCGGCGGCCATCGTGCCGGCCGGCATCTCCCAGAGCCCGGCCAGTCGGACGCCGTTGAGCAGCGTCATGTCCGCGGCGTTCATCTGCACCCCGGGATTGGGGGCGGCCAGGGCCGCGCCGGGAAGAACGCCGATCCCTGCGCCGATCGCGACGAGCAGCAGGGTCACCCGGTGCGCCAGCCGGCGACGTGCGGATTCCAGCGATGCCATGGTTGCGGTGCCTCCTCGGTCCGGACCGGTACGCGGGGTCGCGGGACGGCCGAGCCCACCGGCCGCCCGTCCGCACGTTGGTACGGATCACCGGGCCGATCAGTTCAGCGGGTCGGCCAGGAGGCGTTCGAAGGCCAGCTCGGCGGCGCCGACCAGGGCCGCGTCGTCGCCGAGTTCCGGGGTGCGCAGCCGCACGTGCTCCAGGCAGGCGGGCAGCCCGTTGCGGTTGAGCCGGCTGCGCACCTGGGCGGCGGCGGCCAGGTAGAGGTCGCGCATGGTGCCCCCGAAGATGACCATCTCCGGGTTGAAGATGTTGACCAGGTTGGCCACGCCGAAGCCGAGCCAGTCGCCGGCCTGCCGTACCGCGCTCTGCGCGCGGGCGTCCCCTCGGTCGGCCGCGTCGAAGACGCTGAGCAGCGCGTCCCGGCCGCGCGCCTCGGCCCGGCCGGCGGCCCGCAGCAGCCCGTGCTCGCCGATCTCGGTCTCCCAGCAGCCGTACCGGCCGCAGTCGCAGCGCGCCCCGTCGCGGACCACCACCATGTGGCCGACCTCGCCGCCGTAGCCGCCGTGCCCGGTCAGTCGCCGGCCACCGGCGATGATGCCGGCGCCCACGCCGACGTCGCCGTACAGGTAGAGGACGTTGTCGCAGCCGGTGGCCGCGCCGCGGGCGTGCTCGGCGAACGCGGCCACGTCGGCCACGTTGCCCACCGTGATGGGGACGTCGATGCCCAGCTCGGTGGCGAGCGCCGCGCCGATCGGCTCGTCCACCCAGCCGGTGGTGGGGCTGAGCCGCACCAGCCCGTCGTCGCGGCGCACCATGCCGCAGACCGCCACTCCGGCGCCGACGCAGAACGAGCCGTCCGGCACCGCCTGGTGCATCTCCTTGACGGCGCCGGCCAGCAGCGGGGCGGCCTCGCCGGCGACCAGGTTGCGCGGCCGGTCCAGCTCCCGGCGGTCGAGCACCTCACCGCCGAGGCCGACCCGCGCGGCCCGCAGCCGGTCCACCTCGACGCTGTACGCGTACGCGTAGACCCGTCCCGACTCGGGCCGGACGACGAGTGACGGTCGTCCGGCCCGGCCGGTCTCCTTCGGCGTCCCCTCGCTGACCAGACCGGCGCCGGCCAGGTCGGCGGTCAGCGCGCCGATGGTGCTGCGGTTGAGCCCGAGCGCGGTGGTCAGCTCCGCGCGCGTGGTGGCCCCGTGCACGTGCACGTAGCGGAGCAATGCGCCCAGGTTCTGCCGTCGGATCTCGTCCTGGCTGGGACCCGCGCGCATTGCCACTGCCATGGTGTGTCCGTACCCCGGGGTCAGCGCGTGCCGGTGGCGGCGGCCCGCCGCCTCGACAGCGCGTCGATGGTCGCCGCGGCGAGCAGCACCACGCCGGTGACCACGAACTTGACGCCCGAGCTGTATCCCATCAGTCCCATACCGTTGTCGATCACCGCGACCACCGCGCCACCGAGCACGGCGTCGAGGACCCGGCCCTTGCCGCCGAAGAGGCTGGTGCCGCCGATCACCGCTGCGCCGACGGCGTACAGCAGCACGTTACTGCCACCGGTGTTGGGGTCGACCGAGTTGGCCCGGCTGGCCGCCACGATGCCGCCGATGGCGGCCATCCCGGAGCAGATGACGAAGACCGAGATGCGGATCTTGTCCACGTTGATGCCGGCCCGGCGGGCCGCCTCGGCGTTGCCGCCGACCGCGTAGATGTGCCGGCCGTAGCTGGTGCGCTGGAGCACGAACGTCCAGACGACCAGCAGCAGCGCGATGATCGGCACCACGATCGGCACGCCCTTGAGCGAGACCACCAGCACGTTGCGGCTGCGCTCCAGGTTCAGCACGTAGACCGCGACGCCGAGCACCACGGCGAGCCCGCCGATCCGCGCGGCCACCACCGCGATCGGGTCGGTGAGCAGGCCCCGGGCGGACCGGTTGCGGTGCCGCAGGAGCTGCACGGCCGCGTACCCGGCGATGGCCAGCGCGGCCAGCGCCCAGCCCAGCACCGGGGAGATGTTGCGGTTGGCGATCGCCACCAGCACGTCGTCGCGGACCGCGATGTTCGCGCCCTCGTCCATCAGCGTCAGCACGACGCCCTGGAACGCCAGGAAGCCGGCAAGCGTCACCACGAAGGACGGGATGCCGACCTTCGCGACCAGCAGGCCGAGCACGACGCCGATGACCACGCCGGTGACGACGGCGGCCAGCACCGCCACGTACCAGGGGTAGCCGAGCACGGTGACGGTGTTGGCCAGGATCGCCGCGCAGACGCCGCTGGCGAACCCGGCGGAGAGGTCGATCTCGCCGAGCAGCAGCACGAAGACCAGACCCATCGCGATAAGCGTGACCGCGGCGCCCTGGGTGAACAGGTTGGCGAGGTTGCCGGCCGTGAAGAACGACGGGCGGGCGATCGAGAAGCCCACCGCGAGCACGACCAGCATGACCACGGCGGGCAGCGCGCCGATGTCGCCGCCGCGTACCCGGCGCCAGTAGTTGTTCACGTGGCTGCCCACGGTCGGCGCCGGGGCGACGCCCGCCGGGCCTTCCTTCTTCACGACGGTGGCGGTCATCGGACGGCTCCTGGGGTGGTGTCGGCGGGCGCGGCGCCGGTGCCGTTGCTGCCCGGTTCGCCGGCGAGGCCGAGGCCGCCGGAGCGGCCGGCGGTGATCAGCTCGACCACCTGCGAGTGGGTGATGTCGGTGGTCTTCACCTGGGCGACCATCTGGCCGAGGTAGAGCGCCGCGATCCGGTCGGAGACGGCGAAGACGTCGTTCATGTTGTGCGAGATGAGCACCACGGCCAGGCCGTTGTCGGCCAGCCGGCGGACCAGCTCCAGCACCTGGGCGGTCTGCGCGACGCCGAGCGCGGCGGTCGGCTCGTCCAGGATGACCAGCCGGCTGTTCCAGAGCACCGCCTTGGCGATGGCCACCGTCTGCCGCTGGCCGCCGGAGAGGCTGGACACGTGCTGACGCAGCGACTTCACGGTGCGGACGCTGAGGCCGGCGAGCGTCTCGGCGGCCATCTGCTCCATGGTCGGCTCGTCGAGCACGATGCCGCTGCGCTTCTCCCGGCCGAGGAACATGTTCTGCACGATGTCGAGGTTGTCGCAGAGCGCCAGGTCCTGGTAGACGACCTCGATCCCGAGCGCGGCGGCGTCCCGGGGGCTGCTGATGCTCACCGGTCGGCCGTCGAAGAGGAACTCGCCGGCGTCGGTGGGGTAGATGCCGCTGATGCACTTGACCAGGGTCGACTTGCCGGCGCCGTTGTCGCCGACCAGCGCGGTCACCTCGCCGGGGTGTGCGGCGAAGGCGACGTCACGCAGCACCTGGACGGGACCGAAGCTCTTGTCGATCCCGCGTAGCTCCAGCAGGGGGGTTGCGGACACGGGGGTCTCCTTTGGGCGGAGGGAGGTCTCGGATCCCGTCCGGCGTGGGCGCCGCCCGGCGCGGGAGTCGTCCCGTGCCGGGCGGCGCCGCCTGAGGCGGGGTGGGTCAGCTCACGCCGGCGTCGGTGCAGAGCTTGGTGAACGCACCGGTGCAGAGCTCGTCCTTGGTGATGTAGCCGTCGGCCACGACGTCCTTGACGCTGTCCTTGTAGATGGCCTTCGGCTCCAGCAGCACGGCCGGCACGTCCCGGTTGCCCTCCGGGTCCTTGACGGTCTGGCCGGTGTCCTTCCGCTCGCCCTTGGCGAGTGCGATGGCCAGCTCGGAGGCGGCGTCCGCCTCCTTCTTGACGGCCTTGTAGACGGTCATGCACTGGTCACCGGCGAGGATGTTCTGCAGACCCTCCTTGGTGGCGTCCTGACCGGTCACCGGGACCTTGCCGTTGAGCTTGTTCTTCTTCAGCACCGAGATGGCCGCGTTGCCGAGACCGTCGTTGGCGGCGAGCACACCGTCGATCTTGCCGTTGGCCTTGGTGAGCTGCTGCTCGAAGATGGTGGCGGCCTGCGCGTTGTCCCACGCCGGCACCGAGTCGTCGGCGACCTTGGTGTACTCCTTCGAGTCGAACTTCGGCTTGAGCACCGAGTCGTACCCGTTCTTGAACAGGGTGGCGTTGTTGTCGGTCGGCGAGCCGTTGAGGTACGCGATCGACGGGTTCTTGGCGCCCTTGTCGGTCAGGCACTTGCTCAGGCCCTCGCCCTGGAGCTTGCCGACGGCCTCGTTGTCGAAGCTGACGTAGTACTGGGCGGAGCCGCCCAGGGTCAGCCGGTCGTAGTCGATCGTGGCGACGCCCTGCGACTTGGCCTTGTCGAGCACGGCCTTGCCGGTGCCGGAGTCCAGGTTGACGATCATCAGCACGTTCACGCCGTTGGTGATCATCTGGTCGGCGATGGTCTGGAACGCGGTCTTGTCGTTCTGCGCGTTCTGGATGTCGGACTCGACGCCGGCCGCGTCGAACGCCGCCTTGAGGAACTTGCGGTCCGCGCCCTCCCAGCGGGCGGAGGACTTGCTGTCCGGCAGGATCACGCCGATCTTCGGCTTCTTGTCGTTCGAACCGCCGGCCTTGTCGGAGGAATCGCCGCTGTCTCCACAGGCGGCCATGCTGCCGGTCGCGAGGAGACCGACGGCCGCGAAGGTGAGGAAGCCCTTGCGCATGTGCACGGGTCCTTTCGGGGGGTGGGGGAGTTGTTGACGGTGTTTTGTTGTGTCCGGCAACGTATTCCGCGCTTCCCGCGCTCCGCAAGAGTGCCGAGGTCAGAAGTTTGTTGGCGGCGGTAACAATTCAGCAACGCGGTTGTCACCCGGCGGACACCGGCTGCGGAAACGCTCCCAGTGTCCTGGTTCAGCCGGCCGCGATCGGGGCGGTCACGGCCCCGGTCAGCGCCACCAGATCGCCCGGTGCGAGTTGCACCTGGAGACCGCGGCGACCGGCCGAGACGTACACCGTCGGGTGTGCCAGCGCGGACGCGTCGACCACGGTCGGCAGCGCCCGGTGTGCGATCTTCCGCCTGGTCGGCAGCACGATCGCCGGAGTGCCCTGTCCCGCCATGACGGTCAAGCTAACCCGACCGCCGCCGGTCGGCGAGCCGGAACGGGCCGCTCAGCCGGAGGCCGGGCGGCCGATCAGCACGGTGGGTGCGCCGGCCACCCGGGTCAGTACCAGGCTGGCCGCCTCGTCGCCGGCCAGGCGCAGGTCACGGCGCAGCTTCTCCGGCTCCAGCGCCGAGCCCCGCTTCAGGATCTCCACCCGGCCGACCCGGCGCTCCCGCAGCAGGGCGCGCAGCCGCTTCAGCGAGAACGGCAGCACGTCGGTGATCTCCAGGCAGCGGGCGAACGGGGTGGGGTGTGCCGTGTCCGCGTACAGGTAGGCGATCGACGGGTCGGCGAGCGTGGCGCCCAGGTCGGCGGCCAGCTCCGCGACCAGGTGCGCGCGTACCACCGCCGGGTCGGGGTCGTACAGGAACCGCCGCACCGCGCCCACCTCCGCCTCGTCGGCGCCGGTGCCGGTGAGGTGGTGAGAGGGGGCCCCGTCTCTACCGGAGGCGTGAGGAGGGGGCCCGTCCTTCTCCTGGAGCAGGGTGGCGCGGCGGGGGACGCCGGCGAGCGGGCCGCACCAGAGGGCGGCCTCCACCAGGTCGCCGTCGACGCTCACCCACTCCGCCTCGGCGCCGGCCGGGATCAGCGCGTGGTCCAGGCCGGGCGCCACCTTGACCACGGTGCGCGGCACGCGCGCGGCCAGCCCGGTGACGAAGTCCCACGGCGGCGAGTAGGCGTTCGGGTCGAAGATGCGCCGCCCGGTGCCGGCCCGCCGCCGCGCCGGGTCGCAGAACGCCCCGTCGACCCGGGTCACGTCGAACGCGGTGGCGTCGCCGCACTCCACCGTGACCAGTCCGGCCAGCCCGGCGGCCTCGGCGTTCGCGGCGGCCATCGCGGCGGTGACCGGGTCGGCCTCCACCGCGTACACCCGGATGCCGGCGCGGGCCGCGGCGAGCGCGTCGGCGCCCAGCCCGCACCCGAGGTCGGCAAGCGTGGTCACGCCCGCGGCGCGCAGCCGGGCGGCCCGCCGGTCGGCGACCGCCCGGCGGGTGGCCTGCTCCAGCCCGGGGCGGGTGAGGAACATCCGGGCCGCCGCCGGGCCGAACTTGCCGACCGCCCGGCGGCGCAGCTCCGCCTGGGTCAGCGCCGCCGCCGCGAGCCCGCCCGGGATCCCGGCCGAGCGCAGCGCGGCGGCCGCCGCCAGCGGGTCGCCGCCGGCCACCCGCTCCGCCGCGGCGAGGGCGTCCGACCCCTCGGGGGTACGCAGCGCGATGAGCTGGTCGAGATCCATCCGCCCATTCTCCCGACCCGCTCCGGAGGCGACACGACGGGCGACGCGCTGGCACTCTCCTTGACGGAGTGCTAGCCGAGGAATAACCTGCGATTAGCACTCTCACCCTGAGGGTGCCAACGCCCGGGCCTGGTGCCCGAGCGTTGAACGCCAGGCGGACCGGCACCCGCGACGACGGCCCCGCCCGGTGGCATGTGGCAGATTGACGCCGGTCGGCGTGTCGACCGGCAACGACACCAAGTACCCCAGGAGGGTATGCCCGTGACTACCGCGACCAAGGTTGCGATCAAGCCGCTCGAGGACCGCATCGTGGTGCAGGCGAACGAGGCCGAGACCACCACCGCCTCGGGCATCGTGATCCCCGACACCGCCAAGGAGAAGCCGCAGGAGGGCACCGTCCTCGCTGTCGGCCCGGGCCGGATCGACGACAAGGGCAACCGCGTGCCGGTCGACGTGAAGGTCGGCGACACCGTCCTCTACTCGAAGTACGGCGGCACCGAGGTCAAGTACGCCGGCGAGGAGTACCTGGTGCTCTCCGCCCGCGACGTCCTCGCGGTCATCGAGAAGTAAGCAACCGATCAGTGTCGTTGCCCCGGTCCGGCTCGCCGGGCCGGGGCAACGTCGCTTCGAAGGGATACTGATGGCAAAGATCCTGAGCTTCTCGGATGACGCCCGGCACCTGCTCGAGCACGGTGTCAACGCCCTCGCGAACGCGGTCAAGGTCACCCTCGGCCCACGCGGGCGCAACGTCGTCCTGGACAAGAAGTTCGGTGCGCCCACGATCACCAACGACGGCGTGACCATCGCCAAGGAGATCGAGCTCACCAACCCGTACGAGAACCTCGGTGCGCAGCTGGTCAAGGAGGTGGCGACCAAGACCAACGACGTCGCCGGCGACGGGACCACCACCGCCACCGTGCTGGCCCAGGCCATGGTCCGGGAGGGCCTGCGCAACGTGGCCGCCGGCACCAACCCGACCGGCCTGAAGCGGGGCATCGACGCGGCGGCCGCCAAGGTCTCCGAGGCGCTGCTCGGCAAGGCCGTCGAGGTCGCCAGCAAGGAGTCGATCGCGCACGTCGCGACCATCTCCGCGCAGGACGCCACGATCGGCGAGCTGATCGCCGAGGCGATGGAGCGGGTCGGCCGCGACGGTGTGATCACCGTCGAGGAGGGCTCCGCGCTCACCACCGAGCTGGAGGTGACCGAGGGTCTCCAGTTCGACAAGGGCTTCATCTCGCCGAACTTCGTCACCGACGTGGAGGGGCAGGAGGCGGTCCTGGAGGACCCGTACATCCTGATCACCACGCAGAAGATCTCGGCCATCGAGGAGCTGCTGCCGCTGCTGGAGAAGGTCCTCCAGAACAGCAAGCCGCTGCTCATCATCGCCGAGGACGTCGAGGGTCAGGCGCTGTCCACCCTGGTGGTCAACGCCATCCGCAAGACCGTCAAGGTCTGCGCGGTGAAGGCCCCCGGGTTCGGCGACCGTCGCAAGGCGATGCTGCAGGACATGGCGATCCTGACCGGCGCCGAGCTGGTCGCCCCGGAGCTGGGCTACAAGCTCGACCAGGTCGGCCTGGAGGTGCTCGGCACCGCCCGCCGCGTCGTGGTCGACAAGGAGAACACCACCGTCGTCGACGGCGGCGGCCAGTCCGCCGAGGTCGCCGACCGGGTCGCCCAGATCCGTAAGGAGATCGAGGCCTCGGACTCCGAGTGGGACCGGGAGAAGCTGGCCGAGCGGCTGGCGAAGCTCTCCGGCGGCATCGCGGTGATCAAGGTCGGCGCGGCCACCGAGGTCGAGATGAAGGAGCGCAAGCACCGCATCGAGGACGCCATCGCCGCGACCAAGGCCGCGGTCGAGGAGGGTACGGTCCCGGGCGGCGGCGCCGCGCTGGCCCAGATCCTGCCGGTGCTCGACGACGACCTGGGCTTCACCGGTGAGGAGAAGGTCGGTGTCTCGATCGTGCGCAAGGCGCTCGTCGAGCCGCTGCGCTGGATCGCCCAGAACGCCGGCCACGACGGTTACGTGGTGGTGCAGAAGGTCATCGGCCAGGAGTGGGGCCACGGCCTCGACGCCGCCACCGGCGAGTACGTCGACCTGGCCAAGTCCGGCATCCTCGACCCGGTGAAGGTGACCCGGAACGCGGTCACCAACGCCGCGTCGATCGCCGGCCTGCTGCTCACCACCGAGGGTCTGGTCGTGGAGAAGCCGGCCGAGGCGGAGTCGGCCGCCGGCGGTGGCCACGGCCACGGCCACGGTCACGGCCACCAGCACGGCCCGGGCTTCTGACCCGAGGAGTACGCCCGACGTCAGGGCACACCGCCGAGCCGGCGGTGTGCCCTGACGCCTGTTCGGGCCGCTGACAGCGCGGCCGTATCGCTTACGGAACGCTGACGGAATTGGCGGCCGGCCCGACCGGTCGACCAGACTGGGTCGGGTGAGCACGATCTCCCGCCGCCACGCGGCAGTGTCCGGTGTCGTCGCCGCCGTGGTGGCGCTCGGCGTCGCCGAGCCGGTGGCCGTCCTGACCGGTCCCCGGTCCGCCCCGCTGATCGCCGTCGGCGGCCTCGTGGTCGACCTGGTGCCCGAGCCGCTCAAGCAGTTCGCCATCGACGTCTTCGGCACGTACGACAAGATCGCCCTGTTGGTCGGGACGGCGCTGCTGCTGGCCGGTTTCGCGGCGCTGCTCGGCCTGGCGGCGGCCCGACGGCTGGTGGTCGGCCTGGCCGGCATCGCCGCGTTCGCCGTGCTCGGTGTCGTCGCCGCGCTGACCCGGGCCGGCGCGGACGCGTTCGACGCGCTGCCCGCCCTGGTCGGCGGCGCGCTCGGCGGGCTCACGCTCTGGGCCTTCGTGGCCGGCCCGCTGCGACCGGACCGCGGCCCGGCGGCCACCCTGCCGCAGTCTCCGGTGGCCGCCGCGCTCGCGCGTGAGGAGGACGACCCGGGCGGTTGGGAGCCGCTGGAGCGCGGGGACCTGGAGTCGCGTCGCCGGTTCCTACGCGGCGCCGGCCTGCTGACCGGTGCGGCGGCGGTGGCCGGGCTGGGTGGGCACTGGCTCGCCGGGCGGCGGGGCGTCTCGGCGGCCCGGCAGGCGGTGACGTTGCCCGCCCCGGCCGCGCCCGCCCCGCCGGTGCCGGCCGGCGCGGACCTGTCCCTGCCCCGGCTGGCCCCCTACGTCACGCCGAACCGGGAGTTCTACCGGATCGACACCGCCCTGGTGGTCCCGCAGGTGGATCCGGTCACCTGGAAGCTGCGCATCCACGGCCGGGTCCGTAACCCGATCGAGTTGAGCTTCGACGACCTGCTGGCCCGGCCGATGGTGGAGCGTTACGTGACGCTGGCCTGTGTCTCCAACGAGGTGGGCGGCGATCTGATCGGCAACGCCCGCTGGCTCGGGGTGCCGCTCAAGGAGCTGCTGGACGAGGCGGACCCGGAGGAGGGGGCGGACCAGGTGGTCGGCCGCGCGGTCGACGGCTGGACCTGCGGCACCCCCACGTCCGTGTTGCGCGATGGCCGGGACGCGCTGCTCGCGGTCGGGATGAACGGCGAGCCGCTGCCGATCGAGCACGGCTTCCCGGTCCGGATGGTGGTGCCCGGCCTCTACGGGTACGTCTCGGCGTGCAAGTGGCTGACCGAGCTGGAGCTGACCAGCTTCGCCGACTTCGACGCGTACTGGGTGCCGCGCGGCTGGTCCGCCCAGGGGCCGGTCAAGACGCAGTCCCGGATCGACACGCCCCGTGCCCGCAGCCGTCCGGCCGCCGGCCAGGTGACGGTCGCCGGGGTGGCGTGGGCGCAGCACCGGGGCGTCCGCCGTGTCGAGGTACGCGTCGACGACGGCCCCTGGCGGGAGGCGACGCTGGCCCCGGCCGTGTCGTCGGACACCTGGGTCCAGTGGTCGTGGCGCTGGGACGCCACCCCGGGCGAGCACCGCCTCCAGGTGCGCGCCACCGACGCGGCCGGCGAGACGCAGCCGGAGCAGCGCAGCCCGGTGGCCCCGGACGGCGCGACCGGCTGGCACACCGTCCCGGTGACCGTCGCCTGACCCGCCGGCTGCTGGGGTCACCCGGTTCCACGGCATGGCGGACCGGCGGGATGGACCGGCGGGGTGGCCGGACCAACCCGGGGTGAAGGCCGTCGTCATGGCTGCCTACCAACTTGATGGCGCGAACGGTTCAGCGGTCGATGGTCGGCCGGTTGACCGGTGTGCTGCCCCGACCGGCCAGCCCTTACCGTCCGCCGTGCCGGCGAGCGCGACGAGGGCCCGGCGAGCGCGTCGAACCAGTGTGGCGGCGGCCGTTCCCGCGTGAGTCGTCGACGCGTTCAAGTTTGCAGGCGTCGGACAGCGCTGTCGGCCGTCGCGGCACGATCGGCGGTTACCGACCGGCGGCGCGGCGACCGGCGGCGCGGCGACCGGCGGCGCGGCGACGGGCGGCGCGGCGACCGGTTCGCGCGGCGACCGGTTCCGCGAGACGGGCGGTGCCGAGAAGCGGTGACGGTCCGGCACGCGTCGGCGCGAACGAAACGCCGCCGCGCCCCGAGGTGCGGGGCGCGGCGGCGGGAAGTGCGAGGGTCAGGCGACCTTGCGCTGGTCCGGAACGGCGGTCTTGTGCGGCCGGCCGAGGCGGGCCTCGAGGCGGGCGATGTCGACCCGGGCCTGCCGGCGGTCGGCCAGGTCCTCCCAGCCGAGGGCGAGCAGCCGCAGCCGCTCGGACTCGCTGAAGCCGCCCCAGACGCCGTACGGCTCGCGGACGGCGAGGGCGTGCGCGGCGCACTCGGCGCGCACCGGGCAGGCGCGGCAGACCGTCTTCGCGCCGGTCTCGCGGCGCATGCGGGACGAGCCGCGCTCGCCGTCCGGGTGGAAGAACTGGGCGCTGTCGCGGCCCCGGCACGCGCCGAGCCGCTGCCAGTCCCAGAGGTCGACGATGGGTCCAGGCAGCCTACGTACGTTCGACATCAGCACCCCTCCTCCCGCGCGGCACCGCGGAGAATGTTGTGGCCAGCTACCGGGCGGCGGTCCGCGCGGGATGCCGGTTCCGGATGAACCAGTCGGTACCCGAGCCGTCCCCGGCTCACACATCTGTGATCGAAAACCTCGGACAGTCGATGCCATATGCCCCATCTGTCGGAAAAGTTCGGATGATTGCTCGGAACCCCCTCCCGACCCCACCCGCACGTGGTCTGCTCTGAGTCGGAGAGGAGACCACAGTGCGTAGCGTTCTGATCTGCGTTCGGACCCCATTGGCGGCCCAGAATCTGACCTCCGCGGCGGCGCGGCTGGGGCTGTCCGGCGCCGTCCGGACGGCCGTCTCCGATCCCGAGGTGATGTTGCGGCTCGCCGAGCGTCCGGTCGACGTGGTACTGGCCGACACCGCCCTGACCCGGCCGGACAGCGCCGGGTTCGTGCGGCGGGTGCTCGCCCGCGCGCCCCAGGCCGCGGTGCTGCTGCTCGGCGCCGAGGAGTCGGAGTCGGCGGCGGCCACCATCAGTGCCGGGGCGCGTGGCCTGATCCAGAACGCCGACCACGACCTGACCAGCGCGGTGGCGAAGGCGCTGCTGCTGCTCTCCGCCCCGGGACGGGCGAACCGGCACCGGGTGGCCGACACCGCCCGGGACGCGGCGGCGGTCGGCGGACCGACCCGGACGGCGGCGCCGGGGCGTACCCCGGGTGGGCCGGGCTGGCCGGCGACGGACCCCGCGGGCCTGCCCACGATGGTGCCGGTCCAGCGTGGGGAGGACGCCAACGACCCGGCGGCGGAGGGGGCGGAGACGCCCCCGCCGGGCCCCGGCCAGCGCCCGGCGCGGACCCCGCGCAGCGCGATCGGGCTCACCGAGCGCGAGCTTCAGGTGCTGCTCGGCATGGCGGAGGGCAAGAGCAACGCGGAGATCGGGCGGGAGTTGTTCGTCTCCGAGGACACCGTCAAGACGCACGCCCGGCGGCTGTTCCGCAAGCTCGGCGCGCGGGACCGGGCGCACGCCGTGGCCGCCGGTTTCCGGGCCGGCCTGGTCGCCTGAGCCCGGCCGGGTTCACTCCGACGCGGCGTCGTCCGTGCCCTCGGTGAGCGTGTCGTGCACGCCGTCCGCGTAGCCGCGGGCGTAGTCCCAGCTCACGTAGTGGTCGGGGTCGGGGTCGTAGGCCGGCTCGTGCACCCGGGGCCGCCCCGAGTTCAGCAGGTGGCGCAGGTTGCCCCGGAGCAGGTCCCAGTCGAAGTAGTGCGGCTCGCGGCAGTCCTCGCACTCGATCACCAGGCCACGCACCCCGATCGGCTGGAGCAGGGCCTGGTAGATCTCCAGATCGGCCAGATCCTCCAGCACGTCCTGGCGCTCGACCTCGGTCAGCGGGTCGAGCGCGTCCTCCTCGCCGGAGTCGTGCAGGCCGGCAGCCGGATCGGCCGGGTCGCCGTTGAACGGGTCGATGGGCTCGTCGTGCACCCCCTCACCGTAGACCCCGCGCCGCCGGAAAGCCCGCCCCCCGCCCCGCTGTGGCCCGGCCTACCCCGGGCCCGCCGCTGCCCGGGGCGGACCGGGCCAATGGGTACGATGAGGCGACGCGCCGTCACACCGGTGCGCGCCGGCGTCCGCGCGCGCCGCCTCGCTGCAGCCCGTTCGACCAGCTCAGGGGAGCAATCGTGGAGAATTCGCCCAGCACCGAGAACCCGGCCGGCCCCGACGGCGGCGAGTTGGGCGGTCATCTGCCCGAGTTGCCGGCCGGTTCCGCCCGGGTGGTGCCGCTCGGGCTGACCTTCGACGACGTGCTCCTCCAGCCGGGCGAGTCGGACGTGGTGCCCAGCCGGGTGAACACCCGGACCCGGCTCACCCGCAACATCGAGCTGACCGTGCCGCTGCTCTCCAGCGCGATGGACACCGTCACCGAGGGCCGGATGGCGATCGCCATGGCCCGGCAGGGCGGCATCGGCGTGCTGCACCGCAACCTCTCCGTCGAGGACCAGGCGCTCCAGGTCGACCTGGTCAAGCGCTCCGAGTCCGGCATGATCACCAACCCGGTGACCGCCAGCCCGGACGACACGCTCCGCGACGTCGACGCGCTCTGCGGCCGTTACCGCATCTCCGGCGTGCCGGTGGTCGACGGGCAGGGCCAGCTCGTCGGCATCGTGACCAACCGCGACATGCGCTTCGTCTCCGACCCGGCCACGCCGGTCCGCGACATCATGACCCGCACCCCGCTGATCACCGCGCCGGTCGGCGTGAGCAAGGACGACGCGCTCGACCTGCTGCGCCGCCACAAGGTGGAGAAGCTGCCGATCGTGGACGGCACCGGCGCGCTGCGCGGCCTGATCACGGTCAAGGACTTCACCAAGAGCGAGCAGTACCCGAACGCCACCAAGGACGAGGCGGGCCGCCTCCGGGTCGCCGCCGCGGTCGGCGTGGGCGAGGACGGCTACAAGCGGGCCCGCGCGCTCGTCGACGCCGGCGTCGACGTGGTCATCGTGGACACCGCGCACGGCCACCAGCGGGCCGTGCTGGAGATGGTCGCCCGGCTCAAGCGGGACGTGACCATCGACATCGTGGGCGGCAACATCGCCACGTACGCGGGCGCGAAGGCGCTCGTCGAGGCCGGCGCCGACGGCGTCAAGGTGGGCGTGGGGCCCGGCGCCATCTGCACCACCCGGATCGTGGCCGGGGTGGGCGTGCCGCAGGTCACCGCGATCATGGAGGCGGCCCGGGCCGCCCGGCCGGCCGGCGTGCCGGTGATCGGCGACGGCGGCATCCAGTATTCCGGCGACATCGCCAAGGCGCTGGTGGCCGGCGCCGACACGGTGATGCTCGGCAGCCTGCTGGCCGGCTGCGAGGAGAGCCCCGGTGAGCTGATCTTCATCAACGGCAAGCAGTACAAGGCGTACCGGGGGATGGGCTCGCTCGGCGCGATGCAGTCGCGCGGTCAGGGCAAGTCGTACTCCAAGGACCGCTACTTCCAGCAGGACGTGATGGCCGAGGACAAGCTGGTCCCCGAGGGCGTCGAGGGCCAGGTGCCCTACCGCGGCCCGCTCGCCCAGGTCGCCCACCAGCTCACCGGCGGCCTGCGCGCCGCCATGGGCTACGTGGGCGCCGAGAGCATCCCGGAGCTGCACCGACGTGGCCAGCTCATCCGGATCACCGCGGCGGGGCTGAAGGAGAGCCACCCGCACGACATCCAGATGACCGTCGAGGCACCCAACTACCACTCCCGCTGACCTCTCCCTCCACCCCCGAACACACCTGGAGTCCCCATGCGTGACGTGGTCGAGATCGGGCTGGGCAAGACCGCGCAGCGCGGTTACCACCTGGACGACATCGCCATCGTGCCGAGCCGCCGCACCCGGGACGTCGACGACGTCTCCACCGCGTGGCAGCTCGACGCCTACCCGTTCGGCATCCCCTGTGTCGCGCACCCCTCGGACGCGACCATGAGCCCGGCCTCCGCGGTGCGCCTCGGCGAGCTGGGCGGCCTCGGTGTGCTCAACGTCGAGGGCCTCTGGACCCGCTACGAGAACCCGGCCAAGATCCTGGAGGAGCTGGCCGGCCTCGGCGAGGACGCCCGGGCCACCAAGCGGCTCCAGGAGGTCTACGCCGAGCCGATCCGCCCCGACCTGATCGCCGAGCGGGTCCGCGAGCTGCGCGAGGGCGGCGGCACGGTGGCCGTCCGGGTCTCGCCGCAGCACACCCTGGCGCTGGCCCCGGTGATCCTGGACGCCGGCGTGGACATCCTGGTCATCCAGGGCACCCTGGTCTCCGCCGAGCACGTCTCCACCACCGACGAGCCGCTGAACCTCAAGGAGTTCATCGCCGACCTCGACCTGCCGGTCATCGTCGGTGGCTGCACCGACTACAAGACCGCGCTGCACCTGATGCGTACCGGCGCGGCCGGCGTGATCGTGGGCATCGGCGGCGACGACTGGTCGACCACCGAGTCGGTGCTCGGCATCCGGGTGCCGATGGCCACCGCGATCGCCGACGCCGCCGCGGCCCGCCGTGACTACCTGGACGAGACCGGTGGCCGGTACGTCCACCTGATCGCCGACGGCGACATGCAGACCTCCGGCGACATCGCCAAGGCGCTCGGCTGCGGCGCGGACGCGGTGATGCTCGGCGAGCCGCTCTCGCTCTGCGAGGAGGCCCCGGCCGGCGGCGCCTGGTGGCACTCCGCGGCCAGTCACCCGTCGCTGCCCCGGGGCGCGTTCGAGGTGGCCGGCGAGCCGATCGGCTCGATGGAGCGGCTGCTGTTCGGCCCGGCCGACGAGCCGGACGGGCAGCTCAACCTCTTCGGCGGCCTGCGCCGCGCGATGGCCAAGTGCGGCTACCGCGACCTCAAGGAGTTCCAGAAGGTCGGCCTGGTCCTGGACCGCTGAGCAGGCATTCGAAAGGGATCGGGACGATGACGCGGCGCCGCGGACGACGAGGGCTCGGGCTGCTGGCCTGCGGGACGCTGCTGCTGGCCGGCTGCGGACCGGCCGAACCCGACCGGGGCGCCGCGACGACCGCGCCCGGTCCCACGGCCGCCCGGAGCTTCGCGCCCGGCGCGCCCGGCGTCGGCGACAGCTACTTCCCGAGCTACGGCAACGGCGGCTACGACGTCGCGAACTACACCATCAAGGTGCGCTACGACCCGGAGACGGACAAGCTCACCGGCACCACCACGGTGCGGGCCACCGCGACCGCCGACCTGTCCGCGTTCAACCTGGACCTGGCCGGGCTGACCGTCCGCTCGGTCACCGTGGACGGCGCCGCCGCCCGGCACGCCCGCACCGACGACGAACTGGTCGTCACGCCGGCCACCGGGCTCACCACCGGCAACGGCTTCGTCACCGAGATCCGGTACGACGGCAAGCCGACGCCGCTGCGTACCGAGGCGCTCGGCGAGGGCGGTTGGCTGCACACCGCCGACGGGGCGATCGCGCTCGGCCAGCCGGAGTCGGCGAGCACCTGGTTCCCGGTCAACGACCACCCGTCGGACAAGGCCACCTACGACGTCGACATCACCGTGCCGAAGGGGCTGACGGCGGTCGGCAACGGCGTGCCGAAGGGGAGGTCGACGGCCGGCGACTGGACCACCTGGCGCTGGTCGGAGACCTCGCCGATGGCCAGTTACCTGACCACCGTGGCGATCGGGAAGTTCCGGGTCACCACCGCCGAGCACAAGGGCCGGCCGGTCTTCAGCGCGGTCACCACGCAGTTGCCCGAGGGCGCGCCGGACCGCTCGATCGCCCGTACCGTCGAGGTCGCCGACTACCTGGAGAGCCTGTTCGGGCCGTACCCGTTCGACGCGTACGGGGGTGTGGTGGTCGCCGACTCCCGGATCCGGTACGCGCTGGAGACGCAGAGCCGGCCGGTCTACTCGGCCGGCTTCTTCCGGCAGGGCGACAACACCGAGGTCGTGGCGCACGAACTGGCCCACCAGTGGTACGGCGACAGCGTCTCCATCCAGCGCTGGCAGGACATCTGGCTCAACGAGGGGCTGGCCACGTACGCCGAGTGGCTCTGGGCCGAGCACAGCGGGTCCTCGACCGTGCAGCGCACGTTCGAGCAGAAGTACGCGGGCGCCTCCGCCCAGGTGTGGCGGACGCCGCCGGGCCGGCCGGGGGTGGAGAACCTGTTCGGCGGCTCGGTCTACGACCGCGGTGCGATGACCGTGCACGCGCTGCGGATCGCGGTGGGCGACACCAAGTTCTTCAGCATCCTGCGGACCTGGGCGGCCGAGCGGAAGAACGGCAACGCCACCACCGCCGACTTCGTGGCGCTGGCGGAGCGGGTGGCCGGGAAGCAGCTCGACAAGGTCTTCGACGCGTGGCTGTTCGGCACCGAGCGCCCGCCGCTGCCGAAATCCAGGTGAGGCGCGTCAGGTCCGGACGCGCAGCGACGGGTGGGCGGCCAGGAACGCGTCGGCCTTGCCGCCGCGCAACGCGGTGAGGAAGTCGCGGCCCAGCGGCTGGAGCTGCTCGCCGCGGTACGCGCCGCCGCTGCCCACCCCGGTGCCGGGGAGCCCGACCAGCGTGATCCGGTCCGTCGGCATCCCGCCCAGCGCGTACGCGAAGTCGACCAGCTTCCGGCCGCCGCCGACGTACACCAGGGTTTTGCCGAGCGCGGCGACGACCTGCTCGACCCGCTGCGGGTCGCGGGCCGTGCCCTGGTCGAGGAGCTTGCCGGCGAGCGCGCGGAGCAGTTGCTGCTGGTGCCGCTGCCGGGTGTAGTCGCCGCCGGCGGTGTAGCGCTGCCGCGCGTAGTCGAGCGCCTGCCAGCCGACCAGGTGCCGCTGGCCCTTCTGGTAGACCATCTGCGGCCCGGTGTACCCGCCGCCGCCCAGCGGGCGCATCGTCCCGTCCGGCCGGCGGTGCCGGGAGGCGACCTTCTGGTCGACGTAGAGGTCGACGCCCCCGAGTGTGTCCACCAGCTTGTCGAAGCCGCCGAACGTGATCACCGCGCCGGCGTCGATGCGCAGCCCGGTGTAGCGGGCGACCGTGGCCCGCAGCAGGTCGTACCCCTGGGCGGTGCTGGGGTGGGCCTTGTCGCCGGGCACCCGGCTGCCGTAGCTCATCGCGTGGGTGAGCTTGGTCCTCCCGCCCGGGTAGCGGGCCTTCGGGTAGGCGGGGATGTCGACGACCAGGTCGCGGGGGAGTGAGAACAGGTACGCCCGGTCCAGTCCGGCGGGCACGTGCAGCACCAGCACGGCGTCGGCGTGCGGCTCCCAGCCGGGGATGCTGACCCGGGTGTCCACGCCGACGAGCATCAGGTTGAGCGGGCCGGTCAGGTCGGCGCCGGGCGGCGGGGTCGGACTGCCGGTGGTCGGCGCCGGCGTGGGCGCGTCGGGCGGTGAGGTGGCCGGCGCGGCGGCAGGGGTCGGCGTGTGGTGCCCGGTCAGTCGGGTGGCCGCCACCGCCCCGCCGGCGACCAGCAGTGCCGCCACCAGGGCGGCCAGGCCCAGCAGGCGTCGTCTCGTCACGGTTGTTTCCTCTCCCCGTGTGTTCGACGCGTCCGGGGGCGCCGACGGTTGCACCGGCGGCCGGAAGCGCTCTGCATGATCTGCGAAAAACGCGTGCTGGCGCCATAGCTACCCGTCGGTAATGATGCGTGCATGCGCTACGACGTGGTCGTCATCGGTTCGGGTTTCGGCGGCAGCGTCACCGCGCTGCGGCTGGCCGAGAAGGGCTACTCGGTGGGCGTCCTGGAGGCCGGCCGCCGCTTCGCCGACGAGGAGTTCCCGCGTACGTCCTGGCAGGCGCGACGGTTCCTGTGGGCGCCGCGACTCGGCTGCTTCGGGCTGCAACGGATCACGCTGCTCCGCTCCGCCGACCGGAAGGCCGGCGGCGGCGTGCTGGTGCTCTCCGGCGCCGGGGTGGGCGGCGGCTCACTCGTCTACGCGAACACGCTCTACGAGCCGCTGGACGCGTTCTACGCCGACCCGCAGTGGCGGGACATCACCGACTGGCGCGACGAGTTGGCCCGCCACTACGACCAGGCGAAGCGGATGCTCGGCGTGACCACGTACCCGATCGACACCGGCGCGGACCGGGCCATGCGGGCGGTGGCCGAGCGGATGGGCGTGGCGCACACGTTCCACCCGACGCCGGTCGGCGTGCACATCGGCCGCCCGGGCCAGCGGGTGCCCGACCCGTACTTCGGTGGGGTGGGGCCGGACCGCACCGGGTGCAGCCACTGCGGGTCGTGCATGACCGGCTGCCGGCACGGCGCGAAGAACACGCTTGTCAAGAACTACCTCTGGCTGGCCGAGCGGCTCGGCGTGCAGGTCCACCCGCTGACCACGGTGACCGCGGTACGCCCCGACCCGGCCGGCGGCTACGTGGTGCACACCGCGCGCACCGGAGCCTGGCTGCGCAAGCGCCGCGCGGTGATCCACGCCGACCAGGTGGTCTTCGCGGCCGGCGCGCTCGGCACCCAGCGGCTGCTGCACGAGATGAAGGCGACCGGCGCGCTGCCGGCGCTCTCACCCCGGCTGGGCGAGCTGACCCGGACCAACTCGGAGGCGATCCTCGGCGCCTCGGTGGGTTCGGGCGCGGCCCGGCGGCGCGGTCTGGACTTCTCGGCGGGGGTGGCGATCACCAGCTCGTTCCACCCCGATCCGCAGACCCACATCGAGCCGGTCCGCTACGGCAAGGGCTCCAACGCGATGGGGCTGCTCCAGTCGTTGCTGGTCGACGGCGGGCCGCACCGGGTCCGGCGGTGGCTGGGCAGCATCGTCCGGCAGCCGGGGCTGGCGGCCCGGATGCTGTCCGTCCGCGGCTGGTCCGAGCGCACCGTGATCGCGCTTGTCATGCAGTCGGTCGACAACTCGCTGACCACCCGCTGGCGGGGCCGCCGGCTGGTCAGCGGGCCGGGTCACGGCGCGGCCAACCCGACCTGGATCCCGGCCGGCAACGAGGCGGTCCGGCTGCTCGCCGAGGAGATCGACGGCACCCCGGGCGGCGCGGTGACCGAGCCGTTCAACATCCCGATGACCGCGCACATCCTCGGCGGCGCGGTGATCGGCGCCACCCCGGCCGACGGCGTCGTCGACCCCTGGCACCGGGTGTACGGCCATCCGGGGCTGCACGTGGTGGACGGCGCGGCGGTCTCGGCGAACCTGGGCGTCAACCCGTCGCTGACGATCACCGCGCAGGCGGAGCGGGCGATGTCGTTCTGGCCCAACAAGGGCGACCCCGACCCCCGCCCCGCACCCGGCTCCCCGTACACCCGCGTGCCCCCCGTCCCCCCGCGCCGGCCGGCGGTCCCCCCGCACGCCCCCGCCGCGTTGCGGTGAAAGGAGGGGCCCCTTCCTAACGCCTCCGGTAGAGGCAGGGCCCCCTGTTGACACATTCGAGGCGCGACACCGCCGGGGCGCGTCCGGCGGCCCGGTGACTGTCGGTAGGCTTTGCGCACATGAGCACGCCTCGCCCCGTCCTCGTGGTGGACTTCGGAGCCCAGTACGCCCAGCTCATCGCGCGCCGCGTCCGCGAGGCGAAGGTCTACTCGGAGATCGTCCCGCATTCCATGCCGGTGTCCGAGATGCTGGCGAAGAACCCGGCCGCGATCATCCTGTCCGGCGGCCCGTCCAGCGTCTACGCCCCGGGCGCCCCGCAGATCGACGCCGGGATGTTCGACACCGACGTGCCGGTCTTCGGCATCTGCTACGGCTTCCAGGCGATGGCCCAGGCGCTCGGCGGCACGGTCTCGCGCACCGGCAACCGGGAGTACGGCGGCACCCCGCTGCGCCCGCGCCTGACCGAGCCCGGTGTGCTGCTCCGCGACCTGCCGGCCGACCTGCCGGTGTGGATGAGCCACGGCGACTGCGTGACCGAGGCGCCGGCCGGCTTCACGGTGACCGCCGAGTCGGCGGGGGCCCCGGTGGCCGCGTTCGAGGACCTGGCCGGTCGCCGGGCCGGCGTGCAGTTCCACCCCGAGGTGGGGCACACCGCGCACGGTCAGGAGATGCTGACCCGCTTCCTGTACGACATCGCCGGCGTGGCCCCGACCTGGACGCCGGAGAACATCATCGACGAGCAGGTCGCCCGCATCCGCGAGCAGGTCGGTGACAAGGAGGTCATCTGCGGCCTGTCCGGCGGCGTCGACTCGGCGGTCGCGGCGGCGCTCGTGCACCGGGCCGTGGGCGACCAGCTCACCTGCGTCTTCGTCGACCACGGGCTGCTGCGGGCCGGCGAGGCCGAGCAGGTGGAGAAGGACTACGTGGCGGCGACCGGGATCAGGCTCAAGGTGGTCGACGCGCGGGAGCGGTTCCTCGGCGCGCTCGCCGGGGTGACCGATCCGGAACAGAAGCGGAAGATCATCGGCCGCGAGTTCATCCGGGTCTTCGAGGCCGCCGCCCGGGAGATCGCCGCCCACGGCGACGTGGAGTTCCTGGTGCAGGGCACGCTCTACCCGGACGTGGTGGAGTCCGGCGGCGGCACCGGCACCGCCAACATCAAGAGCCACCACAACGTCGGCGGCCTGCCCGAGGACCTGAAGTTCTCCCTGGTCGAGCCGCTGCGCACGCTGTTCAAGGATGAGGTCCGCACGATCGGCCTGGAGCTGGGCCTGCCCGAGGCGATGGTCTGGCGGCACCCGTTCCCCGGCCCGGGCCTGGCCATCCGGATCATCGGCGCGGTCGACGAGGAGCGCCTCGCCGTGCTCCGCAAGGCCGACCTGATCGCCCGGCAGGAGTTGACCGCCGCCGGCCTGGACCGGGGCGTCTGGCAGTTCCCGGTGGTGCTGCTGGCCGACGTGCGCAGCGTCGGCGTGCAGGGCGACGGGCGCACCTACGGGCATCCGGTGGTGCTGCGCCCGGTCTCCAGCGAGGACGCGATGACCGCCGACTGGTCCCGGCTGCCCTACGAGGTGGTGGCCCGGATCTCCACCCGGATCACCAACGAGGTCGCCGAGGTCAACCGCGTGGTGCTGGACGTGACAAGCAAGCCGCCGGGCACCATCGAGTGGGAGTGACGCCGGGTCAGGCGGCGGGCGGCGGCCCGGCCTGCGAGCCCGGCCCGGCCTGCGAGCCCGGCCCGGCCTGCGAGCCCGGCCCGGCCTGCGAGCCCGGCCCGGCCTGCGAGCCCGGCCCGGCCGGCGGGACCGGCGGCCAGCCGGGCGCGGTGCCCGGGGCGTGCGGCCAGGCGGGCGCGCCGGCCGGCTCCTCCGGCATCAGGAACCACATGATCGGGTACGCGAGCGCGGCCAGCCCGCCGGTGAGCACGGTGGCGACCGCGAAGGCCACCCGGACCAGCGTGGGGTCGACGGCGAAGTAGCGGCCGAGGCCGCTGGCCACACCGGCGATCATGCGGTCGCTCACCGGCCGGCGGAGCTGCTTGTACGGGGGCTGGAAGGGGTTCGTGGAGGTCATGTGTCCACGGTTGCGCGGCGGACGGCGGGCGACCTCGGTGACCGCCCGGACACTTACCCTGACCTGTCCCTGAGGCGCCAGCAGAGAGTCAGGAATCTGACTCTTTTCGATGGAGGTAACGGCCGCCGGGGAGAATTTGCTCCCGTGACCACCTCGCTGGAGCCGCTGCGCAGGATCGCGGCATACGCAGTTTGTGCTGATTCGAACGGCCGAGTGTTGCTGGTCCGCGCATCGGAGCGCTCCGGCACCCCCGGCACCTGGTCGCTCCCCGGAGGGGCGGTCGACCACGGTGAGGACCCCAAGCACACAGTCGTCCGGGAGACCGCGGCCGAGACCGGGCTCTCCGTCGCCGTCGCCGGCCTCCAGGACGTGCTGGCCGACATGCGGGCGTTGCCCGAGCGGCACATCACGATCCACACCGACCGCCTGCTCTACACCGTGTCGGTGCGGGGCGGGACGCTCACCGAGCGGGTCGACCGCCCCACCGACCTGGCCCGCTGGTTCACCCTCGACGAGGCCCGCGGGCTGCCGCTGCGGTCGTTCACCGCGCGTGCCCTGGGGCTGCCCACCTCCTCGCACGACGTGGTGCCGGAGGAGGTCCCCGAGTTCCCCTCGTTCTACGCCGTCCCCGGCCCGGACGGGCTGCACCGGGCGCAGCGCTTCGCCGCGTACGCGGTGGTGACCGACCCGGAGGAGCGGGTGCTGCTGACCCGCGTCTCCGACGGCTATCCGGGCGCCGGCTGCTGGCATCTGCCCGGCGGCGGCACCGACTACGGCGAGCAGCCCGCCGCGGCGCTGATCCGGGAGTTGGTCGAGGAGACCGGGCAGACCGGCCGCCTCGTCGAGCTGCTCGGAGTGGCCAGCCACCGGGACGCCGCCTCGCTCGGCCCGGAGGGCTACCCGATCGACTGGCACGGCGTCCGCGCCTTCTACCGGGTGGTCGTGGACCAGCCCGCCCCGCCCACCGTGGCGGACGTCGGCGGCTCCACGTGCGAGGCCCGCTGGTTCCGGCGCGAGGAACTCGGCGCTCTCCCCACCGACCGCCTCACCGAGGTCACCGCCGAGGCCGTCCAGGCCGCCCACCTCATCTGACCCCACCCCACCCACCGCCCTCCCGCGTCGATGATCATGAGGTTGCCGGGACGAAATGTCCGTCCCGGGGCCGCTAACCTCATGATCGACGCTGGAACGGGTCGGGGAGGGTGCGGGGTGGAGCGGTGGCGGCGGGTGGGGGCCTACGGGGTTCTCCGGGACGCGGCGGGGCGGGTGCTGCTCGCGCGGGGTGCGGCCGGGGGCCCGTACCCGGGGGTGTGGCAGTTGCCCGGCAGCGCGGTCGCGCACGCCGAGCACCCGGCCGACGCCGTGGTGCGCGGGTTCGCCGCGGAGACCGGGCTGACCGTGGCGGTCGGCACGGTCCGCGCCGCGGTCGCCGACGTGGCCCTCTCCCACGCCGACGCGGTGGCGGTGCACACCGACCGGCTGGTCTTCGAGGTCGAGGCCCGGGGCGGACGGCCGCGGCCCGAGCCGGCCGGCGGCAGCGACGAGCTGGGCTGGTTCACCCCGGACAAGGCCGCCGGCCGGCTGCTGATGCCGTTCACCGCCGAACTGCTCGGCCTGCCCGTGTCGCCGCTGCCGGCCGACCTGCCCCGGGCGCTGCCGGCCGCGCCGGCCACCGACCGCCGGCAGCGTTTCGCCGCGTACGGGCTGGTCACCGACCCGGACGACCGGGTGCTGCTCACCATGATCGCCCCCGGCTATCCGGGCGCCGGCAAGTGGCACCTGCCCGGCGGCGGCACCGACCACGGCGAGCAGCCGGCCGCCGGGCTGCTCCGCGAGCTGGTCGAGGAGGCCGGGCAACTGGGCCGCGTGGTCGAGTTGCTGGCGGTGGACAACCTGCACACGCCCGCCGCGCTCGGCCCGGAGGGCCGCCCGCTGGACTGGCACGGCATCCGGGTGATCTACCGGGTCCGGGTGGACGCGCCGACCGAGGCGGTGGTGACCGAACTGGCCGGCGGTTCCACCGCCCGGGCCGCCTGGTTCACCCGACCGCAGGTGGCCGGTCTGTCGATGACCGAGGTGGCGGTCCGGGCCACCCGGCGCGGAGTGAGCTGAACCGCTCACCGAGCCGCCCTGGGCCACCTCCGGTACAGTCAGGAAGAGGGATGACGGAGAGAAAAGGGCGTTGCGGCCCGAGATGGGAATAACTGAGCGGTTAGTGCGGTTGAGGCAGATATAAGTACCGCCGGCAGCTATCGCCAAGCCCCCGTCCCCTGTGCAATGGTGTACTCCGCAAATGGGCTGCCGGGCCCGAAAGGTCCGGCACGAGACAGCCGGACACCCGCCCCGACGTGGGCGGCCAGCCGATCCGGTGATGGAGGAAACGTGCCGAGAGCCCCATGGCGCCGGCGTCGTACTACTGACAGTCCGCGCCCCGCAGGGCGTCGCTGGGCGGGCCGGTTGCGCCGCAGCAGCACGTTCGCCCGCCAGGTGCTGTTGGTCCGGGTGGGCCGCCGGGACGGCCTGGCCGGCCCCGGGACCGACCTGGTCACCCGCGACCGCCGCTACGCCGACCGCCAGCGTCTCCGCTACGGCCGGTTCGACGCCGACGTCGAAGCGGTACGCCCGATCAGCCCGGCGCTCGTCCCGGCCGCGCCGGTCGACGAGTCCCCGGCCATGTCGATCCCGCTGCTGCCCGGCGAGCGCACCGCCGCCCGGCGCGCCAAGTTCGCGCTGGTCAACGCGTGCACCCTGAGCAGCCTCATGCTCGGCATGCTGGCCATCTTCCTGGCCATGCAGGGCGAGGTGCGGCTCGCCGCGGTCTGCCTGATCGCGTGTGTCGCGTTCGACGGCCTCGACGGCGCCCTGGCCCGCAAGCTCGGCGTGGCCAGCCCGTTCGGCGCGCAGATGGACTCGCTTGCCGACATGTGCTCGTTCGGCCTCGCCGCGCCGGTGGTGGTCTACGCCTCACTGGCCGGCTCGGTGCCGCCGGCCGCCGCCGCGGTCGCCTGCGCCCTGGTCGCGGCGTGCGCGGCCATCCGGCTCGCCCGGTTCAACGTCTCGCCGAAGGACGGCCGGTTCTTCTGCGGCGTGCCGACCACGATGGCGGCGATGGTGCTCGCCCTGACCGTGGCGATCGGCGTGCCGGTCCCCGGCCTGGTCATGGTCGCCGGCGTGGCGCTGCTCGCCTTCGCGATGGTGTCCAGCTTCCCCTACGCCAAGCTCGCCCGGCTGCTGAAGCTGCCGCCGTGGCTCTGGGTGGCCCCGGTGGTCGGCGCGCTCGTCGACATCCGGCTCACCTTCGCCCTCGTGGTGGTGGGTTACCTGGCCAGCGGCCCGCTGCTCTGGCTGCACCAGCGCCGCGCCGCCTGACACGCGTCACCTAACGCCGAAAGGGGCGCTGCTCGCGAGAGCGGCGCCCCTTTTCGTACGTCGCGGGCGGGTCAGCGCCAGCGGGCGATGACCGTCGACCCGCCGATCACCTTGTCGCCGGGGCCGACCAGCGGGTCCGCGGCGTCGACCGGCAGGTAGACGTCGGTGCGTGAGCCGAACCGGATCAGACCGAAGCGCTCGCCCTTCGCCAGCAGCGAGCCGACCGGTGCCCGCTGAACGATACGGCGCGCGATCAGGCCGGTGCGCTGCGCCACGATCACCGTGCCGTGGTCGGTGTCCAACACCGTGTACGCCGCCACGTTGTGCTCGGCGTCCGGCTTCATGGCGTTGACGAACCCGCCGTCGGCGACGAAGTAGTCGACCACCTTGCCGGCCACCGGAGCCCGGTTGACGTGCACGTCCAGCACCGACAGGAAGACCGCGACCCGCAGCCACTCGCCGTCGCCGAAGCGCTCGTCGGTGAGCCGTTGCACGGACAGGACCTGGCCGTCCGCGGAGGCGACCACGGCCGACGGGTCCTCCGGGACGTCCCGCTGCGGGTCCCGGAAGAACGCGGCCACCGGCGCCGCGGCCAACGCCGGCACCAGCCAGAGCCTGGACTTCGGCCGGGCGGCCCGGGCCAGGGCGGCCAGGCCGAGCGTGATGCCGGCGGCGGCCACCCCGTTGGAGTCGATGTGCATCTGCCGGGTCACCGGCACGCTCGACGGCCGGTACGCCGGCGACAGCGAGGCCGCCAGCGCGGCCGACGCCGGGGTGAGGCGCAGGTGGTGCACGCGGACCGGCGGGGAGTTGCGCAGCACCACGTCGGTGCGGACACCGTGCAGCACGCCCTGCCGCTCCAGCTCGGGGCCGGCGCCCTCGGTGCGGAACAGCGGCGCGGCGACGCTGAGCACCGCGCCGTCGGCCAGGTACTTGGACAGGCCGTCCACCGCGGCACGGGCCTCCTCGGCGGTGCCGGTGAACGGCTCGGCGACGAACACCACCGCGGCGGCCTCCGCCTCGGTGAGCGTGTCGACCACGCGTACCCGGTCGGCGACCCAGCGGCCCTGGGCCATCACGTGCTCGCGGAGCGCCGTCGCCGCGGCGCCCTCCGCCGGCACCACGACCAGCCGGTCGCCCGGGAGCAGCGCCTCGATCGCCGCGGCCAGCACCGCGGACTCCGGGGTCGCGCCGACCAGCAGTCCGGTCTTCGGGTCGTTACGCCGGGCGAACTCGCTGACGAGCGTGCGGGCGGCGCGCTCGCCGAGGCGGACCGCACCGGACGGACCGGTGACACGCACGGCGGGGGACTGGGTCATGTCGGACGAGCTCCTGACGCGGTAGGGACGGACGGGGGCCGCTGCGGCGACGCGACCGGCCGGCCGGCCGGCCGGGGCGGAACGGGAGCGTCGGGCGTGGTCGGGGCGGCCCGGACCGGACGGCGGAGGGGAGGTCTCCCTCGACCCAGCATAGGCCGCGCCCGCGGGCCGCCGCACCGGCGCGGTCAGGCCGGCGGCTCCCCGGGGGTACGCCGTCCGGCCGGTGGCGCGACGGCCCCCGGGTCGACCGCGGGCAGCTCGCGGGTGGCCGGCCCGGACCGGTTCTCCGGTTCGGCGGTGGCCGGTTCCCCGGTCGCCGGTCCGGCCGCTGACCGGCCCGGCCCGTGTTCGGCCGGCAGGTCCTCCCGGGCCGGCGCCGGCACCTCGGTCACCGCGTCGGTGGCCCACTCGTCGGCCCGCTCGGCAGCCGGGCCGTCGCCGGCCGGGGTGCCGTCCCGGTACGGCGCGGCCACCGTCGTCTCCGCCCCGCCCGGCTGCCCGTACCGGTCGGGCTGAGCCGGTGCCGCCGGCCGGTCCGGGCCGCGGACCGAGCGCAGCGCGCCGACCAGGCCGAGCAAACCGATCACGACCAGCCCGCCGGCCAGGAACCAGCCCACCGGGGGCACGTCCAGCCCGAGGATCCGGGCCAGCAGCCACCAGAGGGCGAGCCCGAGGAAGACAAGTCCGAAGGCGAACGACACGATGTCCGTACGGTGGGCCTTCACCGGGTCACCTCCAGATTGCCGGCGTTCACGTGGACGTAGAGACGCAGCTTGCCCCCGCCGGGGCCGTCCGCGCCGGCGTCGGTGCTCTCCCAGCGGCGACCGCTGAGCCCGCCGGTGTGCCGGCCGAAGACGGTGGCGTCACCGGCGTTCACGTCGGCCACCGTGGTCACGTCCACGTTCGCCGGCACGACCACCGTCGCGTTGCCGAGGTTCACGTCCACGGTCACCTGGATGTCCTGCTTGTCGAAGTCGATGGCCCGCAGGTCGAGCACCGCGTCACCGAGGTTGTTCTCGTACCGGTCGGCCAGGTCGCGGCGGTCGGTCGGGGCCCAGGTGACGTTGCCGTCGATGCCGCGCACCCGGTCGTAGGACTCGGCGACGGTGGCGACGCCGAGCGCCGCCGCCGTCACCAGACCGAGAGCGATCAGCCAGCGGGCGCGGCCGAACCAGGTGCCCACGAGCAGCCCCAGGCCGATGGTGGCCAGCGCCGCGGCGAAGTAGCCGGCCGCGCCGACCGGGAACACGCCGAGCAGGTCGAGCATCGCCACCAGGCCCAGCGCCAGGAAGATCAGCGAGAACGTGATCGCACCGAGCGGGGAGCGTTCCTTCGGCCGCTTCGGCGGGCGGGGCGGTCGGACCGGCGCCGGGGCGGGGGGCGACCCGGCGTACGGGCCGTGCGGGGCGAACGGCGGACGGTAGCCGCCCGGCGGCAGCGGCGCGCCCATCGGGGCGGGCGGGGGCACGGCGGTCGGCCCGCCGAGCGGCGCGCCGGTGGTCGGTGCGGCGGGCCAGCTCGGGGCCGCGCCGGGGCCCGCCCCGGTGCCGGTGTCACCGGCCGGTGACGTCACCGTGGGCAACGTGGCGGTCACCGGCTCGGACCGGACCGGTCGGGTGCCGGCCGCGGCGGGCCAACCCGGGGCGGGCAACGGCGCGGTCGGGTAGCCGGTCCCGGCCCCGGTGGCCGGTGCGGGCGGGTATCCGGGTCGGGCGTGACCGGGCGGCGTGGCCGGGTAGCCGGAGAACGGGGCAGCCGGGTAGCCGGGTTCGGCGTGGACGGGCGGGTAGCCGGGCTCGGCGTCCGCGTGCGGTGCGGCGGGGTGGCCCGGCTCGGTCCGGGCGGACGCGCTGACCGGGTCCCCGGCTGCGGGCCGGGCGGCCGGTGGGGAGCCGGCCCCGGGCGGGCCGGCCGGCCAACCCGGCGTGACCTCGACCGGTTCGTCGGTTCGGGACGCGGCGCCGGCTCCGGCCGGCGGCGCGTACCCGGCGGGTCCGGCCGGCCACGGCGGGACGGGCGGCGGCGGCCCGGATCCGGCGGGCGGACCGGCCCAGGAGGCAGCCGGTGGCGCGGGGAACGGCCCGCCGGACGGCGGCACCGGACCGGGGTACGCGCCGGCCCGGGGCGCGGGCCCGCGCTGGTCGCGGTTGAGCATCAGCGCGCCGCCGATCAGGATCACGGCGCCGAGCAGGATGGCCCGGAAGCCGTCGGTGACGACGTACGCGAAGCCGACCGCGACCACGATGCCGAGCACGATGACGGTGACCGGGGACATGCTGGAGCGGCCCCGGCCGAGCATCGACTCCACGGGTGAGGCGGTGTCGCCCTCCCCGGGGATGATCAGCCACGCGGCGACGTAGACCAGGATGCCGATGCCGCCGAAGAAGCCGAGCACGGCCAGCAGGACGCGCCACAGCACCGGGTCGGTGTTGGTGGCCCGGCCGATGGCGGCGCACACCCCGGCCAGGTAGCGGCCCTCCCGAGGGCGGACCAGCCCGTACCGGGTGGTGAAGCCGGCGGCGCCGGGCGGTGGGGCGTACCCGCCGGGGGGTGGATCGGCGAACGGCGCGCCGCCGCCCGGCGGCGGGGGCCTGTCGTCGTCGGTGGGGGCCGGCCCCGGCGGGGGCGGCGGTGGATCGTCCTGTGCTGCCGCCCAGGGGCGGGGCGGACGGGCAGCGTCCTCGGTCATGCCTCCGATAGTGCTGCCCCGGCCGCCCGGACGACCTCCGGAACCGACCCTGACCCCACCCTGAGATCCCCCGGCGGGGAATGTCCGGGGCGTCCCCGTGGTCCGGGGCGTTCCGATCGTGTGACGATCGGGTCGTCGGCCGCCGCCGGCACCTCGCGCCGAACCGGGAGTCCGAAGATCAGCAGCACCGTCACGCCGCATCCCCCGCGCCTCTACCGGGCCACCGAGCACCGGTTGGCGGCCGGGGTGGCCGCCGGCATCGCCGAGCACCTGGGCATCCCGGTGCTCCGGGTCCGGGTGGCGTTCATGGTGCTGCTCGGGCTCAGCGGGCTCGGGCTGCTGCTCTACGCCGCGTTCTGGGCGGTGGTCCCGCCCCGGCCCGGCGACACCGCCGTGCCGCCCCGCCGCGACCTCGCCCAGCTGCTGCCGTTCGTGGTGATCGGGTTGGGCGTGCTGCTGCTCCAGGTGGTCGCGTTCGACTCGGTCGGGGCGGCCGGCACCGCCGGCTGGCTGGTCGCGATCATCGCGGTCGGCGCCGGGGTCATCTGGCACCAGTCCGGCCCGGAACGTCGCCGGCAGTGGGGCGACTCGGCGGTGCCCTGGCTGGGCGCGGTGGTGGAGGAGAGCGACCGGCGGGCGTTCGTGCTCCGCTTCATCGGCGGCGGCGTGCTCGTCGCGGTCGGCATCATCGGCGTGGCCGCCGTCTACTCCCCGGCGCAGAACTTCGACGCGGTGCTCAACGGCGTCATCTTCGCGCTGGTCGGGCTGGCCGGCGTGGGCGTGGTCACCGGCCCGGTGCTGTGGCGCACCTGGAACCAGCTCCGGTCGGAGCGGGAGGGGCGGATCCGCGAGCAGGAGCGCGCCGAACTCGCTGCCATGGTGCACGACCAGGTGCTGCACACGCTCGCCCTGATCCAGCGCAACGCCGGCGACGTCAAGACCGTGCAGCGGCTGGCCCGGGGGCAGGAACGCTCACTGCGCAACTGGCTCTACAAGCCGGCCGCCTCGCCGACCGAGCGCTTCGCGGCCGCGCTGGAGCAGGCCGCAGCCGAGGTGGAGGACACGTTCGCGATCACGGTCGAGGCGGTGGTGGTCGGCGACCGGGAGACCGACGAGCGGGTCGGCGCGCTCGTCGCGGCCACCCGGGAGGCGCTCGTCAACGCGGCCCGGCACGCCGGGGTGCAGACCGTGTCGCTCTACGCCGAGGTGGAGCCGGAGCAGGTCAGCGCGTTCGTGCGGGACCGGGGCAAGGGCTTCGACCCGGATACGGTGGAGAATCACCGGCACGGCGTCCGGGGTTCGATCATCGGCCGGATGCAGCGGCACGGCGGCCGGGCGGAGATCCGGTCCGAGCCGGGGGAGGGGACGGAGGTCCGGCTGATCCTGCCGATCAGCGGCTCCGGCTCCGGTGCCGGCTCCACGGCGGAAAGGGACAGGTGACCATGTCCGAGCAGGAACCGGTCGAGGGCGCGGCGCCGCGAGGGCCGCTGCGGGTGTTCCTCGTCGACGACCACGCCATGTTCCGGGCCGGCGTCCGCGCCGAGCTGGGCACCCGGGTCGAGGTCGTGGGCGAGGCCAGTTCGGTGGCGGAGGCGGTGGCCCGGATCGCGGTCACCCAGCCGGACGTGGTGCTGCTGGACGTGCACATGCCGGACGGGGGTGGCCGCGCGGTGCTGGAGGCGATGCGGCGTACCCACCCGCAGGTGAGGTTCCTGGCGCTGAGCGTCTCCGACGCGGCCGAGGACGTGATCGGGCTGATCCGGGCGGGCGCCCGGGGGTACGTGACGAAGACCATCTCGCCCGAGGAACTGACCGACGCGATCCGCCGGGTGGCCGACGGCGACGCGGTGTTCAGTCCGCGGCTGGCCGGGTTCGTGCTGGACGCGTTCGCCTCCCGGCCGGACGCGCCGGTCGCCGATCCCGAGCTGGATCAGCTCACCAACCGGGAGCGCGAGGTGCTGCGGCTGCTCGCCCGGGGGTACGCGTACAAGGAGATCGCCAAGGAGCTGTTCATCTCGATCAAGACGGTGGAGACGCACGTCTCCAACGTGTTGCGCAAGCTCCAGATGTCGAACCGCTACGAGCTGTCCCGCTGGGCCGCCGACCGTCGGCTGGTCTGATCGCCGGCAGCCTCGTCCACCTGGTCGGCGGGGGTGCCCGCACAGTCGACGAGGACCTCAGCCGTACGGGTAAAAACTGCGCGTACCCGGCGCTCGCTCGGGTGTTCCGCAGTGGGCCGCGGCCTGCCCGTGCGCCGGAGGTTCGGGGTGGTCTGGATCGAGGTGGGCATGTCGTGCCTGGTCAGAGGCGTGTGATCCGCGCCATTTGTGATCTTTTCTCAAGTATCGGCGACGTGGCGGGCAACTAACGGCTTGATAACGGCACCTTCACGGAAAGGGCCGGTGGGTGTCACAGTGGCAGCACCTCACCCCCCGGTGTGAGGCATCTCGTCGGGCCCGCCGACCACGGAACGCCGCAACCGCGCCGCCCCGTGGTTGTCGATCCTGCGTGATGTCCTCGTCGAAGGGTGTGGCGCCCGGCGGATCGGTACCCCAGGGGTGTCCCGATTTCCTCTGCGGTAAACCGGCGGCCTGTGGTTCGGGTCGTCGGCGGTGTCACCCCCCACACGTGCGTGAAACCCACGACGGAACCAGGTTAGAAAGAGGAGGCCCCTCGCAATGAGAGTCTCGAAGCGGGCGAGCGGCGCGCTCGCGGTGGGCGCGGCATTCGCGCTCGTCGCGTCCGGCTGCTCCAGCGGGAACAACGACGGTGGCGACACCGGCGCGAGCAAGGACGGCGCCATCGTCATCGACGGCACCCAGCCGGAGAACCCGCTGGTTCCCTCGAACACCACCGAGACCGGTGGCGGCAAGATCATTGACTGGCTGTGGAGCGGCCTGGTCGAGTACCCCAACAACGGTGGGGCGCCGCAGAACCTGCTCGCCGAGTCGATCGACACGAGCGACTCCAAGGTCTTCAAGATCAAGATCAAGCAGAACACCAAGTTCCACGACGGCACCACCGTCAAGGCCGAGAGCTTCGTCAAGGCCTGGAACTGGGCGGCGTACGGGCCGAACGGCGCGCAGAACGCCTCCTTCTTCTCCGACATCCAGGGCTTCGGCGACGTCTACACCGAGGACCCGGACGGCCCGGACGGCCCGAAGAAGGCCCCGGAGCCGAAGGCCAAGGAGATGACCGGCCTCAAGGTCGTCGACGACTGGAACTTCGAGGTCACGCTCTCCGCGCCGACCGCCGTGTTCCCGACCAAGCTCGGCTACAGCGCCTTCATGCCGCTGCCGGACGCGTTCTTCGCCACCACCCCGGCGGAGTTCGGCAAGAAGCCGATCGGCAACGGCCCGGTCAAGCTGACCGCCTGGCAGGACGACGTCGAGATCAAGCTGACTCGTTTCGACGACTACAGCCTGCGCGACAAGATGAAGATCAAGGACGTCACCGTCAAGATCTACCAGGACGACACGGCGGCCTACAACGACCTGCTCGCCAACAACCTGGACTTCCAGCAGCAGGTCCCGGTCTCGTCGCTGGCCGGTGACAAGTGGAAGACCGACCTGGGCGAGCGGGCGATCCAGACGACCATTCCGTCGACCGGCATCATCGCCTTCCCGATCTACGACAAGCGCTTCACCAACCCGAAGCTGCGCAAGGCGATCTCGCTGTCCATCGACCGGCAGGCGATCACCGACAAGATCTTCTTCGGTAACCGCAAGCCGGCCGACAGCTGGGCCAACCCGCTGACCCCGGGCGCCGAGCCGGGCAACTGCACCGCCTGCAAGTTCGACGTGGCCCAGGCCAAGCAGCTCCTCCAGGAGGCCGGTGGCTTCCAGGGCAAGCTGACCCTGTCGTACAACGCGGACGCCAGCCACAAGGAGTGGATGGAGGCGGTCGCCCAGCAGATCAAGACCAACCTGGGCATCGACGCGGTCGCCGTCGGCGTGCCGACCTTCGCGGTCTTCCGTGCCAACATCAACAACTACAAGATGACCGGCATGTACCGCGCCGGCTGGCAGCAGGACTACCCGGACGTCGAGAACTGGATCAACCCGCTCTACGTGACCGGCGGTTCCTCGAACGACGGCAAGTACAGCAACCCGCAGGTGGACGCCCTCGCCAAGGAGGCCTCCGCGGCCCCCAGCATCGAGGAGGCCCACAAGAAGTTCGCCGAGGCCGTCAAGCTGATCGACCAGGACGTCCCGACGATCCCGATCTACTTCAGCGGCGAGCAGTCCGGCCACTCGGAGAAGATCAAGAAGCTGGAGCTGACCAACGTCGGCGAGCTCGACATCACCTCGGTCGAACTCTGATCCGAACGGTCTGACCCCGGGTCGGGCTCGCCTACCGGTGAGCCCGGCCCGGGGCCGTTCCGCGAGGGGGTGTACAACAAACCCCTCGCACGTTGTCGTCACCGCGTCGGGTGCCCGGCGCTCCCTGTCTGGAGGACCACCCCATGGGCCGTTATCTCTTGAGACGGCTGCTGCAACTCGTGCCGGTGTTCATCGGTACGACGTTCCTGATCTACTGGCTCGTCTGGTCGGTGCCCGGTGACCCCTTTGCCGGTAAGTGCGGCGACCGTGGTTGCCCGCCGAACTACCGGGCCATGATGACCGAGAAGTACCATCTCGACGACTCGATCTGGGTGCAGTACGCCAGCTACATGAAGAACCTGTTCCAGGGTGACTTCGGTATCACGTTCGGCGGTCGCGAGATCAGCGACATCATCGCCACGTCGTACCCGAACACCCTGAAGCTGGCGGTGGTCGCCCTCGCCATCGAGGCCGTGATCGGTCTCGGCGCGGGCATCCTGACCGGTCTGCGACGCAACGGCTTCCTGGACAACCTGGTCCTGGTCTCCACCCTGTTCCTGATCGCACTGCCGGTCTTCGTCATCGGCTTCGTGCTGCAGTGGGTGCTCGGCGTCAAGTGGGGCATCATCAACCCGACCGTCTCCAACGAGATGCGGTTCAGCGAGCTGATCGTGCCCGGCTTCGTGCTCGGCAGCGCCTCGATGGCGTACATCGCCCGGGTGGCGCGCACGAGCATCGCCGAGAACCGGCGGGCCGACTACGTCCGTACCGCGATCGCCAAGGGCCTCCCGATGCGCCGGGTGGTCGGCGTGCACCTGCTCCGCAACTCGCTCATCCCGGTGGTCACGCTGCTCGGCACCGACCTCGGTGCGCTGATGGGTGGCGCGATCGTGACCGAGGGCATCTTCGGCATCAACGGCATCGGCCGGCAGGTGCTCCGCTCGATCGTCACCAAGGAGAGCGCTACCGTTGTCGGCATCGTGGTGGTGCTGGTGGTCGTCTACCTCGTGATGAACCTGCTGGTGGACCTGCTCTACGCCGCCCTCGACCCGAGGATCCGCTATGAGTGACGAGCGCCGCAGCGAACGAATCGTCCCAGCAGTCTGCGCGGGCAACCACGCCCGCGCCGAGCGCAGCGAGGTGCGGGCATGAGTGACCCGAGTACCGCGTCGATCGTGTCGACGCCGCCCGCGACCATGCCCACCGAGGCCGGGTCCGGCGCGCCCACCAACGCCGGCCTGCCGGAGAGCGCCAAGCAGCAGAAGCCGCGTGGCCTGCTCGGCGACGCCTGGCTCGACCTCCGTCGCAAGCCGCTGTTCTGGATCTCCGCCGCGTTCATCCTGCTCTTCATCGTGATGGCCGCGTTCCCGTCGCTGTTCACCTCCGGCGACGCGGTCAACGGCGCGCTGGAGCGCAGCCGGGTCGAGCCGTCGTCGTCCGCCTGGTTCGGCTACGACGTGCAGGGCCGCGACGTCTACTCCCGGGTCATCTACGGCGCCCGCGCGTCGATCGTGGTGGCCCTGGTGTCCACCATCCTCACGCTGCTGTTCGGCGGCGCGATGGGCATCATCGCCGGCTACCGCGGCGGCTGGGTGGACGCGGTGCTGTCCCGGGTCGCGGACATCTTCTTCGGCCTGCCGTTCGTGCTCGGCTCGATCGTCATCCTGACCACGTTCAACGGCTCGGGCACCGACAACGGCGAGTGGACGATCATGGGGCTGGTCATCCTGTCCCTGAGCGTGCTGAGCTGGCCCGTGGTGATGCGGCTGATGCGCTCCTCGGTGCTCGCCACCAAGGAGGCCGACTACATCGTCGCGGCCCGCGCGCTGGGTGCCGGCACCGGCCGGATCATCCTGAAGCACCTGCTGCCCAACTGCCTGGCGCCGCTGCTGGTCTACGGCACGATCATGGTGGGTTCGTTCATCGGCGCGGAGGCCACGCTCTCCTTCCTGGGCATCGGCCTGAAGAGCCCGGTGGTCTCCTGGGGCATCATGATCAGCGAGGCGCAGAACTACATCCGGGTCTCGCCGTTCCTGCTGTTCTTCCCCTCCGCGTTCCTCGTCACCGCCGTGCTGAGCTTCGTGATGCTCGGCGAGGCGGTCCGCGAGGCCCTCGACCCGAAGCTCCGATAGGGGAACTGAGTTGTCCGACATTCTCGTGTCCGAGCAGTCCGCGGCCGGCGCCGACGGATCCGGCCGCCCCTCGGGCCGCCTGCTCGAGGTCGACGACCTGCGGGTCGAGTTCCGCACCCGGGACGGCGTCGCCAAGGTCATCAACGGTGTGACGTACCACGTCGACGCGGGGGAGACCCTCGCCGTGCTCGGCGAGTCCGGCTCCGGGAAGAGCGTCACCGCGCAGACGGTCATGGGCATCCTGGACACCCCGCCCGGGTTCGTCACCGGTGGCGAGGTCCGCTTCCACGGCAAGGACATGCTCAAGCAGTCCGCCGAGCAGCGGCGACGGATCCGTGGCGAGGGCATCGCCATGATCTTCCAGGACTCGCTCTCGGCCCTCAACCCGGTTTTCACCGTCGGCTTCCAGATCGCCGAGCAGTTCCGCATCCGGCGCGGCCTCAGCCGCTCGGACGCCAAGAAGCGCGCGATCGAGATGCTCGACCAGGTGAAGATCCCCAACGCCAAGGGTCGGTTCAGCAACTACCCGCACCAGTTCTCCGGCGGTATGCGGCAGCGCGCCATGATCGCGATGTCGATCGCGCTCGACCCGGAGGTGCTGATCGCCGACGAGCCGACCACCGCGCTGGACGTGACCGTGCAGGCCCAGATCATGGACCTGCTCGGCGAAATCCAGCGGGAACGGCAGATGGGCATGATCCTGATCACCCACGACCTCGGCGTGGTCGCCGACGTCGCGGACCGGATCGCGGTCATGTACGCCGGCCGGATCGTCGAGGAAGCCGACGTCTACGAGCTGTACGCCAAGCCGGCGCACCCGTACACGCTCGGCCTGCTCAACTCGATCCCGCGGATGGACGAGAAGGGGCAGGAGCTCCGGACCATCAAGGGGCTCCCGCCGAACCTGATGAACATCCCGCCGGGCTGCGCCTTCAACCCGCGCTGCCCGATGGCGCAGCCGGTGTGCCGGGAGAAGGTTCCGCCGCTGCTGCAACTGGGCCACGGCCGGGCCAGCGCCTGCCACTTCGCCGAGGAGCTCGTGAACCGTGACTGAGAACATCATCGAGGTTCGTGACCTGGTCAAGCACTACCCCGTGACCCAGGGTGTGGTGTTCAAGAAGACCATCGGTCACGTCAAGGCGGTCGACGGCGTCTCCTTCGACCTGAAGGCCGGCGAGACGCTCGGCGTGGTCGGCGAGTCCGGCTGCGGCAAGTCGACGCTCGCCCGGGTGCTGATGAACCTGGAGAAGCCGACCGCCGGCCAGGTGCTCTACAAGGGCCAGGACATCTCCAAACTCTCCGGTGGCGCGCTGCGGCGGCTGCGCCGGCAGATCCAGCTGGTGATGCAGGACCCGTACACCTCGCTGAACCCCCGGATGACTGTCGGTGACCTGATCGGCGAGCCGTTCGAGATCCACCCCGAGGTGGCTCCGCGCGCCAGCCGACGCGGCAAGGTCAAGGAACTGCTCGACCTGGTCGGCCTCAACCCGGAGCACATCAACCGGTACCCGCACCAGTTCTCCGGCGGTCAGCGGCAGCGCATCGGCATCGCCCGGGCGCTGGCGCTGCGGCCCGAGGTGATCGTCTGCGACGAGCCGGTGTCGGCCCTGGACGTGTCCATCCAGGCCCAGGTGATGAACCTGCTGGAGAAGCTCCAGGCCGAGCTCGGTCTGTCGTACGTCTTCATCGCCCACGACCTGTCGGTCGTGCGCCACCTGTCGGACCGGGTCGCCGTCATGTACCTGGGCAAGATGGTGGAGGTCGGCACCGAGGACGAGATCTACGAGCGGCCGACCCACCCGTACACCCAGGCGCTGCTGTCGGCGGTGCCGGTGCCGGACCCGACCGTGCGGGAGAGCAAGGCGATCATCCGGCTCCAGGGCGACGTCCCCTCGCCGGTCAGCCCGCCCTCGGGCTGCCGGTTCCGCACCCGGTGCTGGAAGGCGCAGGACGTCTGCGCCCAGGAGGTGCCGCTGCTGGAGATCCGGCCGGGCTCGGACCACCCGAGCGCCTGCCACTTCGCGGAGAAGCGGGAGATCGTCGTCACCCACGAGGTGGCCTGAACCAGACCTGACCGCCTGCCGACGTCAGCCCGACGCCGGCAGGCGGTTCGTCGTCTGTGGCGCGGGTCGGGTCACAGCGGGCCCCGGCCGGCGCGCAGCAGCAGAAGCGCGAGCTGAGTGCCGTCGGCGCCGAGTTCGGTACGGAACCGCTCCAGGATCTCCCGCTCGCGGGAGAGCACCAGCCGGGTGCCCCCGGCAGCCATCCGGGTCGCGCCGACCTCCTGGGACAGCGCCGCCCGTTCCTGCCAGAGCGCGATGAGCGTCCGATCGATCTCGTCGATCCGGCGCCGGATCTCACCGATCCGCTCGGCCGCCACCGAGTCGTCGGTGCCGGTCCGCGCCGCCGCGGCGCCGGTCGGGTCACCGCCGGCCTTCCGGTCGTGCCGCGCCAGGCCGCCGCTGGACTCCACCACGTCAGTCATCATCGTCGTCCCTCTCGGGGCTCGGACCCGGTACCCGGATCCCGGGACGGAAAAGCCCCGGGCTCGGGGAGCCCGGGGCTTTTCGTAGGTCTGATGTGATCAGGCGCGACCCACGGCTGCCGGACTCCCGGTGCCGTAGTAAAAAAAGCGCTTGTCGAACACGTCGTCGAGTATGCCGACCGGCGGGGCGGACGCGCAAGGAAACCGGCCAACAGGTGGGACGGGACGCGGGTCCGGGGACCCGGGCGCGCGGGCGGGGAAGTGTCCGGGCGACGGCATAGACTCGGGCTGCGATGCATCCTCTCTTCGACATTCCCGCGTCCCCGCCCGCGCCGGAGTCCCGGCCGACCCCGCCGCGCCGTTCCGGGGGCGCCCGGTCGGACCCGCAGGCCCTCCTCGACGGCCTGAACGGCCCGCAGCGGGACGCGGTGACCCACGCCGGCTCCCCGTTGCTGATCGTGGCCGGCGCCGGCTCGGGCAAGACGCGCGTGCTGACCAACCGGATCGCCTACCTGCTCGCCGCCCGGGACGCGCACCCCGGCGAGATCATCGCGATCACGTTCACCAACAAGGCCGCCGGCGAGATGAAGGAACGGGTGGCCGCGCTGGTCGGCCCGCGCGCCCGGATGATGTGGGTGTCGACGTTCCACTCGGCCTGTGTCCGGATCCTGCGGGCCGAGCACGAGCACGCCGGCCTCAAGTCGACGTTCTCCATCTACGACGCCGACGACTCCCGGCGGCTGATGCAGCTGGTGGCCCGCGAGCTGGACCTGGACCCGAAGCGCTACCCGGCGCGGGGTCTGGCGGCCCAGGTGTCCAACCTGAAGAACGAGCTGGTCGACCCGGAGGAGTTCGCCGGCCGGGCCAAGGGGCCGAACGAGCGGGCGCTGGCCGAGGCGTACGCGCTCTACCAGCGCCGGCTGCGCGAGGCCCACGCGCTGGACTTCGACGACCTGATCATGACCACCGTGCACCTGCTCCAGTCGCATCCGCACGTGGCGGAGAGCTACCGGCGCCGGTTCCGGCACGTGCTCGTCGACGAGTACCAGGACACCAACCACGCCCAGTACGTCCTGATCAAGGAGCTGGTCTCCGGCACCGAGGGCATCCCGCCGGCCGAGCTGTGCGTGGTGGGCGACGCCGACCAGTCGATCTACGCGTTCCGGGGCGCGACCATCCGCAACATCCTGGAGTTCGAGCGGGACTTCACCGACGCCCGCACCATCCTGCTGGAGCAGAACTACCGCTCGACCCAGACCATCCTCAACGCGGCCAACGCGGTCATCGACCGGAACACCTCACGCAAGCCCAAGCGGCTGTGGAGCGACGCCGGCGCGGGCGAGCAGATCGTCGGCTACGTGGCGGACACCGAGCACGCCGAGGCGGACTGGGTGGCCCGGGAGATCGACCGGCTGGTCGACGCCGGCGACACCCGGCCGGGCGACGTGGCGGTCTTCTACCGCACCAACGCCATGTCCCGGGTGTTCGAGGAGGTGTTCATCCGGGTCGGCCTGCCCTACAAGGTGGTCGGTGGGGTGCGCTTCTACGAGCGCAAGGAGGTCCGCGACGCGCTGGCCTACCTGCGGGCCGTGGTCAACGACGACGACACGGTCAGCCTGCGCCGGATCCTCAACACCCCCCGGCGGGGCATCGGCGAACGGGCCGAGGCCTGCGTCGAGGCGCTGGCCGCCCGGGACCGCATCTCGTTCGGCGCCGCGCTGCGCCGGGCGAAGGACGCGCCGGGGATCTCCACCCGGGCGGCCAACGGCATCGCCGAGTTCGTCGGGCTGCTCGACTCGGCCCGTGAGCTGACCGCCACCGGCACCCCGGAGGAGGTGCTGGAGGCGCTGCTGACCCGCTCGGGCTACCTGGCCGAGCTGGAGGAGAGCCTCGACCCGCAGGACGCCGGCCGGGTGGACAACCTCCAGGAACTGGTGAGCGTCGCCCGGGAGTACACCGAGCGGATCGAGTCGCTGGGCGCGGACGACGAGCGGGCCACGCTGGCCGGCTTCCTGGAGCAGGTGGCGCTGGTCGCCGACGCCGACGCGATCCCCTCCGACGACCCCGACCACCAGGGCGTGGTCACCCTGATGACGCTGCACACCGCCAAGGGGCTGGAATTCCCGGTGGTCTTCCTGACCGGCCTGGAGGACGGCGTCTTCCCGCACCTGCGTTCGCTCGGCGACACCCGCGAGCTGGAGGAGGAGCGCCGGCTGGCGTACGTGGGCATCACCCGAGCCCGGCAGCGCCTCTACCTGTCCCGAGCGGTCACCCGGTCGGCCTGGGGCGCACCGGCCTACAACCCACCGTCGCGGTTCCTGGAGGAGTTGCCGCCGGAGCTGGTGCGGTGGGAGCGCACCGAGGGGTCGTACACCTCGTGGGGTGGCGGCGGTGGTGGCGTCGGTGGCCGGGCGGACCGGTTGTCCGGCGGCGGCCGGGGCGGCTTCACCGGCGGCACGCCCAGGGCGACCCAGCTCGCCAAGCGTCTCGGCGTGGACGCCAGCCGGCTGGCCACCGCGAGCGACCTGAAGCAGACGCCCAAGGTCTCGGTGGGCGACCGGGTCAACCACCAGCGCTACGGCCTGGGCCGGGTGCTGGCGGTGGAGGGTGCCGGGCCGGGGGCCCGGGCGCAGATCGACTTCGGCGAACAGACCATGTGGCTGGTGCTGCGGCACGCGCCGATCGACAAGCTCTGAGCGTCGAGGAGGCCCGGTCCGGTGTCGCACCGGGCCGGGCCTCGTCGTGTCGTGGCGCTCAGCAGGCCACGTCGATGCCGCGGGCGCGCAGGAACGGCGCCGGGTCGATCTGGTTCCACATCGCACCCTGGTGCACCTCGAAGTGCAGGTGCGGGCCGGTGGCGTCACCGGTGGCGCCCTCGTAGCCGATGACCTGACCGGCCTTGACCCGGTCGCCGACGTCGACGAGCAGCCGGCTCTGGTGGGCGTAGTGGGTCAGGTAGCCGTTGTGGTGGTCGACGAAGACGGAGTTGCCGTAGCCGTCGCCCACGTCACCGGCCTTGACCACGGTGCCGGACGCGGCGGCCCGGATCGGGGTGCCGGCGGGCATGGCGAAGTCGATGCCGGCGTGCAGTGTGCCCCACCGGGGCCCGAAGCAGGACGTGATGTCGGCGCCCGGCATCGGGATGACCCAGCTCGGCTTCGGCGCGGCCTTCTTCTTTTTCGGCTTCGGCTTCGGCTTCGGCGGCACGGTCTGCTTCGGCTTCGGGCTGGTCGCGCTCGGGCTGGGAGACGGGCTGGCCGGCGTCGCGGACGGGGTGACCGGGCGGAGCGACTCGCGGGCCGACCGGTCGGCGCGGGCGGCAGCCTCGGCGCGGGCCCGCGCGTCGAAGTCGACAGCGGCCGGCGCCGGCGCCGGACTGTCGTCGGTGGCGACCAGGACGCCGCCGAGGCCGAGACCGAGCAGGGCCAGCGCGCCGGTGACCAGGTACGCGGTCCGCCGGCCGGTCCGCCGGTGCCGGGCGGGGGCGGGGTCCGGGGTGGCGCCGTTCGGGGTGGGACTGCTGTGCTGCACGGGAACCTTCACCAGTTGAGGGGCACGTGGACCTGGAAATACTGGTGTCGGTCTCCGAGCGCGCCGGTGGCGGGTTCGCGGCCCGGTCGGGTGCGTCGCCGGATCGTGTCCGCGATCGGGCCCGGCTGGGCGATTCACGACAAGCGTCGATCACCGGGTGGTGTGGGCCCGCTCACATCGTGCGGTGTGACGGGGCAGACATGCGCCCACGCGAAACCGCCCGGATCGCGGGATCCGGGCGGTCATCGGGCGGTGCGGAGCGTCAGGAGGCGGCTACGTCGCCGTAGAGTGCCTCGGTTTCGAGCTTGATGTCCACTCCGCGCTCCTGGAGGAACGTCACCGGGTCGCGCGGCTCGCCGTTGACATGCACCTCGAGGTGCAGGTGCGAGCCGTAGGAGTGGCCGGTGTTGCCGACCAGGCCGAGCTGGTCGCCGGCCTTGACCTGCTGGCCCTCCTTCACGGTGACCGCGGAGGAGTGGCCGTAGATGGCCTCGCTGCCGTCGGCGTGCTGGACGATCACGGCGTAGCCGTAGCCGCCGAACCAGCCGGCCTTGGTGACGGTGCCGGCGTGGACCGCCTTGTAGGGCGTGCCCTCCGGCGCGACCAGGTCGATGCCGGTGTGCAGCTTGCCCCAGCGCATGCCGTAGGGCGACTTGAAGTCGTAGCCGTGCAGGGGGAGGAGCCAGGGGTCCTGCTCGGTGGCGGCGGTGTCGCCACCCGACCGGTCGTCGCGGGTGGCGCGGTCGGCGCTGTCGGCACGGGCCGCGGCGTCCTGGCTGGCGACCGAGGCCTGCCGGAGCTCGTCGAGGACGGACGGGCTGACGCTCTTGGCGTCGGGAAGGGCGTTCGCGCCGAGGGCGACGATGCCGGCGCCGACGAAGGCGGTCGTGACGACCGCCGCGTAGCGGCTCCGCGGGGGGGTGGGTACGCGGCGACGACCGCGATATCTATCGGGCTCAGACGACAGGCGCTGGCGCACGCACACCCTCCGTTGTCGGGGATCCGATGCGACCTCGGGCCGTTCGGTGAAGCTCTGCCGAACGTCCGGTGCCGCGTCGTCACCCGTCCGTGGACCTGATGACAACCGTGGACACGTTAGCCAACCGCCACTCCTGTCACAAGCCGAAGCGCCGAATCGGCGTTTCGTTATGTCCGTTTACATCCTGTCTTGTGTCATCTCGTGCCGCCGGTTGGATGGCCCGCCGACTGGCCTTTCGTCGCGGACCGTGACCGATCGGCGGAGGTGTCCGACTTTCGGCGCGCCCGGGTGGGCGGTATGGCGCAGCCCGGCTTTCCGCCCCCGGTCCGCCCGGGTTACCGTTCGTTCAGGGTCAGCAGTGCCGGTGCCGGTGAAAGGTGTGCGCAGATGAGCTCTCGGATTCGGGTCGTCGTCGCCAAGCCCGGCCTGGACGGCCACGACCGCGGCGCGAAGGTCGTGGCCCGCGCGCTGCGGGACGCCGGCATGGAGGTCATCTACACCGGCCTGCACCAGACTCCCGAGCAGATCGTCGAGACGGCGATCCAGGAGGACGCGGACGCGGTCGGCCTGTCGGTGCTCTCCGGCGCGCACATGACGCTGTTCAAGCGCGTCGTCGAGCTGCTCACCGACCGCCAGGCGGCCGACATCGTGGTCTTCGGCGGCGGCATCATCCCGGAGGCCGACATCCCGGAGCTGGAGCGGCTCGGCGTCGCGAAGATCTTCACCCCGGGCGCCACCACCGGGTCGATCGTCGACTGGGTACGGGAGAACGTGGCCCAGCCGGTCGGCTGATTCCGGGCAGGGGGAAGGGCCGGACGCACCCCTCACACGCCCGGCCCCTCTATGCACGATGCCCCGCCGCCACCCCTCGACCGACAGGGCATCGGCCGCTCCCGTCATCGCGCTTGACCAGCGCTCCGACATCAGACTCAACGACGCCCCTGACCGGGGGTTACGCCCCGACGCGGACATCCCCCGGACGGCTGACACCGCGTCTCTCGTCGTGCGCTACCGCGACGACGGTTGTGCATTACCGCACACCCCGCACCCGCTCGGTTGCCGCCGGTTCCCATCTCGTTAGGCTGCGGCAAATGGCCTGTCTGTTCTGATGACAGGCGTCAAACTGATTTTCCAACGCTGGTGGCGGCGCGACGGCGCGCCGCGGAGACGGGACGGGACGCGCAATCGTGGACCTGTACGAGTACCAGGGGCGGGACCTGTTCGAGCGGCACGGTTTGCCCGTGCTCGCCGGCGGCGTCGCCACTACCCCGGAGGAGGCCCGCGCGATCGCCGAACGCCTCGGCGGCCGGGTGGTCGTCAAGGCGCAGGTGAAGGTCGGTGGCCGCGGCAAGGCCGGCGGCGTGAAGCTGGCCGAGGGCGCGGAGGAGACGGTGGCCCGCGCCACCGACATCCTCGGCATGGACATCAAGGGTCACACGGTCCACAAGGTCATGATCACGGTGACCGCGGACGTGGCCGAGGAGTACTACTTCTCGTACCTGCTCGACCGGGCGAACCGCACCTTCCTCTGCATCGCCAGCGTCGCCGGCGGCATGGACATCGAGGCGGTCGCCGCCGAGACCCCCGAGAAGGTCGTCAAGGCGCCGATCGACGCGAACACCGGCGTGGACGAGGCCAAGGCGCGTGAGATCGTCACCGCGGCCGGCTTCCCGGCCGAGGTCGCCGACCAGATCGTCGACGTCGCGGTCGGGCTGTGGCAGGCGTTCGTCGCCGAGGACGCCACCCTGGTCGAGGTGAATCCGCTGGCCACCACGAAGGACGGCAAGCTGCTGCTCCTGGACGCCAAGGTCACGCTGGACGAGAACGCCGGGTTCCGGCACCCGGACCACGAGGCCCTGGTCGACCAGGCGTCGGTGGACCCGCTGGAGCAGGCCGCCAAGGAGAAGGACCTCAACTACGTCAAGCTCGACGGCGAGGTCGGCATCATCGGCAACGGCGCGGGTCTGGTCATGTCCACGCTCGACGTGGTCGCGTACGCCGGGGAGCGGCACGGCGGCGTCAAGCCGGCCAACTTCCTCGACATCGGCGGCGGCGCGAGCGCCGAGGTGATGGCGAACGGCCTGGAGATCGTCCTCTCCGACCCGTCGGTGAAGAGCGTCTTCGTCAACGTCTTCGGCGGCATCACCGCCTGCGACGCGGTCGCCAACGGCATCGTGCAGGCGCTGGCGCTGCTGGAGCAGCGCGGCGAGAAGGCCACCAAGCCGCTCGTGGTCCGCCTCGACGGCAACAACGCCGAGGAGGGCCGGGCCATCCTCGACGGCGCGGCGAACCCGCTCATCCAGCGGGTCGACACCATGGACGGCGCGGCCGAGCGGGCCGCCGAGCTGGCAGCGGCGGGGGTCTGACAATGGCTATCTGGCTGACCAAGGACTCCAAGGTCATCGTGCAGGGCATGACCGGTTCCGAGGGTTCCAAGCACACCCGGCGGATGCTCGCCGCCGGTACCACCGTGGTCGGCGGCGTGAACCCGCGCAAGGCCGGCACCACCGTCGACTTCGACGGCACCGAGCTGCCGGTCTTCGCCTCCGTCGCGGACGCGATGAAGGAGACCGGGGCCGACGTCACGGTCATCTTCGTGCCGCCGCAGTTCACCAAGGCCGCCGTGGTCGAGGCGATCGACGCCGGCATCGACCTGGCCGTGGTGATCACCGAGGGCGTGCCGGTGCACGACACCGCCGCGTTCTGGGCGTACAACGTGGCCAAGGGCGAGCGCACCCGGATCATCGGCCCGAACTGCCCCGGCATCGCCTCGCCGGGTGCCTCCAACGCCGGCATCATCCCGGCCGACATCACCGGCGTCGGCCGGATCGGCCTGGTCAGCAAGAGCGGCACCCTGACCTACCAGATGATGTACGAGCTGCGCGACATCGGCTTCTCCACCTGCGTCGGCATCGGCGGTGACCCGATCATCGGGACCACCCACATCGACGCGCTGGCCGCCTTCGAGGCGGATCCGGAGACCGACGCGATCGTCATGATCGGTGAGATCGGCGGCGACGCCGAGGAGCGGGCGGCCGAGTTCATCAAGGCCAACGTCACCAAGCCGGTGGTCGGCTACATCGCCGGCTTCACCGCCCCGCCCGGCAAGACCATGGGTCACGCCGGCGCGATCATCTCCGGTTCGGCCGGCACCGCCGACGCGAAGAAGGCGGCGCTGGAGGCGGTCGGCGTCAAGGTCGGCAAGACCCCGACCGAGACCGCCGAGCTGATGCGGGAGCTCATGTCCGGCCGCTGAGCGGTCAGCTGACACGGCGAGGGGGTCGACCGGTTCCGGTCGGCCCCCTCACGCTCAGCGGTACCAGTACGGGTAGTAGTAGCTGCCCCGGGCCCGCACGATGGCGCTGGCCACGATGTTGATCACACCGAACGCGATGGCCAGCCAGCCGAGCAGCTGCGACTTGCCGTTGCGGCGCGCGTCGCGGATCGACAACCAGCCGAAGACGATTCCCAGGATGCCGCAGCAGAACAGGCCGAAGACGATGCCGAGGACGCCCCAGAGCGTGGTCCGGTCCCGACCGGCGGCCGGTGGCGGCGGTGGCGGCGGATACGGAGCGTTCACGGCTTCCTCCGAGCGGTCGGTGCCGCGACGGGAACGGTCGCGTCTCAAGCCGAGGCTAGACCGGATCACCGCCGCCGATCCGCGGGTTCGACGAACTCGCCACGGTCCCGGCCCGGTATCGGACTGCCGTCCTCTCCCGTGGCGTGCCAGAGTAGACGCGATGTCACGTGTCACCCCTGACCAGCCCCGCCGTCCGGCCGCCGGCCCCGCCACCGGCGCCCGGCCGCGCGCCCGTGCCCGCCCTGCCGCGCGCGTGCCCCCGCCCCGGGCGGGTGAGCCGTCGCGCAGCCGGGCCCCGCTGCCCGTGGCCGCCGGCGTGGCCGCGCTCTGGGCGGCGCTGACCTCCCTGCTGCCGGTCGTCGTCGTGCTCGGCCTCGCCCAGATCACCGAGGACGCCGGGTCGCTCGGCGGCGCGCTGCGCGCCGGCCTGGCCGGCTGGCTGCTCGGGCACGGGGTGCCGTTGCAGACCGCCGCCGGGCCGCTCGGTCTGGCCCCGCTCGCGCTGAGCGTGCTGGTCGTCTGGCGGCTCACCCGGGCCGGGGTGCACGTCAGCCGGGCCGTGGGCGCGCGCGGCGCCGGCTCGCCCCGGCAGGCGCTCGCCGTCGCGGTCGCGGTCGCGGTGGGGTACGCGCTGCTCGGCACGATCGCCGCGGTGGCGGTCGGCGCGGGTGGCGTACGCGTCTCCCCGGTCACGACCGCCGTGACGTTCGCCGTGTTCGCCGCCCCGGCCGCACTCGTCGGCGCGCTGCGCACCACGGGCGTCTGGGCGCTGCTGGCCCGGCGGTGCCCGCCGGCGGTGCGCGACGGGTTGCGGGCCGGGCTGGTCGCGGTGCTGCTGCTGCTCGGCGCGAGCGCCGGCGCGGCCGGGCTGGCGGTGGCCACCGGCGGTGGCGACGCGGCCGACATGATCGGCGCGTACCGGACCGGGGTGGCCGGGCAGGCGGGCATCACGCTGGTCAGCGTCGCGTACGCGCCGAACGCCACCGCCTGGTCGGCCAGCTACCTGCTCGGTCCCGGGTTCGCCGTCGGCACGGACACCGCGGTCCGCACCAGTGAGGTGTCGGTGGGCGCGTTGCCGGCCGTGCCGTTGCTGGCCGGCCTGCCGCGTGGCCCGGTGGACGGGCTGGGCACCGGCCTGCTCGCGGTGCCGGTGCTGGCCGCGATGGCGGCCGGCTGGCTGCTGGCCCGGCGGCTGCTGCGCGCGGCGGCCGAGGACCGGGCCGAGGTCGGCTGGCCGGAGCTGCTGGTCCCGGCCGTGCTCGCCGGCCCGGTCGCCGGGGTGTTGCTGGGGCTGCTCGCGGCGGCCTCAGGCGGGTCGCTCGGCGGTGGTCGGCTGGCCGAGATCGGCCCGGCGCCCTGGCCCGTGACCGCCGTGGCCACGCTGGTGATCGCCGTGGGCGCGGTGCTCGGCGCCGCCGCCACCCACACCCTCACCACCCGGCCCGCCCCGCCCCGGCCCGCCCCGACCCCGCGCTGACGGCTCGGGTCTTCGCCACCCGGATCGACGGGTGGACGTGACGAAGGGGCGCCCGGCGGCTGCCGGACGCCCCTTCGTCGGAGCCGGTCAGGAACCGAAGTTGCTCATGTTGATCGCGGCGCCGGCGATGGCGCTGATGATCCCGAGGACCACTCCGATGCCACCGCAGATCAGGGCGGCCTTCACCTGGCCCGGGTTGCTGGCCTCGCCGGCCTGGACCTTCTTCTGGCCCAGGAAGCCGAGCACCACGCCGGCGATGCCGGCGGGGACGCCCAGCAGCGGGCAGCAGAGGCCGAGCACGATCGAGGCGATGCCGACGATCATGCCGATCAGGCCCATGGTGTTGTTCTGGCCCTGGCCGGGGCCGGCCGGGTAGCCGGCGGCCGGGTACTGCGGCGCGGCGCCGTACGGCTGCTGCGCGTACGGGTCCTGACCGTAGGGCTGACCCGAGGTGGGCTGGCCGTAGGGCTGGCCGGAGGTCGGCTGGCCGTAGTCCGGCTGCTGCCCGTACTGGGGCTGCTGCCCGTAGTCCGGCTGCTGGCCGTACTGCGGCTGCTGGCCGTACTGCGGGGGCTGCGGCGGCTGGCCGTACGGGTCGTGCGGCTGGGCGGTCGGGTCCTGGTTCGGCTGCTGGCCGTACGGGTCCTGTCCGGGGTGTCCGGGCTGCATGTCGGGAAACTCCTCAGTTGTGGGCTGTCGGTCAGTTCGTGCCGGTGCTGCCGCCGACGAGACCCGCCAGGCCACCGAACAGGCAACACACCACAATGATGCCGATCAGGACCAGGCCGACGATCAGGGCCCACTTGGACCACTTCCTGGACTCGGCGGCGGCGGCCTGCGCGCCGGCGTAGTCACCCTGCTGGATCAGCGGGTTGACCTTGGAGGCGTTGATGATCGCCGGGATCGCGAGCGGCCAGCACAGGAAGATCGCGACGATGGACATCGTCATGTTGTTGTCGATCTGCGACGGCTGCTTCTGGGGATATCCGGGCTGCATGGGGGTGACTCCTCGGGCCGGCGGCACGGCGCGTGCCGGTTACTCGTTCGGGGTGCGGGTCGGGCGTACGCCGGACACCGGGCGACCGGCAGCGTACCGCGAGCCCACTACCTCCGGAGATCATCCGACAGGCCGCCGCCCGACAGCCGGACCGCCCGACCTGCCCGATAGGGTGGCCGCGTGACCGAGCCCGCGTCCGTCGCCCGCCTCGTCGTCCTCGTCTCCGGCTCCGGCAGCAACCTCCAGGCGTTGCTGGACGCCGCCACCGACCCCGGCTACGGGGCCCGGGTGGTGGCCGTGGGCGCCGACCGGGACGGGATAGCCGGCCTGGACCGCGCCGCCGCGGCCGGCGTGCCGTCCTTCGTCGAGCGGGTCAAGGACCACCCCACCCGGGCCGACTGGGACAAGGCGCTCACGGCCCGGGTCGCCGAGCACCGGCCCGACCTGGTGATCAGCGCCGGGTTCCTCAAGTTGGTCGGCCCGGAGTTCCTCACCGCGTTCGGTGACCGCTACCTGAACACGCACAACACGTTGTTGCCGGCGTTCCCCGGCATCCACGGCCCCCGCGACGCGCTGGCGTACGGCGTGAAGGTCACCGGGGCCACGCTGTTCTTCGTCGACGCCGGGATGGACACCGGCCCGATCGTCGCCCAGGTCGCCGTACCGGTGCTCGACGACGACGACGAGGAGACGCTCACCGAGCGCATCAAGTCCGCCGAGCGGCGCCAGCTCGTCGAGCAGGTCGGCCGCCTGGTACGTGAAGGTTGGACGATCACCGGCAGAAAGGTCACCGTTCCGTGAGCACCCATGACGACGCCCGCCGCCCGATCCGGCGCGCGTTGGTCAGCGTCTACGACAAGACCGGCCTGGTCGAGCTGGCCCGCGCCCTGCACGAGGCCGGCGTGGAGATCGTGTCGACCGGCAGCACCGCGTCGACGATCTCCGGCGCCGGGGTTCCGGTCACCCCGGTCGAGCAGGTCACCGGCTTCCCGGAGATCCTCGACGGCCGGGTGAAGACGCTGCACCCGAAGATCCACGGCGGCCTCCTCGCCGACCTGCGCAAGGACTCGCACGCCATGCAGCTCGACGAGCACGGCATCGCCGGGATCGACCTGCTGGTCTCCAACCTCTACCCGTTCCAGGCCACTGTCGCCTCCGGCGCCGACGCCGACGAGTGCGTGGAGCAGATCGACATCGGCGGTCCGGCGATGGTGCGGGCCGCCGCGAAGAACCACGCCTCGGTCGCGGTGGTGACCGACCCGGCCGCGTACCCGGCGGTGGTGGCCGCGCTCGCCGACGGCGGGTTCACCCTGGCCCGGCGGCGCGCGCTGGCGGCCCGGGCGTTCGCCGACATCGCCGACTACGACGTGGCGGTGGCCGACTGGTTCGCCACCACGGTGGCCCCGGCCGAGGACGGCTGGCCGGAGTTCGCCGGGTTGGCGCTGCGCCGCCAGGCCGTGCTGCGCTACGGCGAGAACCCGCACCAGGCGGCGGCGCTCTACACCGACCCGGGCGCCCCGGCCGGGCTGGCCCAGGCCGAGCAGTTGCACGGCAAGGAGATGTCCTACAACAACTACGTCGACGCGGACGCCGCGTGGCGGGCCGCGCACGACTTCGCGGACCAGCCGGCGGTGGCGATCATCAAGCACGCCAATCCGTGCGGCATCGCGGTCGGCACGGACGTGGCCGAGGCGCACCGCAAGGCGCATGCCTGCGACCCGGTCTCCGCGTTCGGCGGCGTGATCGCGGTCAACCGGCCGGTGAGCGTGGAGTTGGCCGGCCAGGTCGCGGAGATCTTCACCGAGGTGCTGGTGGCGCCCGGCTTCGACGAGGGCGCGCTGGAGCTGCTGCGGGCCAAGAAGAACATCCGGCTGCTGCGGGCGCCCGCGTTCGCCAGCCGGCCGGCGGAGTGGCGGCAGGTCAGCGGCGGCGTGCTGGTGCAGATGCGGGACGCGGTCGACGCGCCCGGCGACGACCCGTCCGGTTGGACGCTGGCCACCGGCGACCCGGCCGACGAGGCGACGCTGCGCGACCTCGCGTTCGCCTGGCGGGCGGTGCGCGCGGTGAAGAGCAACGCGATCCTGCTGGCCCGCGACGGCGCCACCGTCGGCGTCGGGATGGGCCAGGTCAACCGCGTCGACTCGGCACGGCTGGCGGTCAGCCGGGCCGGCGACGAGCGGGCCCGCGGCTCGGTCTGCGCCTCGGACGCGTTCTTCCCGTTCGCGGACGGCCCGCAGATCCTCATCGACGCCGGCATCCGGGCGATCGTGCAGCCCGGAGGCTCGATCCGCGACGAGGAGACCATCGCGGCCTGCAAGGCGGCCGGCGTGACGATGTACCTCACCGGCACCCGCCACTTCTTCCACTAGGTCTGTTCCGCACGGGTTGCACCTCGCCGCTGGTTACCGTGCGTAGCCGCAGGGGAGGGACAATCAGATCTGCGCGGTATACCTCAGAGGCATAGTTATGACTCTGAGGTATACCGCTTCAGACACCATTGGTGCCGCTGCCCCGACACGCCGGGGCTGGGGGCGAAACGCGCCGGACCCGGGTAGCCCGCCGCCGCGCGTCGTTGCCGGCCGCCGCGGGCGGTTGCTAGCGTGTGCCGGCGACGATCGATCGACCGTCTCCACTGTCCGTGAGCCCCGGCAGGTGTGCCATGCGCGTGCGCGACCGGTTGACCGCCGTCGTCGTCACGCTGGCGTTCGTCCTGGCCGCGCTCGGCTCCGCCGCCGGCCCGCACGCCGCCGCCCTGCCCGCAGTCGGCCCGTCCGCAGTCGGCGCGCACACCCTCGGCCCGCCCACCGCCGGCCTCTCCGTCGTCGGCGCGGACACCTTCGCCCCGTCCGTCGTCGGCGGGAACGCCGTCGGGCCGGCTGCCGTCGTACCCGCCTCGGGGTGCCGGGCCGGGCCGGTCGTGTCGCTCGGCGCGTACCCGCAACGGCGGTGCGCGGAGCTGTCCGGCGGGTGGTGGGGTGAGCGGCGCGGCGGCCTCGCCTACGGCGACGGACCGGACGAACCGCTCCCGACCGCGCCCCCGAGCGTCGCCGGCCCGGTCATGTCGGCGCGGCTCACGCCGGGCCGCCGGCCGCCGGCCCTGTCGCTGCCGCCGCGTGGCGCGCTGGCCGCGCGGGCGCCGCCCACCGCCTGAGTCGCGCCGGAGCCTGCCGCGTCGACCCGGCGGTTCCACCGCGCGCTGCCGTCGCCCACGGGGGCGCACCTCACGCACCCCGTCCACGTCCCGCTGCGGCCCCGCCCCTCCTTCCTCCGGGGGACGGGGCCTCAGACGTCCGGGCGCACCTCGGCGAAGTGGCAGGCGCTGGGGTGCGGGTCCGCGGCGCGGGGCACGGTCTGCGGGTCCTGGACGGCGCAGACCTCCTCCGCCTTCCAGCACCGGGTGCGGAACCGGCAGCCCGACGGCGGGTCGGCCGGGCTGGGCACGTCGCCGCTGAGCCGGATGATCGTCCGGCGGTCGCGGGCCTCCGGGTCGGGCACCGGCACCGCCGAGAGCAACGCCTGGGTGTACGGGTGGGTGGCGCGCTGGTAGATCTGCTCCTCGGTGCCGATCTCCACGATCCGGCCCAGGTACATCACCGCCACCCGGTCGCAGATGTGCCGGACCACGGACAGGTCGTGCGCGATGAAGATGTACGACAACCCGAACTCGTCCTGGAGCTGCGCCAACAGGTTGATCACCTGGGCCTGGATGGAGACGTCAAGCGCCGACACCGGCTCGTCGCAGACGATGATCTCCGGGCGCAGCGCGAGCGCGCGGGCGATGCCGATGCGCTGCCGCTGGCCGCCGGAGAACTGGTGCGGGTAGCGGTTCACGTGCTCCGGGTTGAGCCCGACCACGTCCAGCAGCTCCTGCACCCGCTGCCGCCGGCTGCCCTTCGGCGCGGCGTCCGGGTGGATCGCGAACGGCTCGCCGACGATGTCGCCGACCGTCATCCGCGGGTTCAACGAGGTGTACGGGTCCTGCATCACCATCTGCATGTTCCGCCGCAGCCGCCGCAGCTCCCCGCCGGACGCCCGGAACAGGTCCCGCCCCTCCAGCGTGGCCCGGCCGGCGGTCGGCGTCTCCAGCCGCATCAGCAGCCGGGCCAGCGTGGACTTGCCGCAGCCGGACTCGCCGACCACGCCGAGCGTCTCGCCCCGGCGCAGCTCGAAGCTCACCCCGTCGACCGCCCGCACCGCGCCGATCTGCCGTTTGAACAGCACGCCCTGGGTGATCGGGAAGTGCTTGACCAGCTCGTCGACGGCGAGGACGGTCTCGCCGCGGACCTTGGCCGGGCTAGCGGGCGCGGTCATCGTGGACCTCCTGCGCGAAGTGGCACGCGCTGGTCCGGCCGTCGCCGAGCACCAGGTCGTGCGGCACCTCGTCGACACAGACCTGCTGCGCGTACGGGCAGCGGGGGTGGAACGGGCAGCCGGGCGGGATCCGCATCAGGTTCGGCGGCAGCCCCGGAATGGTCGACAGCGCCTGCCCGCGCACGTCGAGCCGGGGGATCGACTCCAGCAACCCCTTGGTGTACGGGTGGGCCGGCGCCCGGTACAGCGAACGCACGTCGGCGTGCTCGATGATCCGGCCGGCGTACATGACCGCGATCCGGTCCGCCACGCCGGCGACCACGCCGAGGTCGTGGGTGATCAGGATGAGCGCCATGCCGAGGTCCCGGCGCAGGTCGGCCAGGAGGTCCATGATCTGCGCCTGCACGGTGACGTCGAGCGCGGTGGTGGGCTCGTCGGCGATCAGCACCTTCGGGTCCAGCGCCAGCGCCATGGCGATCATGACGCGTTGCCGCATCCCGCCGGAGAACTGGTGCGGGTAGTCGCCGAGCCGGCTCGCCGCGGCCGGGATGCGGACCAGGTCCATCAGCTCGACCGTGCGCCGGCGCGCGTCGGCGCGGGACAGTCCGGCCCGCTGCCGCAGCGACTCGCCGATCTGCCAGCCGACCGGGAAGACCGGGTTCAGCGCGGACAGCGCGTCCTGGAAGATCATCGCGATCTCCGTGCCCCGGACCTGCCGGCGTTCCTCCTCCGACCGGGTGAGCAGGTCCCGCCCCCGGTAGCGGATCTGACCGCCCCGCACGTACGCGGGCGGGGTGTCCAGGATGCCCATGATCGCCTGGGCGGTGACCGACTTGCCGGAGCCCGACTCGCCGAGCACGGCAAGCGTCTCGCCGGCGTCCAGGTGGTACGTCACCCCGTTGATCACCCGGGCCACGCCCTCCCGGGTGCGGAACTCGACGTGCAGGTCCCGCACCTCCAGCAGGTGCCCCTCGGGCGGGGTGGGGGAGGCCGGCGTGGGCCGGATCGCGGACTCGGTCATGGGGAACTCACCGCAGCTTCGGGTCGAAGGCGTCGCGGACCGCGTCGCCGAGCATGATGAACGCGAGCACGGTCAACGCGAGGAAGACCGACGGCACGATCAGCGGCGTGGCCGACTCGCGCATGTGCACCCGGCCGGCGTCGATGTCGATGCCCCAGGAGATGGTCGGCGCCTTCAGCCCGATGCCGAGGAAGCTCAGCGTCGCCTCGGCCGCGATGAACGACCCGAGCGCGATGGTGAGCACCACGATGGCCGGCGCGAGCGCGTTCGGCAGGATGTGCCGCCACATGATCCGGCCGTCGCCGGCGCCGAGCATCCGGGCCGCGGCCACGTAGTCCTGCTCGCGGGCGGTGATCACCGAGGAGCGCACCACGCGGGCCGCGGTGGTCCAGCCGAGCAGCGCCAGCACCAGGATGACCGCGAACAGGCGTACCGTCTCGCCGCTGGTGCTCACGCGCTTGAGCAGCACGATCGCGGCCAGCAGCAGCGGGATGCCGAGCACGATGTCAATCACCCGGGAGAGCACCGCGTCGACCCACCCGCCGAAGAAGCCGGCGAGCATGCCGACGACCAGCGCGATCACCCCGGTGATCACCGCGGAGAACGCGCCCACCAGCAGCGAGGCCCGAGCGCCGTAGACCGCTCGGGCGAACGTGTCGCAGCCCTGGAAGTCGTACCCGAAGATGGCCCCGCCGGACGGTCCGGCGTGCTGCCGGGAGAGCACGCAGTCGCGCGGGTCGTTGGCGGTGAACAGCCCGGGGGCGACGGCCATCGCGGCGACCAGCAGGACCAGCAGCAGGCTGAGCCAGAACACCGGGTTGCGGCGCAGGTCCCGCCAGGCGTCCCCGGCCAGGCTGCGGGACCTGCCGGGCCGGCCGGCCCGGTCCGGGGTGCCGGGCTCGCCGGAGACGCCGCGCCGCGCCGACTGGTCCTCCGTCGCCGCCACCGTCTCGAAGTCACTCATATCTGATCCTCGGGTCGAGTACGGCGTAGAGCACGTCCACCACCAGGTTGGACAGCAGGTAGACCACGACGAGGACGCTGACGATGCCCACCACCAGCGGGCCGTCCTCGGTGCGGATGCCGCGGAACAGGTTGAAGCCGACGCCGGGAATGTTGAACACGCCCTCGGTGATGATCGCGCCGCTCATCAGGTTGCCCAGCTCGACGCCGAGGAACGTGACCACCGGGATGAGCGAGTTGCGCAGCACGTGCACGCCGACGATCCGGCGGCGCACCAGGCCCTTCGACCGGGCGGTGCGCACGTAGTCGGCGCGCAGGTTCTCGGTCACCGAGGTGCGGGTCAGCCGCAGCGCGGTGGCCAGCGACAGCGAGCCGAGCACGATGCCGGGCAGCAGCAGCGCCCGGAACGAGGGCTGGGCGCCGGCGGTGGGCGGGAAGATCGGCCAGCGTACGCCGAGGAAGTACTGCGCCAGCGGGGCCAGCACGATGGTGGGGATGCCGAGCACCAGCAGCGTGAGCACCAGCGTGGCGTGGTCGAAGACGCCGGAGCGGCGGATGGCCGCGATGACGCCGGCGGTGACCCCGAAGATTACGGTCACGGCCAGCGCGATCAGCGCCAGTTTCACGGTGACCGGCCAGGCGGCGGCCAGGATGTCGCCGATCTGCCGGCCGGTGAGCGACTGGCCGAGGTCACCGCGGAGCAGGCCGCCGAGATAGTTCAGGTAGCGGTAGAAGAAGCCGCCGACGCCGGTCGCGTCCAGGTGGTACTTCTCGGTCAGGTAGGCGCGTTGGGCGGCGGTGACCGGCCGTTCCCCGGCGAGCGCCTGGATCGGGTCGCCCTGGCCGGCGAACATCAACGCGTAGACGATCAGCGTGGTCCCGAAGAACGCGAGGACCATCTGGAGCAGTCGCCGCAGGATGAACCGGAACATGCCTGCGAGTCTGCCGAAGATGGGGCAAATGCGGGCCAATGCCAAGGCCGGGCCACCCGGTGGGGGTGGCCCGGCCTTGTCGGGGGTGGGTCAGGCGCGTTCGATCTTCAGCAGGTCCACCCGGTCGAAGAGGTCCACGTGGACGTTCTTGACCTTGGTGGAGTGGCCGAAGTTGTTCTGCCCGTACCGCAGCGGGATCACCGGCAGGTCCTGCGCGAGCAGGTCCTCCGCCGCCTGGTACTTCTTGACCGCCTCGTCCGCGCTCGCCGCGCGGGCGCCCTCGGCGAGCAGCTTGTCGAACTCCGGGTTCGAGTAGCCGTAGTAGTTCGACGAGCCGTTGGTGCTGTACAGCGGGCCCAGGTAGTTCTCCATGGACGGGTAGTCCATCACCCAGCCCATCCGGAACAGGCCCACCGACTGCTTCTGCTTGAGCTTGGTCAGCAGGTCGGCGAACTTCGGCTCGGCGTTGCCCACGCACTCCACGCCCAGGTTGGCCTTGAGCTGGTTGCAGGTGGCGTCGATCCAGTCCTTGTGGCCGCCGTCGCCGTTGTAGGACAGCTCGATCTTCTTCGGGCCGCCCGCGGCCTCGTACATCGCCTTGGCCTTGGCCGGGTCGAACGCGCCGGCGGTGCCGATGGTGTTCTCCCGGTAGCCGGCGACCACCGGCGAGACGAACGAGCGGGCCGGCTGCTGCGAGTCCTTGAAGATCGACTTGGTGATCTCGTCCCGGTCGATCGCCATCGAGATGGCCTTGCGCACCTCGGGCTTGCTGAACTCCTTCTGGAACGTCGGGAACGCCAGCACCTGGAGCGACGAGGCCGGGCTCTGCTGGAACCGGTCGCCGAGGTCGGTGGCGGCGGTCGACAGGTTCTCGGTCGGGATCGTCTTGATCACGTCGAGGTTGTCCGACAGCACGTCCGCGTACGCGGCGGTCGGCTGCTGGTAGATCCGGAACTCGACGCCGCCGACCTTGGGCTGCTGGCCCGGGAACGCGTCGTAGCGCTCCACCTCGACCTTGGCGTCGTGCTGCCAGGAGCCCTTCATCTTGAACGGGCCCTGACCGATCGGCGCCTGCTCGTACCCCTCGGCCAGCACGCCCGGCGCGGAGAACGCCGCCTTGGGCAGCGGGTAGAACGCGGTGTAGCCGAGCATGGTCCTGAAGTCCACGTACGGCTCGGTGAGCGTCACGGTGAACGTCAGGTCGTCGACCTTCGTCAGGCCGCTGAGCGTCTCCGCCTTCGGCTTCTCGCCCTGGAGGTCCTCGTAGCCGGCGATCTTCTCGAAGAAGTAGCTGGAGTTCTGGCCGTTCGGCGCGTACGCGCCGTAGTTCCAGGCGTCGAGGTAGTTGTCGGCGGTGACCTTCTCGCCGTTGTGGAACGTGTAGCCGGGCTTCAGCTTGATCGTCCAGACCTTGTTGTCCGAGGACGTCACCGACTCGGCCGCCACCTCGTGCGGCTTGTTCGCCTCGTCGTAGTCGACGAGCGGGCTGAACAGCGCCGACAGCACCTGCGAGCCACTCGTCTCGTTGGTGTTGGTCGGCACCAGGTGCTGCGGCTCGGCGATCTCGATCCGCACGGCCGCGTCGGGGTCGCTTGCGCCGCCGCCTCCGCCGCCGGAGCCGCAGGCCGTCAGGCCCAGGGTCACCGCGAGCGGCAGAGCGGCCCAGGCCGCGAGCCTACGAACACGCATGGAGTCTCCTCATCTCCTCACGCTGCGCGGTCGGCCCGACGCTGGGTGACGCTGCGCAACGAGTCGTAACGGTAGGTCGCGCTGCGGCGGATCAACAACGGATGCGTTGCGAGCTGGTAACGGAACGTGCCGTCGAGTCCCGTTTCGTGGCCCGGACGACCACTCTCAGTGACGGAAACCACGTTGCGGAGCGTGATCGGTGCCCGTCGTCGTCCGGCTCGCCGGGGAACGTGAGACGATCACGGCGTGACGGCGACGATCCTGGACGGCAAGGCCACCGCGGCGGAGATCAAGGACGAGCTGCGAGCGCGGGTGAAGGCGCTCGCCGAGCGCGGCATCACCCCCGGGCTCGGCACGGTCCTGGTCGGGGAGGACCCCGGCTCCCAGGCGTACGTCAACGGCAAGCACCGCGACTGCGCCGAGGTCGGCATCGCCTCACTGCGCGTCACGCTGCCGGCCGACGCCACCCAGGAACAGCTCGACGCGGCACTGGCCGAGCTGAACGCGGACCCGGCCTGCCACGGCTACATCGTCCAGCTCCCGCTCCCGGCCCACCTGGACACCCAGCGGGCGCTGGAGTCGATCGACCCGGACAAGGACGCCGACGGCCTGCACCCGGTCAACCTGGGCCGACTCGTGCTCGGCTACGACGCCCCGCTGCCCTGCACCCCGCGCGGCATCGTCGAGCTGCTGCGCCGGCACGACGTGCCGCTGCGCGGCGCGAACGTCGCGGTGGTCGGTCGGGGCAACACGGTCGGCCGCCCGCTCGGCCTGCTGCTCACCCGGCGCAGCGAGAACGCCACCGTCACGCTCTGCCACACCGGCACCCTGGACCTCGCCGGCCACACCCGCGCCGCCGACATCGTCATCGTCGCCGCCGGCGTGCCGGGGCTGCTCACCGCCGACATGATCACCCCCGGCGCGACGGTGGTGGACGTCGGCATCACCCGGGTGATCGGCGACGACGGCAAGGGGCGCTACACCGGCGACATCGACCCCGAGGTGGCCGAGGTGGCCGGCAAGATGGTGCCGATGCCCGGCGGCGTCGGCCCGATGACCCGGGCGATGCTGCTCACCAACGTGGTCGAACGCGCCGAGCGGGACCGCTGACCACCCAGACAGGTCATAACCGTCCGCCCCTCGCCCGATCGGTGCCAGGATGGCTGATACGGTCCGGAAAACCGACTGGTATCAGGGAGTGGGACGACCATGGGTAAGAAGGTCACTGTCGTCGGGGCCGGCTTCTACGGCTCCACCACCGCACAGCGCCTGGCCGAGTACGACATCTTCGAGACCGTCGTGATCACCGACATCGTGGAGGGCAAGCCGGCGGGCCTCGCCCTCGACCTCAACCAGTCGCGGGCGGTCGAGGGCTTCGAGACCAAGCTCGTCGGCGTCACCACCGGCCCGAACGGCGAGGGCTACGAGGCCATCGAGGGCTCGGACGTCGTCGTCATCACCGCCGGCCTGGCCCGCAAGCCGGGCATGAGCCGGATGGACCTGCTGGAGACGAACGCCAAGATCGTCCGGCAGGTCTCCGAGAACGTCGCCAAGTACGCCCCGAACGCCGTCGTCATCGTGGTGTCGAACCCGCTCGACGAGATGACCGCGCTGGCCCAGATCGCCACCCAGTTCCCCAAGAACCGGGTGCTCGGCCAGGCCGGCATGCTCGACACCGCCCGGTTCACCAACTTCGTCGCCGAGGCGCTGAGCGTGCCGGTGAAGTCGGTCCGGACCCTGACGCTCGGCTCGCACGGCGACACCATGGTCCCGGTGCCGTCGAAGAGCACCGTGAACGGCAAGCCGCTGCGCGACGTCATGCCGGCCGAGCAGATCGAGGAGCTGGTCGTCAAGACCCGCAACGGCGGCGCCGAGGTGGTCGCGCTGCTCAAGACCGGATCGGCCTACTACGCGCCGTCCGCCGCCGCGGCCCGGATGGCGAAGGCCGTGGCCGAGGACTCCGGCGACGTGATGCCGGTCTGCGCCTGGGTCGACGGCGAGTACGGCATCTCCGGCGTCTACCTGGGCGTCGAGGCCGAGATCGGCGCCGAGGGCGTCAAGCGGGTCGTGGAGACCGAGCTGGACGCCGACGAGCTGGCCGCGCTGAAGGAGGCCGCCGAGGCCGTCCGTGCCAAGCAGGGCGACGTCGCCTCCATGTGACCTGAGCACCACCCGCCGCGAGGGGCGGCCGGCTTCCGCCGGCCGCCCCTCGCGCGTCCCACCCCCGGTCAGCCCACGCGAGGGTGGGGGGTGAAGGGGGCGCCCAGGTGGGGGGTGGCCAGGAGCAGCGGGGAGAGGTTCGACAGGACGCGCTCGCGGGTCCGGCCGGCCCCGGCCCGGTCCTCCTCGTGGACGTAGCACAGTGCCGGGTCGATCAACTGGATCGCGTGCACCAGCAGGTCGCCGGTGACCAGGAGGCGGTCGTCGCCGGACTCCACCAGCACGGACTGGTGCCCGGGGGTGTGGCCGGGCGTGCTCAGCACGCGTACCCCCGGGGTGAGGTCGGTGTCGCCGTCGAGCACCCGCAGCCGGCCGTCGGCGCGCAACGGCCCGAGCAGCCGGGCCGGCAGTTCCGGGTGGAACAGCTCCAGCGCGTCCAGCTCGGCGCGCTGCACCAGGTGGTCCGCGTTCGGGAAGAGCGGCCCGGCCCAGCCCACGTGGTCGCTGTGCAGGTGGGTGAGGACGACCGTGCGGACGTCCGCCGGGTCGATGCCGGCGTCGGCCAGCTCGGCCGGCAGCCGGCCGGGCACCGGCGCCCAGCTCGCCGCCGGCGCGTCCGCCGGGCCGATGCCGGCGTCGACCAGGGTGACCGGCCCGTCACCGGTACGCAGCGCGAACGCGCGGAACGGCAGCCACCAGCCGCCGTCCGGCCCGACCGCGTCCGGGTCCCGCCGGTCCGCCTCGCGCCAGTTCGCTTCGGTGGCGTCGGGGAACGCCTCCTCGCGCGGCATGAAGAAGGGGCCCGCTCCGTCGAGCAGCGAGGTGATCGTGATGGACCCGAGCGTGTGCGTCAGCGGCATGCGGGAAGGATGTCACCGCGAGGCCGGCTGGGTCACCTCCGACGGTTTCCAGTACGCTCGTACTGCTTGAGCACGTGTCCCCCGAGAGGAGCGCCGGCCGATGGCGAAGATCAAGGTAAACAACCCGGTCGTGGAGATCGACGGCGACGAGATGACCCGGATCATCTGGAAGCAGATCCGGGAGCAGCTGATCCTGCCGTACCTCGACGTCGACCTGCACTACTACGACCTGTCGATCCAGTACCGCGACGAGACCGACGACCAGGTCACCGTCGACGCCGCCAACGCCATCAAGGAGCACGGCGTCGGCGTCAAGTGCGCCACCATCACCCCGGACGAGGCCCGGGTGGAGGAGTTCGGCCTGAAGAAGATGTGGCGGTCGCCGAACGGCACCATCCGCAACATCCTCGGCGGCGTGGTGTTCCGCGAGCCGATCATCATGTCGAACGTGCCGCGGCTCGTCCCGGGCTGGACCAAGCCGATCATCATCGGCCGGCACGCGCACGGCGACCAGTACAAGGCCACCGACTTCGTCGTCCCCGGCCCCGGCAAGGTCACCATCACGTACGCCCCGGCCGACGGCGGCGCGCCGATGGAGATGGAGGTCGCCAACTTCCCCGGCGGCGGCATCGCCATGGGCATGTACAACTTCGACGAGTCGATCCGGGACTTCGCCCGCGCCTCGTTCCGGTACGGCCTGGACCGCAACTACCCGGTCTACATGTCGACCAAGAACACCATCCTCAAGGCGTACGACGGCCGGTTCAAGGACATCTTCGCCGAGGTGTTCGAGGCCGAGTTCAAGGCCGAGTTCGACGCCGCCGGCCTGACCTACGAGCACCGGCTGATCGACGACATGGTCGCCGCCGCGCTCAAGTGGGAGGGCGGGTACGTCTGGGCCTGCAAGAACTACGACGGTGACGTGCAGTCCGACACCGTGGCGCAGGGCTTCGGCTCGCTCGGCCTGATGACCTCGGTGCTGCTCTCCCCGGACGGCCGTACCGTCGAGGCCGAGGCCGCCCACGGCACGGTCACCCGGCACTACCGGCAGTACCAGAAGGGCGAGAAGACCTCGACCAACCCGATCGCCTCGATCTACGCCTGGACCCGGGGCCTGGCCCACCGGGGCAAGCTGGACGGCACCCCGGCGGTCACCGAGTTCGCCAACACGCTGGAGCAGGTCATCGTGGAGACCGTCGAGGGCGGCCAGATGACCAAGGACCTCGCGCTGCTCATCTCGCGGGACGCCCCGTGGCTGACCACCGACGAGTTCATGAACGCGCTCGACGAGAACCTGGCCCGCAAGCTCGCGGCCTGAGCCCTCTCGCCGATCACGACGGAGCCCGCCGGTACGCACCGGCGGGCTCCGTCGTGTCCGTGCGGTGTCGCGTCCGTGCTCCGTCGTATCCGTGCGGTGTCCACGCCGTGGGGCGTCACCCGGGCCCGGCCGGACTCGTTGCACCGGGTGGACGCGATGCCAGTCCCGTCCACCCGTCCCTTCCCAGCGGGGGCCCGGTCACCGGGCCCCCGCGCCCTGTTCCGGGGCGCGGACGCCCGGAGGGTGCCAACAGGGGAGCCGACCTCTACCGGAGGCGTTAAGAAGGGGCCCCGCCTTTCACGCGGCGCGCAGGAGTTCGGCGGCCCGCTCGGGGGCGATGTCGTTGATGAAGACGCCCATGCCGGACTCCGAACCGGCCAGGTACTTCAGCTTGTCCTTCGCCCGGCGGACGGTGAACAGCTGTAGGTGCAGATGCCCCAGCTCCCGGTCGACGCGCACCGGCGCCTGGTGCCACGCCGCGATGTACGGCATCGGCAGGTCGAACAGCCCGTCGAAGCGGCGCAGCAGGTCCAGATAGAGCGGGCCGAAGGCGTCCCGCTCGGCGTCGTCGAGCGCCGGGATGTCCGGCACCGGCCGGTGCGGGGCCACGTGCACCTCGAACGGCCAGCGGGCCGCCGCCGGCACGTACGCGGTCCAGTGCTCGTTGCTGGTCACCACCCGGTCGCCGGCGGCGCGCTCGGCGGCCAGCACGTCGGCGTAGAGGTTGCCGCCGGTGCGCTCGGCGTGCCGGCGGGCGGCGGCCAGCATGCTCCGGGTCCGCGGCGTGACGAACGGGTACGCGTAGATCTGGCCGTGCGGGTGGTGCAGCGTCACCCCGATCTCCACGCCCCGGTTCTCGAACGGGAACACCTGCTCGACGCCGGGCAGCGCGCTCAGCGCGGTGGTGCGGTCGGCGAGCGCGTCCAGCACGGTCCGCACCCGGCCGGGGGAGAGGCGGGCGAACGAGGCGTTGTGGTCGTCGGTGAAGCAGACCACCTCGCACCGGCCGAGCCCGGGGCGCACCGGCGTGAACGGCGTGATCTCGGCCGGCTCCTCGGCCACCCGCTGGCTCAGCGACGGGAACCGGTTCTCGAAGACCACCACGTCGTAGTCCGGCGCCGGGATCTCGCTGTGCCGGTCGCCGCGCGACGGGCACAGCGGGCACTGGTCGGCCGGGGGCAGGAACGTGCGGGTCTGCCGGTGCACCGCCACCGCCACCCACTCGTCGGTCAGCGGGTCGTACCGCAGTTGCGAGGCGGGCGGCGGCGGGGGCAGGTCCCGCCGGTCCGGCTGGTCCCGCACCGCGTCGTCCCGCTCGTCGAAGTAGATCAGCTCCCGGCCGTCGGCCAGCTCGATCTGCGTACGCTTCACTCCGCTCCCTCCGTCGCGGGCACGGTCACCAGCTCACCCACCCGGTCCTCGAGTACCCCTCGCGCGTCGGGTGTCAACCGGTCGTCGGTGACCAGCACGTCCGCCGCGTCGAGGCCGACGATCGACGAGATGCCGACCGTGCCCCACTTGGTGTGGTCGGCGAGCACCACCAGCCCGTCGGCGGCGGCCACCAGCGCGCGGTTCGTGTCCGCCTCCATCAGGTTGGGCGTGGTGAACCCGGCCCGCTCGCTGATCCCGTGCACACCGAGGAAGAGCAGGTCCAGGTGGAGCGCGGCGATCGCGGCCACGGCCAGCGGGCCGACCAACGCGTCCGACGGGGTGCGGACCCCGCCGGTGAGCACCACGGTCTGGTCCGGCCGGCCACCGACGTGCAGGATCTCGGCCACCGGCAGTGAGTTGGTGACCACCGTCAGGCCGGGCACGTCCACCAGCCGGCGGGCCAGCGCGGCGGTGGTGGTGCCGGCGGAGAGCGCGATCGCGGCGCCGGGGCGGACCAGCCGCGCGGCGTGGTCGGCGATGGCCGCCTTCTCCGCGGCCTGGCGGACCGACTTGGCCCGGAAGCCGGGCTCGTCGGTCGAGCCGGACCCGGCCAGCGTCGCCCCGCCGTGCACCTTGGCGAGCAGACCCTGGTCGTGCAGCGTTTCCAGGTCCCGCCGGATGGTCATGTCCGACACGCCGAACTCGGCGGCCAGCTCGGTGACCCGGACGCCGCCGGCGGCGCGGACCCGCTCCAGGATGGCGGTCTGCCGCTGTCGCGCGAGCATCGCCGGTCACCTCCCGAGCTTCCCCACCGCGAACGCGGTCGAACGTGTTCCAACAAAGACGAACACTACCGGTCGGCGGGGGCGCACGCGACACCGCCGCCGTCCCGGGACGGAACGGCGGCGGTCGGCGGATCCGTGCCGGTCAGGCCGGCTGCATGCGTGGCTCCACCCAGCCGGTCTCGGTGAGGTGCTCCAGCACCCGCTGGACCGCCTCCTCGACGGTCAGGTCCGAGGTGTCCACCACCAGATCGGCGTCGGTGGGCTCCTCGTACGGGTCGTCGATGCCGGTCATGCCGGTGAGCAGGCCGGCCCGGGCCCGGGCGTAGAGACCCTTGCGGTCGCGCTGCTCACAGACCGCCAGCGGCGTCGCCACGTGCACCAGCAGGAAACCCGCGCCGGCCGCCTGGGCCATCTCCCGGGCGGTCGACCGGGCCGCCGCGTACGGCGCGATCGGGCAGCAGATGCCGACCCCCCGGTGCCGGGCGATCTCGGCGGCCACCCAGCCGATCCGGCGCACGTTCAGGTCCCGGTCGGCCTTGCTGAAGCCCAGCCCGGCGGAGAGTTCCCGCCGCACCACGTCGCCGTCGAGCAGCGTGATCGTCCGATCACCCTGCTCCCGGAGCACGTCGGCGAGACTCCGGGCGATCGTCGACTTGCCCGAGCCGGAGAGGCCGGTCAGGAAGATCACCAGACCGCGGTGCCGCCGGGGTGGGCGGGCCCGGGCCAGCTCCCGCGCCACCGCGGGCGGGGTGTGCCACTCGGGCAGCGGGAAACCCCGGTCCAGCAGGTCGTCGATCTCGTGCTGGCCGAGCGCCAACCGGCGGTTGCGCGGTGGGATGTCCTCCCGCCAGCGCCACTGCCCGTCCCGGTTGTCGTACGCCAACTCGCGCGGCACCAGCACCCGCAGGCCGGCGCCGGAGAGCATGCCCTCGGTGGAGAGCAGATGGGTCACGCCGTACGCGGCGGCGACCCGCGCCCGCAGCAACGCGTCGCTGATCTCGTCGCTGCGCCGCGCCAGCGGCACCGCCACCAGCGTCGCCGGCGGCATCCGGTCGCGGGCCGCGAACACGCTGCGCACCAGCGCCTCGGCCGGCAGGCCACCGCTGGACTCCTCGCCCACCGGGATGAGCACCAGCAGGTGCGCGCCGAGCGTCCGGGCCGCGTGCGCGATCTGGGCCAGCTGCGGGCGGTGCAGCGCCCGGTCGGCGAAGACGCCGAGCACCCGGCCCGGCGGCAGCAGCCCGCGCACCTCGTCCGGGCCGCGTCGCAACCGCTGGAACGGCCCGTGGCCGCCGTCGCCGAGCCGGCGTACCGCGCCGCCCACGCCGACCGTGCCCTCGCGGGCCGGCCAGACGTCGCTCACGTCCATGGCCGCCACCGGGGCGCCCTCGCCGTCGGTGAGCACCAGCGCCCGACGCGCCGGGTCGGCCAGCTCCAGCCCGTCGGCGAGCGCCGCCGGCACCTGGAGCGTCACCGGCACCGGCCACGGGGTGCCGTCGGCGAGCCGGCCACGCCGGCCCAGCGAGGCCAGGTCCGCCCGGGTCATGAAACCGCTCAGCGGCGCGTACGCCCCGGTCAGCAACAACTCCAGATCGGCCAGCTCAGCGGGCCTTGGCGCGTACGACGGCGCATCCCGCAGCACATCCTCGGGCAGGATCCACCCGTTGCTCATCGAACCCCCAACTCGCCGGCCGGCACACAGTTTCGCAGCCCACCGGCGATCGGTCGAGAGCGCCACTCCACCTCCCGGCCACCCGGAGGTCGACCGGGTGTCGCCGGGCGGGTTCAGCCGGCGGTCGTCAGCGCCGCCGCGCCGAACGAGACGGCGAACCGCTCGCACCAGATGGAGACGCTGGTCAGCCCGGTGAGATCGGTTCCGGCGGGGATCTCGTACGCCTGGTCGCCCCGGTTTCCCTTGAGCGGACCGAGCGCCACGTGCCGCCCGTCGTCGAAGACACGCCACCCGGACGGCCCGGTCCGAACCGGCTGGTCGGTCAGCCAGACCTGAAGATCCGGACCGTTCGAGGTGTCCAGCCCGACCAGTTCCAGCCGGTACCGCCCGTCGGCGGTGCGGACGATCCGGGCGGCGCCCCGGGTGTCGTGCTCGTGGCTGACGAACTCGCCGCCGCCGAGCAGCACCGGGCCGGCGGGCGTCGGCGACGGCGTGGCCGGACGCGACGGCACGGCCGACCCCGTGGACGGCACCGCGGACGGCACCGCCACCAGTTCCTCGTGCACCTCCGTGTCGGTGACCAGCTTCCAGGGCTGGAACCAGTACAGCGCGGTCGCCGCCCCGACCACGAGGACGGCGACGGCGATCCAGGTCAGCGGCGCACGCAGCAGACGCATCGGCATGCGTCGAGTGTCCCGGTGCCGGGCGCGGCGGGCACCGGTCCGGCCGCTTACGGAAGCCTTACCGGCGGTGTCCGGGCCGAATCAGGGACAACCCCGAGCGTTTCCCGGTGCAAAGGCGGGCCCGCGCTTCCTAGGCTGGCAGCGTGACACTGCTCGCGACCGAGTCGCTGACCAAGACGTACGGAGGCCGGGTCACCGCGTTGGCCGACCTCACCGTGTCGGTCGAGCCGGGGATCATCGGGCTGGTCGGCGCCAACGGCGCCGGCAAGTCCACCCTGATCAAGATCCTGCTGGGTCTGCTCCCGCCGACCAGCGGCCGGGTGCAGGTGCTCGGCCTCGACCCCACCACCGATCCGGCGCAGGTCCGCGCCCGGGTCGGCTACATGCCCGAGCACGACGCCCTCCCGCCGGACCTCTCCGCCGCCGAGCTGGTCACCCACCTGGGCCGGATGAGCGGGCTGCCGCGCACGGTGGCCCGGGAACGCGCCTCCGAGGCGCTGCGCCACGTCGGCCTGCACGAGGAGCGGCACCGGGCGGTCGGTGGCTACTCCACCGGCATGAAGCAGCGGGTCAAGCTCGCCCAGGCCCTGGTGCACGACCCCGACCTGCTGCTGCTCGACGAGCCCACCAACGGCCTCGACCCGGCCGGCCGGGACGCCATGCTGGCGCTCATCCACCGGATCGGCACCGAGTTCGGCATCTCGGTGGTGGTCTGCTCCCACCTGCTCGGCGAGGTGGAGCGGATCTGCGACACGCTCGTCGCCATCGACGGCGGCCGGCTGCTGCGCGCCGACCGGGTCGCCGCCATGACCACCGCCACCGACGTGCTCGCCGTCGAGGTGAGCGAGGGCACGGAGGAACTGGCCGCCCGGCTCGCCGCGCTCGACCTGCCGGTGACCCGGGACGGGCGGCTGCTGCTCGTCCCGCTCGCCGACGACCACACCTACGACCTGATCCTCGGCGCGGTCGCCGAGCTGGACCTGCCGCTGCACCGGCTGGACCAGCGACGGCACCGGGTGGCCGAGCTCTTCGCCCCGAGGGAGCCCAGCCATGTCTGACGCGACAGGCGTCATCCACGACATCGGATACCAGCGCTACACCGGCCCTCGGCTGGGCCGGCGGCAGGTCTTCGGCGCGCTCTACGGGCACGGCGTGCGTACCGTCTTCGGGTTGGGGCGTAGCGCCAAGGCGAAGATCTTCCCCTGGCTGGTGGTGGCCGTGGTCACCGTGGTGGCCGCCGGGCTGACCGCGGTCCGCAGCCAGCTCGGCCAGGTGGTGCTGACGTACGCCCAGTTCGCCGACGCGATGAGCTGGCTGGTCATCTTCTTCGTCGCGGTGGCCGCGCCCGAGCTGGTCTCCCGCGACCTGCGCAGCGGCGTGCTCCCGCTCTACTTCTCCCGTCCGCTGCCCCGCGGCGACTACGCGCTGGCCAAACTGGCGGCCCTGATGACCGCGCTCTGGCTGCTGCTCGGCGGTCCGCAGCTGGTGATGTTCCTCGGCGCCGCGTTCACCACCTCACGTGGCATGCGCGGGGTGTGGGACGAGCTGCTCGACCTGCTGCCCGGCCTGCTCTACGCCGGGCTGTGGGCGGTGGTCTTCGCCTCGATCGGCCTGCTGGTCGCGTCGCTGACCGGCAAGCGCGCCTTCGCCGCCGGCGGCATCGTCGCGGTGTTCCTGATGACCACGCCGGTGGTCGGCGTGCTGTCCATCATGCCCTCCCGGACGGTCAACGAGCTGGCGTTCCTCGCCTCCCCGTCGTCGCTCGTCAGTGGCGTGGGCACCTGGGCGCTGGGCGACCTGCTGACCCAGGGACAGGAGGGGGGCATCCCGATCGGCGGCTTCGGGCCGGTCTACGCGGTGGTCGCCGTCCTGCTGGTCGCCGCCTGCGTCAGCCTGCTGCTCCTGCGATACCGGAAGGTGGCCGCCCGATGACGGCGCTGCACACGCAACCGGCGGCCGACGTGCCCGCCGCCACGACCAGCACCCTCGACCTGGCCGGCGTCTCCCGCTGGTACGGCAACGTGGTGGCGGTCAACGACGTCACCATGCGGCTCGGCCCCGGGGTGACCGGCCTGCTCGGCCCGAACGGCGCCGGGAAGACCACGCTGCTGCACATGATGGCCGGGTTCCTCGCCCCGTCCCGGGGCGCGGTGACGCTGGACGGGGAGCCGACCTGGCGTAACCCGGGCGTCTACCGGCGACTCGGCCTGGTCAGCGAGCGGGAGGCGGTGCACACGTTCCTCAGCGCGTACGAGTTCGTGCTGGCCAGCGCGAAGCTGCACCGGCTGCCGGACCCGGAGGCGGCGGCCCGGCGGGCGATCGAGCTGGTCGAGCTGGAGGGCGCGCAGGGCCGCCGGATCGGCACCTACTCCAAGGGCATGCGGCAGCGCACCCGGGTGGCCGCCGCGCTGGTGCACGACCCGCAGGTGCTGCTGCTCGACGAGCCGTTCAACGGGATGGACCCGCGACAGCGGCTGCACATGATGGCGCTGCTGCACCGGCTCGGCGACGCCGGCCGGACCATCCTGTTCAGCTCGCACATCCTGGAGGAGGTCGAGCAGGTCTCCGGCACGGTCCAGGTGATGGTGGCCGGTCGGCTGGCCGCCTCCGGCGACTACCGCACCATCCGCCGCCTGATGACCAACCGGCCGCACGTCTTCGCGGTGCGCTCCACCGACGACCGGGCGCTGGCGGTGGCGCTGATGGCCGAGTCCTCGGTCTCCGGTGTCGAGCTGGGCCGCACCGGCCTGACCGTCAAGGCCGGCGACTACGGCGCGTTCACCCGGGCCCTGCCCCGGATCGCCCTCCGCCACGGCATCCGGGTCCGGCAGCTCCTGCCGGAGGACGAGTCGCTGGAGAGCGTCTTCTCGTATCTGGTGGAGGCCTGATGTCGACCGTTACCTGGATCACCGCCCGCGGCCTGTTCGGCCGGAGCCGGTTCCTCATGCTGTTGCCGTTGCCGCTGGTCCTGATCGGCCTGGCGGTGCTCTGCCGGTCGCTCGGGGTGGACCCGGGCCAGTGGGGGCCGCCGGTGCTGGTCGGCCTCGGCCTGGCCGTGGTGCTGCCGGTGGTCGCGTTGATCGTCGGCACCGGCGTGCTCGGCGCCGAGATCGACGACGGCACCGTGGTGCACATCCTCACCAAGCCGCTGCCCCGCTGGCAGATCGTGCTGCCGAAGCTCGCGGTGGCGGCCGGCGTCAGCGCGGTCACGGTCGCCGTCCCGCTCTACGTGGCCGGCGTGCTGGCCGACTCGGTACGCCTCGGCCTGGCCCTGGTCGCCGCGTCGGTGGCCGGCGCGTTGGCCTACTCGGCGCTGTTCCTGGCGCTCAGCCTGGTGAGCCGGCGGCCGGTGCTGCTCGGCCTGGTCTACGTGCTGATCTGGGAGGGGCTGCTCGGCCGGTTCGTCGACGGCACCAAGGTGCTCTCGGTCCAGCAGTGGGTGATCGCGCTGGCCGACCGCATCGCGCCGACCGCGCTGCTCGGCACCACCGTCTCGGTGCCGGTGGCGGCCGTGCTGACCGCCCTGGTGACGGTCGGCTTCACCGCGCTGGCCGTCGACCGCCTCCGCTCGTTCAGCGTCGCCGGCGAGACGAGCTAGAAGGAAGGGCCCCTTCTTAACACCCTTGGGTGAGAAGGGGCCCCTTCTCTACCGGAGGCGTTAAGAAGGGGCCCTTCCTTACCCGAGGGCGGGGTTAGAACGCGCAGGCGATGACCAGCTCGGGGGTGCGGTCGGGAAGCAGGTCGAGCTTGGCGATCCGCCCCGCCGCGCGCACGTCGTCGGCCACGGTGGTGAGCTGGTCGAGCAGGGCCGCCGGCCCGAGCGCCTCGGCCAGCGGCACGTCCGCCTTCATCGACAGCTTCCGCTCCGACTTGGCGCGGCGCACCTGCCCCAGCGCGTCGGCGGCCAGCCGCAGCAGCTCCGGGTCGCCGGGCGCGGCCAGCGCGCGGTCCACCTCGTACGTGGTCGGCCACGTCGCGCGGTGCACCGAGCCGTACCGCCACCAGGACCAGACCTCCTCGGTGACGAACGGCAGCACCGGCGCGAAGAGCCGCAGCTGCACCGACAGCGCGGTGGCGAGCGCCGCCCGCGCCGAGTCGGCCGCCGGCCCCGCACCGTAGGCGCGTTCCTTCACCAACTCGATGTAGTCGTCGCAGAACCGCCAGAAGAACGCCTCGGTGGCCATCAGGGCGGCGGTGTGGTCGTACCCGTCGAGGGCCGACGTCGCGGCCCCGACCAGGCCGGACAGTTCGGCGAGCATGGCGGTGTCCAACGGCTCGCTCACCGGGGCCCGCAGCGCGTCGGCGGCGCCCAGTCCCAGCGCGAAGCGGGACGCGTTGAGCAGCTTGGTGGCCAGCCGGCGGCCCACCTTGACCTGGGCCGGGTCGAAGGCGAGGTCCATGCCCGGCTTGCCGTTGGCGGCCCAGTAGCGGACCGCGTCGGAGCCGTGCTCGGCCAGCAACCCCATCGGGGTGACCACGTTCCCCTTGGACTTGGACATCTTCTTCCGGTCCGGGTCGAGGATCCAGCCGGAGAGCACCGTCGTGCGCCAGGGCAGCACACCGTGTTCCAGGTGCGAGCGGGCCACGGTGGCGAACAGCCAGGTGCGGATGATGTCGTGTCCCTGCGGGCGCAGGTCCATCGGGAAGACCCGGGCGAACAGGTCCGGATCGGTCTCCCACCCGCCGACGAGCTGCGGGGTCAGCGACGAGGTGGCCCAGGTGTCCAGCACGTCCGGATCGCCGGTGAAGCCACCGGGCCGACCGCGCTGCGACTCGTCGAAACCGGGCGGCGGCTCGCTTGTCGGATCGATCGGCAACGTCGCCTCGTCCGGTGTGAGAGGGTGGGTCCAGTCCGGCTCGCCAGTGTCGTCGAGCCGGTACCACACCGGCACCGGCACGCCGAAGAACCGCTGCCGGCTGACCAGCCAGTCACCGGTGAGACCGCCCACCCAGTGCTCGTAGCGGTGCCGCATGTGCTCCGGCACCCAGCGCAGCTCGCGCCCGCGGGCCAGCAGCTCGTCGCGCAGGTCGGCGTCCCGGCCGCCGTTGCGCAGGTACCACTGCCGGGTCGAGACGATCTCCAACGGCCGGTCGCCGCGCTCGTAGAACTTCACCGGGTGGGTGATCGGGCGCGGCTCGCCGACCAGGTCGCCGGCCTCGCCCAGCAGCTCCACCACCGCGCGCCGGGCGCCGTTGACGCTCTGCCCGGCCAGCGCCGCGTAGGGCCCCGCCGGCACGTCCGCCGGCGGCTCCGGCAGCAGCCGCCCGTCCCGGCCGATCACCACCCGGGTGTCCAGCCGCAGGTCGCGCCACCAGGTCACGTCCGTCAGGTCACCGAACGTGCAGACCATCGCGATGCCCGTGCCCTTGGCCGGGTCCGCCAGCGCGTGCGCGCGCACCGGCACCGCCACCCCGAAGACGGGGGTACGCACAGCGGTGCCGACGAGGTCGGCGTACCGCTCGTCGTCGGGGTGGCAGACCAGCGCCACGCAGGCCGGCAGCAGCTCCGGCCGGGTGGTGTCGATCAGCACCTCGCGCCCGTCCGGCCCGGTGAACCGCAGCCGGTGGTACGCGCCGGGCCGGACCCGGTCCTCCAGCTCCGCCTGCGCGACCGCGGTGCCGAACCCGACGTCCCAGAGCGTCGGCGCCTCGGCCTGGTACGCCTCACCACGGGCCAGGTTGCGCAGGAACGCGCGCTGGCTGGCCGCGCGGGCCGCCGGCCCGATCGTGGTGTACGTCAACGACCAGTCCACGGAGAGGCCGAGCCGCCGCCACAGCGCCTCGAACGCCTGCTCGTCGGTCACGGTCAACGTCTCGCACAGCTCGATGAAGTTGCGTCGGGAGATCGCCGTCGGGTTCTTCCGGGCGTCGGCGCTCACCGGCGTGGCCGGCGGTCGCCAGTCCCGGTCGTACGGCAGCGCCGGGTCGGGGCGCACGCCGTAGACGTTCTGCACCCGGCGCTCGGTGGGCAGTCCGTTGTCGTCCCAGCCCATCGGGTAGAAGACGGTCCGCCCGCGCATCCGCTGGAACCGGGCCACGACGTCGGTGTGCGTGTACGAGAAGACGTGCCCCATGTGCAGCTCGCCAGACACGGTCGGCGGCGGGGTGTCGATGGAGTACACGTCCGCGCGTTCCTTCGTGCGGTCGAACGCGTACGTGCCGTCGGACTGCCAGCGGTGGGCCCAGGTCTCCTCGAGGCCGTCCAGGCTCGGACGCTCAGGAGGCCCGGAGCGCCCCGTCCTCGTCGTGTCACTCATCCGCCGATGGTAGGCACCTGCACCCGAACGCTCCACGGCTTTCGTAGGGCCGTGGAACAGCGCGACATGCTTCGGGTGGGGGCAGCGTCTGTCCCTCCATGCGGAGGAGCGCCGCTCATCGGACGGCAGGGCCGGTCCACCTGATGAAGCGGCAGAACATCTCATCAGGCTGCGGACCGGGATTCGGGCTGAGCCTGAGTAGGTCCCCGGTCGCGTCGAAAAGCATGCCCGCCATGTAGACCGCGAGCCCTGCCCGGTCGCCCTGATACTCCATGCCAAGTAACAGCCGTGCTGGCTGGCAGGGCCAAGGGGCCGCACACACTCGGCAGAGCCAGGTAGGCCGCATCGGGTGGTGTGGGCGGACTGCACGGGATGAGCGGTTAGGTGCAGGCGGAGTGTTGTGCGGCATCGGCCGTGCCACGCCACCTGTACGGGGCGGGCGAGATCACGGCCCGGCTGGGCGTCAGTCGCCAGCGAGCTCGGCAGATCATCGACCGGCCCGACTTCCCGAAGCCGTACGACCGGCTAGGCATGGGCTCTGTCTGGCTGAAGGCCGATGTTGAGGCTTGGATTCGAGAGCACCGCCCGCATCTCGGTGAGGTTGACGACGAGGTGTAGATCCGTCCGTCTGCCTGGCTTCGCGACCAGGCTTTCTCGCGACGGCGGCACCCGTGGCTCTCGTGCCTGGTGTGTCGCCACCGAAGGAGAAAGCACTTTCGAGCGGTATGACTGTGGGTCATAATTATGACCCACAGTCATACCACCGATGAGCGCATTACCCGTGAATAGATGTCACGCTGAGTGATCAGGCGAGTGGACGTCGTCCATCCGGAGGTCGGCAGCGCCGCGCCACCCGGCTACTGACAGCCCGGCGGTTTGGGGTCTCCAACGCACCTGGACCCGCTTCAGATCAGCGAGTCGCGCCACTGGCGGTGCAGGGCGGCGTAGCGGCCGCCGGCCGCGGCCAGCTCGGCCGGCGGGCCGTCCTCGGCTACTCCGCCGGCGTCGAGGACCAGCACCCGGTCGGCGATCTCCACGGTGGAGAGCCGGTGGGCGATCACCAGCGCGGTGCGGTCGCACAACACGCTGCGCAACGCGCGCTGCACCAGCCGCTCGGTCGGCACGTCCAGCGACGAGGTGGCCTCGTCGAGGATCAGCACCCGGGGGTCGGCCAGGAACGCCCGGGCGAACGCGACAAGTTGCCGCTGCCCGGCGGAGAGCCGGCCGCCACGCCGGTGCACGTCGGTGGCGTACCCGTCGGGCAGCGCGGCGATGAACTCGTGCGCGCCGATGGCCCGGGCGGCGGCCACCACGGCGGCGTCGTCGGCGTCCGGGCGGCCGAACCTGATGTTCTCCGCGACGGAACCGCTGAACAGGTGGGTCTCCTGGGTGACCAGCACCACCGCCCGGCGCAGCTCGGCGTCGGCCAGGTCGCGCAGGTCCACCCCGTCCAGGTGGACCGAGCCGGCGTCCGGGTCGTGGAAGCGGGCCAGCAGCTTCGCCAGCGTGGACTTGCCGGCCCCGGTCGGCCCGATCAACGCCACGGTCTGCCCGGCCGGGACGGTCAGCTCCAGCCCGGACAGGATCGGCGTCTCCGGCCGGTAGCCGAAGGAGACCGAGCGGAAGACCACGGCGCCGCGCGCCGGCCCGGTGGGCAGCGGCACCGGCCGCGCCGGCTCGGCCACCGCCGGGCGCTCGTCCAGCACCCCGGCCAGCTTCTCCAACGCCGCGGTCGCCGACTGGAGCGAGTTGTAGAACTGGCTCAGCTCCTCCATCGGCTCGAAGAACCGCCGCAGGTAGAGCAGGAACGCGGCGAGCACGCCGACCTCGGTGTCGCCGCCGAGCACCCGCCAGCCGCCGTACGCGAGCACCGTGGCGGCGGTCAGGTTGCCGATCAGCCGGATGCCCGGCGAGTAGATCGCGATCAGCCGGAACGCGCGCAGGCTGGCCCGCCGGTAGTCGTCGTTGACCGCGGCGAAGATGCGCTGGTTGCGGGGCTCGCGGCGGAACGCCTGCACGGCCCGGATTCCGCGCAGCGACTCGACGAAGTGCACGATGACCAGCGCCACCGCTTCCCGGGTGCGCCGGTACGCCCCGGCGGAGGCCCGCGCGAACCAGCGGGACAGCCCGAACAGGAACGGGAACGCGAACAGCGTGACCGCGGCCAGCGGCAGGTCCAGCCAGAGCAGGATGCCCGCCACCGACAGCACCGACAGCACGGCCATGACCAGCCGGTCGATCCCGCCGTCGACCAGCTCACCGATGGATTCCAGGTCGCTGGTCAGCCGGGACACCATCCGGCCGGAGGTGTACCGCTCGTGGAAACCGACGTCGAGGCGGAGAAAGTGCGCGTACACCCGCTGGCGGAGGTCGAGCAGGACGGCCTGGCCGATCCGGGCGGCGAGGGCGAGGAACGCGCGCCGGGCCGCGTACTCGACGGCGGTCGCCACGACGAACGCGGCGGCGACCGCGACCAGTGGGCCGGCGTCACCGGCCCGCAGCGGCCCGATACCGCGGTCGATGCCGAGCATGACGAGGTACGGACCGGTCATCGCCGCCGCGTTCTGGGCCAGCAGCAGCGCCACGGCCAGCCCGAGCGGTGCCCGGTGCGGGTGGAGCAGTGTCCGCAGCAGGAGCCGGCTGCGGACGCGGAGCCGGGTCACCGCCGCCGGTGACGAGCCCTCCGCGCGGCTGCGGTCGGCGTCCGGGTCGGTGGCCCGGCCCCGCCACCGGGTCAGGTCGGCGTCTGGCGCGGTCACGACCGCACCAGGCCGACGCCGCCCGGCCGACCCTCCGGCTCGGCGGAGAGCACCGCCCGGTACGCCGGCACCCCGGCCAGCATCTCGGAGTGGGTGCCGACGGCCACCACCCGACCGGCCTCCAGCAGCGCCACCCGGTCGGCCAGCGCCACGGTCGAGGGCCGGTGCACCACCAGCAGCGCCGTGGTGTCTCGCAGCACCCGGCGCAGCGCGGCCTCGACAAGCGCCTCGGTGTGCACGTCCAGCGCGGAGAGCGGATCGTCGAGGACCAGCAGGGCGGGGCGGCCGAGCACCGCCCGGGCCAGCGCGAGCCGCTGCCGCTGCCCGCCGGAGAGCGACAGCCCCTGCTCACCGATCCGGGTGGCCAACCCCCACGGCAGCTCGTACGCGAACTCCGCCTGCGCCAGCGCCAGCGCGGCCCGGACCTCCTCCTCGCCGGCCTCCGGCCGGCCCAGGGTGAGGTTCTCCCGGACCGACATGGAGAACAGCGTGGCCTCCTCGAAGGCCACCCCGACCAGCCGGCGCAGCGAGCCGAGTCGCAGGTCACGCACGTCGTGCCCGTCGAGGGTGATCCGGCCGTCGGTGACTTCGTGCAGCCGGGGGACCAGTGAGAGCAACGTGCTCTTGCCGCACCCGGTGGCACCGACCAGGGCGAGCGTCTCGCCCGGCTCGACGGTCAGGTCCAGGTCGTGCAGCACCGGGGCGGGCGCGCCCGGGTAACGGAAGCTCACCCGCTCGAAGCGGAGCCGGCCGTGGACCTCGCCCCGGCCCAGCGACCGGGCGTGCGGGGCGTCCGCGATGGTGGGCGGGGTGTCGAGCACCTCCTGGATCCGGTCGGCGGCGGTGGCGGCCTCCTGCCCGTTCGCGATGATCCAGCCGAGCGACTGCACCGGCCAGATCAGCATGAGCTGGAGGCTGACGAACGCGACCAGTTGCCCGATGGTGAGCGCGCCCCCGGCCACGGCGGCGGCGCCGGCGACCAGGACCGCGCCGAGCGTCAGGTTGGGCACCAGGTCGAACAGCGCGGAGGTGCGGGCCAGCAGGCGGGCCTTGCCGATTGCGGTGTCGTGCAGCCGGCGGGTGTCGGCGGCGAACCGGGCGGCCAGCTCCGGGCCCCGCCCGTACGCCCGCATGGTGCGCAGCCCCTGCGCGGTCTCCTCGACCAGCGTGGCCACGTCGCCCTGCTGGTCCTGCATGCGACGGGAGGCCGCGTGGTAGTGCCGGGCGAACCGCCGGCTGATCAGGAACAGCGGGACGGCGCTGGCCGCGACCAGCAGCCCCAGCCAGGGGTGCAGCCGGATCAGCAGCACCACCACGGCGGCGTAGGTGATCAGGTTGAGCACCAGGAAGAGCAGGCCGAAGGAGAGGAACCGGCGGATCACCGAGAGGTCGCTGGTGATCCGGGAGAGCAGTTGACCGGACTGCCAGCGGTCGTGGAAGCCGACCGGGAGCCGTTGCAGGTGCGCGTAGATGTCGGCCCGGATGGCCGCCTCCATGCCCACCGAGGAGGACGACTGCGTCCACCGCCGGATGAAGATCAGCACGGCTTCGGCGAGCCCGAGCAGCAGCGCGAGCGCGCCGAGCCGGAGCAACCCGGCCCCGTCGTGCCTGGCCACCGGCCCGTCCACCACCCGCTGCACCACCAGCGGGACGGCCAGGCTCGCCGCGGTCGCGGCCAGCGCGGCGACCAGCAGCCAGGCGAACTCCGTCGCGTACGGGCGCAGGTAGGGCCGCAGCCGCCAGAGGTTGTGCAGCGGCTGGGACCGGGCGTCGGTATGCGCCGCGGGATTGCCGTCGCTGGGCGCGGGCACCAACCGACGGTAGCGGCCAGGTGTGTCGGCGCGGGGTCAGCTAGCCGTCACCCGTCCCTCATGCCCGAGAAGCCACTTTTTCACGTCCAGCCCCCAGCGGTAGCCACCGAGCGCCCCGTCGGTACGCAACACCCGGTGGCAGGGTACGAAGAGCGCCGCGGCGTTGCGGGCACAGGCCGCCGCCGCGGCGCGGACCGCGGCCGGCCGGCCGGCCAGCGCGGCGAACCCGGTGTAGGTCACCGGATCACCCGGCTTCACGTCGCGCAGCACCCGCCAGGCGTGCGCCAGGAAGACGCCGTCGGTGTGCTGCTCCACCTCGACCGCGTCGATCGCGGTCAGGTCGCCGTCGAGGTAGGCCCGGACCGCCGCGGTCACCGGCCCGAGGTCGGCCCGATCCCGCAGCTCACCGCGGAGGCTCGGGTGCGTCAACGGCACCAGGGCCGTCGGGTCGGCGGTGAAGCCGGCCGCACGCACCGCCCCGCCGGGCCCGGCGAGCACGCTCAGCGGCCCGGCGGGAGTGTCGATGACGGTGCTGTCCAGAGTGGTCATGCTGCTCTCCAGAGTCGGATCGTCGCGTACGACCGCCAGGGGCGCCAGCGGTCCGCGTACGCGGTCAGGGTCTTCGGGGTGTCGGGCAGGCCGAGCGCGGCTGCGCCGCGGCGGACGCCCAGGTCGGTGGCGAGAATGACGTCGGGGTCGCCGAGCGCGCGCATGGCCAGGTAACCGGCGGTCCACGGCCCGACGCCGGGCAGCGCGACCAGCCGCCGGGCGGCCTCCTCCCGGTCGCCGCCCGCGTCGAGGTCCAACTCCCCGTCGACGACGGCGCGGGCCAACGCCCGGATCGTCTCCCGCCGGGCCCCGGGCATGCGGAACGCCGGGTCCGGCGCGGCGAGCACCTCCGCCGCGCTCGGGAACGCCCGCAGGCCACCCGGTGCCCCGTCGGCGGCCCCGTCGTCGTCGGACCGGGTCGCGGCGATCAGGTGGGTGAGGGTGGTCCGGGCCGAGCGGAGCGAGACCTGCTGGGTGGTGACGGCGCGGACCGCGGTCTCGAAGCCGTCCACCGCGTGCGGGAGCCGGACGCCGGGCTCCGCCGCGACCGCCGGGGCCAGCGCCGGATCGACGGCCAGGACGGCGTCCACCGCGACCGGGTCCGCGTCCAGGTCGAGCAGGCGGCGGCAGCGGGCCACCGCGGGTGCCACGTCGCGCATGTCGGCCAGCCGCAGCGTGGCGGCCACGTGCCCGCCGGCCGGGGTCAACGCCGCCGTGCCGGGGCCGTGCGGCAGGCGCAGCCCGCGATGGTACGTCCGGTCGCGGACCTCCTCGATGCCGGGCAGCGCGCGCAGGGCGAGGAAGTCCAGCAGCGCGCCCGCGTGCAGGGGTGGCCGGTAGGCCAGTCGCAGCGTGATGGTGCCCGCGCCGCCGGCCGTCGGCCAGCCGCTCCGGCCGCCCCGCAGCTCGGACGGGGTGACGCCGAACACCTCGCGGACCGTGTCGTTGAACTGCCGCACGCTGCCGAACCCGGCGGCGAAGGCCACCTCGGCCAGGCCCAGCCCGGTGGTCTCGACCAGGATCCGGGCGGTCTGCGCACGCTGCGCCCGGGCCAGCGCCAGCGGGCCGGCGCCCAGCTCGGCCTGGAGCATGCGGTGCAGGTGTCGCTCGGTGTAGCCCAGCCGGGTGGCCAGCCCGGGGACGCCGTCCCGGTCGACCACGCCGTCGGCGATCAGTCGCATCGCGCGGCCGACCAGATCGGCCCGGACGTCCCACTGCGGGGAGCCCGGCGCGGCGTCGGGCCGGCACCGGCGGCAGGCCCGCAGCCCGGCGCCCTGCGCGGCGGCGGCGGACGGGAAGAACCGGACATTCTGCCGCTTCGGCGTCGTCGCCGGGCAGGACGGCCGGCAGTAGATCCCGGTCGACGTGACGCCGGTGTAGAACCAGCCGTCGAACCGCGGGTCGCGGCTGTCGACGGCCCGGTAGCACCGCTCGAAGTCCAGCTCCATGCCCCGATCCTGCCTCCCGGACCGGCCGCTCGGCTGGCGGGATTCGGACCTGACGTGCGGCAGTCGCACCAGCTCGGCGAGGTGGCGGTATCCCCGGCCCTCGGATACCGCCACCTCGGCGTAGTGGCGTGGATCTTGCCGGTGCGGCGGGGAAAGTGTCGTAAGTGGTCGGTACCGTCCCGCCACCAACTCCAGAAAAGGTGCGGGGCATGGCGAGCGTGGCCGGGCGGGGGCGAGCACCACTCGACACCGCGGTGGTGCAGGGCTTCTACGACCGGATGCGGGCGGTGGCGCCGGCCGCCTACGGCGCGATCGAGCGGGACCGCGCCGACGACCCGACGCGGCCCTTCGCCGAGACCGCCTGCGGCCGGCTGGTCGGCTCGCTCGACGCGGCCGGCCTGCGCGCGCTCGGCATGTGGGCGCACCACTGGTGCATGCGCTTCTACGACGACGACACCCGGGTCGGCGTGCGGCTGGTCGAGGAGATCGCCGGCCGGCGCGGCCTCGGCTGGACCGCCGACGAGGTGCGCTGGCTGCTCGACCGGTCACACGAGGCCGGGCCCGCCGCCGGCCACCGGTTCACCCTGCCGCTCGCCGCCGCGGCGGAGCTGCCGTCCGGCGCGCTGCCCGAGGACGTTCCGGTCGACACGGTGCCGGCCGACTGGCGCCGGTTGCGTGCCGGCTGAGCGGCGGTCGCGCCCCGGGCGTTTCGGTCCGGAAGCTGCCCGAGCACCATGGCGGCGACCGCCACCGCGAAGCCGGCGAGCTGGATCGGGCCGAGCGCCTGGCCGAGCACCAGCCAGCCGAGCGCCGCGGCGGTCAGCGGGCTGAGCGCGCCGAGCATCGACACCCGGGCCACCGGCAGCCGGGCCGCGCCCCGGAACCAGAGCGCGTACGCCAGCGCGGTGCCGACCAGCCCGAGCCACGCGTACCCCAGCAGGGCCGGCCCGTCCGGCGCGGGCGGCGCCCCCTCGACGACGACGGCGACCGGGGTGATCAGCAGGCCGCCGGCGACGAGTTGCCAGCTCGTGGCCGCGAGCGTGCCGACCCCGGGCGGGCGCCCCCAGCGGCGGGTGAGCACCAGGCCGGCGGCCATCGCGGCGGTGCCGGCCAGGCCGGCGGCCACGCCGAGCGGGTCGAGGCCGGCGCCCGGCCGCAGCACCACCAGGGCGACGCCGGCCGGGGCGGCGACGGCGGCGAGCAGCGCGGTGCGGCCGGGTCGGTCCCGGAGCAGGGCGACCGTGAGCACCGCGACCAGCAGGGGCTGGGCCGCGCCGAGCACGGCCGCGGTGCCCCCGGGCAACCGGTAGGCGGCGACGAAGAGCAGCGGGAAGAACGCCCCGATGTTGAGCGTGCCGAGCAGGGCGGCCCGGCCCCACCAGTTGCCGTGCGGTCGGCGGCGGGTCAGGGCGAGCAGCAGCAGGCCGGCCGGGAGGGCACGGATCGCCCCGGCCCAGAGCGGCCGGTCGGCGGGCAGCAGTTCGGCGGTCACCAGGTAGGTGCTGCCCCAGGTGACGGGCGCGATCGCGGTGAGCGCGACATCGGTCCGGCGGGTCATGCCTGCCTCTTCTCACGATGGTAAGTATCTTAGAGCTAAGCTACTTTGCGTCGAGTGAAAGCGGAAGAGCGACGTGCGGCACAATCGACAGCCGTGGCAGCGGACGAGGTAGACCTGATCGTCGAGCAGTGGCGTCGGGAACGGCCCGGCATGCGGCCCGAGCCGATGGCCGTCTTCGGCCGCATCTACCGGCTGTCCCGGCTGGTCGGCGACCGGCAGGAGCAGGTGTACGCCCGCTGGGGCATCGGTCGTGGCGAGTTCGACGTGCTCGCCGCGCTGCGCCGGTCCGGCCCGCCGTACACGCTGGCGCCGAAGGCGCTCACCGCCGCGCTGATGCTCACCTCCGGCGGGATGACCGGCCGGCTCGACCGGCTGGAACGCGCCGGGCTGGTCCGCCGCGCGCCGGACCCGGGCGACCGGCGGGCGCTGCGGGTCAGCCTCACCGACGCCGGCCGTCAGATCGTCGAGGAGTCGGCAGAGGCCGGGCTGGAGGTGCAGCGGCGGATCCTCGACGCGCTGCCGCCCGCCGACCGCTACCGACTGGCCGACCTGCTGCGCGCGCTGCTCGCCGCCGCCGAGTCGCCGGACGGGGCGGCGGACGAGGCACAATGATCTCCACCGTCGCCGGCCGGAAGGACACCCATGCCCGCCACCGAACCGACCATCGTCGCCACCAGCATGGGCTACTTCAGTCGCCGGCGCGGCCCCTGGGACGCCCGGCCCAGCCAGCTCTTCGACCACATGGCCGAGCTGGCCGGCGCCGGTGACGCGCCCCGGGTCTGCTATCTCGGCCAGGCCGTCGGCGACCAGCCGACCGGCCTCACCGTGTTCTACGGCGCGTTCGCCGACACCCGGTTCCGCGCGTCCCACCTGGCGCTGTACCCCATGCCCAACGTCGACGACATCCGCGCCCACCTGCTGGCGCAGGACGTCATCTGGGTCGGCGGCGGCAGCGTCGCCAACCTGTGCGCGGTGTGGCGGGTGCACGGCCTGCCGGAGATCCTGCACGAGTGCTGGCAGGCCGGCGTGGTGCTCGGCGGCGTCTCCGCCGGCTCGATCTGCTGGCACACCGGTGGCGCCACCGACAGCTACGGCCCGGAGCTGCGTCCGTTCACCGACGGGCTGGGCTGGCTCCCGTACGGCAACGGCGTGCACTACGACAGCGAGGAGCAGCGCCGGCCGCTGATGCACCGGCTGGTCGCCGACGGGACGCTGCCGACCAGCCACTGCACCGACGACGGCGTCGGGCTGATCTACCGGGGGACCCGGCTGGTCGAGGCGGTGGCGGACCGGCCGGACGTGGCCGCGTACGAGCTGGTGCGGGCCGACGACGGCACGGTGCGGGAGACCCGGATCGAGCCCCGCCTGCTGCCCGCCCGGCCGGACGGCCGGCAGACCGCGTAAGCTGGCTCGTCGTGAGTCTCACCATCGGCATCGTCGGCCTGCCCAACGTGGGCAAGAGCACCCTGTTCAACGCGCTGACCAAGAACGACGTGCTCGCCGCGAACTACCCGTTCGCCACCATCGAGCCGAACGTCGGCGTGGTCGGGCTTCCCGACGAGCGCCTGGGCAGGCTGGCCGAGATCTTCTCCTCGCAAAAGGTGCTGCCCGCGCCGGTCTCGTTCGTCGACATCGCCGGCCTGGTCCGGGGCGCCTCGAAGGGGCAGGGCCGGGGCAACGCGTTCCTGGCCAACATCCGCGACGCCTCGGCGATCTGCCAGGTGGTGCGCGCCTTCTCCGACCCGAACGTGGTGCACGTCGACGGCAAGGTCTCGCCCGCCGACGACATCGAGACGATCAACACCGAGCTGATCCTGGCCGACATCCAGACGCTGGAGAAGGCGCTGCCGCGGCTGGAGAAGGAGGCCAAGCTCCGCAAGGACCGGGCCGCCGCCGTCGAGGCCGCCAAGAAGGCAGTCGAGGTGCTCGACAACGGCGTCACGCTGTACGCGGGCGCCGCCGCCGCGAAGGTCGAGCTGGAGCACCTGCGTGAGCTGCACCTGCTCACCACCAAGCCGTTCATCTACGTCTTCAACGTCGACGAGGCCGAGCTGGGCAACGCCGCGTTCCTCGACGAGTTGCGCGCCCTGGTCGCGCCCGCCGAGGCGGTCTTCATGGACGCGAAGATCGAGTCCGAGCTGGTGGACCTGCCCGAGGACGAGGCCCGCGAGCTGCTGGAGTCGATCGGTCAGTCCGAGCCGGGCCTGGACCAGTTGGTCCGGGTGGGCTTCCGGACGCTGGGGCTCCAGACGTACCTCACGGCCGGCCCCAAGGAGGCGCGGGCCTGGACCGTCCCGATCGGGGCGACCGCGCCGGAGGCCGCCGGGGTGATCCACAGCGACTTCCAGCGCGGCTTCATCAAGGCCGAGGTGGTCTCCTACGCCGACCTGGTCGCGGCCGGATCGATGGCGGCGGCGAAGGCCGCCGGCAAGGTCCGGATCGAGGGCAAGGAGTACGTCATGCAGGACGGCGACGTGGTGGAGTTCCGCTTCAACGTCTGACGTCGGCCTGCCCGGGGCAGGCCCGCCGGGCTCGCTCAGTTGCGGTAACACCATGGTATGGTCGCAGGGTGGCGAAGACGAAGAAGGTCACGATCACGCTCCCGGCGGAGTTGCTGGAGAGCATGAAGTCGCACACCGACAACGTCTCCGGCTACCTCACCGAGCTGGCCGAGCGGGCCGAGCGGCGCCGACTTCTCCGCGAGGAGTTGGATCACTACCAGGGCGAATTCGGGACGTTCACTGACGAGGAGATGGCCGAGGCTCGGGCGCTCCTGCACGGGGCCGAGGAGATCGGACGTGCGGCGTGAGCCTTGAGTCGCTGGTGCTCGACTCGCAAGGCTTCGCAATGTGGATCGAACGGGACCGCAAGGTGATGCGACTGCTGGAGCAGGCGGAGCGTGACGGGGCCGATCTTGCCATGTCGGCCGCCACGATCATCGAGGTCTCCCACTCCGGCGTGGACGTCGCGCGGCTGACCTGGCTGCTGTCCCGAATCCGGGTGGAGGCGGTGACGGTGGAAAGCGCCCGCCGCAGTGCGGGGCTGTTGGAGGCGGCGGGGCTCCATGGGCACAGGTACGCCATCGATGCCATGGTCGCCGAGGTGGCGCTCCGCCTACCCGCGCCGGTGGCGATCCTGACATCCGATGTCGATGACATCGTCAAGCTTTGCGGGCAGCGGGTTCGGGCCATCGGGCTGTAGGTGGGCTTTCGCCCGCTTGTATCGCGGTTCACGGGTGGGTGCGCCTCGCCCTGGGGCATCGTCGGGCGCGAATCTGCCTCGGCCTGTTCGGCGACGAAGACGCCCACGCCCGGCCGGGTCTCGGTCATTCCTCTGATCCGTGAGACCTGCATGGCACGGTCGATCACGGGCTCGGTCGCTCCCTTCCACACCTCGGATTCGGTGGCCGTGACATGTCACCGAAGCGGGTTACGTACGACGACTACGTCCTGGCGGCAGCGCTCACCCTCGCCCGTCGCCACCGACCGGCGGCCTGTCGGGTGGGCGTCTAGGTGCTGACCGGGGGCTCGCTGGCGGCGGCAATGTGCAGGGTGAGTTCCTGGACGAGGTCGTCCATGGTCTGGCCGGTTTGGGTGCGGACGAGGGTGAGGGCGAGTTCGGCCAGGAGCATGAAGCCGCGTGTGCGGGCAGCCTCGTCGGGGAAGGCTGCGAGCAGTTGCTCGGCGCCGCCGAGGTCGCCGCGGTGCTTGGCGGCGATGACCCCGGCGGCGCGTTGCGCAGCGGTGAAGGCCGACGCGGGGTCGGCTGTGGTCACGGTGCGACGAGGATCGGGTTGCCGGCGGCGCGGGCGGCGTCGAAGCGCCGGGTGACGTCGCCCCAGTTGACGAGGTTCCACAGCCGGTCGACGTAGTCGGGTCGGACGTTCTTGTATTGCAGGTAGTAGGCGTGTTCCCAGGCGTCGAAGACCAGGATCGGGGTGGAGCCCTGACCGACGTTGCCGTGATGGTCGTAGACCTGTTCCACGATGAGGCGCTGGGACAGCGGCTCCCAGGCCAGGATGCCCCAGCCGGAGCCCTGCACGCTCTTGGTGGCGTTGGAGAGCTGAGCGGCGAAGGCGTCGAAGGAGCCGAAGTGCTCGTCGATGGCGGCGGACAGTTCGCCGTCGGGGCGGTCGCCGCCCTCAGGCGAGAGGTTGTTCCAGAAGATCGAGTGCAGGACGTGGCCGGAGAGGTTGAACGCGAGGGTCTTCTCCAGGCCGACCAGCGTGGTGTAGTCGCCCTTGTCGCGGGCCTCGGCGAGCTGGTCGAGGGTGTCGTTGCTGCCCTTGACGTAGGCGGCGTGGTGCTTGCTGTGGTGCAGCTCCAGGATCTGACCGCTCATGGCGGGTTCGAGTGCCCCGTAGTCGTAGGGCATGTCAGGAAGTGTGTAGACGGCCAACGGAACCCTCCCGCGTGATCGAGATCGTCCCGCCAGTATGCCTTATTGCCAAACTCTGGCAACTACGGAATTGTGGCAACTAGGCGGTGATCGTGATGGCTCCCTTGCCAGTCGGCCCGTCAGTGGGCGTGCCTCCCCGCTGCGATGATCCTGGTGGAGGCACGCCCACAGCTCACTTGGTCAAACCGACCGACACGCCGTACCTGGAACCGTCCCTGCCGGCCAGCCGATCGCGCCTCCTGGTTCCGCTTCAATGTCTGACCCGGCCCGCCGGGATGGCGGGTTCGGTACGACTGGCGCTGAATTCAGCAATCGCTGTACTGTCGTCGGGTGGAGATCCTGACGCACGGGCATGTGCTGGCCCGGTTCGGCCACGCGTTGTCCGATCCCATCCGAGCGCGGCTGCTCCTGGCGCTGCGGGACGCCCCGGGCTATCCGGCGGAGCTGGCCGACCTGCTCGGGACGACTCGCCAGAACCTGTCCAACCACCTTGCCTGCCTGCGCGGCTGTGGTCTGGTCGTGGCGGTGCCCGAGGGGCGGCGGACCCGCTATGAGCTGACCGACGCACGGCTGGCGCATGCTCTCGGCGACCTGCTGAACCTGGTGCTGACGGTCGACCCGACGATGTGCGCGGACGCCGACGAGAAGGGTTGCTGTTGATGTCCGCCCCTCTGCTACAGGTTCAGTCCGGTAACGGCGCGGTCCGTCGTGCGGTGCTCGCGCGACGGGTGCGGTTCCTGGTGGCGGCAACGATCACCTACAACGTGATCGAGGCGGTGGTGGCGATCACGGCCGGTGCTGCTGCCTCCTCCACCGCCCTGATCGGCTTCGGTCTGGATTCGGTGATCGAGGTTTCCTCGGCGGCGGCGGTGGCGTGGCAGTTCGCCGGCCGCGACCCGGAGGCGCGGGAGAAGGCCGCACTGCGGATCATCGCGGTGTCGTTCTTCGCGCTGGCCGCGTACGTCACCGTGGAGTCGGTGCGAGCGCTGGCCGGCGGCGGAGAGGCCGAACACTCCACCGTCGGCCTGGTCCTGGCTGCCCTGTCCCTGTTGATCATGCCGGTGCTGTCCTACGCGCAACGACGGGCCGGGCGCGAGTTGGGCTCCCGATCAGCGGTGGCCGATTCCAAGCAGACCCTGCTCTGCACCTATCTGTCCGCCGTGCTGCTCGTCGGCCTGGGTCTCAACAGCCTGTTCGGCTGGTCCTGGGCCGATCCGCTCGCCGCGCTCGTCATCGCCGTGGTGGCGGTCAAGGAGGGGCGAGCGGCGTGGCGCGGGGACGCCTGCTGTGCGATGCCGGTCAACGGCTCGGCTCCACGTGCCAGTCAGCGTGACAGCGCCGACACCTGCGCGTGCGAACCTGGCTGTTCCTGCTGCTCAGGCGAGACGAAGTGATCTTCCGGCGCTGCGGGTGCCGGTTCGACGGCTGACCGTGCGACGGGGCGAGAGGCATCGCACTGTCGCTGCGTCAAACGCTGGGTCTACCGTTGGCGGTGTGCCGCGCATCGAGCTGGCCACGGACGTCCAGGCAGCCCCGGAAGCCGTCTTCGACGCCTGCCTCGACGTCGACACGCACACCGATTCCATGGGGAACAGCGCCGAACGGGCGGTCGGTGGTGTGACGACCGGCCGGCTGGCGGCCGGAGACACCGTGACATGGGAAGCCCGGCACTTCGGCCTGCCGTGGCGGATGACGGTCCGGATCACCGACTACCGACGACCGTACGGCTTCACCGACGAGCAGGTCAGCGGCCCGTTCCGCCGATGGCGCCACGAGCACACGTTCACCCCGAACCCTGCTGACCGCGCGGCGACCGTCATGCGCGACGTCATCGACTTCTCGGCACCGATGGGCCCGCTCGGTCGGCTGGTGGCCCGCTTCATCCTGCGGCCGTACCTGCGACGCCTCATCGCGCGCCGCAACGCCTACCTCGCGGTCGCCTTGGCACGGCCCTCAACGCCAAGCTGAGGGGCGGAGTAAAACCGCCTGGCGGGGATCGGGTCAGCTCCTGCGGCCGGGCACCAACCCGGTCAGGTCGATCTTGATCGGGAACGGCATCGAGGTGCGCAACTCGTCCCGATGGATTCCGGTCGGCGCGTACGACCGCGTGGGGCCGTCGATCTCGTACGTGTAGACCACTGGGGAGCCGTCCTCGTCCTTGATGCGCCAGTAGTTCGCGATCCCCGCTTCCGCGTGCTTGCGCAGCTTGACGTTGCGGTCCCGGTGCGCCGACTCGGGCGAGACCACCTCGACCACCAGTAGCGTCTCTTCGGGTGTGTGGAAGGTGCGGGACGGGTCGTAGGGCGCCGTTGTGACGAGAAGATCGGGCTCGGGGCGGTTCCATCGGTCGAGTCGAATCGTGATCTCCCGATCGACCTCGACGCCTGCCGGAGCCTGCTCGGTCAGGGCGATCACCAGTGCGGTGACCATCCGAGCGTGCCAGACCCGCTGGGGAGAAGTCCTCAGGACGAGTGCTCCGTCGATGAGTTCGGTGTGACGCGGGGCGTCGGCGAGCTGGTCCAGCTCCTCGGCGTGCCAGCCCTCGGGGCGAGGTGGCCGCATCCACTCGGGCACCGCAGTCATGGCCACACGGTAGTGCCGAGTAACAGGTCTGGTCGGCGCATCCTTCGGGCGACCCTGTCGGCGGTGCTCTGCGAGAGATCAAGAGCACGCATCGGGTGCTGGCGACGACAGAAAAAGGTGGTGTGGCATCACGGTGATGCCAAGCTCATGACGGCTGTTGAGCAGGGTTGATGCAGGAATCAACTCAGAGCGCGTGCCATAGTGGCATCATTGAGGCTTGCGGTGGTGCCATTGCTGTGCCACAGTAGTGCCATGGACTTGACCTCGTATGTGAGCAACCTCGGGCGGGAGTTCGCCACGCTCGCCGAAGCCGGCGGTGAAGAGTCGCGTGCGCTGGTCGAGCGCCTGACCGGGCCACTGGAGTCGGCGATCCGGATGACGCTGCTGGACGCGCTGTCGGCCGCCGCCGACGAGATCACCCGGGAACTCGCCCCCGGCTCGGTGGAGGTGCGGCTGCGCGGCCGGGACCCGGACTTCGTGGTGACCCCACCGCCGGCCGAGCCGCTCCCTGCGGCGTCCGACCAGGGCGCGGCACCGGACATCGACCTGCCGATCAACGAGGACGGCCCCGTTGCCCGGATCAACGTACGCATGCCGGAGCAGCTCAAGGCCGCGGTCGAGGAGGCCGCCGCCGCCGAGGGGCGCTCGGTCAACGCCTGGCTGGTCCGGGCCGCCGCCGCCGGCCTACCCAGAAGCGACCGGGAGCCGCGCCCCGAGCCACGCGTCGGCGGGAATCGGTCCCAGCAGCGTTTCACCGGCTGGGTGCACTGACCGCACCGCTCCACCCGGCTTTTCCTCTCACGTCCCCCTGACCTGCGGGGACGACTCACCGACCCAGGATGTGGGGACAACCATGCCTGTTTTCGACACACCCGAATCGATCTCCGTCACGATGGAACTCGGCGTCGCCGCCCTGCGGGTGGCCGCCGGCGACCGCGCCGACACCGTGGTGGAGGTCCGCCCGAGCAACGGCGACGACGAGTCCGACGTCCAGGCCGCCGCCCAGGTACGCGTCGAGTTCACCGACGGCACGCTCCACGTGACCGGCCCGAAGCGCACCTTCGACTTCTCGAAGAAGAGCAGGTCGGTGGACGTCTCCATCGAACTGCCCAGCGACTCCCGGCTCGCCGCGCACCTGCTGCTGGGCGACGTGCACGCCACCGGCCGGCTCGGCGAGACCCGGGTGAAGACCACCGGCAACGTCCGGTTGGAGCGGACCGGGCCGTTGCGCCTGCACACCGGTGTCGGGCACGTCACCGTCGGCGACGTCACCGGCGACGCGGAGATCTCCACCGGCTCCGGCACGGTGCGGGTCGGCAGCGTCCAGGGCGCCGTGGCGGTGAAGAACTCCAACGGCGACACCACGGTCGACGCGGCCACCGGTGACGTGCGGGTGCGTAATGCCAACGGCGCCATCGAGGTGGCGCACGCCGGCGCCGGCGTCGACGCGAAGACCTCCAACGGCGGCATCCGGGTCGCCGAGGTGACGCGCGGCTCGGTGGTGCTGGGCACCGCCATGGGCGACCTGGACATCGGCGTCGCGGCGGGCACCGCCGCGTGGCTGGAGGTCAACACCGGCTTCGGTCAGGTGCACAACCACCTGGAGAGCACCGCGCGGCCCGGCGGCACCGAGGAAACCGTCGAGGTACGCGGCCGGACCTCCTACGGCGACATCACCATCCACCGGTCCTGACGGGAGGACATCGTGACCACACACCAGATCGCCGTGACCGGGCTCCGGAAGTCGTTCGGCGAGCATGTCGTGCTCGACGGCGTCGACCTGCGCGTACCCGAAGGCACGGTCTTCTCGCTGCTCGGCGCGAACGGCGCCGGGAAGACCACCACCGTGCGGATCCTGTCCACGCTGCTCGCCGCCGACGCCGGTGAGGTCCGGGTCGCCGGGCACGACCTCGCCCGCGAGCCGGACGCGGTACGCGCCGCGATCGGTGTCACCGGTCAGTTCTCCGCGGTGGACAAGTTGCTCACCGGCGAGGAGAACCTGCGGTTGATGGCGGACCTGCACCACCTCGCCCGCCACGAGGGCCGGCGGCGGGCCGCCCGGCTGCTCGAACGGTTCGACCTGACCGGGGCGGCCGGGAAGCCGGCGTCGACCTACTCCGGGGGCATGCTGCGACGACTCGACCTGGCGATGACGCTTGTCGGCGACCCCCGGGTGATCTTCCTGGACGAGCCGACCACCGGGCTCGACCCGCGCAGCCGCCGGGACGTGTGGCAGATCGTCCGCGAGCTGGTGGCCGGCGGCGTGACCATCTTCCTGACCACCCAGTACCTGGCGGAGGCGGACGAGTTGGCCGACCGGATCGCGGTGCTCGACCACGGCCGGGTGGTCGCCGAGGGCACGCCCGAGGAGTTGAAGCGCCGCATTCCGGGCGGGCACGTCCGGCTGCGGTTCGCCGATCCGGCGGGCCTCGACGCGGCGGTACGCGTGCTCGACCGGGCCACCCGCGACGCCGACGCGCTCACCCTGCGGGTGCCCGGCGACGGCAGCCTGCGGTCGCTGCGGTCGCTTATCGGCCGGCTCGACGACGGTGGCGTCGAGGTCGACGAGTTGTCCGTGCACACCCCCGACCTCGACGACGTCTTCCTCACCCTGACCGGCGGACCCACCGACACCCGCACCGGCCAGCCCACCGACGGGAAGGTGACCACGCGATGAGCGTCTCCACCCACGCCGACCTCCGGTTCCACCCGCTGCGCGACTCGGTGACGATGCTGCGCCGCAACCTCCGGCGCATGCTGCGCTACCCGTCGATGACCGTGATGCTCATCGGGATGCCCGTGGTCTTCCTGCTGCTCTTCGTCTACGTGTTCGGCGGCACGCTGGGCGCCGGGCTCGGGAGCGGCGCCGGGGGGTCGACGGCCGGCGGCGGCGCGGCCGGTGCGGGGACCCGGGCCGCGTACGCCAACTACGTGGCGCCGGCGATCATCCTGATGACGGTGGCGGCCACGGTCCAGGGGACCGCCATCTCGATCGCGATGGACCTGACCGAGGGCATCATCGCCCGGTTTCGCACCATGCACATCGCCCGCGTCTCGGTGCTGACCGGACACGTCCTCGGCAGCATGATCCAGGCGGCGTTCAGCCTGGCCGTGGTGATCGGCGTGGCGCTGCTGGTCGGCTTCCGTCCCACCGCCGGGCCGGTCGGCTGGCTGGGCGCGGTCGGCCTGCTCGCGGCGGTGACGTTCGCGCTGGTCTGGCTGGCGGTCGCGCTCGGCCAGGTCAGCGAGAGCGTGGAGACCGCGAGCAACCTGCCGATGCCGCTGATCCTGCTGCCGTTCCTCGGCAGCGGGTTCGTGCCCACCGACTCGATGCCGGCCGGCCTGCGCTGGTTCGCCGAGTACCAGCCGTTCACCCCGATCATCGAGAGCCTGCGCGGCCTGCTGATGGGCACGCCGATCGGCGCCGACGGCTGGATCGCGCTCGGCTGGTGCGCCGTCGTCGCGCTCGGTGGGTACCTCTGGTCCAGGCGGCTGTTCAACCGCGAGTCCCGCTAGCTGCGGCGCCCGCCCCCGGTCCGCGAGTCAGCGGATCCGGGGGCTGCGGCGTTCGATGAGCGTGACGTCCCGCCAGACGCCGTGGTGTCGGCCGATCCGCTCCCGGGTCCCGACCACCCGGAAGCCGCGGGCCGCGTGCAGCGCCAGGCTGGCGGTGTTCTCCGGGAACACGCCGGACTGGATGGTCCAGACGCCGGCCGCCTCGGTGGAGTCGATCAGCGCGTCCAGCAGCAGCCGGCCGACGCCGCGGCCCCGCGCCTCGGGATGCACGTAGACGGAGTGCTCGACCACCCCGGCGTAGACGCAGCGGTCGGAGACCGCCGAGCAGGCCACCCAGCCGAGCAGCCGTCCGGCCGCGTCGAGCGCCACCCACCGGTGGCCGGGCAGCCGGCCGGCGGTGAACCGGGGCCACTCCGGCGGCTCGGTCTCGAACGTGGCGTCGCCCTCGGCGATACCGAGGCGGTAGGTCTCCAGCACGGCGTCGGCGTGCGAGTCGTCCATCGCGACGACGGTCACTGTCATCGGCCCTCCCGGCGGGTCAGCCTAACCGGGCCGGCCGAGGGCCGGGACCAGCGTCCCGACCCTCGACGCGTCCGCTACCCGAGCCGGTAGACGGAGATGTGCGTACGGCTGTCCGCGTCGAACGGCGTCCGGTCCCAGTCGGCGTACCGCTCGGCCAGGTGGAGCCCGGCCCGCTCCGCCATCTCGTCGATCTGCTCCGGCCAGGCGTAGCGCATGGCGAACGGGCTCAGGTGCACGCCATCGGCGTCGAACGTGATGGTCTGCCGCACGAACGTCTGCGCCGCGCGGTCGTAACGGTGCATCCGGATGGTGGCCGAGTCCTCGGTCACGTCCCGGACCTGAACCTGCTCGTCCCGGTCGAAGCCGGCCGGGTCGGGCACGAACGTCTCGATGACGAACGCGCCGCCGGGCGCCAGCACCCGCGCGACGTTGCGGAAGCACGCCGCCTGACGCTCCGCGTCGACCAGGTTGAACAGCGTGTTGAAGACCAGGAACACCAGACGGTACGGCCCGGACACCGGGACGTCCGCCATGTCGCCGATGGTGACCGGCAGGTGCTCGCCGCCCGGCTTGGCGCGCAGCTGCGCGACCATCTCCGGGGACGCCTCGACGCCCTCCACGGCGAGGCCGCGCGCGGCCAGCGGCAGGGCCACCCGGCCGGTGCCGATGGCGAGTTCGAGCACCGGGCCGCCCTCGGCGAGCGGAGCGAGGAAGTCGACGGCCGGGGCAGGATCCGGGTTGCCGGGGCCGTCGTAGGTGGCGGCCCAGAGCCGTCCGAAGTGGCCGGGATCATCGAAGACGGACATTGCGTCAGCAGACCAGTGGTCGTCCCGGCACCACAACCGGATTACCGCCCTCAGCCGGCCCGGAGCGCGTCGTCCACTCCGGTCTCGTGCCGGCCGAGGTGCACCGGGTCCCGGCCGGAGAGCACGTCCACCGCGGCCTTCACGCTGGCGCCGTACTCCCGGGCGCTGCTGATCCGCCACTGCTGCGCGTACCGGCGGGCGGTGTCGTCGCCCACGCCGTCGGCCGTCACCCCGACGTGCCGGCAGAGCGCCACCGCGCGGGGCAGGTGGAACGACTGGGTGACCACGATGGCCCGGCGCACGCCGAAGATCCGCCGGGCCCGGACGCACGAGTCGTAGGTGTCGAAGCCGGCGTGGTCGAGCACCACCTTCTCCGCGGGCACACCCCGATCGACCAGCCAGCGTCGCATCGCGTCCGGCTCGTCGTAGTCCCAGTCCATGTGGTCGCCGGAGACCAGGACCACCTTGACCTTGCTGGCCGCGTACAACTGCCTGGCGATCTCCAGTCGGGCGGCCAGGAACGGCGACGGCGCGCCGTCCGGCTCGACCTTGGCGCCGAGCACCAGCGCCACCGGTGCGTCCGGCACGTCGGCGACGGTGAACACGTGCCCCTCGGCGTCGCCGCGGACCCAGGCCACGCTGGCCGCCGTCGCCACCGCCAACAGCACCGCACCGGCGGCGGCGACCAGCAGCAGCCGGCGGACCAGGCGTACGGCCCGCCGGTGCCCGTCGTGCCAGGTGCGCCAGCGTGCCGTCAGCCCCCGCATGGCGGCGATTGTGCCAGGCCGCTCAGGAGATGTGGTGCAGGATGACGTTGTGCACGTGGTGGCTCTTCTCCGCGCCCCGGAACTCCACCTCGTAGGTGTGCGTGCCGACGTGCACGGCGATCGCCCCGGTGGAGAAGAACGAGCCACCCCAGGATTTGTTGCTCACCACGCTCACGCTGGTGATCTTCGAGTACGGGATGCTTGTGATGGCGTACCGCTTGCCGACGAACGAGCGGTCCTGGACAATCACCCGCCGGTCGGTCAGTCCGATGAAGCCGGTGCCGGTGCCGATCGCGTCGTAGACGGCGATGATCTGCTCCCCGGGCAGCAGCCCGCTCTGGATCTGCTGGAACTGTTCCTTGCGGTCGTACGTCGGACCAGACATGCCCTCGACGGTAGGGCAGGCGCGCCAGTGTTCAGGGCGCGGTGACCGCCCGAACCGCGTCCTCGATGCGGGCTGCGAGCAGCACCTCACCCTCGGTGAGCGGCTCGCCGTCGTCGTGCCCCAGCCTGATCCGGGTCCGCCCGGCCTGGCGACTGATCTCGGGGCGCAGTCGCAGCGCGTCGGCGACCACCGCCACCCGCTCGGTGAGCGCGGCGTGCTGGGTGTCGTCCAGGGCGAGCATGCGACTGAGCTGCTCGCCCTCGCGCATCCACCCGGGCAGCAGGGCGAGCGCGTCGCTGAGGTAGTCGTGCTTCGCCCGGCTGCTGAACAGCACGCGCATCACCGCACCTCCCAGGCGTCGTTGCCGGCTTGTGGCCAAATCGTCGCCATCCCGTGTCCCAGTCGACGCCCTCTAGTCTGTCGTCGCACAGATGGTGTGTCCACGCCCACACTTCCGTGTTCTGCTGGCCTGATGGCCGACTCAGCTACCCAAACCGCCGATTGATCTGGCACGCTGGTGGTCCGTGCGGACCGAACGGGTTAGCGGAAATGGGCAGGCCGACCGGCGGGAGCCGAGGGTGGTCGTCGGAGCGGCGATCATCGTGGCCGGCCGGGTCCTCGCCTGCGAGCGCGCCGCGCCGCCCGAGGTGGCGGGGCGGTGGGAGTTCCCCGGCGGCAAGGTCGAGCCGGGGGAGACCGAGGTCGACGCGCTGACCCGGGAGTGCGCCGAGGAGTTGGGCGTCCGGGTCGCGGTCGGCACCCGGGTCGGACGGGACGTCCGGATGGCACACGGCCGGTCCGTCCTGCGGGTCTACGCGGCCCGCCTGCTGCACGGCGACCAGCCGACCGCGCTGGAACACGCCGAGCTGCGCTGGCTCTCCGCGACCGAGCTGGACACCGTCGAATGGCTGCCGGCCGACGTGCCGATCGTGCCCGCGCTGCGTCCGCTGCTCGCCAGGTCCTGAGCCGCGTCCGCCGCCGGCAGGATCAGACCCGCCGAACCGGACAGCCGGGCGGAAACGGGACGGGGGCCGGCGGCTTGTGCCGCTGGCCCCCGTCATCGTCGCGCCGCTTGTCAGTGCTTCGGCTCGTCCTGCTGCGGGTGGGCGAAGTTGAGGTGCTCCGCCGGCAGCGGGAACTCCACGTCGTCGCCGAACGGCGACGGCGCGGCGGCCCGGTCGAAGGTCAGCTCGGTCAGCGGCAGCTTGCCGTTGGCGTCCACCGCCGGAGCGGTCGGGTGCGGCACCTCGCGCTGCCAGTTGACGCCCTGCTGGGCCTGGCGTTCGGCACCGCTGTCGTGCGAACCGCCGGCGTGCGAGTGCACCCCACGGTGAGCCGCGCCGGTGGTCACCGCACCGCTGGAATGCCCGCTGGTCGCGCTGGTCTGAGGCACCTGACCCCTCCGGAAGATCTTGTTACCGAGCCACACAAGGGGATCGTACCTGCGGTCGACGACCCGTTCCTTCATGGGGATGATCCCGTTGTCGGTGATCTTGATGTGCTCGGGACAGACCTCGGTGCAGCACTTCGTGATGTTGCAGAACCCGAGCCCCATCTCGGACTGCGCGTACTCCTTGCGGTCGGTACGCGTGTCGAGCGGGTGCATGTCCAGCTCGGAGGCCCGGATGAAGAACCGGGGACCGGAGAACGCCGGCTTGTTCTCGTCATGGTCGCGGATCACGTGGCAGACGTTCTGGCACAGGAAGCACTCGATGCACTTGCGGAACTCCTGCGAGCGCTCGACGTCGACCTGCTGCATCCGGTAGTCACCGGGCGCCACGTCGGCCGGCGGCGCGAACGCCGGGGTCTCCCGCGCCTTCTCGTAGTTGAAGGACACGTCGGTGACCAGGTCCCGGATCACCGGGAAGGTCCGCAGCGGCGTGACCGTGACGGTCTCCGTCTCCTCGAACGTCGACATCCGCGTCATGCAGCCCAGCCGCGGCTTGCCGTTGATCTCCATCGAGCAGGAGCCGCACTTGCCGGCCTTGCAGTTCCACCGGCACGCCAGGTCCGGCGCCTCGGTGGCCTGGAGCCGGTGGATGACGTCGAGGACGACCTCGCCCTCGTTCACCTCGACCGCGTAGTCCTGGAGGTCGCCGCCGGTCTCGTCACCCCGCCAGATGCGGAACTGTCGCTTGCTTCCCATCAGCGCTCCTCCTCGGTGCGGGCGTCGAACTCGGCGAGCTCCTCGTCGGTCAGGTATTTCGACAGCTCGGCCCGGTCGAACAGCCCGATCAGCTCCGGCCGCATCGTCGGCAGCGGCTTGTGGGTCAGCCGGACCGCGTCGCCGTCGAGCGAGCAGACCAGGTTGACCCGCCGCCACTTCGGGTCCATCGCCGGATAGTCCTCCCGGGTGTGCCCGCCGCGCGACTCCTGCCGCTCCAGCGCCGCCTTCGCGGTGCACTCCGAGACCACGAGCATGTTGCGCAGGTCGAGCGCGAGGTGCCAGCCCGGGTTGTAGCGCCGGCCGCCGACCGCGCTCACCTTCGCCACCCGCTCCCGCAGCTCGGCCAGCCGGCCGAGCGCGTCGGCCAGCTCACCCTCCCGCCGGATGATGCCGACCAGGTCGCCCATCACCACCTGGAGATCCTGCTGGAGCTGGTAGGGGCTCTCCCCGGTGTCGCGCTGCAACGGCGCCAGCGCCGTCTCCACCGCGGCCTCCACCGCCGCCACCGACACCGCCGGGCGGGCGGTGAGCTGGTCGGCGTACGTCGCGGCGTGTCCGCCCGCCCGCTTGCCGAAGACCAGCAGGTCGGACAGGGAGTTGCCGCCGAGCCGGTTGGAGCCGTGCATGCCGCCGGAGACCTCACCGGCGGCGAAGAGTCCACGCACCGTGCCGGCCGCCGCGCCGGAATCCGGGTCCACCTCCACGCCACCCATCACGTAGTGACAGGTCGGGCCGACCTCCATCGGCTCCTTCGTGATGTCGACGTCGGCCAGCTCCTTGAACTGGTGGTACATCGACGGCAGTCGGCGCTGGATCTCCTCCGCCGACTTGCGGGAGGCGATGTCCAGGTAGACGCCGCCGGCCGGCGTACCCCGACCGGCCTTGACCTCGCTGTTGATCGCGCGGGCGACCTCGTCGCGGGGCAGCAGCTCCGGCGGACGCCGGTTGTTGTCCGGGTCGGTGTACCAGCGGTCCGCCTCGTCCTCCGTCTCCGCGTACTGCTTGCGGAAGACGTCCGGGACGTAGTCGAACATGAACCGCTTGCCCTCGGAGTTCTTCAGCACGCCGCCGTCGCCCCGCACCGACTCGGTGACCAGGATGCCCTTCACCGAGGGCGGCCAGACCATGCCGGTCGGGTGGAACTGGAGGAACTCCATGTTGATCAGCGTGGCCCCGGCGCGCAGCGCCAGCGCGTGACCGTCCCCGGTGTACTCCCAGGAGTTCGAGGTGACCTTGTAGGACCGGCCGACGCCGCCGGTGGCCAGCACCACGGCGGGCGCCTCGAAGAGGATGAACTCGCCGGACTCCCGGTAGTAGCCGAACGCGCCGGCCACCCGGTCGCCGTCCAGCAGCAGCTCGGTGATCGTGGTCTCGGAGAACACCCGGATCCGCGCGTCGTAGCTGCCGAACTCGCGCTTGTCCTCCTGCTGGAGGGAGACGATCTTCTGCTGGAGCGTGCGGATCAGCTCCAGGCCGGTCCGGTCGCCGACGTGCGCCAGGCGCGGGTACTCGTGACCACCGAAGTTGCGCTGCGAGATCTTGCCGTCCTTGGTGCGGTCGAAGAGCGCACCGTACGTCTCCAGCTCCCAGATCCGCTGCGGCGACTCCTTGGCGTGCAGCTCGGCCATCCGGAAGTTGTTCAGGAACTTGCCGCCGCGCATGGTGTCCCGGAAGTGCACCTGCCAGTTGTCCCGCGAGTTCACGTTGCCCATGGCCGCCGCGGCGCCACCCTCGGCCATCACCGTGTGCGCCTTGCCGAACAGCGACTTCGAGATGATCGCGGTCTTCTTGCCGGCCAACCGGGCCTCGATCGCCGCGCGCAGGCCGGCGCCACCGGCCCCGATCACGACGACGTCGTAGTGGTGTCGTTCGATTCGCGTTTCAGTCATGTCAGGGGCCCTCAGTTGATGAACCGCAGGTCGTTGAACCAGCCGGCGGCGATCGCCATCACGTAGAAGTCGGTGAACGCCAGGGTGCCGAGCGTGATCCAGGCGAGCTGCATGTGCCGGACGTTCAACCAGGACACACCGGTCCACGCCTTGTACCGCACCGGGTGCTTGGAGAAGTGCTTGAGTCGGCCGCCGATGATGTGCCGGCAGGAGTGGCAGGAGATCGTGTACGCCCAGAGCATCACCACGTTGACCAGCAGGATGATGTTGCCCAGACCGAAGCCGAAGCCCTCGGGGGAGTGGAAGGCGAGGACGGCGTCCCAGGTGTTGATCAGCGAGATGATCGCGGCGGCGTAGAAGAAGTAGCGGTGCAGGTTCTGCCCGAGCAGCGGGAACCGCGTCTCGCCGCTGTACGTCTGGTGCCCGTCCGGCACGGCGCAGGCCGGCGGCGACAGCCAGAACGACCGGTAGTACGCCTTGCGGTAGTAGTAGCAGGTCAGCCGGAACAGCAGCAGGAACGGCAGGGTCAGCGCCGCGTCCGGGATGATCCACCAGCCGGGCAGGAAGCTGCCGAAGTGTGAGGAGCCCTCGACGCACCGCTCGGTGACGCAGGGGGAGTAGAACGGGGTCAGGTAGTGGTACTGCTCCACCCAGTACCACTTGTGCATGAAGACCCGGACGGTCGCGTAGATGACCCAGGCGCTGAGCCCGACCACGGTGATCAGTGGGGCGAGCCACCATCGGTCGGTCCGCAACGTCTTCGCCGCGATGGCGGCACGTGCCCGCGCTCCCCGCGGCTGCGACCTCGGCCCCCTGGCCGACGTAGTTGTCATTCGAGTCATCTCCCTGACGTCACTGTCACGTCCTGCGCACGCGTGGGACCACGCCGGTGAACCGGCGCGGCTAAGTGACACACGTTACGCCGATCTTCACGGCCCGGCCGCGCAACGCAGTGTCCCGTGTGTCCCGCTGGTTGGAAAGACCCGGCTCATGATCAATTTGTGTGGCGTCGCTCAGCCGGACGCACCGCCGGTGAAGTGCCACGACGACAGTCGCAGCGCCGGGCCCTCCCACCATGACCCGTCGGACCGGGCCGGCTGCCGGACCGGCCGCCGGCCCAGGCCGAGCACCCGGCCCGGCCCCAAGGCACGCGGATAGGACTCGGTGAACCGGAAGTCGCGCACCGCCCGCACCGGTACGCCGTCCTCGACCAGCCAGACGCCGTTGCGGGTCAGGCCGGTGACCACGAGCTGCTTGGGGTCCAGCACCCGCGTGTACCAGAAGTCGCTGACCAGCAGCCCGCGCCGTACGCCGGCCACCAGGGCCGCCGTGTCCGGGTCGCCCACCGCACCGGTCACGCCCGCGCCCACCGAACCGGCCGGGCCGTCGACGGTCGCCACCGGGGCGGCGTCCGCCGGCAGCAGGCGGAGATTGCTGGGGATCGGGCCGAACGTCGACCCGCCGGCCATGCCGTGCCCGGTGGACCCGGTGCCCGCCCCGGCGCCGCTGCGCCGGTCGTGCGCCACCGCCTCGGTGGTGCCGGCCCGCACCAGGGTGAGCGCCCGCCGGGAGGTGCCCTCCAGGTCGAACGGCAGCGTGGAGGCGTGCAGCGGGTCGTCCACCAGCGTCACCGCCGGGTCGAACTGGGCCGTGCCCGGCTCGGCGAAGGACTGGCGTTCGGCATGCCGCTTGCCGTTGAAGCCGTACCAGGCGAGGTTCTGGAGCAGGTCGGCCACGGCGGCCGGTTCGAGCACCACCTCGTAGTGCCCCGGCGGCAGCTCGACCGGGTCGGCCGCGGCCCGCGCCTTGGCCGCCGCGCGGGCGCCGAGCGCACCGCCGTCCAGGTCGGCCAGGCGGTCCGCGCAGTGGCGGGCCACCCCGTCCGCGCCGCCGGCCCGGGCGATGCCGTCCATCGCCGCCTCGGCGGACCGGCCCACCGCCGAGTGCCCGGCCGAGTTGGCGAACGCGCCGGACAGGTACAGGGTGCGGCAGTAACCGGCCGCCTCCAGCCCGTCGACCGCGTCCACGAACGCGCGGACCCGGGCGGCCCGCTCGTCGGGCGACGCGAACGCGGTGGCCTCGTCGACGGCGGGGCCGCTCGGCGTCGACGTCGGCGCGGTGAGGCCCGGCCAGGCCGGGTCGGGCGGCGCGAGGCGGGCCGCCGCCCGGGTGCGTTCGACGAGCGCGGTCAACCCGTCGGCGTCCACCCGGTTGCCGCCGCCCGCGGTGGTCCGGCCGTCGACGTGCAGCCGCAGCCGCACGGCGGTGCCGGTCTCGGCCACGTTCTGGTGGATGAACGAGTTGGCGAACCGGGTCAGCGCCAGATCGGACCGGGTCACCACCACCTCGGCCTCGGCACCCGGCCCGGCCGCGCGCCGGACCAGCTCCACCACCCGGGCGGCGAGATCCCGCTCGTCACTCATGGCGCGCCGACCGGGCATGCGCTCACGGCCCTCGCTCCGCTCGGTGCGTTCGCTCATGCTGTGCCGACCGGGCATGCGCTCACGGCCCTCGCTCCGCTCGGTGCGTTCGCTCATGCGCGCACCCCCACCCGCACGCCGCGGAAGCGGGCCGGCGCGGCCGGATGGCCGGTGTGCCCGACCTGGCCGGGCTGCCCCTTGCCGCAGTTGGGCGTGCCCCAGGCGACCGTCTCCGAGGAGAGCATGTCCATCGAGCGCCAGAAGACCGGCCCGATGCCGGTGTAGGTCGGGTTGCGCAGCATCCGGCCCCGGCGCCCCTTCTTCACCTCCCAGCCGACCTCGCAGCCGAACTGGAAGTTGAGCCGCTTGTCGTCGATCGACCAGGACCTGTTGATGTCCATCAGCACCCCGTCGTCGGTGGCCGCGATGATCTCGTCGAGCGTGTGCGGGCCCGGTTCCAGGCCCACGTTCGTCATCCGCACCATCGGCAGCCGGGCCCAGCCGTCGGCGCGTACGCTGCCGCCGTGGTCCAGGCCGGCGACGGCGGCCGAGTCCCGGCCGGCGAGCACCCCGACCCACCGCCCCTCGCGCACCGCGTCCCGTCGGACCGCGGGCGACCCCTCGTCGTCGAAGCCGAAGCTGCCGAGCGCGCCCGGGATGGTCGGGTCGATCGTCACGTTCATCAGCTCCGAGCCGTAGCGCAGCGAGCCGAGCCGGGCCAGGTCGAGCCAGGACGTGCCGGCGAACGCCGCCTCCCAGCCGAGGATGCGGTCCAGCTCGATGGCGTGCCCGACCGACTCGTGGATCTGCAACGCGAGCTGCTCCCCGCCGAGGATCAGGTCGGTCTCGCCGGATGGGCACTCCGGCGCGGTGAGCAGCTCCCGGGACTCCTCGGCGACCCGGGCGGCGTGCGCGGCCAGGTCGAGCGCGGTGACCAGCTCCCAGCCGGTGGTGCCGTACTGCCCGCGGTAGCTCGGGTAGGACCGACGCTGCGTCTCGCCGTCGCCGATCGAGGTGGCGGAGATGCCGCCGCCGCACTCGCGGATGTGCTGGTCGATCCGGTGGCCCTCGCTGGAGACGAACCATTTCGTGGTGTCCCAGATCTGGTAGAGCCCCTCGGCCAGGTCGGCCCCGTGCTCGCGCATCGTGGCGGTGGCGCCGACCAGCAGGTCGCCCTTGTCGGACAGCGGCACCCCGAGCGGGTCGACCGCGCACTCCGAGGCCCAGCTCGCCACCGCCGCCTCCACCGGCACCAGGTCGACCGGCGGGCCGGGGACCCGCGCGCTCGCGGCGGCGATCGCCGCGGCGCGCCGGCCGGCGTCGCGGGCCGCGGCGTCGGACAGCTCGGGTACGGCGTGGAAGCCCCAGCCGGAGCCGACCAGCGCGCGCACCCCCAGGCCGATGCTCTCGTGCTGGGCCAGCTCCTCGATGTCGCCGTTGCGCGCCGACATCGACTCGTACCGGCGGTGCATCACCCGGGCGTCGGCGTAGCGGGCTCCCGCGTCGAGGGCGGCCTGCACGGCGGCGGTCGCCGCATCGAATCCCATGCGTCCGACCCTAGGCGAACACACCGACATCCGTCAGGCGAGCAGATCCTCCGGGCGGATCGCGGCACGCACGGGTCGGACCAAGTCCAGCGTGTCGCCTCTCTTCGCGACGGCGTGCTCGACATAGTGCGCGTCCTGGCGCCGGTAGAGGTGCATGGTCAACGTGTCCTGCTCGATCAGCAGGTACCACTCGATCTGCGCCGCGGCATAGAAGTGCATCTTGAGCACCTTGTCGGTCGCCGCGTTGCTCGGCGAGATGACCTCGCAGACCAGACGCACATCACTGGCCTCTATCACCGGTACGCGTAGGTCGATGTCATTGGTGATGACCAGGTCGGGAATGGGAATCCGTCCCGGCCGCAGCCGTACGTTCACGGCTTCGAGCACGCGTAACCCGGCTTCCCGCGCCGGCATGCGGAGCATGGCGCGAAGTTCGCCGGAGATGTTCTGATGCAGCGGGGTGGGACCAGGGGTCACGTAGAGGCTCCAGTCGAAGAGTTCGACGCGTTGCTGCGTCTCCCCGAGAGAGAGGTACTCCTCTTCGGTCCACGGGCCGTCGTGGTCGAACACCGCCGCCGTCATGGCAAACCTCCACCTCGTGTCGGCCGGGATCGTCGCTCCTTCACCACGGATATCGTCGCACCTGTCGTGCGATGAGCAGATCACCACGGTGAGTCACGACTGACGAAGGTCCAGGTGAGGGCTGTTCAGGTCGGAAACCCAGTCGTTACGCTCTGACCGCTGACAGGCCGCTCGATGTAGCTTATTTTCGCCTCCAGAGGTTTCCTGTAGGTTCTCTTCATCACCGAAGGGGAGGCGGTCAATGGGCAGGTCGGAGGCGGTGCCGTCCGGGGAGCCGGACCGTCCGGAGGTGCCGGAGCAACGCGCCGGCGACGCGCCCTATCTCCAGGTCAGAGACCTGCGGGTGCGGTTCGACACCGAGGACGGCGTGGTCAAGGCCGTGGACGGTGTGTCGTTCGCCGTGGAGCGGGGTCGCACGCTCGGCATCGTGGGGGAGTCCGGCTCCGGCAAGAGCGTCACGTCGTTGGCGGTCCTGGGCCTGCACAGCACGTCCAAGCGGGCGACCGTCACCGGGGAGATCTCCGTCGGCGGGCGTCAGCTCGTCGGCCTGCCCGATGAGGAGGTGCGGCGACTGCGCGGCCGGGACATGGCGATGATCTTCCAGGATCCGCTGTCGGCGCTGCACCCGTACTACTCGGTGGGCAAGCAGATCGCCGAGGCGTACCGGGTGCACCATCCCCGGGCCGGTCGGCGGGAGGCCCGCACGCGGGCGGTGGACATGCTGGATCGGGTCGGCATCCCGCAGCCGGCAAAGCGGTTCGAGCAGTACCCGCACGAGTTCTCCGGTGGGATGCGGCAGCGCGCGATGATCGCGATGGCGCTGGTCAACGACCCCGACCTGCTGATCGCCGACGAGCCGACCACGGCGTTGGACGTGACCGTGCAGGCGCAGATCCTGGACCTCCTCGCCGATCTGCAGGAGGAGTTCCGGTCGGCCATCATCCTGATCACGCACGATCTGGGCGTGGTCAGCCAGGTGGCCGACGACGTCCTCGTCATGTACGGCGGCCGGGCCGTGGAGCACGGCAGCGTGGCGCAGGTGTTGCGGACGCCGCAGCATCCGTACACCTGGGGGTTGTTGTCGAGCGTGCCGTCGCTGCACGGCGACGCCGACGCGGACCTGGTGCCGATCCCCGGCAACCCGCCGTCGTTGATCAATCTGCCGTCGGGGTGCGCGTTCCATCCCCGCTGCCGCTACGCCGACGTCAACGGCGACCGCTCTCGCACCGAGGTGCCCGCGCTCCGGGCGGCCGGGGAGGCGGGGCATCTGGTGGCCTGCCACCTGCCGGCCGAGGAGCGCACCCGGCTCTATCAGCAGGACATCGCCCAGGTGGGGGTGGCCCGATGAGCACCGAGACCGAGCCGCTGCTGTCGGTGCGCGGGCTGACGAAGCATTTCCCGGTGCGGGACGGGCTGCGCGGCAGGGGGGCGGTGCGGGCGGTCGACGGCCTGGACTTCGACGTGCGGCCGGGTGAGGCGCTCGGTCTGGTGGGGGAGTCGGGGTGTGGGAAGACCACGACGGGGCGGATGTTGGTGCGGTTGTTGGAGCCCACCAGCGGGTCGATCACGTTCGCCGGTCGGGACATCACCCACGCCGGTCGTCGGGATCTGCGTGACCTGCGGCAGGATTTGCAGATCATCTTCCAGGACCCGTACGCGTCGTTGAACCCGCGGCACACCGTCGGGCGGATCGTGGCGATGCCGTTGCAGGTCAACGGGATCACTCCGCCCGGCGGGGTCAAGCGGCGGGTGCAGGAGTTGCTGGAGCTGGTCGGGCTCAACCCGGAGCACTACAACAGGTATCCGCACGAGTTCTCCGGCGGGCAACGTCAACGCGTCGGTATCGCCCGCGCCCTCGCGCTGGAACCGAAGCTGATCGTCGCCGACGAGCCGGTCTCCGCCCTCGACGTCTCCATCCAGGCGCAGGTCATCAACCTGCTGCGCGGCCTGCAACGCGACCTGGACCTGGCGTTCGTGTTCATCGCCCACGACCTCGCCGTGATCCGTCACTTCTGCCACCGCGTCGCGGTCATGTACCTCGGCAGAATCGTCGAGATCGGTGACCGGGACGCCATCTACACCCGGCCGCAGCACCCCTACACCCGGGCGCTGCTGTCGGCCATCCCGGACGTCACCACCCTCGGCCCCGCCGGCCGCATCCGCCTCACCGGCGACGTCCCCACCCCCCTCAACCCGCCATCGGGCTGCCGCTTCCGCACCCGCTGCTGGAAAGCCACCGACCGCTGCGCCACCGAGACACCCGCACTGACCACCCGCGACGGCGGCACCCAACTCACCGCCTGCCACCACCCGGAGGCGGGCCCGGTGGCGGTCGGCGTCGCCGACGCCGCAGACGCGCAGGAGGTGACGGAATGAGTCTGTCCCCGGTCGAGGGAGTGGCCCTCGCCGAGATCGAGACGCCCGCCGACGGCGGTGAGCGGCGGGACGAGGAGTTCGTCGGCCGCTCGCCGGGCCAGCTCGCCCTGGCGCGGCTGCGCCGCGACCGCACCGCCCTGGTCAGCGGCGGTCTGCTCGTCTTCTTCGTGCTTGTCGCGCTGGCCGTGCCGCTGATCGAGGCGCTGTACGGAGTGGGGCCGAAGGAGCAGTTCCAGAGCCGCCTCGACGGCTACGGCATGCCGCTGGGCTATGCCGGCGGCGTCACCGGCGAGCACTGGTTCGGGCTGGAGCCCGGTCTCGGCCGCGACATCTTCATCCGGATGGTGCACGGACTGCGCACCTCGCTGTTCATCGCGTTCGCCGCGGCCGTGCTGACCGCCGCGATCGGCGTGACCCTGGGCACCCTGGCCGGCTACCTGGGCGGCTGGCTCGACTCGGTGATCAACTGGATCACCGACCTGACGCTGGCCATGCCGTTCCTGATCATCGCGCTGGCGCTGATGCCGACCGTGGCGTTGCGCTTCTACGGCCAGCGGGAGGCCGTGCCGGCGTACTTCCAGATCGGGGTGCTCATCGCGATCTTCGCGCTGTTCGGCTGGACCAGCACGGCCCGGCTGGTCCGGGGCCAGATCATCGCGCTGCGCGAGCGGGAGTTCGTGGAGGCGGCGCGCGCCAGCGGCGCCGGGTTGGGGCACATGCTGTTCCGCCAGTTGCTGCCGAACGTCTGGGCGCCGATCCTGGTCGCCTTCTCGCTGGCGGTCCCGCAGTACATCACCAGCGAGGCGGCGCTGTCGTTCATCGGCGTCGGGCTGACGGACGCGACGCCGAGCTTCGGGCGGATGATCTACCGCAGCCTCGACTACCTCCAGACCGACCCAGCGTACGTCTTCTTCCCCGGCATCACGATCTTCGCGCTCGTGTTCGCCTTCAACCTCTTCGGCGACGCGCTGCGCGACGCGCTCGACCCGAAGTCGTCCCGGTAGGAGGCCGGCCATGACGCGTTTCCTCATCCGCCGGCTGCTGTCCGCCGCGCTCACGCTCTTCGCGGTCAGCGTGCTCAGCTTCCTGATGTTCTTCGCGCTGCCGCGTGACCCGGTGACCGGCATGTGCCCGAAGAACTGCAACCCGGAGCGGCTGGAGCGGGTCCGCCAGGAGTTGGGCCTGCGCGACCCGCTGATCAGCCAGTACGCCGGTTACATGAAGGGCATCGTCACCGGCCGGGACCTGGGCAGCGCCCAGGGCGGCCGGTGCGACGCGCCCTGTCTCGGCTGGTCGTACGTCTCCAACGAGGCGGTCTCGGACACCATCGCCCGGGTGCTGCCGGTGACGCTGAGCATCGTCATCCCGGCGGCGGTCCTGTGGCTGCTGCTCGGCGTCGGCCTCGGCATGCTCTCGGCGCTGCGCCGGGGAAGCTGGCTGGACCGGGCGGCGATCGGCTTCTCACTGACCGGCGCCTCGTTGCAGCTCTACTTCGTCGGCGCGGTGCTGCTCATCGTGTTCGTCTACAACCTGCGGCTGCTGCCGGTGCCGAGCTACACCTCGTTGTTCGACGATCCGCTCAGGTGGAGCAGTGGGCTGGTGCTGGCCTGGTTGGCGCTGGCCTTCCTCTTCTCCGCCATCTACGCCCGGCTGTCCCGGGCACAGATGCTGGAGACGCTGTCCGAGGACTTCGTCCGCACGGCGCGGGCCAAGGGCCTGGCCAAACGGACCGTCTACGGGCGGCACGCGCTACGCGCCGCGATCACGCCGGTGGTGACCATCGCCGGCCTGGACGTGGGCGGGGCGTTGGGCGGCACCGTGATCACCGAGACGACGTTCGGGCTCAACGGGATGGGCCGGACGGCGGTGGACGCGGTCCGCGCCGGTGACCTGCCGACCATCATGGCGACCGTGCTGATCGCGGCGGTCTTCGTGGTGCTGGCCAACGTGGTGGTGGACCTGCTCTACGCGGTGATCGATCCCCGGGTGCGGCTGGGCTGAGCCTCCGGGCTGCGCCTCCGGGCCGACGAAATTTATCAAGAACTGTTACACAACTCGTAGTTTTTTTTCTTTACGATCCTCGGGACGTCGGGCGATGCGCCAGGCGTACGGGTGGAGGAGGTAGAAGATGCGACCACGTGCAGCGGCCGCCGTCGGCGGCGCCATCGCACTGGTGGTGGGGCTGGGCGCCTGCTCGGAGAACACGGGCGAAGGCACCACTGTGGACGGCAACCGGCAGCAGACCGGCGTCATCGCGACCGACCCGAAGGACTCCCAGGGGCCCGCGGCGGAGGTGGACGGCGCGGCCAAGGGTGGCACGTTCACCATCATCCGGGAGACCCCCATCTCCCACCTGGACCCGCAGCGGACGTACTCGTTCGCCGGCCTGATGACCAACCCGCTCTTCGCCCGCTACCTGACCACCTGGAAGGACGACGGCAAGGGCGGCCTGGTGCTGGTCGGCGACCTGGCCGAGACCCCGGGCAAGAACGTCAACAACGACTGCAAGGTCTGGGAATTCACCATCAAGGACGGGGTGAAGTTCGAGGACGGCAGCCCGATCACCGCCAAGGAGATCGCGTACGGCATCGCCCGCTCCTTCGACCCGGACCTCACCGGCGGCCCGACCTACCTCCAGGAGTGGCTGGCCGACACCCCGCAGTTCGACACCAAGTGGGACTTCAAGAAGAACAAGACGTCGCTGCCGCCGGGCCTGACCACGCCGGACGACAAGACGCTGCGCTTCGAGTTCGCCAAGCCCCGCTGCGACCTGCCGTTCGCGGTCTCGCTGCCGACCACCGCGCCGCTCAAGCCGGAGCAGGACACCGGCGTCAACCTGGACCAGAAGCCGTTCTCGTCCGGCCCCTACAAGATCGCCAAGAACCAGGTGGGTGTCCAGCTCACGCTGGACCGCAACCCGAACTGGGACGCGAAGACCGACCCGGTCCGCCACCAGTACCCGGACCAGTTCGTGTGGACCTTCGGCCCGACCGCGGACGCCGCGAACAACCGGGTGATCGCCGACAACGGCGCCGACCAGAGCGCGCTGGCCTTCAACACGGTGCCGTCCTCGCTGGTCGCGAAGGTGGCCGGTGACCCGGCGCTGAAGACCCGGACGCTGCTCTCCCCGACGCCGAGCGCCAACCAGCTCGTGATCAACACGCAGCGGGTCAAGGACCTGAAGGTCCGCCAGGCGCTCAACTACGCGATCGACCGGGAGGGCCTGGTCAAGGCGCTCGGCGGCCAGACCGTCGCCCAGCCGATCACCACGCTGATGCCGCCGTCGACCATCGGCTACAAGGCGTACGACGCCTACCCGGCGGGCGCCAACGGCAACATGGAGAAGGCGAAGGAGCTGCTCGGCGGCCAGACGCCCGAGCTGGTCCTCGGCGTCGCCGACAACACCAACGAGCAGCAGATCGCGGTCCAGCTCAAGGGCAACCTGGAGCGCGCCGGCTTCAAGATCACTGTGCGGAACATCCCGGACGACTCGAAGCTGGACGAGGTCAAGAAGAAGAACAACCCCTGGGACCTCTACATCGGCAACTGGGCCGCGGACTGGCCCAGCGGCGCGTCGATCCTGCCGGTGCTCTACGACGGCCGCACCATCAAGGCCGAGGGCAACAGCAACTCGTCGTACTTCAACGACGACGCGATCAACGCCGAGATGGACCGGATCCTGGCCCTGCCACCGACCGAGCAGGGCCCGGAGTGGGGCAAGCTCGACGAGCGGATCATGAAGGAGTTCGCGCCGGTGGTGCCGCTCTTCGTCGATGTGGCGTACAACGTGCACGGCTCGAAGGCCGGCGGTGTCTTCATCTCCTCCGTCTTCGGTTACCCGAACTTCGTCAACGCGTACGTCAAGCAGTAGCCCCCGGCCCTGAGTAAGGAGGGGCCCCCTCTTAACACGTGTGTGTGAGAGGGGGCCCCTTCTCCACCTGAGGCGTTAACAGGGGGCCCCTCCTTACACCAGGTAGCGGCGGAGGAAGTCCAGCTCCAGGCGGAGCAGGCGCTCGGAGACGCCGCCGGCTGCCAGGTGACTCGCGCCGGTCAACGGCAGCACCGCGTGCGGGCGGCCGGTGGCCAGCAGCGCGGCGGAGAGCCGCAGCGTGTGCGCGGCCAGCACGTTGTCGTCGACCAGGCCGTGCACCAGCAGCATGGGCCGGGCGTCGGCCGGGGCGCCGAGCGGCTCGGCGGCCAGCTCCACCAGCGAGTGATGCGCGTAGACGTCCATGCCGTCCTCCGGCATGCCCAGGTACCGCTCGCTGTACGCGGTGTCGTACAGCGCCCAGTCGGTGACCGGCGCGCCCACGATCGCGCACTTGAACAGCTCCGGGTGGCGCAGCACCGCCAGGCCGGCGAGCCAGCCGCCGAACGACCAGCCCCGCACCGCCACCCGGTCCAGGTCCAGGTCGGGGTGTTTACCGGCGAGCGCGGTCAACGCGTCCACCTGGTCGGTCAGGATCACGTCCGCCACCCGGCGGTGGATCGCCTTCTCGAACGACGGCGCGATGCCGGGCGTGCCCCGGTTGTCCACCGTCACCACCGCGAAGCCCTGCTCGGCCCACCACTGCCGCTCCAGCCAGGCGCCGCGCGCCGCGACCACCTCCTGGTGGCCCGGCCCGCCGTAGACGTCCACCAGCACCGGCAGCCGGGTGCCCTTGACGTGCTCGGCCGGGTACAGCACCGCGCTGGGCAGCCGCCGGTCGGTCACCCGCACCAGCGTCGGGCGCGGCGCGTACGAGCAGGTGGCGGCCAGCGAGCGCAGCTCACCCACCGCACGGTCGCCGTGCCACACCCGCCAGCGGACCCCCGCGTACTCCAGCGAGGCGGTCCCCACCGCCAGCGTGGCCCCGCCGATGGCGGCGGTGTGCCAACCCGGGTCGCTGCCCATCCGGCGGGCGTCCATCCCGCCGCCGATGGTGGTCCGCACCCGGTAGAGGTGGCGTTGGCTCGGTTCGCCCTCACTCGCCTCGACCAGCAGGTCGGCGGCCGTGTCGGGGCCGGCCGGCAGCCGCCCGACCACCCGCCGCACGTACAGCGAGGGCGGGGTCAGCAGCGTGCCGTCGGCGAACAGGCAGCGGGCGTCGTACCCGTCGTGGGCCAGCTCGCCGCCGACCAGCACCCGCCCGTCGGGCAGGTGCGCCGGGGTGCCCGGGACAGGTTCCACCCAGCGCGGGTCGGCCAGCTCGGCGTGCACCTGCGTCTCCCCGGTACGCGGGTCCACCGCGAGCACCAGCCCGTGCTGCTGGGAGCGGCGCAGCACCGTGATCAGCGGCCCGCCGTCCGCCCACTCCACCGCGCTCAGGTAGGGGTAGGTCTCCCGGTCCCAGTGCACGTCGACCCAGCCGCCGTCGAGGTCGAGCAGGTGCAGGCTGACCTCCGCGTTCGGGCCACCCGCCACCGGGTACGCCAGCGACGTCGGCGGGGTCGCCGGCTCGGCCGGGTCGTGCAGGTACCACCGGGGCAGGCGGGACTCGTCGACCCGGGCGGCCAGCACCGCGCGCCCGTCCGGGGCCCACCAGTAGCCCCGGTACCGGTGGAACTCCTCGGCCGCGATGTGCTCGGCCAGCCCCCAGGTCACGCCGCTGTCCTCGCCGGCGAGCAGGTTGTCCGTGCCGTCCGGCTCGACCACCCGGAGCTGACCCCGGCGGACGCCGTCGGCGGCGTCGGTGACGTAGGCCAGCCGCTCGCCCGTCGGGTCCGGACGCGGATCGATCACCGGACCGACGGTGGTCACCTCGACCACGTCGCCGTGCCGCAGGTCGGCCCGGAACAGCCGCCCGGCCAGCGCGAACGCGGCCACCCGGCCGGTCGCGTCCAGCGCGTACCCGCCGATGCCGCCGGCGCTGAGCCGCAGCCGCTCGCGCAGCGCCCGCTCGCCGGGGGCCGGTCGGGCCGGCTCCGCGTCCGTGCCGAGCAGCACCGCCGGGTCGGCGACCAGGCGTTCCTCGCCGGTGTCGACGTCGAGCAGCCAGAGCGCGTCGGCCGGGTCCTCCGGGCCCGCGGAACGCAGGAAGAGCACCCGGGAGCCGTCACCGGCGACGGTCACGGCGCGCGGCGCCCCCAGGCTGAACCGACGGGTACGGGCGGCCAGCTCGGGAAAGTCCACGCCTGCAGATCGTAGGCGGGCACCGGGCGTGATGTGGCCGACCTGGGCGGACGCATGACCGTCGGACGGGCAGGACCGCCGGTTAGAGTGACGGGCGTGACGACGCTGCCCGACCGACGCCTGCTGCTGGTCCACGCGCACCCCGACGACGAGTCGATCGGCACCGGCGCGACGATGGCGCACTACGCCGCCGCCGGCGCCCACGTCACGCTGGTGACCTGCACGCTGGGTGAGGAGGGCGAGATCCACGTGCCGGCGCTGGCCGGGCTCGCCGCGGCCGAGGCCGACCAGCTCGGCGGCTACCGCATCGGCGAGCTGACCGCGGCCTGTGCCGCGCTCGGCGTCACCGACCACCGGTTCCTCGGCGGCGCGGGCCGCTACCGCGACTCCGGGATGATGGGGATGGCCACCAACGAGCACCCGCGGGCGTTCTGGGGGGCCGACCTGGACGCCGCCGCCGGGCACCTGCTGGAGGTGATCCGCGAGGTCCGCCCCCAGGTCGTGGTCACGTACGACCCGAACGGCTTCTACGGCCATCCCGACCACATCCAGGCGCACCGGGTGACGATGCGGGCGGTGGAGCTGGCGGCGGCCGAGGGGACCGCCCCGGCGAAGGTCTACTGGACGGCCATGCCGCGCAGTGTGCTCGACGCCGGCCTGGAGGCGTTCACCGAGTCGTCGGACAATCCCTTCGCCGGCATCTCCAGCGCCGACGAGCTGCCGTTCGGGACGCCGGACGCGCAGATCGCGGCGCGGGTCGACGCCACCGAGCAGCACGCCGCCAAGGAGGCGGCGATGCGCGCCCACGCCACGCAGATCCCGGCCGACTCCTGGCTCTACGCGATCGCCGGCAACTTCGGCGCCGAGTTCATGGGGGTGGAGTACTTCACGCTCGCGGTCGGCGAGAAGGGGCCCGGCGGCGGCCGGTACGGTTGGGAGGACGACCTGTTCGCCGGGCTGGCGCTGGACGGGTCGGACCGTGCCCCGGTCGCGGCCGGTCTCCGGTGACGTCGCCCGCCGCGCCCGTGTCGGTCCTTCCGGAGCAGCAGCCGCCCGCACCGCCCAGCGCGGTGGAGCGGGCGCTGGACCGCGCGCTGCGCGTGGCCGGCGGGGTGGTGTCGGTCTGGGCCGGCGCGCTGTTCGCGCTGCTCGATCTGATCTTCGCCACCTGGGCCTGGGCGGCGGTGCAGGGCCGGTCCGGGGGCGCACAGGCGCTTGTCGGCATCGGCCTCGCGGTCGCCGGGATCGCCGCGGTGGCGGCGTCGACGGTGCTGCTGGGCTGGTTCGCGCACCTGTCGACGGGCAGCCGGTGGGGGGTGGCGCTGGCCGCGCTGCCGTGGTTCCTGGTGATCGTCGTGGGCGGGTTCCGGACCACCGAGGGCGATCTGGCGCTCGCCGGCGACAACGTGCTCGGCCTGGCGCTGATCGTCTCCGGCGCGGTCACCTTCGCGGTGCTCGGCTTCCGGCACGTGGTGACGCCGCCGCCGGTGGACCGCTGAGGTGCTGACGCCGCACAGTCGGCGGTGGTAGACATTCCTGCCAGAGGCTCGCCGCCGGGGCGGGCGGTACGTGCGGGAGGCGTGCGATGGGTCAGCGGTGGCGTGCGGTCGGGGTGCTGACGGCCGCGTTGTTCGCGGTCAACGTGGTGGCCCGGCTGGTCATCAAGTTCGCCTTCCCGGACGACGACACCGCCGCCAGTCGGGTCTCGCTGGTGATGTTCCTGGCGATCGGTCTCATCCTGGCCGGCGTGTCGTTCCGCTGGGGTGCCGGCCGGCCGGTCGGGCACTGGGCCGGTGACCTGGCCGTCGCGGTGGTGGCGGCGCTGGCGCTGACCGTCTTCGTCGGCCCGCTGCTGGTCGGGGAGAACCCGTTCGGCGGGGGCGCCGGCCTGTTCTTCGCCCAGATCTGGCTCTACCTCGCGGCCACCGCGGCCGGGGTGCTGGTCGGCTACCTGACGCTCACCGCGCTGGGCCGTGACTTCCGCTCCCGCCAGCTCAAGCGGTACGCCGAGCTGAAGGCGTCCCGGCCCCGCCGGATCGTCCGCCGCTGACGTCAGGGCGCCACCCGGGTCAGATAGGTGTGGTGGGTGGTGAAGCCGAGCCGGTGGTAGAGCGCCACCGCGCCGACGTTGCGCTGTTCGACCTGGAGGAACGCCCGGGTGGCCCCCTCGGCCGCGGCCCAGCCGGCCAGTGCGCGGACGACCGCGGCGGCGTACCCGCGCCGGCGGGCCTCCGGCAGCACTTCGAGCAGGCTCACGCCGAGCCACCGCCCCCCGCCGGTGACGGTGCCGCGCCCGACCGCGAGCAGTCGGCCGTCGACACGTAGCTCGGCGAAGCGGATCCGGTCCACGGCGGTGAGCACGTGCCGCGCGGCCTCCGGGAGGCCGCCCTTGCGGTCGGCGGCGATCGCCAGCCAGTCGTCGGTGGGCCCGGCGGCCAGCGCCACCGGCGGCAGGTCGGCGGTGGGCGGCGGATCGGTCCGCTCCGGCGCGGTCGCGTCCGGCGTCGACACGGGCGGCGGGGCGGTCAGGGTGGTGAGCGGCACGGTCTGGACCAGCACCGGCGGGCGGGCCGTCCAGCCGCGCGCGTCGAGTTCCGCGCCGACCGGGGCGGCCAGCGGCAGCGGCGTGTTCACCAGGGCCGGCTGGCCGAGGTCGGCGTACCAGCGCTGCACCGCGTCCAGCGCCGCCGGCAGCGGCCGGTCGGGGTCGCCGATCGGGAGCGCGCTGTTCGCCCGGCCGGTCCAACCGGCCGCGGAACGCAGCCGCCAGTCGCCGAGCCGGCCGCGAACCGGGGCCGGCCACGCCTCATCGCTTGCGCTTTCCAGGTCGACCACGGCGACGGCGGTCGGCCGGCGAGCCGGTGGCACCCGCTTCGCCCGGTGCACCTCACCGACCGGCACGCGGAGCGGGCCACCGGCTGTGACCAGCGTAATGTGCGTCTCGCTCAGCTCGACCAGCTCGCCGAGCGCGTCGGAGAACAGCGGCCGGCCCTCCCGGATCCCCACGATCCGGCGGACTACGATCCGGTGTCCCACATCCTGCTGTCGGAGCACGATCGACCTCCTCCCCGGCGAGATACTAGGCTCTTACCGTTGCGGATGATCGCGACGAGTCTTGCGGAGGAGAAGACCGGTGACCTACATCATCGCCGAGCCGTGCGTGGATGTGCTCGACAAGGCATGCATCGAGGAGTGCCCGGTCGACTGCATCTACGAGGGCAATCGGATGCTCTACATCCACCCCGACGAGTGCGTCGACTGTGGGGCCTGCGAGCCGGTCTGCCCGGTGGAAGCGATCTTCTACGAGGACGACGTGCCGGAGCAGTGGAAGGACTACACCGGCGCGAACTACGAGTTCTTCGAGGACCTGGGTTCGCCCGGGGGCGCCTCCAAGATCGGCAAGGTGGAGAAGGACGCCACCTTCGTCGCCGCGCAGCCGCCGCGCGGCGAGGACCACTGAGCCGGTCCGCGCCGGTTTCGGCACGGCTGCCCGAGTTCACCTGGGACACGCTGGACGCCGCGGCCGCCACGGCCGCGGCGCACCCGGACGGTCTCATCAACCTCTCCATGGGTACGCCTGTCGACCCGGTGCCACCGCTGATCCGGCAGGCGCTGGCCGACGCGTCGGACGCGCCCGGCTACCCGCTGACCGCGGGCACGCCCGCCCTCCGGGACGCGATCGCGGCGTGGGTGGCCCGGGCCTGCGGCGCGGGCGTCGACGGGTTGGGTGTGCTGCCGACCATCGGCTCCAAGGAGCTGGTGGCCTGGCTGCCGACGCTGCTCGGGCTCGGCCCCGGTGACGTGGTCGTGGTGCCGACCGTCGCGTACCCGACGTACGAGGACGGGGCCCGGCTGGCGGGCGCCACGACGGTGCGCAGCGATTCGTTGACCGCGCTCGGCCCGGACCCCCGGGTCCGCCTGGTCTGGGTGAACTCGCCGGGCAACCCGACCGGGCGGGTGCTGCCCGCCGCCCACCTGCGCAAGGTGGTCGAGTGGGCCCGGGAGCGCGGCGCGGTGGTCGCCAGCGACGAGTGCTACCTGCCGCTGGGCTGGGACGCCGAGCCCGTCTCGGTGCTGTCCCCGCAGGTGTGCGGCGGGGACTACGCGGGCGTGCTGGCGGTGCACTCGCTCTCCAAGCGCTCCAACCTGGCCGGCTACCGGGCCGGGTTCGTGGCCGGTGACCCGGCGCTGGTGGCCGAGCTGCTCAAGGTGCGTAAGCACGCCGGGATGATCGTGCCGGCACCGGTGCAGGCCGCCATGGTGGCCGCGCTCGGCGACCAGGCGCACGCCGACGCCCAGCGGGAGCGCTACCGGGTGCGGCGGGAGAAGCTGCGGGCCGCGTTCACCGGCGCCGGCTTCACGGTCGAGCACTCCGAGGCCGGGCTCTATCTCTGGCTGACCCGCGACGAGGACTGCTGGGACACGGTCGACTGGTTGGCCCGGCGGGGCATCCTGGTGGCCGCCGGCGTCTTCTACGGCCCGGCCGGCGCCCGACACGTCCGGGTGGCCCTGACCGAGTCCGACGCGCACGTCGACGCGGTAACCGCCCGCTTGAAAGGCGGGGCCCCCGCTTAACGTTTCCGGTAGAGGCGGGGCCCCCGCTTGACACCGTGCGCCCCGCTGGCGTGCCGGGCGATATCCTCGGCGGGACTTCCCGCGGGGCCACCCGGGCTCCGCCGACGACGCGGACCCGAGGTGCACCGATGGTGGGCGAGGCGGGCGGGCTGGCACGCGCGGCGGTGGTCGGCACCGGGCTGATCGGCGGCTCGATCCTGCTCCGGCTCCGCGACACCGGGCTCGACGTCGCCGGCTGGGATCCGGATCCGGCCGTCCGGGGGCAGCTACGCGAGCAGGGCGTCGCGGTCGCCGGGACCGTCGAGGAGGCGGTGGCCGGCCGGGACGTGGTGTTCGTCTGCGGCCCGCTGCCCACGCTGCCCACCACGCTGGCCCGGGTGGCCGCCGCCACCGACGACCGGTGCGTGCTCACGGACGTGGGCAGCGTCAAGGCGGAGGTGGCCACCGCCGCGACCGCGCAGGGGCTCGGGCACCGCTTCGTGCCGGGTCACCCGATGGCCGGCGCGGACCGGGCCGGGCTCGGCGCGGCCGGCCCGGAACTGCTCGACGGCGCGGCCTGGGTGCTCTGCCCGGGACCCACCGGGCTGACCGCGTTCCGGCGGCTGGCCGCGCTGCTCGTCGACGTCTTCCACGCCCGGGTGGTGCCGATGTCCGCGCCGGAGCACGACGCCGCCGCCGCGCTCGCGTCACACGTGCCGCACGTGCTCGCCGGCGCGCTGGCCGGCACGGTGCAACGCTCGGCGCTGCGGAACGCGGTGCTGGCGCTGGCCGCCGGCAGCTTCTCCGACGGCACCCGGGTCGCCGGGGGGCCGCCCGAGCGGACCGCGAACATGCTGCTCGGCAACCGGGACCGGGTGCTCGCCGAGCTGACCGGCGTCGGTGACTTCCTGACCGAGCTGACCGCCGCGTTGCGGGCCGGGGACGCCGAGTCGCTGGCCGGCCGGCTGGCCGAGGGGCGGACGGCGCGCGCCGCGCTGCGCGGCCGGGAGTTCGGCACGCACCGCCGGGAGTTCCCGGCCGAGGCGCACCACGCCGGCGAGCTGGCCTACCTGCGGGAGCTGGGCGCGGCGGGCGGTCACCTGACCGGGTGCCGGGTGACGGCCGGCGCGGTCGGGTACACCGCGCACCTGCCGGCCACCCCGCCGTTAGGCTGAGCGGCATGGTGGACGCACCGGTCGTGGCGGTACGCGGCGAGGCGTACCGGGAGGTCGCTCCCGAGCTGGCCCGGTTCACGGTGACGGCGGCGGTGCGGGACCGCGACCGGGAGACCACGCTGACCCGGCTGGCCGAGCGGGCCGCCGCGGTGCGGGCGCTGCTCGACGCCGCCGGGCCGACGGTGGCGCGGCGGGAGACCGGTCAGGTCAACGTCTGGCCGGTGACCAGGCGCTCGGGTGACCGGGTGGTGGCCTACCAGGGCAGCGTGAGCACCACGGTCACCGTCACCGACTTCAGCGCGCTCGGCGAGCTGATGCTCCGCCTGGCCGACCACGAGCAGGTGGAGGTGGCCGGTCCGGTGTGGTCGCTGCGGCCGGACAGTCCGGCGTACCGGGAGGTGCGGCACGCCGCGATCGCGGACGCGCTGGCCCGGGCCCGGGAGTACGCGGAGGCCCTCGGCGCCCGGGTCACCGCGCTGCGGGAGTTGGCCGACACCGGCCTGACCGCGGCCCCGCCGATGCTGGCCAAGGCGGCGTACGCCCGGTCCGGCGAGTCCGTGCCGGAGCTGGAGCTGGATCCGGCGCCGCAGCCGGTGCACGCGGCGGTCGAGGCGCGGTTCACCATCAGCGACCCGGTGCTCGGCTGATGCCGCCGGCCCAGGTGTTGCCGCTGGCCGAGCTGGTCGCCCGGGCGCGGACGCTCGCCGGGGACGGCCCGCGGCAACTGCTCGGCATCGCCGGCGCGCCCGGCGCGGGCAAGTCCACGCTGGCGGAGCGGATCGTCGCCGAGGTGGGCCCGGCCGCCCGGCTGGTGCCGATGGACGGCTTCCACCTGGCCGGGTCGGCGTTGAACCGGCTGGGCCGGGCGGCGCGCAAGGGCGCGCCGGACACGTTCGACGTCAACGGCTTCGTCGCGACGCTGCGCCGGTTGCGGCGGCTGGAGCCGACCTCGGTGTGGGCGCCGGAGTTCCGCCGCGACCTGGAGGAGCCGGTCGCCGGGGCGATCGAGGTGCCGCCCGAGGTGCGGCTGGTGGTCACCGAGGGCAACTACCTGCTGCTGCGGGACGACCCGTGGGAGGAGGTGCGGTCGCTGCTGCACCAGGCCTGGTTCCTCGACCTGGACGCCGAGCTGCGGCTGCGCCGCCTCACCGCCCGGCACCAGGCGTACGGGAAGTCCGCGGAGCAGGCCCGCGCCTGGGCGCTCGGCAGCGACGAGGAGAACGCCCGGCTGGTCGCCGGCACGGCCGGGCACGCCGACCTGGTGGTCCGGCTGGCCGAACCGCCGCCGGCGTGACGGCGCCATCCGGCGCGGACCGGCGCGGCGCCACCGACCGGTGACGCCGGTCGGGACGACGCCGGTTCGGCGACGCCGGCCGGGGTGACGACGGCGGGCCGTGGTGTCAGCCGACGCCGGGCCGGGGTGCGGGCACGCTCCGGCGCAGCAGGCGGGCCACCACGGCTCGTTCACGGGCGAACTCGACCGCCTCCGGGTAGCCGCTGTGGCTGCGGATCGGCGGGTCGGCCACCTCGCCGCCGGTCGGGTGCAGCGCCTCCGGGTCGGCCACCGCCACGTCCCGCTGCCCGGCGCTGACCTGCCAGCCGAGCGGGTCGGTGTCCCGCCAGAAGTTCGTCCAGGCGACGTGGCCGCCGGGCCAGGTGACCGCCCGGGCCAGCGTGCGCAGCCGCTCCGGCCCGAAGTAGGACGGGAAGATCCGGCCGTAGAGCCGGGTGAGCTGGCAGCCGTAGGAGAAGAACCAGGTGCGCCGCCGCCACCGGTGGGGCAGGTGCAGCAGCACCGCGGCGCAGATGACGGTGCCCTGGCTGTGCCCGGAGAGGATCACGCCGTCCATCCGGTCCGGGTGGTGGGGCGGCAGCGCCAGCAGCCCGGCGACCCGGGTCTGGAGTTCCGGTACGGCGCGTTCGGCGTAGCTGGGCGGGGCGAGCGGGTGTGCGGCCCGCGGCCAGAACGTGCACACGTCCCAGACCACGCCGACCGAGCGGCGGACCGAGTCGGTGCGGTAGACCATCAGCCCGAGCGCGCTCGTCACCACCGGCAGCCAGCCGAGCACCGCGTCGCCGAGTTCGGCGGCCCAGTGGATCGCGGTCTGCCACCCGGCCGGGGACAGCGGGCTGGGCCGGTGGCCGGAGAGCGCGGCGGCGCAGCACAGGATGATCAGGAGCGCGGCCCCGGCCGCGAACCAGCCGATCAGCCGGACCGCGTGCTCGCCCACCAGGCGGTGCAGCGCCCGGTAGGTGCTGACGTCGCGGCAGCGACGCAGGTCGTGCGCGGAGAGGCCGTCGGCGGCGGTCAGCCGCGCGTACTCGACGCGGCGCAGCCGGTGCAGCAGGTGGGCGGCGCGGACCAGCAGCCCGAGCAGGAGGACCAGCCCGATGACGCAGGCCAGCCCGGCCCAGAAGACGGCGAGCGGCGGCACCACGCGCCCCGCGCCGGCGGGGTCGACCGGCCCGTCGAGCCGCTCACTGACCCAGTAGAGCAGTCCCGCGCAGTACGCGACCGCCATCATCCAGCCGAACCCGGCGATGACGGCCGGCGCGCAGCCGTGCCAGGCGAGCCCGGTGTACGCGCCGAGCGGCTGGGTCGGCACGGCGGGCCGCAGGCGTGGCATGAGCAGCCCGGCGATGGCCAGCGCGATGGCCGGGCCGACGAGCATCCAGGTGTGCAGCCCGGCCGGCGCGGCCGGCAGGCCGGGCAGGCCGCGTTCGATCCAGGCCACCCCGAGCGGCAGCAGCACGGCGGCGGCGGCCGGCCCGGCGAGCGCCCGCCGGCCGGAGCGGTTCGCCGCGCCGATGGCCACCAGCAGCAGCACCTGGTAGGTGACGAGCCAGGCGAGCGCGGTCTCGTAGCCGGGCAACGGTCGGGCGGCGCGGCAGCCGGCGAGGTCCGGGACCGCCGGGCAGCCGACCGGTGGCCGGTACGTCGCCAGTGGACGGCCGGCCGGGCCGTCCGGAAGCAGGAGGAGGACGAACGTGCCGACCAGCCCGAGCGCGGTGAGCACGGCCACCGCGATGCTCCACCGGCCGAGTGGGGTGGCGCCCTGGCGACGGGTCAGCCAGGGGCGGCCGACCGCGACCACGGCGATCGTCACCACGGCGACGAACAGCGCCACGGTCGGCCAGGCGACCGCGGCCCGCAGTCCGCGGGGCGGGTCCATCAGCAGCACCGCGGCGACCGGCACGGCGGCGGCGGTCACCGCCCCGGTGCACAGGTGCAGCACCGCGGCGCGGCGCAGTTGCCCCTCCCCGTTCCAGAAGGTCGGGTCCTGCAACGGGTTCTCCAGCGGTTCCGGCGGTTCGGCCTGGTCCGGGCGGGCGCGGGGCTCGGCCGGCATCTCCGCCTCGTACTGGTAGGTGCGCCAGGCGACCAGCCCGATCGCGCCCAGCACGAGGAGCGGCAGCAGCAGCCCGAGGGCCAGCGCCCGGGTGTCCCGGCGCCACCAGGCGTTGCCGAGGAACTCCCACGGGCCGGGGAGTTGGCCCAGGCACTCGCGGCCCACGCACTGCCAGCCGATGAGGTCGACGCCGATCCCGGTCACGGCGATGACCAGGGTGCAGGTCAGGCTGAGGCAGAACAGCCGGATGAGCCAGGCGGTGATGCCGGAGCGGCTGGCCCAACGCTCCCGGTCCGGGTCCGCCGGGATGCCGGCCCGGGCGTGCAGCGCGACGTTCGCCAGCGCGAAGGGCAGCAGCAGCGTCCAGAGCGCGCGTTCGATGTCCCGCCGGGTCCGCGCGCCGGAGGTCAACTTCCCCCAGCTGTACGCCTCGACGCTGATCGGGTCGTCCCGGGCGGCCCGGGTGGAACGGTAGAAACCGGTCACCTGTCCGCCGGCGACCAGCTCCGGTTGGGGGCCGTCACCGCCCGGCCCGGGGTCGAGGCCCAGCAGTTGGTCCGGCGGGGTGTTGGACACCCCGTGTACCCGTAGTTCCAGCACGCGCTCCATCGCGGCCTCCCCAGAGTGAGCATCTCACTACCCAGAGTGCATGCTGATTCGGGAATCCGCATCCCCCCGAGGGGTTGTTTCGGCAGCTCAGGGGTCAGGACACCGGTTTTGTCGGCCGGGCCGGGTTACCCACCGCCACCACGTTCGCCGGCAGGTCCCGGGTCACCACCGCGCCGGCGCCGACCACCGTGTTCTCGCCGATGGTCACGCCGGCGAGCACGATCACGCCGCCGCCGAGCCAGACGTTGTCGCCGATGGTGATCGGCTTCGCCGCCTCCCACTTGGCCCGGCGCGCCTCCGGCTCCACCGGGTGGGTGGCGGTGAGGAGCTGCACGTTCGGTCCGATCTGGACGTCGGCGCCGATGGTGATCCGGGCGACGTCGAGGAAGACCGCGTTGAAGTTGACGAAGGTGCGCGGCCCGAGGTGGGTCTGGAAGCCGTAGTCGCAGTGGAACGGCGGGCGGACCCAGGCGTCCTCGCCGAGCGTGCCGAGCAGTTCGCGCAGCGCGGCGAGGCGGCCCTGCGGGTCGTCGGCGTCGCTGCGGTTGAAGCGTTCGGTGAGTCGGGCGGCGCGGTCCAGGTCGGCGACGATCGCGGGGTCGTCGGCGAGGTACAGCTCGCCGGCCAGCATTCGGTCCCTCATGGCGCTCATCGGTGGATCATCCCCGGTTCGGTCGCCCGAGGGGAACCGGTTCGGTCGGATAGGCGACTTCCGATTGCATACCCGGTATGCAATTCTGATAACCCGCATCGATGTGCTTCCTGTCGATGAAACGCTCACCGAGGAGAAAAGGTTGCCCCAGAACCGCAGAAGACTGGCCGCGCTCGGCCTCACCCTGGGCCTGGCGCTCGGCCTGCCCGTGCCCGCCCACGCCACCACGTCGGCGGCCCCGACCGGTACGCCGGCCCCGACCGGGTCGTCGACCCGGCCGGCCACCGTCACCCTGATCACCGGTGACCGGGTTACCGTCGCCGCCGGCGGTCGCGCCGCGGTCCGCCCCGGCGCCGGTCGCGCCAAGCTCCAGTTCGTGGTCCGCCGCGAGCACACCGGCCTCAGCGTGATCCCCCAGGACGCGTTGGCGCTGATCCGTTCCGGCCGGCTCGACCGGCGACTGTTCGACGTCACCGGCCTGATCGCGGCCGGCTACGACGACGCGCACCGCGACACCGTGCCGCTGCTGGTGTCGTACCGGCCGGGGGTGGCCCGGCGGGCGGCGGCCCCGCTCGCCGGCACCCGGGTGATCCGCGACCTGCCGGCGATCGGCGGCGCGGCGCTCACCGCGACCAAGGCCGACACCGGCTCGCTCTGGCGGGCGGTCGCCGCGGACCGCTCCGGCGCCCGGCTCGACGCGGCGGGGGGTGTCGACCGGATCTGGCTGGACGGGCGGCGGCGGCTGACGTTGGACCACAGCGTGCCGCAGATCGGCGCGCCGGCCGCGTGGGCCGCCGGATACACCGGCAAGGGCGTGAAGGTCGCGGTGCTCGACACCGGCGTCGACCTCACCCACCCGGACCTGGCCGGCAAGGTCGCCGAGTCGCGCAACTTCAGCGAGGAGGCCGACCCGGACGACATCGTCGGGCACGGCACCCACGTCGCCTCGATCATCGCCGGCAGCGGCGCCGCCTCCGGCGGGAAGTACCGGGGCGTCGCCCCGGACGCCACACTGCTGTCCGGAAAGGTCTGCGAGCAGTACGGCTGCACCGAGTCGGCGATCCTGGCCGGCATGCAGTGGGCCGCGGCCGAGCAGCACGCCACCGTGATCAACATGAGCCTGGGTGGCTTCGACACCCCGGAGGTCGACCCGCTGGAGCAGGCGGTCGAGTCGCTCACCGCGCAGACCGGCTCGCTCTTCGTGGTCGCCGCCGGAAACGACGGCGCCGACGGCTCGGTCGGCTCGCCGTCCACCGCCGACGCCGCGCTGTCGGTCGGCGCCGTCGACCGCAACGACGAACTGGCCGACTTCTCCAGCCGCGGGCCGCGGGTCGGCGACGGGGCGATCAAGCCGGACATCACCGCGCCCGGCGTGGACATCGTGGCCGCCCGCGCCGCGCACGGCCAGATCGGCGACCCGGTGGGGGACCGGTACGTCTCCCTCTCCGGCACCTCGATGGCGACCCCGCACGTGGCCGGCGCGGTGGCGCTGATCGCCCAGCAGCATCCGGGCTGGAACGCCGGCCGCTACAAGGCCACGCTGATGGCCTCGGCCCGGCCGCACCCCGAGCAGACCGCGTTCCAGCAGGGCGCCGGTCGGGTCGACGTGGCGCACGCGATCACCGAGCAGGTGACAAGCGAACCGTCCTCGGTCTCGTTCGGCGTCGCGGTCTGGCCGCATGCCGACGACAAGCCGATCAGCCGGACCGTCACCTACCGCAACGGCGGCACGACCCCGCTCACGCTGGAGCTGAGCGCCGGGTTCACCGGCCCGGGCGGGCGGTCCGCACCGGCCGGGATGCTCACCCTCAGCGCCTCCCGCCTCACCGTCCCGGCCGGCGGCACCGCCCAGGTCACCGTCGTGGTGGACACCCGGCTCGGCGGCGCCGACGGGTACTGGACCGGCCGGCTGACCGCCCGGTCCGGCGACACCGTCGCGGTCACCCCGCTGGCGGTCAACCGGGAGGTGGAGAGCTACGACCTGACGCTCACCCACCGCAACCGGGCCGGCTCGCTCACCGGTGACTTCTACACCACGCTGATCGGGCTCGACGACGGCGCGACCCGGGACGTGTTCGACGCCGACGGCGAGGCCACGATCCGGGTGCCCAAGGGCCGGTACGGCGTGCAGAGCCTGCTCTTCGTGGACGGCGACGAGGGCTGGTCGGAGATCTCCATGCTCACCCAGCCGGAGCTGGTGGTGACCGGGAACCAGCGGCTCACCCTGGACGCCCGGCGGGCGAAGCCGGTCCGCACCACCGTGCCGCAGCGCGGCGCGGCCCCGCTGCTGATCGACTTCACCGCAGCCTGGAACTTCGGCGACTACTACGCCAGCTTCGGGCTCTGGACCGACCGCTTCGACGGCCTCTACTCGGCCCAGCTCGGTCGCAGCGTCTCGGACCAGGTCTTCGTCGGCTCGCTGGCCAGCCAGTGGACCGAAGCGACCGCGCCGGAGCGCAGCCCGTACTTCTACGGGCTGAGTGACGTGTTCCCCGGCCGGTTCCCGACCGGCTTCGTCCGGCACTACCAGCCGGCCGACCTGGCGCACGTCACCAGCCGCTTCGCGAACGGCTACGCGGGGCTGGAGAACGAGCGGATCGTGTACCCGGAGCCCGACTACAACATGGGCGGCTCGGCGATCGTCGTGCCGGTCCAGGCGCCCGGCCGGCGGATCGAGCACCTGAGCACCACCCGGACCCGCTGGAACTTCGAGCAGGACTTCGGCAAGCGCGACGAGGAAGGCTGGCTGGACACGCAGGCGATCCTGGAGTCCGGGCCGACCCGCTACCAGGCTGGCCGCGCCTACGCCGAGGTCTGGAACAACGCGCCGTACGGCCCGTCCTTCGTGCCGCAGCCGCGCTTCCCCGAGCTGGGCATCACCCGCACCGGGAACACCGTCCTGGTCGCGCTGCCGACGCACAGCGACGCGTCCGGGCATCCGGGCTACTCGCTCACCGACACCGCACGCACCGCGCTCTACCGCAACGGCAAGCTGGTCGGTGAAGAGGCCAACGCCGGATACGGCGAGTTCGAGGTGCCCCCCGGCGTCGCGAACTACCGGCTGGACACCGTGACGACGCGCAGCTTCACGGACCTGAGCACCGAGGTCGCGGCGAGCTGGACGTTCCGCTCGAAGCGGGTGCCGGGCGAGCAGCCGGCCCGGTTGCCGGCGATGGCGGTCCGGTTCACCCCGTCGCTCACGGCGGACGGCACCGCGCCGGCCGGCCGCACGTTCACCGTCCCGGTGGCGGTGCAGCGCCAGCCCGGCGCACCGGCCGGCACGGTCGCGGCGCTCACCGTCGACGTCTCCTACGACGGCGGGAAGACGTGGCGGAAGGCGCCGCTGAAGAAGCAGGGCGGCGGGTGGACGGCGACCGTCGTGCACCCGGCCGGCCCCGGCTACGTGTCGCTGCGGGCCTCGGCCCGCGACGACGCCGGCAACACGGTCACCCAGCGGATCATCCAGGCGTACCGCCTGCGGTGAACCGGCCGTCCGGGTCCGTGGCGGTCGCGCCACGGACCCGGACGGGGCGGGACGGGCTAGTCGTTGGCGTGCAGGGCGGCGTTCAGCTCGATGCCCCGGCCGGTGCGCGGCCTCGCCTCCAGCGCGCCGGTCACCGAGTTGCGCCAGAACAGCAGCCCGTCCACGCCGGACAGCTCGCGGGCCTTGACCACCCGGCCGTCCGGGAGGGTGATCTTGGAGGCCGCGGTGATGTAGCAGCCGGCCTCCACCACGCAGTCGTCGCCGAGCGAGATGCCGACGCCCGCGTTCGCGCCGACCAGGCTCCGCTCGCCGATCCGGACCCGGTCCTTGCCGCCGCCGGACAGCGTGCCCATGATCGAGGCGCCGCCGCCGACGTCGGAGCCGTCACCGACCACCACACCCTGCACGATCCGCCCCTCGACCATCGAGGTGCCCAGCGTGCCGGCGTTGAAGTTGACGAAGCCCTCGTGCATGACAGTGGTGCCGGCGGCCAGGTGCGCGCCGAGCCGGACCCGGTCCGCGTCGGCGATCCGCACCCCGCCCGGCACCACGTAGTCGGTCATCCGGGGGAACTTGTCCACCCCGTACACGACCAGGTGGCGGCCGGCGGCCCGCTCGATCACCCGCAGTTCGTCCACCCGCTCCGGCGGGCAGGGCCCGGCCGAGGTCCAGGCCACGTTGGCCAGCTTGCCGAAGACGCCGTCGAGGTTCAGCTCGTTGGGCCGCACCAGGCGGTGGGAGAGCAGGTGCAACCGGAGGTACGCGTCGGCCGCGTCCTTGATCGGATCGTCGAGCGAGCCGATCACCGTGGTCACCTCGACGGTACGCAGACCGGGCAGCGCCCGCTCGCCGACCGCGCCCGGCGGCAGGTCGAGCACGTCGGCCCGGTCCTCCCCGGGCACCAGGGGCAGCTCGCCGAGGCCCAGCTTGCCGGTCGGGTACCAGGTGTCGAGCACCTGGTCGTCGGCGGTGACGGTGGCCAGGCCGATGCCCCAGGCGGATGGTGCGGACGTCACGGTGACACCTCTCTCCTCCGGCGGCGGCGTCCGCCGCTGCTCGCGGCCGCGGGCGCGGAACGTGTCCCTCGCACCCACCGAGGATGACGGTACCGTGCGAGACATGCAGAACCCGTTGACCCCCGAGGTCCTGGCCGATCCGGTGGCACTGACCCGTGCCCTGGTCGACATCGAGTCGGTATCCCTCAACGAGACGGCGATCACCGACTGCGTCGAGGAGGTGCTGCGCGGCGTACCCCACCTGAGCACCCAACGGCACTCGAACACGCTGATGGCCCGCACCGACCTGGGCCGCCCGCAGCGGGTGGTGCTCGCCGGCCACCTGGACACCGTGCCGCTCAACGGCAACTTCCCGTCGAGCATGCGCGGCGACCTGATGTACGGCTGCGGCACCTCCGACATGAAGTCCGGGGTGGCCTTCGCGCTGCACCTGGCCGTGACGCTGCCCGACCCGCGCTACGACGTCACGTACTTCTTCTACGAGGCCGAGGAGATCGAGTCCCGCTACAACGGCCTCACGCTGGTGTCGCAGAGCCACCCCGAGTGGCTGACGGCCGACTTCGCGGTGCTGCTGGAGCCCACGTACGGGATCGTCGAGGCGGGCTGCCAGGGCACGATGCGGGCCGTCGTCACCACGCACGGCGAGCGGGCCCACGCCGCCCGCTCCTGGCACGGGGTGAACGCCATCCACGGCGCCGGTGAGGTGTTGCGCCGGCTGGGCGCGTACGAGGCGCGTCGGGTGACCATCGAGGGCTGCGACTACCGCGAGGGGCTCAACGCCACGGGGATCCACGGCGGGGTGGCCGGCAACGTCATCCCGGACCGCTGCGACATCGAGATCAACTACCGGTACGCCCCGGACCGGGACCCGGCGCAGGCCGAGGCTCACCTGCGCGAGGTCTTCGCCGGCTTCGAGCTGACGGTCACCGACGCGGCGGCCGGCGCGGCCCCGGGGCTGGACAACCCGGCGGCGCAGGAGTTCCTGGCCGCGGTCGGCGCCGCGCCGATCGGCAAGCTGGGCTGGACCGACGTGGCCCGGTTCGCGGCCATGGGCATTCCGGCGCTCAACTTCGGCCCCGGCGACCCCAACCTGGCGCACCACAAGGACGAGCACGTCGAGCTGACCAAGATCCGGGACGGCGCGGCCACCCTGCACCGCTGGCTCGCGGCCTGACGTACCGAAGATCCGCAGGCCCGCGCCCGGCGTCGCGGGCCTGCGGATGGTCAGACGCGCGTGGTCAGCGGCGCGTCCGCCTGGTCGGTGTCGGCGGCCGGCTCGGAGCGGTGGGCCTCCACCATCCGGGCGCGGCGGCGCTCGGCCACCACGTCGTGGATCCGCCGCTGCATCTGCCGGCGGATCCGGATCATCTCGCTGTTGCTGATCAAACGCTGGCTCCTCCCCCGAAGGCGCGTCCCCCGGGCATACCGGGTATGTGAATAGTAAGACGTACGAGCGAGCGAATTAGTTGCCTTGATCGCAAAGATTTTCTCCGGCTCGCCGGCCTCCGCGCCGCGTCGCCGTCGCTCCACTACGGTGGCCCCATGAGCGACAGCACCGGGAGGCCGGCTGAGCAGGGGCCGCGCGTCGAACGCCACCGGGGAGCGGTCACGCTCCGCAACCGGGCGATCCCGAGCAGCACCGCGGACCAGCGGCTGCTCGACTCCCGGGGGCGCAGCGACTGGAAGACCAAGGACGCCTGGCGGGCGTTGCGGATCCTGTCCGAGTTCGTCGAGGGGTTCGACACGCTCGCCGACCTGCCGCCCGCGGTCAGCGTCTTCGGGTCGGCCCGCAGCAAGCCGGACAGCCCGGAGTGCCGGCTGGCCGAGGAGCTGGGCGGCGCGCTGGCCCGGGCCGGCTACGCGGTGATCACCGGCGGTGGTCCGGGCGTGATGGAGGCCGCCAACCGGGGGGCCGGCGAGGCGGGCGGCCTCTCCGTCGGGCTCGGCATCGAGCTGCCGTTCGAGCAGGGCCTCAACGACTGGGTCGACCTGGCCATCGACTTCCGCTACTTCTTCGCCCGCAAGACCATGTTCGTCAAGTACGCCCAGGCGTTCGTGGTGCTGCCCGGCGGCTTCGGCACCATGGACGAGCTGTTCGAGGCGCTCACCCTGGTACAGACCGGCAAGGTGACCCGGTTCCCGGTCGTGCTGATGGGCGCCGACTACTGGGGCGGCCTGCTCGACTGGCTGCGCGCCACCATGGCGGCGGACGGCAAGATCGGCCCGAGCGACCTCGACCTGATCCGCGTCACCGACGACGTCAACGAGGCGGTCCGGCACATCGTGGAGGCCGAGGCGGTGCTCTCCGCCGAGCAGGAGGCGGTACGCGAGGAGGCGGTCGCCCGGGTGGCCGCCGACCAGCAGGCCGCCGCCGAGGCCGCACCCGAGGGCCCGGCCGGGTCGCGCTGACATGGCCGACGTCTGCGTGTTCTGCGCGTCCTCGCGTACCCTCGACGACCGCTGGCTGGCGCTGGCCACCGAGACCGGCGCGGAGCTGGCCCGGCGCGGGCACACGCTGGTCAGCGGCGGCGGCTGTGTCGGGATGATGGGCGCGGTGGCGGACGGCGCACGGGCGGCCGGTGGTCGCACGCTCGGCGTCATCCCGCAGACCCTGGTCGACCTGGAGGTCGCCGACCTGGCCGCCGACGAGCTGCTGGTCACCGACGGGATGGCCAGCCGCAAGACGCTGATGGTCGACCGGTCCGACGCGTTCGTCACGCTGCCCGGCGGGCTGGGCACGCTCGACGAGCTGTTCGAGGTCTGGACCACCGCCACGCTCGCCCTGCACGCCAAGCCGATGGTGCTGGTCGACGCGGACGGCTTCTACCGGCCGCTGCTCGACTGGCTCGGCACGCTGGCCGAGCGCAACTTCCTCAAGCCGGCCGGCCTCGACCTGCTGATGGTCGCCGACAGCGTGCCCGCCGCCCTCGACCTCATCGACGCCCGCCTCACCTGACCGCCCTCCGGCCCGTGCTGCCCCCCGCCCTGGCCCCTGCCCCCGCCCTTGCCTGACACCCATACCGTTCCACTCACCGGGTCCGTGCCGGGTGGGTGGAACGCCATGGGTGCCTCCGGCCCCGTTTGACACCCGTACCGTTCCACTGATCGCGTCCGGGCCGGGTGGGTGGAACGGTATGGGTGCCTTCTGGGGAGCCTCGGGCCGAGTCTGCTGGCCGTGGGTCCCGGTGGTGACCGGCGCGCGGGGCGTGGCCGTTCCTGCTGACGGGTGAGCTGCGGCGCGCCGGACCGCGTCGGTTTCCGGGTGTCGTACCGGCGTGGTGGGATGTCCGTGATGCAGGCGTACCGGTTGGTGCGCCGGCCCGGCGACGCGGGGGCGGGGGTCACCCACGACGCCGGGGCGGGGCAGGGGGTGGGCCGGTCCGACGGGCCGGCCGTGACGGAGCCGCGATCCGGGGGGTCGGCGGTCGATGCCGCGCACCCTTCGATCGAGGCCGCGCAGCCCGGCCGGCAGCCGACCGGAGACCAGGGCCGCGCCGCGGGCGACCGGCGTCGGGCCGACCCGGTGCAGGCCGAGGCGGTCGCGCACACCGACGGGCCGATGCTCGTCGTGGGCGGTCCCGGCACCGGGAAGACCGCCACCCTGGTCGAGGCGGTCGCCGCCCGGGTGGCCGAGGGCGTCGACCCGGAACGCGTGCTGGTGCTCACGTTCGGTCGGCGCGGCGCCACCGAACTGCGTCGGCGCATCGAGGCGCGGATCGCCGGCGACGGCCACCGGGCGGTGCGTGAGCCGCTGGTCCGCACGTTCCCGGCGTACGCGTTCGGGCTGCTCCGCCGCGCCGCCGCCGAGCGTGGCGAGCCGTCGCCCCGGCTGCTCACCGGTCCGGAGCAGGATCTGATCATCCGGGAGCTGCTCGACGTGGTCGGCGACGAGCCGGCGGACGACCCGGTCGGCTGGCCGGAGGACCTGCGCCCCGCGTTGCGGACCCGGGCGTTCGCCCAGCAGCTCCGCGACCTGCTGATGCGGGCCGCGGAGCGGGGCGTCGGCCCGGTCGAGCTGGCCCGGCTGGGCGAGAAGCTGGGCCGCGCCGACTGGCCGGCCGCCGCCCGCTTCCTCCGGGAGTACGTCGCCGTCCTCGCGTTGCGCGACGTGAGCAACCGGGGCTCGGTCGCGTACGACCCGGCGGAGCTGGTGCGGGCCGCCACCGGCATGCTGCTCGACGATCCCGACCTGCTCGCCGCCGAACGCCGCCGCCTGGCCCACATCTACGTCGACGAGTTGGCCGACACGGACCCGGCCCAGGTGGACCTGCTCGCGGTGGTGGCCGGTGGCGGCCGGTCCCTGGTCGCCTTCGCCGACCCGGACTCCTCCACGTACTCGTTCCGCGGCGCCGACCCGGCCGTGGTCAGCACGTTCGGTCACCGGTTCCGGACCGCGTCCGGCGCGCCGGCCGCCCAGGTCACGCTGACCACGTCCTACCGGGCCGGGCCGGAGCTGCTGGCGGCGACCGCCCGGCTGGCCCGGCGGCTGCGCGGTCCGGCGGCGCACCGGCGGCTGCGTCCGCTTCCGGACGCGCCGGCCGGGGCGGTCGAGGTGCGTACGTTCCGCTCGGCGACCAGCGAGTCGGCCTGGCTGGCCCACGCGCTGCGCGAGGCACACCTGCTCGACGGCGTGCCCTGGTCCCGGATGGCGGTGCTGGTCCGGTCCACCGGGCGGCAGCTCCCGTCGCTGCGGCGCGCCCTGCACACCGCCGGGGTGCCCACCGTCGTGCACGGCGAGGACCTGCCGCTGCACCTCCAACCGGCGGTGGCCCCGCTGCTGCTCCTGCTCCGCTGCGCGCTCGAACCCGACCGGCTGGACGAGGAGGCGGCGGTGGCGCTGCTGCACTCGCCGCTGGGCGGTGCCGACCCGCTGGCCGAGCGACGACTGCGGCAGGGGATGCGGGCGCTCGCGTTGGCCGGCGGCGACCGCCGCCCCTCCGGTGAGCTGTTGGTGGAGGCGCTGCGCGACCCGGCCGAGCTGGCCGCCGTCGAGCGTCGTTGGGCGGCGCCCGCGCAGGCCGTCGCGCATCTGCTGGCGACCGCCCGGGAGGCCGCCGCCACCCCGGGCGCCACCGCCGAGGACGTGCTCTGGGCGGTGTGGCGGGAGAGCGGGTTGGCCGAGCGCTGGGCCGGGGCGATCACCCAGGGGCGGGAGGCCACCGGCGAGCACGAGACCGCCCGGCGGTGGCGGGCCGAGGCCGCCGACCGTGACCTGGACGCGGTACTGGTGCTCTTCGACGCCGCCGCCCGGTTCACCGACCGGCTGCCGGGGGCGCGCACCGAGGTCTTCCTCGACCACGTGCTCGGGCAGGAGTTGCCGGCGGACACGCTCGCCGCCGCCGCCGACCGGGGCGAGGCGGTCCGCCTGCTCACCGCGCACGCCGCCAAGGGCCTGGAGTGGGATCTCGTCGCCGTCGCCGGGGTCCAGGAGGGCGTCTGGCCCGACCTGCGGCTGCGCGGCAGCCTGCTCGGCTCGGAGCGGCTGGTCGACGTGCTCGCCGGCCGGGCCGACGGGGCGGGGCTGCGGGCCAGTCTGGTCGGGCAGACGTCCGCGTTGCTGGACGAGGAGCGGCGGCTGTTCCACGTCGCGGTCAGCCGGGCCCGGCGTCGGCTGCTGGTCTCCGCGGTCGCCTCGGCGGCGGTCGGTGGCGACGACCACGAGGAGCAGCCCAGCCGCTTCCTGCACGAGCTGGCCGCCGGCGACCCGCCCGCCACCGGCGCCGGCGGCACCGCCCCGCCCGACGGCGGGCCGCCCGGTGACGGACCGTCGGGCGGGGGACCGGCACCGGACGGACCGTCGGGCGGGGGACCGGCACCGGACGGGCCGGTGCCGCACGGCGACGACCACCCGTCGGACGCGCCGTCCGGCGCGCTCCCGGTGACGCTGCCGCCGCGCGGGCTCACCCTGTCCGCGTTGGTGGCGGAGCTGCGTACCGCGATCACCGACCCGGCGGCGCCGGTGAGCCGGCGGCGCGCGGCGGCGGGCGAACTGGCCCGGCTGGCCGCCGCCGGGGTGCCCGGCGCGCACCCGGACGACTGGTGGGGGCTGCGCGGTCTCTCCGACGACCGGCCGCTCGTCGACGACGGCGAGCCGGTGCGGGTCACCCCGTCGGCCATGGAGAGCGCGTTGCGGTGCAGCCTGCGCTGGCTGCTGGAACGGCACGGCGGCAGTGGGCCGGCCAGCGCCGCGCAGGGCGTCGGCAACCTGGTGCACGCCGCCGCGATGCTGGCCGAGGACGCGAGCGTCGACCGGGAGACGCTGCTGGAGTACGTTGCCGCCCGGTTCGACGCGATCGAGCTGGCCGCCCGGTGGATGGTCGGCCCGGAGCGGCAGCGCGCCGAGGCGATGGTCGACAAGCTGCTGCGCTGGCTGGCCGGCAACCCGCGCCGGCTGCTCGCCATCGAACACGAGTTCGCGGTCCGCCTCGACGATCCGGCCCGGCCGGTCGAGCTGACCGGCCGCGTCGACCGGCTGGAGGTCGACGCCGAGGGCCGGCTCGTGGTGATCGATCTGAAGACCGGCAAGTCCACCGCGGTCACCGAGCGGGAGGTCGCCGAGCACCCGCAGCTCGGGGCGTACCAGGCGGCCGTGGAGGCGGGTGGGTTCGCGGAGTTCGGCGCGGAGTCCGGCGGGGCCGCGCTGGTGCAGCTCGGCACCGGCACCCGGGACGCCAAGGAGCAGGCCCAGGCCGCGGCCGGGGAGGGCCCGGAGGCCGGCTGGGCCACCGCGTTGGTCCGCCGGACCGCCGACACGATGGCCGCCGCCACGTTCGCCGCCGTCGCCAACTCCAAGTGCCGGGTCTGCCCGGTACGCACCAGCTGCCCGGTCTCCGGCCAGGGCCGCCAGGTGGTCGAGCCGCCCCCGGAGGATCAGGCGTGACCGCGCGGAGCCGGACGAGGACCGGACGATGACGATCCAGCCGGCGCTGTTCGGCGCCACCGGCACGCCGCCGCCCACGCCCCGGGCGGCCGACGCCGGGCCCCGCTACACGCCCGTCGAGCTGGCCCGGCTGCTCCGGCTGCCGGCGCCCACCCGGGAGCAGGCCGCGATCATCGCGGCGCCGGTGGAGCCGCTGCTGGTGGTCGCCGGCGCCGGCTCGGGCAAGACCGAGACGATGGCCGCCCGGGTGGTCTGGCTGGTTGCCAACGCGTACGTGCGGCCCGAGCACATCCTCGGGCTCACCTTCACCCGCAAGGCGGCCGGCGAGCTGGCGCACCGGGTGCGGACCCGCCTCGACCAGCTCGTCCGTCGGCTGGGGCGGCCCCGGCGGGACCCGCGTGAGGACCCGTTGGCGGGCGAGCCGACCGTCTCCACGTACCACTCGTACGCCGGGCGGATCGTCACCGAGCACGGGTTGCGCGCCGGGTACGAGCCGACCACCCGGCTGCTCACCGAGGCGTCCCGTTGGCAGCTCGTCGACCTGCTGGTGCGCAACTACGACGGCGACATGTCCGAGGTGGACCGGATGCCGTCCACCATCACCGACGCGGTGCTGGCGCTCGCCGGCGAGTTGGACGAGCACCTGGTCGACCCGGACGAGCTGGCCGGCTGGACCGGCCGGTTCTTCGCCGAGGTGCAGTCCCGCCCCGGCCGGGTCTACGCCGACGTGCGCAAGGCGCTCCAGCTCCAGCGGACCCGGCTGAAGCTGCTGCCGCTGGTCCGGGCGTACGCCCGGCGCAAGGACGACTTCGAGGCGATGGACTTCGCCGACCAGCTCGCCCGCGCGGCGCGGGTGGCCCGGGACCACCCGGGTGTCGGCGTGATCGAGCGGGACCGGTTCCGGGTGGTGCTGCTCGACGAGTACCAGGACACCAGCCACGCGCAGGTGGTGCTGCTCAACGCGCTGTTCGGCGGCGGCCACCCGGTCACCGCGGTCGGGGACCCGTGCCAGTCGATCTACGGCTGGCGCGGGGCGAGCGCCGGCACGCTGGACCGGTTCCCCGGTGAGTTCGCCCGCGCCGACGGCACCCCCGCCGAGGTGCTCGGTCTCACCACGAGCTGGCGTAACCGGCCGGAGATCCTCGGCGTCGCGAACGCGCTCTCGGTGCCGCTGCGGGCGGCCGGCGCCCGGGTGCCCGAGCTGCACGCCGCGCTCAGCGTCCGCGATCCGATCCCGCACCGGACGCCGGGCGGTCGGGCCGCCGGCACGGTGCACTGCGCGCTGCTGCCGACGTACGCCGACGAGGCCGACTGGATCGCGGACAGCGTGCTGGCGGCGTGGCGGGGCGCGGCCGGGATGCCGGGCGCGTTGCCCGAGCACATCCCGGCGGACCGTCGGCCGACGACGGCGGTGCTGGTGCGGCTGCGCAGCCAGATCCCGGCGATCGAGGCCGCGCTGCGGGCCCGGGGCCTGCCGGTCGACGTGGTCGGGCTGGGCGGCCTGCTGGACACCCCGGAGGTCCGGGACGTGGTCTGCACGCTGCGCGTGCTGGCCGACCCGACCGACGGGGCGGCGCTGCTGCGGCTGCTCACCGGCGCGCGCTGGCGGATCGGCCCGCGCGATCTGGTCGCCCTGCACCGGCGCGCCCGGGCCATCGCCCGCAGCCGGCGCGAGCTGACCGGCGACGACGGGCCGGAGATCACCGTGGACGTGCTGGACGAGGCGACGCTGGTGGAGGCGCTGGCCGACCTCGGGCCGGCGCAGGCGTACTCGGCGGAGGGGTTCGCGCGGCTGCGGTCGTACGGGATGGAGCTGGCGCTGCTGCGGTACCGGCTGGACCAGTCGCTGCCGGAGCTGATCGCGGACATCGAACGGACCATCGGGCTGGACGTGGAGGTGGCGGTCCGGGCCGGCCGGGACGGCGCCGGCGACGCCGGGCTGGCCCGCGCCCACCTGGACGCGCTCGGCGACGTCGCGGCGCGGTTCAGCGGCGAGACGCCCGGCGCCACGCTGGCCGGTTTCCTCGCCTACCTGGCCGCCGCCGAGGACGAGGAGCGTGGGCTGGCCCCGGGCGAGGTCGAGGTGGTGGCCGGCGCCGTGCAGGTGCTCACCGCGCACGCCGCGAAGGGCCTGGAGTGGGACGTGGTGGCGGTGGCCGGGCTGACCCGGGGTGGGTGGCCGGGGCCGGTGCGCAACTCCGACCACTGGCTGGGCGGGCTCGGCGTGCTGCCGTTCCCGCTGCGCGGCGACGCGGACGGGCTGCCCGAGCTGGCCCTGCCGGAGGCGGCGGACCAGCGTGAGGTGGCCCGTGCGTTGGCCGGGTTCACCGACGACTGGCGGGCGCACGACGAGCGGGAGGAGCGCCGGCTGGCGTACGTGGCGGTGACCCGGCCGCGCCGGTTGCTGCTCTGCTCCGGCTACTGGTGGGGGGAGGGGACGAAGCGGTTCCGCGGCCCGTCGCTGTTCCTGCGCGAGGTGTACGACGTCGGCCTGGCCGGGACGGACGGGCACGTGGTCGACGCGTGGGCGCCGGAGCCGGCCGGGGACGCGGTGAACCCGACCACCGAGACGGTGCTGCGGGCGGAGTGGCCGGCCGACCCGCTGGGCGGGCGTCGGCCGGCGCTGAACGAGGCGGCGGCGCTGGTCCGTCGCCACCTGGCCGACCCGGAGGCGGCCCGTCGCGAGGCCGCGCTGCTGGCCACCGTCGGGTCGACCGCGGTCGGGGCGACCCCGCCGGACGACGCCGACGCGGAGGTGGAGCGCTGGCGGCGGGAGGCCGACCTGCTGCTCGCCGAGCGGGCGGAGCTGGCCCGCCGGGCCGAGGCGGTCGAGGTCGAGCTGCCCGGCCAGCTCTCGGTGACCCAGCTCGTGGCGTTGCGCCGGGACCCGGAGGCACTGGCCCGTGCGCTGCGTCGTCCGATGCCGAGCGCACCCAGCCCGTACGCGCGGCGGGGCACCGCCTTCCACGCCTGGCTGGAGCAGCGCTTCGGCGCCGACCGGCTGCTGGACGTCGACGAGCTGCCCGGTGCCGCCGACGACGGCGCCGCCCCGGACGGGGCGCTGGCCGAGTTGCAGGAGCGGTTCCTGGCCAGCGAGTGGGCCGACCGGGTGCCGGTGGAGGTCGAGGTGCCGTTCGCCACAGTGATCGCCGGCGTGGTGGTCCGGGGTCGGATGGACGCCGTGTTCGCCCGCCCCGGCGGGCGTTACGACGTGGTGGACTGGAAGACCGGCCGCCAGCCCACCGGCCCGGAGGCCGAGGCGGCGGCGGTGCAGCTCGCGGTCTACCGGCTGGCCTGGGCGGAGTTGGCCGGCGTGCCGGTGGAACGGGTCGGCGCGGCGTTCCACTACGTGCGGGACGCGGTGACCGTCCGCCCGGCGGACCTGCTCGACGTCGAGGGGCTGACCGCGTTGGTGGCCGCCGTGCCGGAAATTTCGACGTGATCTCCCCGCCGGACGAGATCCGTGGTACGTTGGTCTCGTTGCAGTTTTGGTTTCCAGAGACTCTGTGTGCGCCTGGCGGATTGTGGCCCCAGGCGCTCTTTGTTGTGTCCGGAGTTCTCCGGGCGGGGCGACCAGCAGCGACAGGCACGCCACGCAGCCCATGCGTGGTGGGCTCCTCTCCGGCCCGCAACACGTGCGGGCCGACCGTTCCGTCAAGGAGACGAAACACATGGCAATTGGCACCGTCAAGTGGTTCAACGCTGACAAGGGCTTCGGCTTCATCACCCCGGACGACGGCGGCGCCGACGTCTTCGCCCACTTCTCGGCGATCCAGACCTCCGGCTACCGGAGCCTGGACGAGAACCAGCGGGTCGAGTTCGAGGTGACCCAGGGCCAGAAGGGCCCGCAGGCGGAGAACATCCGCCCGCTCTGATCTTCGGATCAACCGGCACCACCACCGCGCCCCGCCGGGCGTGGTGCACGGGCCGGCCCGCCGCGCCGCCCTCCCGTACGCGGGAGCTGGCGCGCCGAGGCGGGCCGGCCCGTCCCCTTTCGGTTCGTGCTTGTGATCACCGGCCACGCCGGTGACGCGCCGTCGCCCGGCGCCCTTCCTCGACACGTGCCGCCTCGAGGAAGGCTTTCCGCATGACCACGACCATGCCCACTTTCGCCGCGACCGGTCTGGCGCCGGCGCTCGTCGCCGAACTGACCGCGCAGGGCATCACCGCGCCGTTCCCGATCCAGTCGGCGACCCTGCCCGACTCGCTCGCCGGCCGGGACGTGCTCGGCCGCGGGCGGACCGGCTCCGGCAAGACGCTCGCGTTCGGGTTGCCGCTGCTGCACCGGACGGCCGGCCGCCGGGCGCGTCCCGGCCGCCCGCTCGCGCTGGTGCTGGTGCCCACCCGGGAACTGGCCGCGCAGGTGACCGCCGCGCTCACCCCGTACGCCGGCGTGCTCGGGCTGCGCTGCGCCACCGTGGTCGGTGGGCTCTCCCTCACCCGCCAGGCGGACGCGCTGCGGGCCGGGGCCGAGGTGCTGGTGGCCACGCCGGGCCGGCTGCACGACCTGATCGACCGCGGGTCCGCCCGGCTGGACCAGGTCGAGATCACCGTGCTCGACGAGGCGGACCAGATGGCCGACATGGGCTTCCTGCCGCAGGTGACGAAGCTGCTGGAGCAGGTCGCTCCGGGCGGGCAGCGGATGCTCTTCTCGGCCACCCTGGACCGCGGCGTGGACCGGCTGGTCCGCCGGTTCCTCTCCGAGCCGGTCACGCACTCCGTGGACCCGGGCACCGCCACGGTCACCGCGATGACGCACCACGTGTTGCACCTGGAGGCGGAGGACAAGCCGGCCGCGCTGGCCCACATCGCCGCGCGGGAGGGCCGCACCATCGTCTTCATCGCCACCAAGCACCGCGCCGACCGGGTGGCCCGCCAACTGCTCGCCAAGGGCGTTCGCGCCGCCGCGCTGCACGGCGGAAAGTCGCAGCCGCAGCGCACCCGGATCCTGGAGCAGTTCCGCACCGGCCAGGTCACCGCGCTGGTGGCCACCGACGTGGCGGCCCGCGGCATCCACGTCGACGGGCTGGACCTGGTGGTCAACGCCGATCCGCCCACGGAGGCGAAGGACTACCTGCACCGGGGTGGCCGGACCGCCCGGGCCGGGGAGTCCGGCACCGTGGTCACGCTCGTCCTGCCGGAGCAGCGTCGGGACGTCGCCCGGCTGATGAGCACCGCCGGGATCAAGGCGCAGACCACCCGGGTACGCGCCGGCGACGCGGAGCTGGGCCGGCTGACCGGGGCGCGCGAGCCCTCCGGTACGCCGGTGACCATCGCCGTCCCGCCGCCGGTCGCCGCGCACCCCGCCCCGGGGACCCGGCCCCGCCGTCGCCCGCGCCGCCGCTGACCGGACGCTCCGTGCGGGGCCGCTGACCGGTCGTTGTGCGGTGCCTCGCTGAGTCGGGGATCAGTGAATGTTCAGTCGGGTGGCCGACTGTCCGCTGTCGTCGGGGCGACGATGCTTGGTCCGTGGGCCGGTCGGGGGACCGGCCGGACACGGGAGGGGCGACCATGGCGGGTGACGCCGGCCCGGGTGACGGGGCCCGGGAGGTGCTGCTGGTGCTCGCGGTGGCGGGCGCCGGTCTGGCGCTCGCCGTGGTGGCCGCGTTCGGCCCCTGGCATCCGGCGGCGGGCGGTCCGCCGGACCGTGGCGCGGCCCGCACCTTCAACCCCGGCTGATCCGTACGGTCAGCCGGGCCTGACGGGGGTCACGCAGGGTGACGTCCGGTGGTGGATGTGCGGCAGAAACGGATATACCCGAGCGGCATAAATATGCCGCTCGGTCATATTGCTCCAGGGGGATGCCTTCTTGGCCGGGCCCTCACCGATCGGTTCTGTCGGCCCCTCAGCACCAGCCGCCGTCATCGCCCGGGGCGCGAGCAGCCGGGCGGGGCCCCGGCACCGGGCCCCGCCCGGCCTCGGGCGCCCGCCCCGGCCTTCGGGCGCCGGGGCCCGGGCCACCGGCCGGCGGACTCAGGGCGCCGGGGCGCGGTCCGCCAGCAGGTCGGCCAGCGTGGTGCGGTCCACCACCAGCGCGATCGCGCCGTCCACCGCCAGCCAGACGTCCCGCAGCCCGGTGGCCACCCCGTGGTAGCCGGCCCGGTCCGCGGGCATGCCCCGGACGCTGGTGAGCGCGCCGCCGACCGCACGCAGCACGTCACCGACGCTGATCTCGGCCGGGGGCCTGCTCAGCGCGTACCCGCCCTCGGTGCCGCGGTGGCTGTGCAGCAGTCCGGCCCGCCGCAGGTCGAGCAGGATGCCCTGGAGGAAGCTGAGCGGGATGTCCTGGCGTTCGGCCAGGCTCGCGGCCTTGACCAGCTCGCCGCCGGGATCCCCGTCGCCGGTGGATCCGGCGTCGGCGACGGCGAGCATGGCCCGGAGCGCGTAGTCGGCGCGCGCGGAGATGTACACGAGGTCAGTTGCCGGCCTGGTCCAGCACGCCCCAGCGGCGGCGGATCGCCTTGTCGGCCGCGCCGAACGCGGTGTCCACCAGCAGGCCGACCACCAGGATCACGATCATGATGGCCATCAGCCGGGGCGCCTCGCTCAGCTCGCGGGCGTAGGTGAGCTGAGCGCCGATCGAGGTGCGGGTGGCGATGACCACCAGCAGCTCACCGGCCATCAGACTGCGCCAGGCGAACGCCCAGCCCTGCTTGAGCCCGGCCACGATGGCGGGCAGCGCGGCCGGCGCGATCACGTACCGGTAGAGGTTGAGCCCGCGGGCGCCGAGGTTGCGGCCGGCGCGGACCAGCAGCGGCGGCACGTAGTCCACGCCGTGGATGACGCCGTTGGCGACCGACGGCGCGGCGCCGAGCACCACCACGAAGAAGATGGCCTGCTCGCTGAGCTGGAACAGCAGGATGGCCAGCGGGAACCAGGCGATCGACGGCATGGTCTGCAACGCGGTGATCATCGAGCCGAGCGCGGCGCGGAGCACCTTGACCCGGGCCACGCCCAGGCCGAGCAGCAGACCCACCGCGACCGCGGCGGCGAACCCGACCGCCGCCCGGCGGGCGGTGGTGGCCAGGCCCTCCCAGAGCGCGGAGCTGACCAGGTAGTGGCCGAGATCGCCGAAGACCACCATCGGGCCGGGCAGCGCCCAGGGCTCCTTCCACCCGCTCCAGACCACGGCCTGCCAGAGGGCGATGGCCATCGCGAGCGCGGCGAACTTGGGCCAGGTGGCGGACCAGAGCCGGCGCAGCCGGGACGGGCCCTTCTCCTGGCCGGCGATCTCCAGCGCGTCGAGACCGGAGATCTCCGCGTCGGTACGCGCCGACCCGGTGAGGGTGTCACTGGCCATGCCGGCCCACCTCCTTGCGCAGCCGGTCGGTGACCTCGGCGGCGATGGCCGAGACCTCCGGCGAGTCGATCCGCCGGGGTCGCGGCACGTCGACCCGGGTGGAGTAGATGATCCGGCCGGGCCGGCTGGAGAGCAGCACGATCCGGTCGGCGAGCCGGGCCGCCTCGCGCACGTTGTGCGTGACGAACAGGACGGTGAGCTTGCGCTCGCCCCAGATCCGCTCCAACTCGTCGTGCAGGATGTCCCGCGTCATCGCGTCGAGCGCGCCGAACGGCTCGTCCATCAGCAGCACCGGGGTGTCCAGCGCGAGCGTGCGGGCCAACGCGACCCGCTGCCGCATGCCGCCGGAGAGCTGGTGCGGGCGCTTACGGCCGAAGTCGGAGAGGTGGACCGTACGCAGCAGCTCGGCCACCCGCTCCCGACGTTGGTCGCGGGGGAGCCCGCGCAGCTTCAGCGGCACCTCGACGTTGCCCTCGACGGTCGACCACGGGAACAGCGCCGGCTCCTGGAACATCAGGCCCGGGTTGACGCCCTCGCCCAGCTCGATCGTGCCGCCGCTGACCCGGTCCAGGCCGGCGACCAGGTTCAGCAGCGTGCTCTTGCCGCAGCCGGACGCGCCGACCAGGCAGACGAACTCGCCCGGGGCGACGTCCAGCGACACCCCGTCCAGCGCCAGGACGGCCTGCTCGCCCTGGCCGTACACCTTGGTCACGCCGCGCAGCGCGACCGAGCCGGTCGCGCTGCGCGGGGTCGTCGTGGTCGACGTCACGGCTGGGTGACCTCGGGCTTGCCCTCGGCCTTCAGCACCTCGTTGAGGTACTTCAGGTCGTAGAGGCCGTTCAGGTCGACCGGCTGGGTCAGCCCGACCGCGACGGCGTGGTCCAGGCCCGCCTTCAGCGAGGACGCGATCGGGTCGTTGGTGAACTCCAACGTCGACCAGGCCTGCTTGATCAGCTTGATGTCCAGCGGCTTACCGGTGATCTTGCCGATGTGCTCGGAGACGGCCTGCTGCGCCTCGTCCGGCTTGGTGTTGACGAACTCGTTCGCCGCGACCTGACCCTCGACCAGCTTCTTCACCACGTCCGGGTGCGCCTTGAGGAACTTGGTGCTGACCAGCAGGTTGGTGATGACGAACTTCTTGTCCGGCCAGAGGTCGCGCTCGTCGACGAGCACCTTGCCGCCGGCGTTGACCAGCCGGGACACGAACGGCTCCGGCACCCAGGCGCCGTCGATGGCGCCGCTGCCGAACGTCTCGACGGTCTGCGCGTTCTCCTGGGGGACGACCTTGACGTCGCCGCCGCCCTCCTTGGTGGTCGCCAGGCCCTTCTCCTTGAGCCAGTAGCGCAGCGCGACGTCCTGGGTGTTGCCGAGCTGCGGCGTGGCGATCTTCTTGCCACGGAGCTGCTCCGCCGAGGTGATGCCGGGCTTGACCACGAGCGCGACGCCGCCGGACGCGGCGCCGGAGACCACCCGGACCGCCTCGCCCTTCGACTTGGAGAAGGCGTTCACGGTCGGGTTCGGACCGATGTACGTAGCGTCCAGCGCGCCGGAGAAGACCGCCTCGATGGCCGCCGGGCCGGCGTTGAAGGTCTTCGTCTCCAGCGTCACGTCGCCGCCGAGCTTCTCCTTGAAGATCCCCTTCTCCACGCCCACCACGGCGGGCGCGTGGGTGAGGTTGGGGAAGTAGCCCAGGCGCAGCGTCACCGGGCCGGAGTCACCGGCGGCGTCGCTGTCGTCGCCGCAGGCGGCGGTGGTGCCGAGCGTGGCCGCGCCGACCACGGCCAGGGTGGCCAGCGTGACCAGGCGGCGCAGGGGGAGCCGTCTCATCGAAAGTCCAATCCGCAGTATTCCTATTTAGTTGGTAGGAAGACTGGGGCAGGGTGCCGGGCGGCGTCAAGACCCGTCCCGCATCTGTCCACCGTTCGGCCACGGCACACCGCCGGTGTGGCCGGTACGGAGGCGCTAGTGTCGATCTCGTGCCGACCAGGAGAGTGAAGATCCCAGCGACGAAATACCCGGTCGAGCGGTTCGCCCTCGACAACGGCCTGCGAGTGGTGCTCACTCCCGACCGCAGCGCCCCGGTGATCGGGGTGGCGGTGGTCTACGACGTCGGCATCCGATCCGAGCCGGAGGGCCGCACCGGCTTCGCCCACCTCTTCGAGCACCTCATGTTCCAGGGCTCGGAGAACCTGGAGAAACTGGCCCACTTCCGGCACGTGCAGGGCGCCGGCGGCACGTTCAACGGCTCCACCCACTTCGACTACACCGACTACTTCGAGACGCTCCCGAGCAACGCGCTGGAGCGGGCGCTGTTCCTGGAGGCGGACCGGATGCGCGGCCCCCGGCTGACCGAGGAGAACCTGCGCAACCAGGTCGACGTGGTCAAGGAGGAGATCCGGGTCAACGTGCTCAACCGGCCGTACGGCGGGTTCCCCTGGCTGACGCTGCCCCCGGTGATGTTCGACACGTTCCCGAACGCGCACGACGGCTACGGCTCCTTCGACGACCTGGAGTCCGCGACGGTGGCCGATGCCGCCGACTTCTTCCGGCACTACTACGCCAGCGGCAACGCGGTGCTGGCGGTCAGCGGCGACATCGACGTGGCCGAGGCGACCGCGCTTATCGAACGGCACTTCGGCGACGTGCCCGCCCGCCCGGCGCCGGAGCGGCCCGACTTCGCCGAACCGGACCTGACCACCGAGCGGCGCAGCACCTACACCGACGCGCTGGCCCCGCTCCCGGCGGTGGCGAGCGCCTGGCGGGTGCCCGACCCGATCACCGACTTCGCCGGCTACCTGCCCTTCGTGGTGCTCGCCGAGGTGCTCACCGACGGCGACGCGTCCCGGCTGGTCGAGCGGCTGGTGCAGCGCGACCGCTCGGTCACCGGCCTGGGCGGCTACCTCAGCTTCATGGGCGACCCGTTCGACGTGCGCGACCCCACCGCGCTGCTGCTCGAGGCCCACCTGCCGCCCGGCGGCGACGTGGACAAGGTGCTGCGCACCATCGACGAGGAGCTGGACCGGCTGGCCACCGACGGGCTGACCGACGGGGAGCTGGCGCGTACCCAGGCCCGAATGGCCACCCACCTGCTGCGCGACACCGACGCGGTGCTCGGCCGCGCCCTGCGGATGGCGGTGCTGGAGCAGCAACGCGGCGAACCGGGGCTGCTCAACGAACTTCCCCGACTGGTCGGCGCGGTCACCGAGGAGCAGCTCCGCGCCGCCGCCGCCACGCTGCGGCCCGAGCGCCGCGCATCCGTCGAGGTCGTGGCCGGAGGTGCCCAATGACCACCACCACCGTCCGCCCGCTGCCGGCGCTCGGCCCGAACCGGCGGCTCACCGTGCCGAAGCAGGCGGAACGCACGCTCGGCAACGGCCTCACCGTGATCGCGGTACGCCGGCCCGCCGTACCCCTGGTCGAGCTGCGGCTCTGGATGCCGTTCGGGCGGGCCCACCTGGCCCGTGGCGCGATGCTGGCGCAGACCATGCTGGCCGGCACCGAGGCGCACAGCGCCACCGAGATCGCCGCCGAGCTCCAGAAGGTCGGCGGCGGCCTCTCCGCCGGCGTCGACCCGGACCGGCTGATGCTCTCCGGCGCCGGCCTGGTGACCGGGCTGGACCGGATGCTGGAGCTGCTCGCCGAGGTGCTCACCGGCGCCAGCTACCCGGCCGACTGGGTGGCCACCGAGCGGGATCGTCTCGTCGACCGGATCCAGGTCGCCCAGAGCCAGCCGTCCCACCTGGCCCGGACCGCGCTGCTCACCCGCGTCTACGGCCGCCACCCGTACGCGACGCAGACGCCCGAGCCCGATCAGGTCCGGGCGGTCCGCCCGGCCGCGCTGCGTCGGCTGCACGCCGAGCGGGTGCACCCGGCCGGGGCGGTGCTGGTGCTGGTCGGCGACGTGCAGCCGGCGCGGGCGCTGGACGCGGCCGAGGCCGCGCTCGCCGGCTGGCGGGGCGACGGTCACGTCGCCGAGCTGCCGCCCGCGCCGCCGCTGGAGCCCGGCCCGCTGCTGCTCGTCGACCGGCCCGGCTCGGTGCAGTCCTCGCTGCGCCTCGCGCTGCCGGCGGTGCCCCGCACCCACCCCGACCACGCCGCGTTGCAACTGGCCAACCTGCTCTTCGGCGGCTACTTCTCGTCCCGCTGGGTGGAGAACATCCGGGAGGACAAGGGCTACACGTACGGGCCGCACTCCGTGGTCGAGCACTCGGTGGCCGGGTCGGTGCTGGTCGCCGGCGCCGAGGTGGCCACCGAGGTGACCGCGCCCGCGTTGCTGGAGACCAGCTACGAGCTGGGCCGGCTGGCCACCGTGCCGCCGAAGCCGGACGAGCTGGAGCAGGCCCGCCAGTACGCGCTCGGCACACTCCAGCTCGGCATGTCCACCCAGGCCGGCCTGGCGTCGCTGACCAGCGCGTACGCCGGCAACGGGCTGCGGCTGGACTACCTCGCCGAGCACGCCGCCCGGCTGGCCGCCGCGACCGTGGACGACATCGCCGAGGTGGCGGCCCGGTACCTCGCCCCGGCGAAGGCGGTCACCGTGGTGCTCGGCGACGCGGCCCGGGTGGCCGACTCGCTCGCCGCGCTCGTCCCCGTGCGCACGGAGGGCGCATCCACGTGAGCGGCGAGTCGGCGCCACCGCTGGCCCGGTCCACGGTGGACCGGGCCGCGCACCGGCGTACCGACCCGGCCTGGCTGGCCGAGGCGTGGGAGCAGGCCCGGGTGCTGGTGCTGGACTCGACCGACGAGGGCCGCGCCCTGGTCCGGGGCGAGGCGGCCCCGCCGGAGCTGGTCCTGGTCGGCGCCGGTGAGCTGCCCGAGGTGCCCCGCTCGGTGCCGATGTTCCTCGGCGTGGAGCCGGACGGGGTGCCGGTGTTCGCGGTGGACAGCCCGCTGCCCGCGCTGCCCGGCACCCGCCGGGCGCACCTGCGTGAGGTCGGCCACCTGATGACCGACCGGGACGCGGGCCTGTTCACCACCGCGTTGGCGCTGCTCAACTGGCACCTGCGGCACGGCTACTCGGCGTCCACCGGGCAGCCGACGCAGGTCGACGAGGCCGGCTGGTCCCGGGTCGACCCGGGTGGCCACCGGACCTGGCCGCGTACCGACCCGGCCATGATCGTGCTGGTGCACGACGGGGTGGACGGCCCGGAGGGCCGCTGTCTGCTGGGCAACAACGCCGCCTGGCCGAGCACCCCGGGTCGGCGCCGCTACTCCTGCCTGGCCGGTTACGTCGAGCCCGGCGAGTCGGCCGAGGCCGCCGTGCTGCGCGAGGTCCGCGAGGAGGCCGGCGTCGGGGTCGGGGAGATCGCGTACGTGTCCAGCCAGGCCTGGCCGTTCCCCGGCTCGCTGATGCTCGGCTTCCTGGCCCGGGCCGACGCCGACGAGCCGATCCGGGTCGACCCGACCGAGATCGCGGACGCGCGGTGGTTCAGCCGCCGGGAGATCGGCGCCGCGCTGGCCGGCGAGTCGGTCCGGGTGGACGGCGGGGACCGCCTGCTGCTGCCCCCGCCGTCGTCGATCGCGCTGTTCCTGGTGCACCGCTGGCTCGACGGCCACTGCTGACCGGGGCGGCCGGCCCGGACGCTGCCCCGCCGCGGCGAGCCGCCAACCCCGAGCCGGTGCGTTGAGAAGGGGCCCCGCCTATGCCGTAGGCGTTAAGCGGGGGCCCTCCTTACGCGGTCCCGGCCCGGGACCGTCGTTGCCGCGGCGGTCCGGGGCCGGGAACACGGGCCGTCGTGGCCGGGTGAGGCGTGGAGCACGGCGGGGGAGCCGGTCCGGCCACGACGGACGTCAGCGGACGGTCATCCGCCGTCCCATCGGTAGGGGCGGCCGGGGGTGGGCTCCTCGATGGGCAGCACCTTGACCCGGTGCCGGCCGGCGCGGACCGCCCCGACGGCCGACAGGGCGCGGGCGAGCAGGAGGGCGGCGTCCCGGTTCTCGGCGTGCACGACCTGACGACGTGGTTCCGGCGCACGGGTCTCGTCCCGCAGCCGTCCCCCGCCGGCCCAGGCGGCGGCGATGTCGGCGTCGCCGGCGTTGCGGATCTCGGTGCGGACGATCAGGAACCGCATGGTGTCCCCCGGAAGTGGACGGATACGCGGTGGAACTTCCACGTCACTCAAGCGACATCGTACGCCGGCAGGTCGTCCCAGCAAGTGAAACGAGAGGGCTCGACCGTTCGGATGATGGCAGGTCAGGACGGTTGTCCGGGGTGGACGTGCGAGGGGCCGCCGGCGTGACGCCGACGGCCCCCGGGCCCTCGCCGGATCAGTTCAGGTCGAACTGGCCGTTCTTCGCGCCGGCGATGAAGCCGAGCCAGCCGGCCCGGTTGAACAGCAGCACCGGCCCGCTCGGGTCCTTGCTGTCCCGCAACGCCATGGTCGCCGGCCCGGTGCCGAGCGGCGCGACCTCCACGCAGTTCGAGGTCTGGCTGCGGGTGCTCTTGCGCCAGGCGGCGCCGGCGAGGGAGGTCGTGCTGGTGTGGATCTGGTTCATGGTGTCCTGCTCCTGGTGAGGTGCTCCGATGGGGACGAGCGACGCCGACGTCGGCGCGGGGATCACCGTTCCGACGTGAGGCGCCCCGAGTCACGACGGCGCTGGGTCGGCGCCGTTGCCGGCCCGTACGCCGCGGTGGACTCGACTGCCGTGCCGGTCGGCCGTCCGGTCGCCTCGGTCAGCCAGGAGCGGGTGTCCGATGCGGAGAGCGCCGACTTGCATAGCCACTCGAACACCACTTTATAGCGATTTAGGGTGTTCACCTCGGTCGACATGACGTCGGTGAAGCCACTTTCGATGGCCAGCGTCTCCGGATCGAGCGGGTCGGCGAACCGGTAGAGCGAGAATGCGGTCGGCGGGACGTACCAGTCGCCGACCCGGGTGTCCCGGAGCAGCAGGCGCAGCTCCACGTTCGGCATGTCGGCCAGCTCGCACAGGTGGACGAGCTGGTCCCGCAGCACGTCCGGCGGCCCGGCGCGCCGGTCCAGCGCGGCCTCCTCCAGCACGGCGGTGTACCGGGGCACGTGGACCAGCAGCGACTGGCGGGCCTGCCGGGCGCCCACCTCGGCCTCCGGATTCTCCGACTCCGGGTCGCCCGCCTCCTCGGCCACCCGGGCCGCGGACAGGATCCGGTGCCGGGCGTAGCCGGGGGTCTGCAACAGCCCCGGCACCAGCACCGGGTTGTACTCGGAGATCTCCGCGCAGCCCGCCTCCAGCTCGGCGAAGGCGCGCTGCTGCTGGGTCATCACCGGGAAGTTGCGCAGCCAGCCGCGCATGTCGCCGGCCTCGTGGGCGATCCCGGTCAGCTCCGCGCGCAGCCCGGCGGCGACGCCGTAGAGCGTGAGCAGCGCGTCCACGTCGTCCGGGTCGGGCCGGCTGCGGCCGTTCTCCAGGCGGGACAGTTTGGAGGCGGAGGCCCAGCCGATCCCCTCGATGACCTGGTCACCGGTGAGACCGGCCTGTTCGCGGAGCCGGCGCAGCTCGATGCCGAGGCGGCGACGGCGTAGAAACGGGCCTGGTGCGGCAGGAGGCACGGCGTCCTCTTTCCCGTCGACCGTCGCGAGACGCGACGGTAACTGTATGGAATTCGCCCCCCACGGTCAGTATGGACGGCGCGACCGGTGTCGGCAGGTCCGGCGAGGGCGTGTCACGAGAGACAAAAAGAGGACTGTGGAGAGCGCCTTCGCCGGCGCCCGCCCCGACGCGCCCACGGGCGCACCTGCCGGAGGGAAACCGATGCGCACCGTCCTGCGCCGCCCCGACTTCCGCCTGCTCTTCGCCGCGATGGTGGCGAGCCTGGCGGCGGAGTCGATCCTGCTGCTCGCGCTCGCCGTCTGGGTGAAGGACCTGACCGGCTCGGACAGCATGGCCGGAGCCACCATCTTCGCCGTGATCGCGCCGATGGCGCTCGCCCCGCTGGTCGGCTGGGTGGTCGACAGCTACCGCCGCCGGCCCTTCTTCATCGCCGCCAACCTGCTCGCCGCCGTGCTCCTCGGCCCGCTGCTCACCGTGCGCGACCGCGGGGACGTCTGGGTGATCTACCTGGTCGCGGCACTCTACGGCCTCTCCTCGATCACGCTGACCGCCGTGCTCAACGGGCTGATCCGGCACCTGGTGCCGGCCGACCTGCTGGCCGACGCGAACGGGGCCCTGCAGACCGTCCGGCAGGGGCTGCGGCTGGTCGGGCCGCTCGCCGGGGCCGGCATCTACGCCGCCGTCGGTGGCTGGCTGCTGGTGCTCCTGGCCATGGCCGGTTTCCTGGTCGCCGCCGCCGTGGTCGGGCTGCTCCGGGCGGAGGAGAGCACACCGACCGGGCCCGGGAGCCGCTGGCCGGCCGGACTGGGCGCCGGGCTGCGTCACCTGGCCCGGGAGGCGGCGCTGCGCCGGGCCCTGGTCGGCTACGGCGTCGCCTCGCTGGTGATGGGCTTCACCGAGTCGCTGATCTTCGCGTACGTCGACCTGGGCCTACACCGCGACGCGGCGTTCGTCGGTGTGCTGTTCATGGTGCAGGGGGTGGGCGGTCTGGTCGGCGGGCTGCTCTCCGCCGCCGTGGTCCGCCGGCTCGGTGAGCTGGGCGCGCTGGCCACCGGCGTGACGTTCTTCGGCCCGGCCGCGCTGGCGCTGGCGTACCCCCGGCTCTGGCTCGGGGTGGTGGCGTTGCTGCTGGCCGGCGTCTCGCTGCCGCTGACCATGGTGGGGTTGTACACGCTGGTCCAACGACGGACCCCGCCGGGGCTGCTGGGCCGGGTCACCGCCGCGTCCCGGGCGCTGGTCAGCGGGCCGCAGGCGGTCTCCATCGGCACCGGCGCGCTGCTCGTCGGCGTCTTCGACTACCGGCTGTTGTTCGTGCTGGTCGGGACCGTCACCACGGGCGGCGGACTCTACCTCTGGCGGGGTCGTCGCCTCACCCTGCCGGGGACGGCCGACCCGGCCCGTCTCCCGACGCCCCGCCGGCCGCTCGACGACGAGCTGCTCGCCGCCAGCCGCCGGCGCCGGACGCCGTGACCGGCGCCGGTCGGCCGCACCCGGAATCCGGGCACGGCCGACCGGGGCGGGTGCGGGCAGGTCAGCCGGGCAGGGCGGCGAGATGCTGCTTGACCTGGTTGATCGAGGGGTTGGTCAGGGCGCTGCCGTCGGCGAAGCGCAGCGTCGGCACGGTCTGGTTGCCGCCGTTGACGCCCATCACGAACTCCGCCGCCGTCGGGTTCTGCTCGATGTCGACCACCTCGTACGCGATGCCCTCCCGGTCGAGCTGCGACTTCAGCCGGTGGCAGTAGCCGCACCACGTGGTGGAATACATCGTCAACATGGTCTGGTCCTCCAAGAGTGGGCCCGCGCCCGGTCCGATCAGGCCAGGCTAATCGCTGCAACGTCGGACGGGGCTGGGATGATTCCCTGTCGTGGGGGTTCACTCAGCGGCGGAACGGGTGCTGGCCGGGCTCGATCCGGAGCAACGGTCGGCGGTGACCGCCCCGGCCGGCCCGGTCTGCATCCTGGCCGGCGCCGGCACCGGCAAGACCCGGGCGGTGACGTCGCGGATCGCCTACCGGGCGCTGTCCGGCGACATCTCCGCCCGGCACGTGCTGGCGGTCACGTTCACCGCCCGCGCGGCGGCCGAGATGCGCAGCCGTCTCACGGTGATCGGGGTGGGCGGTGTCCAGGCGCGCACGTTCCACGCGGCGGCGCTGCGCCAGGTCCGCTACTTCGCGCCCCGGCTGCTGGCCGGGCGGGCCATGCCGGAGCTGCTGGACAGCAAGGTGCGGGTGGTCACGCTGGCCGCCGCCAAGCTGGGCCTGCGCACCGACCGGGCCGCCGCGCGGGACCTCGCCGCCGAGATCGAGTGGGCCAAGTCCTCCCTGGTCGAGCCGGACGAATACGTCGTCGCGGCGGCCAAGGCGCGGCGCGAGACGCCGTACGAGCCGGCGCGGGTGGCGGAGGTGTTCGTCGCGTACGAGCGGCTCAAGCGCGGCAACGGGGTGATCGACTTCGAGGACATGCTGCGCGCCGCGGTCTGGGGGATCGAGGAGCACCCGGACGTGGCCGAGCAGGTGCGCAGCCAGTACCGCCACTTCGTGGTCGACGAGTACCAGGACGTCAACCCGCTCCAGCAGCGGCTGCTGGACGTCTGGCTCGGCGGGCGCGACGACCTCACCGTGGTCGGCGACGCCAGCCAGACGATCTACTCGTTCACCGGCGCGACCTCGTCGTACCTGGTCGACTTCCCCCGCCACCACCGTGGCGCGACGGTGGTGCGACTGGTCCGCGACTACCGCTCCACCCCGCAGGTGGTGGGCCTGGCCAACGCGGTGATCTCGCAGGCCCGGGGCGCCGAGGCGCGGCTGCGGCTGGAGCTGCACGGCCAGCGCCGGCCCGGCCCCGAGCCGGAACTGCGGATCTTCACCGACGAGCCGGCCGAGGCCACCGCCGTCGCGGCCCGCTGCCGGGCGCTGGTGGCCGGCGGCACCCCGGCCCGCGAGATCGCGGTGCTGTTCCGCACCAACGCGCAGTCCGAGGCGTACGAGAAGGCGCTCTCCGAGGCCGAGGTGCCGTACGTGCTCCAGGGCGCGGAGCGGTTCTTCGAGCGGCCCGAGGTGCGCCAGGCGATGATCGCGCTGCGCGCCGCCACCCGGTCCATCCCCGGGGAGACGCCGCTGCCGGCCGCCGTGGTGGAAGGGCTCGCCGCGGTCGGCTGGGCACCCGACGCGCCGCCGGCCGGCGGCGCCGCCCGCGAGCGCTGGGAGGCGCTCGCCGCGCTGCTCCAGCTCGCCGAGGAGTACGCGGCCACGCCCGAGGTGCTGCCGATCGGGGAGGCCGCCACGGTCGAACGTCAGGTGACGCTGGCCGACTTCACCGAGGAACTGGCCCGGCGGGCCGCCCAGCAGCACGTGCCCACCGTGGACGGCGTGACGCTGGCCTCGCTGCACTCGGCGAAGGGCCTGGAGTGGGACGCCGTGTTCCTGGTCGGGCTGGCCGAGGGCACGCTGCCCACCACGTACGCGAAGACGCCCGAGCAGGTCGAGGAGGAGCGGCGGCTGCTCTACGTGGGCATCACCCGGGCCCGGGAGTGGCTCTGGCTGTCGTACGCGGCGGCGCGCTCGCCCGGCGGCCGGGCCCGGCGGCCGTCCCGCTTCCTGCCGCAGCTCGACCGCTCGGGCGGCGGTGAGCGGGCCGGCGCCGGCAGCCCGGCGCGGCGGGCCGAGCGGCGACGACCGCAGGTGGTCTCCTGCCGGATCTGCGGCGCCACGCTGCTCGCCGGCGCGGACCGCAAGCTGGGCCGCTGCCCGACCTGCCCGTCGGACCTGGACGAGGAGCTGTACGAGCGACTGCGCGACTGGCGGCAGCGGGTGGCCGGCGTGCAGCGGGTGCCGGCCTACGTGGTCTTCACCGATGCCACGCTCACCGCGCTGGCGGAGCGGAAGCCGGGACGCACCGAGGAGCTGGTCGCGATCGCCGGCATCGGGCCCCGGAAGGTGGGGCTGTACGGCGACCCGGTGCTGGCCCTGGTGGCCGGCGCCACGGTGGACGACGTTCTGCCCGCAGAAAACTTTGGAAATCAGTCCGTAAATCGTTTGCCCTCCCCCGAGGGCGAGGAATAGCCTCAGGACACACCACGCGAGCGGCGCCGTTCTGGCTGCTCACGGGGGATGAGTCCATGGTCGGCACGAGGAAAGTCAGGGAGGTGGCACCAATGGAGATTTACACCTACGAGCGTCCGGCGGCGATGCCAGCTGCCTGCGCTCCGCTGTCGGCTGTCCGGGTGGCCCTTGCCGCTCGACCGTCGGCTCCGCAGGTGCACCAGGCCCAGGTTCAGGCCGAGCTGAACCTGACCGTCGCACCGCTGCGCGGAGTCGAGGGGACCAGTGGCTTCACGGGCATGGGCGTCGATGGCGGCAAGAAGCGCACCGATGTCCGCGGCGTTCCACCTCGAGGTAGACCGGTCTGATCCATCAGACCACCGGCTCACCTCGAGGCCGCGGAACCCGCTACCGGGATCCGCGGCCTCAGTTTTTTGCCCCGCCGAAGTACCGAATGCGATCCACGAGATCGAAGTGAGAGAGAGGTGACCGGAGGATGAGTCTGGCGTTGGCCCCACTCGACGTGAGCGTCGAGGTGGAGGCGAACCTGCCCTGCCGGAAGTTCGACCCCGACCTGTGGTTCTCCGACCAGCCCGCCGAACTCGAACTGGCCAAGTCGCTCTGCGGGGACTGCCCGCTGCGCGTCGAGTGCCTGGCCGGGGCGGTCGAGCGGGCCGAGCCCTGGGGCGTCTGGGGCGGCGAGATCTTCGAGCGTGGCGCGGTCGTCCCGCGCAAGCGGCCCCGTGGCCGTCCGCGTAAGGAGGACCTCGCCCGCGACGCCCAGCTCCGGGTCGAGGCGGAGGCGCGACTGGCGGCCAGCGGGCTGTCCGAGTCGCGTAGCGCCGTCCGGCTGGCAGCCTGACACACCTACGTTCCGAAGCCGACCGACGCCGGTGTCCCTCCACCGGCCGAACGAGAGAGAGAAACCAGTGCTGCACCTGCCGAACGGAACCGAGATGCAACTACTCCACGAAGCGTTGTCCAGGGCTCGAATGCGCCGGCCTCAGGCCGGTCGCACCACCACGAGCACTGAGGCAACCCGTTCCGCCCGTACCGTCGCCATGCGGAGTCGCGGCCAGTCGGCTCGCGACCTGGGCGTTCTCTAGATCGAACAACTGAGGAAGGGGCGGTGACCCGATGGTCACCGCCCCTTCGACGTGCCCGTGTCGTCAGGCCACCGCCGCGAAGCCGGGCAGCCAGCGTTCCAGGATGGCCCGGTAGGACGCCTTCGCCTCCAACTGGCAGAGCACCCCGATCGACCCCAGTGTCACCCGATGGATCATCAGGTACGACGGCGGCAGGTTGAGCTGCCGGCTGAGCTGGTACGCGGGGGAGCGGGGGCTGGCCAGCCGGCCCGCCTCTCCCCGCAGCCAGGCCCGGGTGAAGCGGAACTCGTCGGCGGCGATCGGCTCCAGCATCGGGCGGAGGAAGTCGAGCACCCCCTGGGCGTCGATCGGCTCGGTCCGGCTGACGAAGCCCTCGTCGCGCAGCCCGTCCACCACCCCGGCGGCGTCCCCGCGCAGCGCCAGCGCGGCGATCCGGCCGATCGGCTCGGGCGTGCCCTCCGGCATCCGGGCCACCGCGCCGAAGTCGATCACGCCGAGCCGGCCGTCGGGCAGCAGCCGGAAATTGCCCGGGTGCGGGTCGGCGTGCAGCAGCCCGACCCGCTCCGGCGCGGAGAGGTGCAGCTCGGCCATCAGGCGCCCGGCCTCGTTCCGCTGTTCCTCGGTGCCCTCCCGGATGATCGTGGACAGCGGGATGCCCTCCACCCACTCGGTGATCAGCACCCGGGGCGCGGCGTCGAGCACCTCCGGGATGAAGATGTCCGGGTCGTCCGCGTACGCGGCGGCGAAGGCCCGCTGCGACTCGGCCTCCAGCTCGTAGTCCAGCTCCTCGGTGATCCGCTCGCGCAGCTCGGCCAGGAGCGGCTTGACGTCCAGGCCCGGCTGGATGGCCCGGAACATGCCGCCCAGCCGGGAGAGCTGCTTGAGGTCGGCGAGCAGGGCCTCGCCGGCGCCCGGGTACTGGATCTTCACGGCCACGTCCCGGTGCAGCGGGCCGCCGTCCGGCCCGTAACCCGGGTCGCGCCAGACCGCCCGGTGGACCTGGCCGATGCTGGCCGCGGCGGCCGGGGTGTCGTCGAAGGAGACGAACCGGTCCCGCCAGTCCGGCCCGAGCTGCTCGGCCAGCACCTTGTGCACGGTCGCCGCGGGCAGCGGCGGGGCGGCCTCCTGGAGCTTGGTGAGCGCCTGCCGGTAGGGCGCGGCGACCTCCTCGGGCAGCGCCGCCTCGAAGACCGACAGGGCCTGACCGAACTTCATCGCACCGCCCTTGAGCTGCCCGAGGACGCTGAACAACTGCTCGGCGGTGCGCTGCTGGATCTCGGCGGAGATGACGTCGGACGCGAGGCCGGTCACCCGCTTGCCCATGCCGAGGACGGTTCGACCGGCGAATCCGAGCGGCAGGGCGGCGAGTTTGGCGGTGCGGGACACGGCGCGGCGCGGGATGTCGGTCACCCGGCCATTGTTACCGACGCGGGGGGCTCGCTGCTGCCGTGCGCCCGGGAGCGGGTAGGGCCGACCGGATCGGGCGACGCCCGCAGCAGCCGCAGGAGGGGTGCGGGGGCCACCGGCGGTGCCGGAGACGACCGGCCCCCCGCACCTCCACCGCCGCGCCGAGCGTCTCCGGGGTGCCGCCGTCGAGCTGGGCCAGCACCTCGGCCGCCGCGAACGCCACCGCGGCGAGCCGGGTGGTGGCCGCGCAGCCCGGCTCGCCCCGGTCGGTCGCGAGCTGGGCGGCGAGCGCCGGCCAGTCCGGATCGCGGTCGGCACGGTGCAGGTCGAGGCAGCGCAGGCAGGGACCGGCGGGCGGGCGGACCAGCGGCCCGACCACGGGTACCCCGCCGCGCAGGTCGAGCAGGAGGTGGGGTTGTCGTCGGTGCGCGTACCCGATGGCGAGCGCCTCGGCCGGCCGGCCGACGCCGAGCTGCACCACCAGGTCGGGGCGGCCGGACCGCAGCGGCCCGGTGGCCGTGCCCGGCGCACAGCGGCCCAGCGCCGCGCCCACCGCCGCGGCCAGCGGTCGACCCAGCTCCGCGCCGGTCAGGCCGGTCCCGACCAGGTCGCCGGCGCGGACCGGGCCGGACAGCTCGGGTACGACGTGCCCCACCCCGGCCTGGGCCAGCGCCACGGAGACCGCGGCGCCGAGCCGGCCCGCACCGGTCACCAGCACCCGGGCGGCCCGGCGGCGGCGCAGCAGCCGCGCCGGCGTGCCGGGCAGGTCGCGCGCGGCCAGGGCCAGGGCGTCCGCCTCCGCGGTCAACCGGGCCCGGACCGGCCCGGTGAGGTCGCGGGGGAGCAGCGTCTGCGCGGGTACGACCAGACCGGCGTCCCGGAGCGCGTCGAGCAGGGCACGCGCCTCGCCCGCCGGCACCCGGGCGGCGGTGGCGGCGGCCAGGACGGCACGTTCGCTGCGGGTGCCGTCGAGCAGGTCGAGCAGGTGGGTGGTGCCGGGGGTGGCCACCTCGACCAGCACCGCCGGGCCGGGCTCCATGCCCAGCTGGAGCGTGCGCCGGTCGCGCCACAGCCTGGTCAGGCCGGGCAGCAGCGTCGGGCGGGGGAGTGGAGTTGGATGCGTCACGCCACGAATGGTGACCGTGTCCGTGCGCTCAGTCGATCGTTGTCCACAGGCTCACCGTGCCGCAGCCAGCGTTGTCCACAGGAGTGCGCCGGTTTTCCACAACTCGCCGGTAGTGATGTCGGATACGCGACGGGGGAGGGGCGGCCGTGGCCACCCCTCCCCCGGACGACCCGGACGGGTCAGACCTTCGCCTTGCCCAGGATGCGGTTCACTGTTGTGCCGCACACCGGGCACTTGCCCTTGGCCATGTTCATGCCGGTCTTCGAGACCTCCACGTGCCCCTCGAAGTCCCGCTTCTCCTTGCACTTGACGCAGTAACCGTTGTAGGTCTGGGCCTGGTCGGCCACGGTAGCCTCCTCGTCTCGTCCGCCGGAGGTGTCCCGGCGGGTTATCCCTGCGACGGGCCACACGTGGACCGGCGCCGGGGGTTCTCCGTGATCAGTCTCCTGATCACTGGTTGGCGGACCCTACCCAGGTCTGGGTGGTTCCATGTCAGCTGTACGCCGACTCTGTGAGCAAGTCGACGACGAGAGTGTGCACGTCGAGTAACGTCTGATAAGTGAGTTTCGGGGGGACACGCCGGGTAAATGCGCTCAGATCCCCTTCGCGCGGCCCCGCCGCCACCGGCCCGTCGTAGATCACCTAACGTGAGCGACGGCCGGCGGGTGATGGTTACCTACCGTCGCAAAGAAATTTTTCAGGACTCCTGACAACCAATCGCCATTTTCCGGGCGCGTGTCGTCTTGTTTACTCTTGCGGAGCCCTGGTCAGTACGCATTACCTTTCCCTCGTGACAGTCAACCGAGGCTGCGCGGCCCGGTAATGGCCGGGACGCGGAAGCCCGTCGTCGAGGTGCGGCGCAGCCAGCGCCGGCGACGCACGGTGTCCGCGTACCGGGACGGGGAGCGCGTCGTCGTGCTCATCCCCGACCAGTTCTCCCGGGCCGAGGAGAGCGAGTGGGTCGACCGCATGCTGGCCCGGCTGGCCGCCCGGGAGGGCCGGTTCGCCCGCTCGGACGCCGAACTGCTCGCCCGGGCCACCCGCCTGATCGGCCTCTACCTGCCGGAACACGGGTCGGCCGCGGAGCCGGCGAGCGTCCGCTGGGTGACCAACCAGAACGGCCGCTGGGGTTCCTGCACCCCGGCCGACCGCACCATCCGGATCTCCCACCGGATCCAGGACATGCCCGACTGGGTGATCGACTACGTCCTGCTGCACGAGCTGACGCACCTGATCGTGCCCAGCCACAACGCCCAGTTCTGGGCCCTGGTCGCCCGCTATCCCCGCGCCGAACGGGCCCGCGGCTACCTGGAGGGCGTCGCCGCCACCGCCGGCCTCCCCTGACCCGCCCCTCCACCCTGACCCGGGGTGAGGGGCGTGGTGGGGATGTGCCGCGCAGCGGAGGTGGTGGGGGCGGGATGGTGGGTGCGGGGCTAGGGTCGGCGAATGGTCCGACGTGTGGTGGTGGCGTTGCTCGGCCCGGTGACCTGGGCGCCGCCGGGAATCGAGCCGGCCCGGTGGCGGACCGCCCTCGCCGAGGACGTGGTGGATCTGCTGGCCACGCTGAACGAGGTGGAGACCGCGGTGGCGGTCACCCCGGCGGACCGATGGCTGGCCGACGCGGTGGTCTGGCCCGGCACCTCCGTGCACGAGGTGCCCGAGCCCACCCCGAACGCCGTCTTCGCGGCGCTCACCGGCTACGACCAGGCTGCCGTGATCGCCGCCGACGCGCCCGACGTGCCCGGTCTCACCCTCGGCAAGCTGCTCCGGCCGCTGTCCAGCCGGCCGGTGGCCGTGGCCCCGGCGGAGGGGGACGGACCGGGCCTGCTCGGGGTGGCCGCGCGCCTGCCCGTACCGAAGTGGGTGCCGGCGCTGGACCTCGACACGGCCGTGCCGGGCGAGGTGCGGGCCGCCGCGCCCCGGCCCGGCGACGTGGCGGTGACCGCCGGCTGGCGACGCCTGCGCGGCCCGGCCGACCTCGGTGCCCTGAATCCGGCGTTCGAGGGATGGGACGCGACCCGGGCGTTGCTCTCCGGCCACCCGAGCTGACCGCCCGCTCGGGCCCGACTGCTCCGGCTCGTCCGCCTGCTCCGGCCCGCCCTGCTCTGGACCTCGCCAGCCGGCCTCGCTCGGTGGCCGGACCGGGGCCCTGGGCGTCGTCCGCACGGTGCCTGAGCGGCCGGAACATCCCTTCTCCGCGCCTACCACCTTGAGGGCGTGGACGGGTCAAGCGTGGTGGCGAGGGCGCGTCGCGGCCCGGCCGGCTCGCGGATCGACAGCGGCCTCCGCGACCGCTGCCGCGGTGAGTCGGTTACGCCATCAGGTCCGTAGGCACCCGGGGGTACCTTCCGCGACCGGCAGCGGTCGAGGTCGTCGACGGGACGCACCCCGGTCACCGTCCGCGACGCTGCGCCGCGGGCTCCCGACGGTGCACCGTGAGGCGCGGCGGGCGGCGCACGGCGGGCCGCGGCGAGCGGCGGCGGGGCGCCGCGGCGGGCGGCGGCGGGCGGCGGCGGGCGGCGGCGGGCGGCGGCGGGCGGCGCACGGTGGGGCGCGGCGGTGACCCGCAGGACGGGCAGGGGCCGCACGGACGTCCGTGCGGCCCCTGCCGACGTGTGGCGTCAGGACCGGCCGTCGTCCTCGCCCGGGGTCGGCTCCTCCGGCGCGCCCGGCGCGGAGAAGTCGAAGTTGGCCAGCTCCTCGTCGAGGTCGCTGCCGGTCGCCGCGAACGCCTCCGGGGCGGCGAAGTCGTCGTCCGAGGGCAGCAGGTCGGGGTGGCCCCAGATCGCGTCCCGGCCGGCGATGCCGCGCTGCTCGGTCAGCGCCGCCCAGAGCACGGTCGCCTCGCGCAGCCGGCGCGGTCGCAGTTCGAGGCCGACCAGGGCGGCGAACGTCTGCTCGGCGGGGCCACCGGCGGCGCGGCGGCGGCGGAACGCCTCGCCGAGGCGTACGACGTTGGGCAGGCGGTCACCGGCCGCGCTGTCCACCACGTGGCACACCCAGCCCTCGACCAGCGCGAGGACGGTCTCCAGTCGGGACAGGGAGGCCTTCTGCGCCGGGGTGTCCTCGGGGGTGAAGATGCCTTCCAGGGCGATCGCCTGCATCGACTCCGGGTCGGTCGGGTCGACCCGGCCCATCGCCTCCTCGATCGCCTCCCGGTTGACCCGGATGCCGGCGGCGTAGTTCTCCACCGCCGTCAGCACGTGCCCGCGCAGCCACGGCACGTGCTGGAAGAGGCGCTGGTGGGCGGCCTCGCGCAGGGCCACGTAGAGGCGTACCTCGTCCTCCGGCAGCTCCAGGCCCTCGCCGTACGCCTTGATGTTGGCGGGGATGAGCGCGGCGGCGCCGGCGGGGCCCAGTGGCAGGCCGATGTCGCCGGCGGAGAGCACCTCGGCGGCGAGCGAGCCGAGGGCCTGGCCGAGCTGGCCGCCGAAGAGCGCGCCGCCCAGCGTGGCGACCATCGACTGCATCGGGCCGAGCTGGGCGCGGGCCTCCGGCGGCACCAGGTCGCCCATCGCGCCGACCATCCGGCTGGCCACCGGGTCGCAGAGCTTGCGCCACACGTCGAGCGTCTTGAAGATCCACTCGTTGCGGTTCCAGGCGACCGACGAGCGGATGCCGGAGGGCCACGAGGTGGCCGGCTCCAGCCAGAGGTCGGCGATGCGGAGCGCCTCCTCCACCGCGTTGCGTTCGAACGGCGAGACCGCCGGGTCGCCGGTGGCGGCGAGCTGGCTCGCGGCGACCTGTCGGGCGAGGTCCCAGTTGACCGGCCCGCTGCCCGGCGCGGACAGCAGGTGCTGCAACTGCGACATGAACTGCTGCATCTGCGCGGGATCGTTGGGGTCTGGTGGTTGCCCACCCGGGAGCGCGAAGCCGAACGGAATATCAGGCACGACGTCTACGGTACGCGGGCCCCGCCGCAGGTCGGGCCCGTCGGCGTTGCGCTGAGGGCGAAGTCCGTCGGTCACCGCGCCGGACGGTGGGGGACGGATCGGTACGCTCTGGCGCATGAGACGTCGCGGCGTGACCGTCCTGCTCGGTGCCCTGCTCACCGCCCTGCTCAGCGTCGGCGTGCTGAGTGTGCCCCTGCCGTACGTGGTGCTCGGCCCCGGCCCGACCGTCAACACGCTCGGCAGTGAGAACGGCAAGGAGATCATCCAGGTTTCCGGCCGCGCGACGTCCACCTCCGCCGGGCAGCTCCGGCTCACCACGGTCGGTGTGCAGCCCACGGTCCGGTTGCGGTCGGCGCTGGCCGGCTGGTTCTCCTCCGACGAGGCGGTGGTGCCCCGCGAGCTGGTCTATCCGCCGGGGGAGTCGCAGGAGGAGGTCGAGAAGCGCAACGCGGAGGACTTCCAGAACTCGCAGACCAGCGCCGAGACGGCGGCCCTGCGCGAGCTGGGCTACCCGATCAGGGTGCTGGTCAAGACCGTCACGCCGGGTGGGCCGTCGACGGACGTGCTCCGCGCGGACGACGTGCTCACCTCGGTCGACGGGGCGCCGGTGACCAGCGCGGCCAAGCTCACCGAGCTGATCCGGGCCAAGCCGGCCGGCACCGCGCTGAAGATCGGCTACACCCGGGGCGGCACCCCGGGCACCGCCACGGTGACCAGCCGCGAGCAGGACGGCCGGCCGCGCATCGGAGTCGAGATCGACCAGCAGCAGCCGCACCCGTTCACGCTGAAGATCGACCTCGGGGACATCGGCGGGCCGAGCGCCGGCCTGATGTTCACGCTGGGCATCATCGACAAGCTGGAGCCGGCCGACCTGACCGGCGGGAAGATCGTCGCCGGCACCGGGACCATCGACGACGAGGGCCGGGTCGGCCCGATCGGTGGCATCGCACAGAAGCTGGTCGGCGCCAAGGACGCCGGCGCGAAGGTCTTCCTGGTCCCGGCGGACAACTGCGCCGAGGCGGTCCGTAACCCGCAACCGGATCTGCCGTTGCTCAGGGTGGCGACGCTCGACGACGCGCTCAAGGCGCTGGAGACGCTGCGTTCCGGGGGGCAGCCGACACGCTGCTGAGCAGGACCGGTCACCGGCCCCGGGGCGATCGTGACGTGACCTTGACCCGACGTGTTCAGGAACACCCCGTACTCTTGGGTGCCTGGTCGGAGCCGATCACCTCAAACGTGCGGAGCCAATAGTGGTCATGCGTAGCAGTCCCCTGCCGAGGATGAGTCGACGCGGACGCGTCACCATCGGGGTCCTGGTCGGGGTGTTCGTGTTGTTCACCCTGCTCGGGTGGGGGGTCAACGCCTGGACCGACTGGCTCTGGTTCGACGAGGTCCGGTACACCCAGGTCTTCACCGGCGTGCTCGCCACCCGGCTGCTGCTGTTCCTGGTGGTCGGCGTGGGGATGGCGGTGATCATCGCCGGTAACCTCTGGCTGGCGTACCGGCTGCGGCCCCGGATGCGTCCGCACTCGGCCGAGCAGGCCACGCTGGAGCGCTACCGGATGCTGCTGAGCCCCCGGCTCGGCACCTGGATCGCGCTGGTCTCCGCCGTCGTCGGGCTCTTCGCCGGGCTTTCCGCGCAGACCCGGTGGGCCCAGTGGCTGCTGTTCCGCAACGGCGGCAACTTCGGCGTCAAGGACCCGGAGTTCGGCGTCGACGTCGGCTTCTACGTGTTCCAGCTCCCGTTCTGGCGTTACGTGCTCGGCGTCGGCTTCACCGCGGTGGTGCTGGCCCTGCTCGGCGCGCTGGCCGTGCACTACGTCTTCGGCGGGGTCCGCCTCCAGGGCGTCGGGGACCGGATGACCAACTCCGCCCGCGCCCACCTGAGCACGCTGGTCGCCGTCTTCGTCCTGCTCAAGGCCGTCGCGTACGTGCTGGACCGGCGCGCCATGCTGCTGGAGTACAACGAGGGCGCGAAGCTCTACGGCGCCGGCTACGCCGACGTGAACGCGCTGCTCCCGGCGAAGGAGATCCTCGCCTGGATCTCCGTCCTGGTGGCCGTCGCGATCATCGTGTTCTCCAACGCGGTGATGCGGAACCTGGTCTGGCCCGGCATCTCGCTGGCCCTGCTCGGCGTCTCCGCGGTGGCGATCGGCGGCATCTACCCGTGGGCGGTGCAGACGTTCGAGGTGAAGCCGAGCGCCCGGGACAAGGAGGCGCCGTACATCGAACGCAGCATCAAGGCCACCCGGTCCGCGTTCAGCCTCGACGGCACGAAGACCACACCGTACGCGGCCAGCAACCTCGTGCCACCCGCCAGCCTGTCCACCGACACCTCGGTGGTGTCGAACATCCGGTTGCTCGACCCACAGCTCGTCTCCGAGACCTACACGCAGCTCCAGCAGGTGCGTGGCTTCTACGACTTCGGCTCGAAGCTGGACATCGACCGGTACGCGGTCAAGGAGAAGACCTCCGACTACGTGGTCGGCGTCCGGGAGATCAACTACGGCGAGCTGACCGACCAGCAGAGCAACTGGATCAACCGGCACACCGTCTACACCCACGGGTACGGCCTGGTGGCCGCGCCGGCGAACCAGGTGGTCTGCGGCGGCCAGCCGTACTTCGTCTCCGGTTTCCTCGGCGAGAAGGCGCAGGAGGCGTGTTCCTCGCCGACCGAGGAGATCCCGGCCCAGCAGCCGCGGATCTACTACGGCGAGCGGATGGAGCCCGACGACTACGCGATCGTGGGGCAGAAGGGCGACCGCAACGTCGAGTTCGACCGGCCCACCCAGACCGGCGGCGAGCAGTACTACACCTACACCGGCGAGGGCGGCGTCAAGATCGGCTCGTTCCCCCGGCGGCTGCTCTACGCGATCAAGGAGCAGGAGTCGAACTTCCTGCTCTCCGAGGCGGTCAACGAGAACTCGAAGCTGCTCTACGTGCGCAACCCGCGCGACCGGGTGGAGAAGGTCGCGCCGTTCCTCACGCTCGACGGCGACCCGTACCCGGCCGTGGTCAACGGCCGCGTGCTGTGGATCATCGACGGCTACACCACGGCGGCGACCTACCCGTACGCCGAGCGGGTCAACCTCCAGTCGGAGACCGCCGACGAGCTGACCGGCCGGGGCACGTTCCAGCTCGCCCGGGAGAACGTCAACTACATCCGCAACTCGGTGAAGGCGACCGTCGACGCGTACGACGGCACGGTCAAGCTCTACTCGTACGACGACACCGACCCGGTGCTGAAGGCGTGGAACAAGGCGTTCGGCGGCGACGTCGTGCTGCCCAAGGGCGACATCCCGCCGGAGTTGGCCGAGCACTTCCGCTACCCGGCTGACCTGTTCAAAGTGCAGCGCAACCTGCTCACCAAGTTCCATGTGACCGACCCGGGCGACTTCTACTCCGGCCAGGACTTCTGGCAGGTGCCGAACGTGCCGGACGCGCCGGACAGCGGGCAGAAGCAGCCGCCCTACTACCTGTTCACGCAGTTCCCCGGGCAGGACCGGCCTCGGTTCCAGTTGACCTCGGCGGTCACCCCGAACGGGCGACAGAACCTGGCCGCGCTGGTCTCCGGCTCGTACGTGGACGGGCAGCCGCGCCTGGAGGTGCTGGAGTTGCCGGACCAGACCCGGATCTCCGGGCCGACCCAGGTCCATCAACAGATGACCAACAACGGCGACATCCGTCAGCAGCTCAACCTGCTCTCCTCCAACCAGGCCCAGGTGCAGTACGGCAACCTGCTGTCGTTGCCGTTCGCCGACGGCATGCTCTACGTCGAGCCGGTCTACGTGAAGAGCAGCAGCCAGGACGCGTACCCGCTGTTGCAGAAGGTGCTGCTCTCGTACGGTGACGGCGGCTCGTACGTGGTGCTCGCCAACAACCTGAGCGACGGCATCAAACAGTTGGTCGAGCAGGGTAAGCGGGCCGGCTCGGGCACCCCGCCGCCGAGCGACGACGGCAACACCCCACCACCGACCGGCGGCAACAACACCCCGCCGCCGCTCACCGGCGAGCTGGCTGACGCGGCCGGCAAGGTGCAGACCGCCATCGCCGAGGTCAAGGCCGCGCAGACGTCGGGTGACTTCGAGCGGTACGGGCGGGCGTTGAAGGCGCTGGACGAGGCGATGACCGCGTTCCAGCAGGCCCAGGCGGCGGCGAACGGGTCCGGCAACCCGGCGCCCTCGGGCAGCGCCTCGCCGTCGGCGCCGGCCTCTGCCTCGCCGTCGCCGAGCGGCTGACCTCGCGGGACGACACTCCGGGCCCGTGGTCCGGTGGCCCCGACGGTCACCGGAACCCGGGCCCGGGTCGTGCCGGGCACCCGTTTTGCGCCTCGTCGGGGCGGTGCGCTAGGGTTAACGAGCCGACGCGGGGTGGAGCAGCTCGGTAGCTCGCTGGGCTCATAACCCAGAGGTCGCAGGTTCAAATCCTGTCCCCGCTACTCGCATCGAAGGGCCCGGAGTTCACTCCGGGCCCTTCGCCGTTTCCCCGGTGCCGGTGCCGGTGCCCGGTCCGGGTTCGGCGGTCCGGCGCGGGTTCCGGCGGGATCGGGGACCCGGCTGATCTCCACGATCCGGATGCGATAGGCTGTACACATACCGACGCGGGGTGGAGCAGCTCGGTAGCTCGCTGGGCTCATAACCCAGAGGTCGCAGGTTCAAATCCTGTCCCCGCTACGTGATCGCGAAGGCCCCGGAGTCAACTCCGGGGCCTTCGCCGTATCCGGATCTTTCCGTCCCGTCCGGCGTGCCCCGGTTGCGCGCCTCGGCGAGGATGGGGGCATGGCTGGATGGAACAGATGGTGGGGCCGCCTGAGCGCGGTCATCGGTACGGTCGTGCTCTCGGTCTTCGTACCGGTTGCGGCCTGGGCGTCGACCGGGACCGGTGAGGTCGTGGTGGAGGCCGCACGACGGCGTTCCCGGGGCGGTGGCTTCGGCGTCCTCGGCCTGCTCTGCTGCCTGGTGGTGGTCGGCGGGATCGTGCTGCTGGTGTTCATGTTGATGCGGAACCGGCGGAACCGTCCGCCGCGCTGACGCCGCTCGGTGTTAAGCGGGGGCCCCTCCTCTACCGAATGCGTTAAGCGGGGGCCCCGCCTTACCCTCCGGCGAGGGCGGCGTTCGCCCGGGCCATGAAGCGTGAGGTCGCGGTGCGGGCCCCGGCCCGCTTGCCCCGGATGCTCTCCGCCGCGTCGATCAGCAGGGTCCGCACCGTGGCGTGCCCCTTCGGCGGCGGCGCGGGCGCGGGGCCGGCCAGCCCGTCCAGCTCCACGCCCAGGGCCGCCACCCGCTTCTCGGCCCGGTCGGTCACGTCCGCGGCGACGTACGCGCGGACCTGCGTGCCGGGGCTGAGGCCGCGTTCGAAGCCGAGGACCCGGCCGGCCGCCACGTTCGTGGTCAGGAAGTTGAGCACGTCCACCACCACGCCCGGATGGCGGGTCCCGCGGAAGCCGGCCCAGTACATCGAGGCGCGGGGCCACTGCGCGGCAGGCGTGCCGGGAAAGGCGACCGCGCCCAACTCGTCCTCGGTCAGCCGTTGCAGCTCCGGAAACTGGTGTGACCAGGCGAAGGACGCCGCGGCATGGCCGGTGACCACGAGCTGCCGGGCCAGCTCGCCGCTGTCCGCCTGCTCGACCAGGGCGGCGCTCGGGGTGGCCCGGTCGAAGCGGGCGACCTCCCAGAACTCGAACCAGTCGAGCAGTTCGGCCGAGCTGAAGCCGAGCTGCCGGCCCTGGTACAGCTCGCTGCCCTGCCCGCGCAGCCAGAGCCAGAGCGCCCGGTAGTCGCCGGAGGGATCCATGGTGCCGGCGACCCGGCTGCCGGAGGCCCGGGTGACGCGGGCGGCCCAGCGGGCGTACTCCTGCCAGGACATGCCGGTGCGCGGCTCGGGCTCGTCCAGCCGGCGCAGCAGGTCCCGGTTGAACACCAGCGCCGCGTTGGTCTGCGCGGCGGGCACCGCCACGGTGCGCTCGTCCACCTGGCCGTACCGGGCCAACTGCTCCGGCAGGCCGCGCAGGTCGAGTCGATCGTCGGTGGTGTGGCGGGTGAGGTCGAGCAGGATGTCGCGGCGGTCGTACTCGGTGAGCAGCGTGTCGTCGATCTGGAACAGGTCCGGCACGTTGCCGCCGGTGGCCTGGGTGGCGAGCCGGTCGTAGTAGCCGTTCAGCCCCTGCCAGGTGATCCGGAAGCTGACCCGGGGATTCTGCTGGGTGTAGAGGCGTAACGCCTGCTCGGTGACCTGGGCCCGGCGGTTGCCGCCCCACCAGAACACCGACAGCTCGATCGGGCCGTCGTCGGCCACCGCCTCGTCCTCCGCCGGGCCGCAACCGGCCAGCCCGCCGCTCAGCCCGCCGGCGAGCAGCGGCAGCCCGGCGAGCGCGCCGAGGAACCGCCGCCGGTCGAGGCCGGGACGGGGTACGGACCACTGAGCGCGCACGGTCTCTCCGAAGGTGGGTGGACGGATCATTCCACCGGCCCCGGCCGGGGGTGTCAACGTCGGGCGGGACGGCCGGTGGGCGCGCCGGTCGACGCACTGCGCCATGGTGTACTTAGCGCCGTGGAACTTCTGCACTCGGGCAAGGTCCGGGACGTCTACGCCGACGGCGCGGACCTGATCCTGGTCGCCTCCGACCGCGTCTCCATCTACGACGTGGTGCTGCCGACCCCGATCCCGGACAAGGGCCGCCTGCTCACCGCGCTCTCGCTGTGGTGGTTCGAGCAGTTGTCGGACCTGGTGCCGAACCATGTCGTCTCCGCCACCGAGGTGCCCGCGGAGTTCGCCGGCCGGGCGATCCGGTGCCGGCGGCTGGAGATGGTGCCGGTCGAGTGCGTGGCCCGGGGTTACCTGACCGGTGGTGGCCTCGCCGAGTACGAGCGCACCGGCGCGGTCTCCGGCGTGCCGCTGCCCCGAGGGTTGGTGGAGGCGTCGATCCTGCCCGAGCCGATCTTCACGCCGTCGACCAAGGCGCCCAAGGGCGAGCACGACGAGCCGATCACCTACGACCAGGTGGTCGACAAGGTGGGACCGGAGACCGCGGAACGGCTGCGGGAGATCACCATCGACGTCTACCGGCGTGGTGCGGAGATCGCCGCCGACCGGGGCATCCTGATCGCCGACACCAAGCTGGAGCTGGGCTGGACGCCGGACGGCACGCTGATGCTCGGCGACGAGTTGCTCACCTCCGACTCGTCCCGGTTCTGGCCGGCCGAGTCCTACCAGCCGGGTCGGGTCCAGTTCTCCTTCGACAAGCAGTACGTGCGGGACTGGGCCGTCGAGAGCGGCTGGGACAAGCGCCCGCCGGCGCCGGAGGTGCCGGCGGAGGTGGTGGAGGCGACCCGCGCCCGTTACGTCGAGGCGTACGAGAAGCTCACCGGCAACCGCTGGGACTGACCGCGACACCGTCATTCGGCCGCTTCGTCGCCCAGGTGAGGGCGGTCTAGTCTCGTCGGCATGTCGACGAGGCTCGTGCAGATCACCATGAAGGCCCGGGACGACGCCACGCTGGGCGCGTTCTGGGCGAAGGCGCTCGGCTGGGGGCTCGCCAGCGAGGGGCCGGGCGTGACCAACCTCGAACCCGAGGGCTTCGGCTATCCCGACCCGTCCGCCGTCTGCGTCGACCTCGTCGTCTCGTCCGAGCCCAAGACGGGAAAGAACCGGGTGCACGTCGACCTGGCCACCACGTCGCCGGAGCATCAGGTGGAGCTGGTCGCGCGCCTGACGGACCTGGGCGCGACGCCTGTCGACATCGGCCAGGGTGACGTCCCGTTCACGGTGCTGGCCGACCCGGAGGGCAACGAGTTCTGCGTGCTGGAGCCGCGCACCGTCTACCGGGACACCGGCCCGATCGCCGCGGTGGTGGTCGACTGCGCCGACCCGCGGGAGATGGCCCGCTTCTGGGGCGAGGCGACGGACTGGACCGTGCACGAGGTGACCGACCGGCACGCCTCACTGCGTTCGGCCGCAGGCGTCGGCCCCTACCTGGAGTTCGTCCGCAACCCCGACCCGAAGACCGGGTGGAACCGGGTGCACCTCGACGTCCGCCCCTACCCGGGCGCCGACCTGGCGGCCGAGGCGGCCCGCCTGGAGACGCTCGGCGCGACCCGCGTCGACCTCGGCCGCGCCGACATCCCGTGGACGGTCCTGATCGACCCCGAGGGCAACGAGTTCTGCCTCCTCACCCCGGCCTGACCCCAGCCCGCCTCCGCCACACCCGCGATCTTGCACTTTCGGCCCGCGACCCGTCCGGAATGGCCGGAAAGTCGGGGCAGCAAGTGCAAGATCGCGGGGGAGAGAGGGCTAGGGCACGGGTTTGCCGAGGGAGAGGCCGGCGTCGGCGTAGCCGTGCTGGCGGTAGAAGCGCACCGCATCGGCGTTGCGGTGGTGGATGCCGGCCGACAGGTACGTGATCCCCCGGCTGCGTGCCCACCGTTCGGCCGCCGCCACCAACGCCGTTCCCACCCCGAGCCCTCTGGCATCGGGCAGCACGACGGTGTGGACCTGCGCCGAAGGTTCCGGACGCAGGATCTGGTGTTCCGGCGGATCGGCACACCGCAGCACCTCGACCATCCCGACCACCCGACGGTCGTGGGTCTCGGCGACGAGGACGGCGTCCCGTCCGGCCGCGTCGGCCAGCACGGCCGCGAAGTGGCGCACCACGGCGTCACGCCGTGGAACGCGGTAGGTGCCGGCGTCGAGAGCACGATGCGTCCGGGCGTTGGCCAGGCGCAACTCCACCAGCGACGCGACATCCGCCACGCTCGCCGGCCTGACCGTCAGCCGGGTCCCCGGCCTCTCCGGGCCGGACACCTAGTCCTCCCAGTCCAGGGTGCGTTGCACGGCCTTGTGCCACTGGCGCAGCTCGTGTCGGCGGTGGGCCGGGTCCATGGCGGGCTCCCACTGGGCGTCGGAGCGCCACTTGTCCCGCAGCGTGTCCAGGTCGGGCCAGAAGCCGACCGCCAGACCGGCCGCGTACGCGGCACCGAGGCAGGTGGTCTCCGTGATCCGGGAGCGCACCACCGGCACGTCGAGCACGTCGGCGAGGAACTGCATCAGCAGCTCGTTGCCGGTCATCCCGCCGTCCACCCGCAGCCGGCGCAGCGCCACGTCGGAGTCGGCGTTCATGGCGTCCACCACCTCGCGGGTCTGGAAGGCGGACGCCTCCAGCACCGCCCGGGCCAGGTGCCCCTTGGTGATGTAGCCGGTCAGGCCCGCGATCACGCCCCGCGCGTCGCTGCGCCAGTGCGGCGCGAACAGGCCGGAGAAGGCCGGCACCACGTAACAGCCGCCGTTGTCGTCGACGGTGCGGGCCAGCTCCTCGACCTCGGGCGCGGTGGAGATCAGGCCGAGGTTGTCGCGCAGCCACTGCACCAGCGAGCCGGTGACCGCGATGGCGCCCTCCAACGCGTACGCGGCCGGCTGGCCCTCGATCCGGTAGGCCACGGTGGTGAGCAGGCCGTGCCGCGACGGCACCGGGCTGGCACCGGTGTTGAGCAGCAGGAAACTGCCGGTGCCGTAGGTGCACTTGGCCTCGCCGGGGCGGAAACAGGTCTGCCCGAACAACGCGGCCTGCTGGTCGCCGAGCGCGCTGGCCACCGGCACCCCGGCGAGCACCCCCTCGGCGGTGCCGTAGACCTCGGCCGAGCAGCGGATCTCGGGCAGCATCGCGGCCGGGACGCGGAGCGCGTCGAGCAGCTCCGGGGCCCAGTCGAGCGTTTCCAGGTCCATCAGCAGGGTGCGGCTGGCGTTCGTCACGTCGGTGACGTGCCGCCCGGTCAGCTTCCAGATGAGCCAACTGTCCATGGTGCCGAACAGCACCTCGCCGCGTTCGGCCCGCTCGCGCAGCCCGTCGACGTGGTCGAGCAGCCACCGCAGCTTCGGGCCGGCGAAGTACGTGGCCAGCGTCAGGCCGGTGCGGGCGCGCAGTCGCTCCTCGTCGTACGCCTCGGCCAGCTCGCGCAGCAGCGGGCCGGTGCGGGTGTCCTGCCAGACGATGGCGTTGGCCACCGGCCGGCCGGTGGCCCGGTCCCAGACCACAGTGGTCTCCCGCTGGTTGGTGATGCCCACCGCGGCCAGGTGCTCGGGACCGAGGTCGGCGCCCGCCAGCGCCTCCCGGACCACGTGCTCCACGTTCGTCCAGATCTCCTCCGCGTCGTGCTCGACCCAGCCCGGTCGCGGGAAGATCTGCCGGTGTTCGCGCTGGGACACGGCGACGATCTCGCCGTCGGCGTCGAAGACGATGCACCGCGAGGAGGTGGTGCCCTGGTCGATGGCGGCGACGAACTCTCCGGTCACGCAGGCACCGTACCCGCCGGGCGCGTCCCCCGTCTCCCACCGGGCGGCCCGTACGATCACCAGACGTGCGTGACATTGCCGTGTTCAGCGGGACCGCCCACCCGGACCTCGCCGCCGAGATCTGCGCCCACCTCGCCGTTCCGCTGCACCCGGTGCGGGTGTCCCGGTTCGCCAACGACTGCCTCGAGGTGCAGTTGCAGGCGAACTGCCGGGAGCGGGACGTCTTTCTCATCCAGCCGCTGGTGCCGCCGGTGCAGGAGCACCTGGTCGAGCTGCTGCTCATGATCGACGCGGCGCGGGGCGCGTCGGCCGGCCGGATCACCGTGGTGCTGCCGCACTACGCGTACGCCCGGTCGGACAAGAAGGACGCGCCACGCATCTCCATCGGCGGGCGGCTGGTCGCCGACCTGCTCACGTCGGCCGGCGCGCACCGGGTGCTGGCCATGACGCTGCACTCGCCGCAGGTGCACGGCTTCTTCAGCGTCCCGGTGGACCACCTGCACGCGCTGCGCGAGCTGGCCGCCCACTTCAAGGGGTACGACCTGAGCAACGCGGTGGTGGTCTCGCCGGACCTGGGCAACGCCAAGGAGGCGGCGGCGTTCGCCCGGATGCTCGGCACGCCGGTCGCGGCCGGCGCGAAGCAGCGGTTCAGCGACGACCGGGTGCAGATCAGCACCATCATCGGGGACGTGGCGGACCGGGACGTGATCGTGCTGGACGACGAGATCGCCAAGGGCAGCACCGTGATCGAGCTGATCTCGCACCTGCGCGAGCGGCAGGTCCGCTCGATCCGCCTGGCCTGCACGCACGGCCTCTTCTCCAGCGGCGCGTTGGAACGGCTGAGCGCGCAGGACGGCGTGCTGGAGATCGTCTGCACCAACACGGTGCCGATCCCGGCCGAGAAGCGGGTGCCGAAGCTGGAGGTGCTCTCGGTGGCGCCGGCGCTGGCCGAGGCGATGCGGCGGATCCACAACGGCGAGTCGGTGAGCGCGCTCTTCGGCTGACCGCGCCGTGGCCGGACGGTCGTCCACCGCCGCTGCGGCGGGCCGGGAAGACCAGCCGGCCGGTCAGCCGTCCAGCGGCCGGGCGGCGGGCTGCCGGGTGGTCAACGCGGCGGTGATCCGGACGACCGTGCCGGCGTCGCCGGTCTCCACCTCCATGGTGTCGCTCAGCTCCCGGGCCAGCCAGAGGCCCCAGCCGCCGGCGGTCTCCGGGGCCGGCCGGTCGCGGTCGTGCAACCGTCGTTCGCTGATCCCGTGGCCGTGGTCGGCGACCTCGCAGACCAGGTCGCCGCCGCGACGCCACAGCCGTAGCCGGCCCCGCCCGCCGCCGTGCCGGACCGCGTTGGTAATCAGCTCGTTGACCGCCAGCACGAAGTCGTCCAGCCGCTGGCCGGCGAGCCCGGCGGCGTGCGCGCAGGAGGTGACCGAGTGCCGCAGCTCGGTCACCTGAGCCTGGTCGAAGGCTTCGGCGATCAGAAGGGAAGGTTCGATGGGCACAACCGTACGCGGTGCGGGGAGTTCTGCGTTTGTCATGACCCCGTCCCGGCAGTGCTCCTCGACAACTTTCGCGGCTTTTCCACCGTACGTCAGGATTTCTCTACCCGCACCCGGCGGTCCGCGCGTGACCGGCTGTGGCAGGGTGACGCGCATGCCGTCGTCCCCCGGCCTGGTCGGCCCGCTCTGGCGGTCCATCGCGGTGTTCCGGTTCGCCTCGCTGGCGTACGTCGGAGTGCTGGTGCTGCGCGACGGCAGCCAGTACGCGCACCCGGTGGCCGCCGGCGGCGTCCTGCTGGGCATGCTCGCCTGGAGCGGCGTGACCACGGCCGGCTACCGGCGTCCGGCCGGGCGACGCTGGCCGCTGCTCCTGGCCGACCTCGGCGTGGTGCTGGGGATCATCCTGGCCACGCCGTGGGTGGTCGGCCGGCCGGCGCTCGCCGCCGGCGTGCCGGTCCTGACCTCCGCCTGGCTGGCCGGGCCGGTGCTGGCCTGGGCGGTCGCCGGCGGGCGGCGGCGGGGCACGGTGGCCGCGCTGGTGCTCGGCGGTGCGGACCTGGCCACCCGGGACCCGATCAACCCGTCCGCGTTCACCGGGGCGATCCTGCTGCTGCTGGCCGGCGTGGTGGTCGGGCACGTGGCCCGGCTGGCGGTCCAGGCGGAGGCCCGGTTGCAGCGGGCGGTGGAGCTGGAGGCGGCCACCCGCGAGCGGGAACGGCTGGCCCGCGACATCCACGACTCCGTGCTCCAGGTGCTGGCGCTGGTGCGTCGACGCGGCGCCGACCTGGACGGTGAGGCGGCCGAGCTGGCCCGGCTGGCCGGCGAGCAGGAGGCCGCGCTGCGGGCGCTGATCGGCCGGGTGGACGCGGTGCCGGAGCAGGCCGGCGCCGACCGCGACCTGCGTGACCTGCTCGACCGGTACGCCTCGACCGAGGTCCAGGTGGCCGCGCCGGCCACGCCGGTGCCGCTGCCGGCCCAGGCGGCCGGGGAACTGGCCGCGGCCGTCGGCGCGGCGCTGGACAACGTGACGCGGCACGCCGGCGGGCGGGCCTGGGTGCTGATCGAGGACGAGGAGGAGACGGTGACCGTCTCGGTACGCGACGAGGGGCCGGGGATCCCGGAGGGGCGGCTGGCGGAGGCCGCCGCGCAGGGCCGGCTCGGGGTGGCCCAGTCCATCCGGGGCCGGGTGGCGGACCTGGGCGGCGAGGTGCGGATCGTCTCCGCCCCGGGCGCCGGGACCGAGATCGAGCTGACCGTGCCGAGGAGCCGTCGCCGATGAGCATCCGGGTGATGGTGGTGGACGACCATCCGATGTGGCGCGAAGGGGTGGCCCGCGATCTCACCGAGGCCGGCCTGGACGTGGTGGCGACCAGCGGCGAGGGGCGGCAGGCGGTCCGGGTGGCCGCGGCGGCCCGTCCCGACCTGGTCGTGCTCGACCTGCAACTGCCGGACGTCTCCGGGGTGGAGGTGGTCCGGGGGCTGCGTGCCGCGCTGCCCGAGGTGCGGGTGCTCATGCTGTCGGCAAGCGGCGAGCCGCAGAGCGTGCTGGACGCGGTCAAGGCCGGCGCGACGGGCTACCTGGTCAAGTCCGCCGCCCCGGCCGAGTTCCTCGACGCGGTGCGCCGCACCGCGGCCGGCGAGCCGGTCTTCACGCCGGGTCTGGCCGGGCTGGTGCTGGGCGAGTACCGCCGGCTGGCCGCCGCGCCACCGGCCCCGCACGACGACGCACCCCGGCTCACCGATCGGGAGACCGAGGTGCTGCGGCTGGTCGCCAAGGGGTTGTCCTACAAGCAGATCGCCGAGCGGCTCCGGCTGTCCCACCGGACCGTGCAGAACCACGTGCAGAACACCCTCGGCAAGCTCCAACTGCACAACCGGGTCGAGCTGACCCGGTACGCCATCGAGCGGGGCCTGGACGAGTGACTCAGTGCGCGGGCGGCGGCTGCGTCTCGTGCACCGCCAGCTCCTCCGCGCTCGCCCCGCCGCCGGCCGCGCCGGCGTCGTAGGCGACGTTGTCGGTCTCCTGATCGGTGTGCGCACCCTCGTCCGGCTCGACCAGCCGGCCCACCTCGTGGTCGGCCACGGTGCCGAGCTGGCCGTGGTCGTAGACCGAGACCGGGGAGTGCGGGTCGGAGACCGGGCCCGGGTCGATCACGTCCGCGTCGAGCTGGGCCTGCGCGGCGGCCTCCTCGCTGTCCGCCTCGGCCGCGATGGCCGGGTCGACCGGGCCGGCGAGCGGGTCGTCGGCGGGACGCTCGTACTGCTCGCGGTCGAGCTTGTAGTCCAGCGACTCGCCGTCGAGCTGCTCCTCGGCCGTGGTGCCGAACCGGTCCACGGCGACCGGCGTGCGGTCGCCGGGGATCTGGGCCGGCTCCGGGCCGTCCGCCTCGCGCCCGGTCAGCACGTCGTCGTTGGCGGTCGAGTCGTCGTCGGCGGTGTCGGGCAGGCCCTCCGCCTCGGGATCGGAAACGGGGGTGGGGTACTCGTCGTCGCGCATGCGGATGAACTACCCACTGCCCTTGCCGTATTAACCGCGACCAGGTGGGTGGATCGGGAGCAACAGGGCGAAACCGTGCCTCAGTTGCGGAAGGCGGCCTCGTCCTCGGCGTACAGCACGCACCACACCACCTTGCCGTCGGGCAGCGCGGTGCTGCCCCAACGGCGGGCCACCGTGTCGATGAGCAGCAGCCCCCGGCCGCCGACGGAGTCGACCGGGGCCGACCCGGCGAACGCGGGACGCCCGGCGGAGTGGTCGCGGACGGCCACGTGCAGCGCGCCGCCGCGCGCCGCCAGCCGGAGCGTCATCGGCGTCGCGGCGTGCGCGACCACGTTGTTGACCATCTCGGTGACCGCGATGCAGGCGGGCTCCATCAGCTCCGGCAGGCCCCACCTGACACACCCGTCGGTGACCAGCGCCCGGGCCTGTCGGGCGGACTCGGCCACCGGCGGCAGGTCGGCGTCGAGCAGCTCGGGCGGCTCGGGGCTCGGCGGCCCGGCCGGATCGAGCAGCAACTCGGCGGCCGGCCAGTCGGCGACCTCGGCGCGGACCCCGTCGAGCACGTCGCGGACCCCCGGGTCGGGGATGCGGACCCCGGACAGGTCGACGCGCACCGGGCCCGGTCGCTGCCAGCACCGGGCGAGCAGCGCGCCGCGCACGGCCTCGGCGCCGGCCCGGTCGAGCACGCCGGTCAGCCTGACCGTCGCGGAGGACTCGTCGGGCTCCACCAGGCAACGCGCGTCCGTCGGCATGATCGTCCCATTGTGCACGCCGGTCGCCGTACGCGCATCGGTCCGGTCGACGGGACTCATGATCGTTCCGTCCGGGACCGGCGGCTGATCGCCGCGACGGTGCCGACCGCGGTGCCGGCGGCGGCCAGCCCGAAGGCTGCCGTCAGCCGCAGCAGTTGGCCGCGCCGGCCGGACCAGCCGTCGGTCCGGGCCCCCGTCGCGTCGGGCGTGAAGACGTTGCCGTCGGCGTCCTGGCGTACGCCGGGGCCGAACTGGGTGCGCGCGGTGTACCAGCCGAGCGCGCGCTCGGCCAACGCCGGGGCGAGCCGCCACTGGAGGCCCATCAACCGCGCCGCGCCGCCCGCGTACGCCTCGCGTCGTGGCCGCCGGAGTAACCGGACCACGGTCTCGGCCACCAGCTCCGGCGGGTAGACCGGCGGCGGCGGCGTCAGCTCCCGCCCGGTGTGGTTGGCCGCGTGCCGGAAGAACGGCGTGTCGATGGTGGCCGGCAGCACCGTGCAGAGCGAGATGTGCCCTCGCCCGGTCACCCGCAGCTCCTGCCGCACCGTGTCGGTCAGCCCCCGGATCGCGTGCTTGGTGGCGTTGTACGCGGACTGGTACGGCATGGCCACCTCGGCCAGCACCGACGCGTTGTTCACCAGCACCCCGCCGCCGGCCGCGGCGAGGTGGGGCAGCGCGGCGCGCGTCCCGTGCACGGTGCCGAGCAGGTTCACGTCGACCACCCGGCGGAACTCGGCCACCGGGATCTCGTCGAACAGCCCCACCGTGCCGACAGCCGCGTTGTTGATCCAGGCGTCGATCCGGCCGAACTCGGCCACCGCGCGGGCGGCCAGCCGTTCCACCGCGTCCGCGTCCGTCACGTCGGTGGGCACCACGAGCGCCCGCCCGCCCAGCTCCCGGCAGTGCGCGGCGACGCGCCGCAACGCGTCCTCGGAGCGGGCCGCCAGCACCACGGCGGCGCCCCGCCCGGCCAGCGCGTAGGCGGTGGCCGCGCCGATCCCGCTGGAGGCACCGGTGAGGACGACGGTGGCTTCGGCGAGACTGCGGGTCAGCGGCATTCCCGAGCGGTACCCCGCAGCCGGCCGGTCATGCCGACCGGAACGCGCTGATCAGGTTCGGTCGGAACCGGTGTCCCGTCCACGCGACGCCGGCTTGCGATGCCGATCTGCCAGGTTTGCGGGCACCGGGCCCGGGTTAATGGGACGCTCTGAACGGGAGATCCCGCCAGCTAGAACGCATGGAGGTGCACCATGCGCGTCGGCCTTGTCTGTGCGCACGCCGGCTCGTCCACCGACGGTCCCACCGTCGGGACTCAGGAGCACATTGCGCGCGTGGCGGCGGAACTCGCCGCCCGAGGCCATGAGGTCCGCGTGTACGAACGCCGCGACGCCGCCGCCCAACCGGCCCTGGCCGAGCTGGACGGCTACCGCCTGGAACGCGTCCCGGTCGGCCCGCCCGATCCGCTGCCCACCGTCGAGCTGGTGCCGTACGTGGCCGAGTTCGGCCGCTGGCTGGCCGGCGAGTGGTCCGGCGACTGGACGCCCGAGGTGGTGCACGGGCACTACTGGGTGGGTGGCCTGGCCGCCGCCCACGCGGTCCGCGCGACCGACATCCCGGTCGTGCAGACCTTCCACTCGCTCGGCGTCGAGCAGCTCCGCCACCTCGGCCGGGGCTACGCCGGGCCGGGCCAGCGGATCCCGCTGGAACGGGCGCTGACCCGGGCCGTGGACGTGGCGGTCGCCCAGTGCAACGACGAGGTCGACGAGCTGACCCGGATGGGCCTGCAACGCACCTCGGTGGCGATGGTGCCGACCGGCGTGGACACCCGGTACTTCCACCCGGACGGTGAGGCCGCGCCCCGGGACCAGCGGCCCCGGATCCTCTCCGTCGGCGGGCTCACCCCCGGCCACGGCCAGGACGACCTGATCCGGGCGATGCGGCTGGTCGGCGACGCGGAGCTGGTGATCGCCGGTGGGCCGCCGGCCGAGCGGCTGGCCGGGCACGCGGAGGCGCGCCGGCTACGCGAACTGGCCGAGCGCGCCGGCGTGGCGGAGCGGATCCACCTGGTCGGCGCCGTCCCGCACGACCAGATGGCCACCTGGTACCGCTCCGCGGACGTGGTGGCCTGCACGCCGCACTACTCGTCCGCCGGGCGGGTGTCGCTGGAGGCGATGGCCTGCGGCGTGCCGGTGGTCGGCTACGCCATGGGCGGCATCGCCGACGCGGTGGTCGACGAGGTGACCGGCAAGCTGGTGCCGCCGGGCGACATCCGCACGCTCGGGGTCACCCTGCGTCGGGTGCTCACCGACAACGCCGGGCGGTTCGCGTACGGGCACGCCGCGGTGGACCGGGTGCGGTGCAGCTACACCTGGGAGCGGACGGCGGCGGCGCTGGAGCGGCTCTACGAACGGGTGATCGGGCGTCGCCGGCCGGCCACCCCGGTGGAGCCGACCCCGCCGGTCGAGGTGGTCGCCGAACGCGGGCCGGTCGAGGCGGCCTGAGCCGGCACCACCCCGACACCGATCATCGCCGGCCCCCGGTCCCGGACGGCCGGGTGGTGGTGCTGCGGCTGGGCGTACCGGGTCAGGCCGACCACGGCGGCCAACGTGACCAGGAAGCCGAGCCCGGCCAGCCACTCCCGGCCGGGCCAGATCTTGTCGCCGAGCAGCAGCACCCCGATGATCGCCGCGGGCACCGCGCCGGCCGCGTCCATCGCGGCCACCGCGGCGGTGGTCGAACCGCGCTGCATGGCCAGACCGAGCAGGAGCTGGCCGACCAGCGAGTGGGCGATCAGCAGGTAGAGCAGCGGATCACGGACGAACGCCTCGGTCGACTCGGCGGAAGCCAGCGGGCGGGCCGCCACCGCGGCGGCGGAGAACGCCATCCCGGCCAGTGACCCGAGCACCACCGACCCGGGCGCGCCGTGCAGCCGGGCGGCGAAGAAACCGGACGCGGCGATCGCGCCGAGCGCCGCCACCAGGCCGACCAGCCCGGCGGTGCCGAGCTGCCGGGACGGCGCCGGATCGGCCGACAGCACCAGCGCGGTGATCCCGCCGAACAGCAGCACCAGCAGCCCGACCTCGGCGGCCGGCAGCCGCCACTTGAGCACCAGCACGCCGAGCACCGCGGTCACCCCCAGCCCGGCCGCCACGCTGGCCTGGACCAGGAACAGCGGCAGGTCCCGGCGGGCCAGGAAGGCCAGCACGAAACCGATGATCTGGCAGGCCAACCCGATCAGGTACGTCCGGTGGCTGGCCAGCCGCAGCAGCAGCCCCGGGTCGAAGGTGTGGTGCACGGTGGTCCGCGCGGCGGCCACCGACTGGAGCAGGTTGGCGAAGCCGTACGCGACGATCATCGCCGCGAGGAAGCACCAACCGGAGGAGACCACCTGGCGAGGATAGAGGCTCGGGCCCGGTCAGCGCTCGGCTGGCCGGCCGAGCCGGTCCAGGATGTCGTCGTGCAGTGGGCCGTTGCTGGCCACGGCGCTGATGTCGGCCGAGTCCGCGCCGGCCGGCGCGGGGCGCCCGGCCAGGTCGGTGAACCGGCCACCGGCCTCGGTGACGATCGGCACCAACGCGGCGACGTCCCACAGCGACAGCTCCGGCTCCACCATCACGTCCAGTGCCCCCTCGGCCAACAGCATGTAGCCGTAGAAGTCGCCGTACGCCCGGCTGCGCCAGGTGTCCCGCATGAGTTGCAGCATCGCGTCCAGCCGCCCGGCCTGTTCCCAACCGGTCAGCGACGAGTAGCAGACGCTCGCGTCGGCCAGCGCCGTGACGCCGGAGACCCGGATCGGGGTGGCCTCCGCCGGGCCGGTACCGGCGAACGCGCCGGCGCCGAGCGCGCCCCACCAGCGCCGGCCCAGCGCCGGCGCGGAGACCAGGCCGAGCACCGGCCGGTCGTGCTCCAGCAGCGCGATCAGCGTGGCCCAGACCGGCACCCCCCGGACGAAGTTCTTCGTCCCGTCGATCGGGTCGACCACCCAACGCCGCCCGTCCGGGCCGGCGGCGGGCTGCTCGCCGTACTCCTCGCCGAGCAGGCCGTCGGCGGGTCGGTGGGCGGCCAGCAGGGCCCGGATCTCCCGCTCCACGGCGGTGTCCGCGTCGGAGACCGGGGTCAGGTCCGGCTTCGACTCCACCCGCAGGTCGAGCGCGCGGAACCGGGCCGCGGAGACGGCGTCCGCGGCGTCCGCGAGCAGGTGGGCGAGGGCGAGGTCGTCGGCGTACCCGGTCATGGTCGACACGGTAGTGCGGCGGGTGCGGCCGGTGCCGGCGGGTGGCCGCCGGCCCGCCGGTCAGGACCCGGCGAGCGGATCGCCCGGGTTGCGCTCGGGCTCCCGCACGTCGCCCTCGCCGAGCCGCGAGGCCAGCAGCCGCCGGTACGAGGCGAGCCGGCGCGGGTCCGCCTTGCCGGCGGCCACCCAGGCGTCCAGTGCGCAGTCCGCCTCGTCGGCGCCGTGCGGGCAGTTGGCCGGGCAGTCGACGGTCGCCTCGACCAGGTCGGCGAAGCCGTGCAGCAGGCTCTCCGCGGACACGTGCGCCAGCCCGAAGCTGCGGACGCCGGGGGTGTCGACGATCCAGCCCGGGTCGCCGCCGGCACCCGGGTCGGGCGGTGGGGGCAGGCGCAGCGCCACCGCGCTGGTCGAGGTGTGCCGGCCCCGGCCGATCGCGCTGACCGTGCCGACCGCCCGTTCCGCCTCCGGGACGAGGCGGTTGACGAGCGTCGACTTGCCCACCCCGGAGTGCCCCACCAGGACCGAGACGCGGCCGGCGAGCAGCGCGCGCAGGTCGGCCAGGTCGGCGCCGGGGCGGATCAGCACGTACGGCAGCTCCAGCTCGGTGTAGTAGCCGAGCACCGCCTCCGGGCCGGCCAGGTCGGCCTTGGTGAGGCAGAGCAACGGCTCGATGCCGGCGTCGTACGCGGCGACCAGGCAGCGGTCGATGAACCCGGTGCGCGGCGGCGGGTCGGCCAGCGCGCTGACGATCACGAGCTGGTCGGCGTTCGCCACCACCACCCGCTCCAGCCGCCCCTCGGCGGTGGACTCGTCGTCGTCGGCGGTACGCCGCAGCACCGAGGTGCGTTCGGCGATGCGCACGATGCGGGCCAGCGCGCCGGGCGCGCCGGTGACGTCACCGACCAGCCCCACCCGGTCACCCACCACCACCGACTTGCGGCCCAGTTCGCGGGCGCGCATGGCGGTGACGACCGGGTCGTCCGGGCCGGCGTCCGGCCGGACGCAGGTGTAGCGCCCCCGGTCGACCGCGATCACGAACCCGTCGACCGCGTCGGCGTGCCGGGGCCGGGTGCGGGTGCGCGGGCGGGACGACCGGCCGGGGCGCACCCGCACGTCGTCCTCGTCGTACTCCCGCCGCTTGGTCGCCAGGGCGTCCCCCCACCGTCAGTTCTTGCCGGTCACCATCCCCGACCATAGTGCCGGGAACTCCGGCATGGTCTTCGAGGTGCACGTCACGTCGTCGACCTCGATGCCGGGGACGGCCAGCCCGGCCACCGCCGCGGCGTGCGCCATCCGGTGGTCGGCGTACGTCCGGAAGGTCCCGCCGCGCAGCGGCCGGGGCCGGATCTCCAGCCCGTCGCGGGTCTCGGTGATGTCGGCGCCGAGGCCGGTGAACTCCGTCGCCAGGGCGGTGACCCGGTCGGTCTCGTGGCCCCGGATGTGGCTGATCCCGGTCAGCCGGGACGGGCCGTCGGCCAGCAGGGTGAGCGCGGTCAGCACCGGGGTCAGCTCGCCGACGTCGGAGAGGTCGGCGTCCAGCCCGCGCACCGTGCCGGTGCCCCGCACGGTCAGCCCGCCGGTGCCCAGCGTCACCTCGGCGCCCATCCGCTGCAGCAGCGCGCGCAGCCGCTCGACCGGTTGGAGGCTGCTGCGCGGCCAGCCCTGGAGGGTGACCTCGCCGCCGGTGACCAGCGCGGCGGCGAAGAACGGCGCGGCGCCGGAGAGATCCGGCTCGATCTCCCAGCCGCGCCCGGTGAGCGGGCCCGGCTCGACCACCCAGACGTCGGGGGTGGTGTCGTCCACGGCGGCCCCGGCGGCCCGCAGCATCTGCACGGTCATCCGCACGTGTGGCGCGGACGGCACCGGCGGGCCCTGGTGCCGGACCACCACGCCCCGGTCGAAGCGGGGCGCGGCCAGCAGCAGCCCGGAGACCAGCTGACTGGACGCGGAGGCGTCGATGACCACCTCGCCACCGGTCACCCGGCCGGCGCCCAGGACGACGAGCGGCAGGCTGCCGGTCGGCGGGGTGTCGACGCGGACGCCGAGCGCACGCAGCGCGCCGATCAGCGGCCCGAGCGGGCGGGTGCGGGCGTGCGGGTCGCCGTCGAACGTGACCCGCCCGGCGGCCAGCCCGGCCACCGGGGGCAGGAAGCGCATCACGGTGCCGGCCAGGCCGACGTCGACGTGCGCCGGACCGACCGGCTGGTGCGGCCGGACCAGCCAGCGGTCGTCGTCGGAGACCGACATGTGGGCGCCCAGCGCGCGCAGGCCGCCGGCCATCAGTTCGGTGTCCCGGGCGCGCAGCGGCCGGTCGAGCGTCGACGGCCCGCTGGCCAGCGCCGCGAGCACCAACGCCCGGGCGGTCATCGACTTGGAGCCGGGCAGGCGCAGCGTCGCGGCGACCGGGTCACTCGCGGTCGGCGCGGTCCACGGCTGCGGCGGACGCGTAGCGGTCAGATTCCCCACGCTCACATTCTGCCAAGCCGGCGGCCCGGTGAGATCGGCCCGCGGGCCCGCTCCCGTTGGGCGGGACAGCCGGAACGGCCGGGTGGGGCTAGCGTGGGCGCCATGTGCGGGAGGTACGCGACGACCCGGAACGCGGGCGACCTGAGCGCGCTGTTCGAGTCCGTCGACTCGACCGGCGAGGTCGGGCCCGACTACAACGTCGCCCCGACCGATCGGGCGCCGCTGGTCCGGCTCGCGCCGGAGGGGCACCGGCTGCTCTCGCTGGGCCGGTGGGGTCTGCTCCCGTCCTGGTCCCGCAGCGCGTCCGGCGCCGCCCGCATGATCAATGCGCGGGCCGAGACGATCGCCACCAGCCGGGCGTACGCGCCGTCGTTCGCCCGCCGCCGCTGCCTGGTGCCGGCCGACGGGTGGTACGAGTGGGTCCGCCGTCCCGACGGCGGCCGGCAGCCCTACTTCATGACCCCGCGGGACGGCTCGGTGCTGGCCCTCGCCGGCATCTGGTCGGTGTGGGAGTCGGCCGGTTCGGCCCGGCTCACGTTCAGCGTGCTGACCACCGCGGCGCTCGGCGAGCTGGCCGAGGTGCACGACCGGATGCCGCTGCTGCTGCCCCGGGAGCGCTGGGCGGCCTGGCTCGGCCCGACCGACGAGCCGGCCGCGTTGCTCGTCCCGCCCGACGCCGGGCAACTCGCCGGGTTGGAGATCCGTCCGGTCTCCCCGGCGGTCGGCGACGTCCGCAACGACGGTCCCGAGCTGATCGCCCGGGTCGTTCCGGAGGGTGCGGAGGCGGGCGCCGAGCCGACGCTGTTCTGACCGCGCCCAGCACATTGTCGCGTGCTGATTTGCCGGGGTTGCGCCTGAAACGTCGCCCGGCCGTTTAGTCATGTTTACCGAAGAGTCTTGTCCCCGCGTGTCCGAATGCGATAGAACACAGCGCCGGTGATGGGTGTCTGTTCGCACGGGGCGAATGACAACCATCGATCTCTGAAAGATCTTCGCCGGTCCCACGGGGGAGGTGGGTGTATTGACACGGGCACGCATGCCACGCCCGCACGAGGTGGCCGCCGCGCGGCGTGATCCGCGACTGCTGCGGGCCTTGCGCGAGCGACGACAGGACGAGGCGTGGCGCACCAGGGGCACCTGCCAGAGCGTCGATCCGGAGACGTTCTTTCCGGCTCCGAACGAACCAGCCGATGCGGCAGTCGCGCTCTGTCGCACCTGCGACGTCCAGGGCTCCTGCCTGGCCTGGGCGTTGGAGGTAGGCGACTGCCACGGCGTCTGGGGCGGCACCACGCCGCGTGAGCGACGAGCCATGCTGGTCGCCTGGCGCAGCGAGGTGCAGCCGGATCCGGACGCGGCCGACGAACCCGGGCCGCCGGTCCGGGACCGCCTGCTCACGCTGGTGCCGTTGAGCTGATGTCGACCGTCGCCCGCGGTCCGGTCCTCCGGAGCGCGGGCGACGGCACGTGTGCGGCGCCCGGCGACATGCTTCCGTGTCGGCGTCTCGCCCGTCGGGCTCTCGCCGGGCGGACCGGTGTGCGCAGAATGGGCCGGTGCCGCACGACGACGAGATCGACACGCCCCGAGGGCCGGCCCGGATCCGGCTCGACCCGCCGGTCACGGCCGGCGGCACCGTGCTGGTGCTGGGGCACGGCGCGGGCGGCGACGTCGACGCGCCCGATCTGGTGGCGGTCCGCGATGCGGTCCGTGCCGCCGGAGCGGGAGTGGTCCTGGTCACCCAGCCGTACCGGGTCGCCGGCCGGCGCGCGCCGGCGCCGGCCGGGCACCTCGACGAGGCGTGGACCGCCGTGCTGACCGAGCTGCGCCGGCGACTGCCGGAAGCCGGCCGCTGGGCGGTGGGTGGTCGTTCCAGTGGCGCCCGGGTGGCCTGCCGGACCGCCCGCGCCGTCGGGGCGGTGGGCGTGGTGGCGTTGGCGTTCCCGTTGCACCCGCCCGGCCGGCCGGACCGGTCGCGGGCCGCCGAGCTGGGCACCGGCCTGCCCACGCTGGTGGTCAACGGCGACCGGGATCCGTTCGGCGTACCCGGTCCCGGGCCCGGGGTCGAGGTGGTGATCCGGCCGAGGGAGCGGCACGACCTGCGGATCGACCCGGCCGGCACGGCTGCCGTGGTCCGGGACTGGCTCACCGCCCGGGGTTGGCTGTCCTGAGCGCCGGCCGTGGCGCGTGACCCGGCCCGGCGGTGATCGTTGCACCGGGTGGCGCCGGCCGCCCGACTCGGGCGACCCCGGGGCCACCTCCCAGGCCCTTCCTGGTCCCAGCTCCCGGTCGCGGCCGAAGCTGGGACCAGGAACGGCGAGCCCCCACCCCTGTCCCGGCCCCCTGCTCCGTCGCGTCGATCCCGGAGTTGGCGTGCGCGCAACGGACGAATCGGCAGGTCAACTTCATGATCACCGCAGCGTCGGGGTGGCGGCGGGACGGCGGCGGAATGTCGGGGGCGGTGGGTCGCGTTGAGCCCTTTGGAAGACATCGCCAGCGTGAGGGGGGTGACCGGTGCCGATCGAGACACGGAGCCGGAAGCGGGACGAACGGGACGAACAGCAGCTCAGGCGGCTGCTCGACGCGCCGGAGTGGCCCGCGTCGGTGTCGGCCGTGAGCACCGGCACACACTCGGGAAGTGAATCTGCCGCCAGGCGGGTACGCGTATCCTCGGCGGGAAAGCATCCGAGGCGAGGGGATGTGCGGTTGACCACCGAGAAGACGGACGAGCGGAGGGCCCGCTTCGAGCGGGACGCGATGCCCTTCGTCGACCAGCTCTACGCTGCCGGGCTGCGGATGACCCGCAACCCGGCGGATGCCGAGGATCTGGTCCAGGAGACGTACCTGAAGGCGTACGCCGCCTTCCACCAGTTCGAGCAGGGCACGAACCTGAAGGCCTGGTTGTACCGGATCCTGACCAACACCTACATCAACTCCTACCGGAAGCGGCAGCGCCAGCCCGTGCAGGCGCCGACCGACGAGATCACGGACTGGCAGCTCGCCGAGGCGGAGTCGCACACGTCCAGCGGTCTGCGCTCGGCCGAGACCGAGGCGCTCGACCGGCTGCCGGACAGCGACGTCAAGGAGGCCCTCCAGCAGTTGCCGGAGGAGTTCCGCCTGGCGGTCTACCTGACCGACGTCGAGGGCTTCTCCTACAAGGAGGTCGCCGACATCATGGGCACGCCGATCGGCACCGTGATGTCCCGCCTGCACCGTGGCCGACGCAATTTGCGGAAGCTGCTCGAGCGATACGCGGCGGAGCGCGGATTCAGTGCGTCGCCGTCGAAGGGTTCGACCGCTGCCGCCAGCCGGGAGGTGTGACCGTGAGCTGTGGACAACCGCACGAGACGGACTGCCACGAGGTGCTCGCCGAGGTCTACCTCTACCTCGACCTGGAGTGCGCCGAGGAGCGCCGGACGCTGATCCGGCACCACCTCGAGGAGTGCGGGCCGTGCCTGCGCGAGTACGGCATCGAGCAGGAGGTCAAGGCGCTTGTCGCCCGCTGCTGCGGCAACGAGGCCGCGCCGGAGAAGCTGCGCGAGCGACTGCGGCTGCGGCTGACCGAGCTGGTGGTCTTCGAGACCACCGAGTCCCGCGAGCTGGCCGACTGACGAGCACGACCGACCACACGCCGGTGGCCCGGGTCCGCACGGACCCGGGCCACCGGTGTGTCCGGCCCACGGGCCGGTTCAGGGCCGATGCGGCCCTCGCGCTGATCGGGTGATCAGGAGTTGGGACGCTTGCCGTGGTTGGCGCTGCTCTTCTTCCGGGCCTTCTTCTTCCGGGCCTTCTTCGCCATGCTCTGCCTCCTAGTGCTGGTCACGGTCCGGCCGCGGGCGAGCGCGGCGGAGGTCGCGTACGGTCCCCGGGTCACCCCGGGTGCCGACCCGGACGATGCTAGTGCCGCCGACCGCGCCCGGGACGGGGTGGGGCGAGTCGGAGCGCCGGTGGTCCGAGATTCGACGTGACCGGCGTCATGATTGGATGACCGTTCGCAGGACTGTCGGGGAGAGGGAGGGCCGGAAGATGGCCGAGGAGATCCGCGCCGAGATGGTGGCGAACGTCTGGAAGGTCGTCGCGTCGGCCGGGGACACCGTGTCCGAGGGCGACACGCTGGTGATCCTGGAGTCGATGAAGATGGAGATTCCGGTGGTGGCCGAGTCCGACGGCGTGGTGCAGCAGTTGGCGGTCAACGAGGGCGACGTGGTGCAGGACGGCGACCTGATCGCGGTGATCGGTTGACCCGCCCGCTCGTCCGCCGCGCCGAGCCGGCGGACTTCCCGGCGGTGGCCCGCCTGACGGTGGCCGCGTACGAGGCGGACGGCCAGCTCAAGGGCGAGACCGGGTACGCGCCGGTGCTCGCCGACGTGGCCGGCCGGGCGGCGACCGGTGAGGTGCTGGTGGCCGTGGACGGCGGCACCGGCGCGGTGCTCGGCGCGGTGACGTTCGTGCTGCCCGGCACCCCGTACGCGGAACTCGCCGGGCCCGGTGAGGCGGAGTTCCGGATGCTCGCCGTGGATCCGGCCGCGCAGGGCCGGGGCGCCGGCGTGGCGCTTGTCGAGGCGTGCGTGGCGCGCGCCGCCGGACTGGGCTGCTCGGCGGTGGTGATCTGCGTACGCGCCGGCATGGCGGCGACCGCGTGGCGCCTCTACGACCGGTTCGGGTTCGTCCGCGCGCCGGAGAAGGACTGGGCCCCGCAGCCCGGGATCGAGCTGCTCGGCCTGCGCCGAGTGCTGACCACCCCCGCCGGCCGCCGCGCCCTCACCGACGCGCCCTGACCGCGGGGCGGAGCGTCAGCCCTTGTCGCCGATCTTTGCGAGCAGTTCCTCGGCCACCTCGAGGGCGATCTTCTTGCGTTCCTCGTCGGTGACGCCCGGTGCGCGCACCGCGAACCAGCTGCTGTGCACCGCGAACAGGGTGAGCGCGGCGCGTAGCTGGGCGGCCGGCGAGTCGTCGCCGCGGCTCAGCTCGCCGGCCAGCCGCATCATCCGGTCACGCATCTGCTGACCGGCGGCGAGGCTCTTGAGCACGGTCTGGTTCTGTTCGAAGAACCGCATCACCTTGGGCAGTTCGCCGGCGAACATGGCGTCGGCGTACTGGGCGATGAGCGCGCGCCGGGTCGCCAGCGTGGCGGGCTGATCCGCGGCCCAGGCGATCAGCTCGTCCATCCGGCGCAGCCGGTCGTCGACGAAGCTGGTGACGATCTCGTCCTTGCTCTTGAAGTGGTAGTAGAGCGCGGCCTTGGTCACGTTGAGCCGCTCGGCGATCTCCCGCAGCGAGGTCTTCTCGTAACCCTGCTCGGTGAAGAGCTCCAGCGCGACGGCCTGGATCCGTTGCCGCGTGCCGCCTGTGCTCTCGCTCACCCGACCGACACCTTCCTATCCGCTTGACGTTCGTCCCGTCGTCAGCTTACCGTGCGGCTAGTAAGTTAACTAGCCGGGCGGCAAGTAAGTCGACCACCGATCTGCGGGGGAGCCTACCGATGAGTCAATCAGCCCCGGACATCGCGAGACCCAATGTCCGCGTCGTCCTGTTCGGCCTGATGATCGCGATGATGCTCGCGATGCTCGACAACATGATCGTCAGCACCGCGCTGCCGCGCATCGTGTTCGAGTTCGGCGGCGCCGACCACTTCACCTGGGTGGTCACCGCGTACGTGCTGGGCACCACGGTCTCCACCCCGATCTGGGGCAAGCTCGGTGACCTCTACGGCCGCAAGGCGGTCTTCCTCACCGCGGTGGTCGTCTTCCTGATCGGCTCCGCGCTGTGCGGCATGTCCGGCTCCGGCGTCTTCGGCGGCACCGACAGCGGGATGATGGAGCTGATCGCGTTCCGGGCGGTCCAGGGCCTCGGCGCGGGCGGCCTGATGGTAGGCGTCATGGCGATCATCGGGGACCTGGTCCCGCCGCGTGAGCGGGGCCGCTACCAGGGCATGATCGCCGGCATCATGGCCATCGCCATGGTGGCCGGCCCGCTGGTCGGCGGCTTCATCACCGACCACCTCTCCTGGCGCTGGGCGTTCTACGTCAACCTGCCGCTGGGCGGCGTGGCGCTGCTGCTGCTCGCGACCACCATGCACCTGCCGAAGTACCGCACCGAGCACAAGATCGACTGGCTGGGCGCGGCGCTGCTCTCCGTCGGCATCACCGCGATCGTGCTGGTCACCACCTGGGGCGGCAACGAGTACGACTGGGCCTCGCCGCAGATCCTCGGGCTGGCCGCGCTGGCGGTGGTCGCACTTGTCGCGTTCGCGCTCGTGGAACGGCGGGTGCCCGAGCCGATCCTGCCGCTGGGCCTGTTCGCCAACCGCAACTTCGCGCTCATCTCGGTGATCGGCTTCCTGCTCGGCTTCGCCATGTTCGGCGCGATGAACTTCCTGCCGCTCTACCAGCAGACCGTGCAGGGCGCCTCGGCCACCAACAGCGGCCTGCTGCTGCTCCCGCTGATGTTCGGCATGCTGGTGGTCTCGCTGGTGGTCGGCCGCATGATCACGAAGACCGGCCGCTACCGCGCCTTCCCGATCGTCGGCGGCGTGGTGATGGCCGTCGGCATGGGACTGCTCAGCCTGCTCGACCTGGACACCAGCAAGACCCAGTCCTCGCTCTACATGGTCGTGCTCGGCGTCGGCATGGGTTTCCTGATGCAGACGTCGATGCTGATCGCCCAGAACAGCGTCGAGCAGAAGGACCTGGGCGCGGCGAGCGGCGCGGCCACGTTCTTCCGGTCCATCGGCGGCTCGTTCGGCGTCTCGCTCTTCGGCGCCGTCTTCGCCAACCGGCTGGCCGACTCGGCCGCCGGCCCGGCCTTCGCCGGCAACGGCGGCGGTGAGGGCGGTGCGATGAACCTGGAGGCGCTGAAGAAGCTCACCGGCCCGGCCCGGGAACTGGTGCTCGGCGCGCTCTCCGACGCCATCTCGCACGTGTTCCTCTGGGCCGTCTTCATCACCGTGGCGGTCCCGGTGCTCGCCTGGTTCATCAAGGAGGTGCCGCTGCGCGCGACGAACGACGCCCCGCCCGCCGGCACGACTCCCGAGGCCGAGGCCGAGATCGCCCTCGGCAAGGCCCCGGTGTAAGGAGGGGGCCCCGGTCAACGCCTGGCGATGTGCCGGGGCCCCTCCTAACGCCACCCGCGGCGGAACAGGCCGGTGACGCGTCGCCACAGCCGGCGCAGCGGGCCGGCGTCGGCGGCGGCGACCAGCGCGTCGGCCGTCGCGCGGGCGGGCGCGTCGAGGGCCGGGGTGGCCCGCGCCAGATGCGCCAGCGACACCGCCGCCGGGGTGCGGCGGATCCGACCGGCCGCCACCTCGGCGAGCCGCCCGGCCACCAGCGCGGCCACGTCGGCGCGTACGGCGGGGTCCACCCAGGCGGCGGTGATCAGGGCGAACAGCGCCGCCTCGGCCACCGCACCCGGCTCGCCCCCGGCCAGGTCCCGCAGCACCCGGCGGCGGGTCGACTCCGCCCACGGCTCGTCGGTGCGGTGGTGCAGCAGGCCGAGACACGCCCAGACCTGCGCGCACCGGGCCCAGAGCGCCGGGTCCTGACCGCCGAGCACCCGGCCCAGCGCGGTCGGCGGCGCGTCCGGCGGGTACGCCAGCAGGCCGAGCAGGTCGGTCAGGTCCAGTGTGGCCAGCCCGACGGCGGCGTCGTACGCGGCCGGGGGATGCGGCCACGCCGGGTGCGCCACCTGCTGGAGCCGCAGCACCGCGTCGGCCGACGGGCGCGTGGCGTCGTCCGGCGCGGGCGGCCGGTCGGCGGTGGCCGGGGTCACCTGGCCGAGCCAGGGCCGTCCACGGCAGCACTCGGCGAGGTCGCCGTGCTCGTGCGTGTCGTCCGGGTGGTCGCGGACGAAGTCGGCGAGCGCCACCAGGTGGTCCACGTTCCCGTCGCGCAGGAAACGCAGCCGGTACGCCGTGTGCACGGCGCAGTCGAACGTCGGGTCCTTGGCCAGCGCCCGGTCGACCCAGCCCAGCGCCGCGTCGAGCCGGCCGTGGTCGGCCAGTGTGCCGGCGATGTCGGCGTAGACCGCCAGGTCGTCCGGGTCGAGCGCGACCGCACGTTCCAGCGCGGCCAGCGCGTCGGCGGTCCGGCCGGCGCTGCGGTACGCGTACCCGAGCCACACCTCGCCGAGTTTGGTGGGCTCCGCGCGTACCCCCCGGGTGGCCCAGGCGACCGCGAGGGCGACCTCGCCGAGCCGCCGGGCCAGCGCGGACGCCGCACCCAGCAGCAGTGGGTGGTCCGGATGCACGGTGATCGCGTTGCGGGCCAGCGTGAGGTACGGCTGGAGCGGCTCGCGCAGCCGACGCGGGACCGGGTCGGGCGCGGCGGCGCAGACCTGCATGAGGATCCGGGCGGCGCGCTCCGGGTCGAGCCGTTCCGGCAGGTCGGCGGCGGTCACCCAGGGCACGGCGGCCCACGGCGCGCCGGGCGCGTAGCCGGTGGCGGCGGCCAGCAGGTCGAGCCCCTCGGCGGGGCGGCCGGCGGCGGCGAGCAGGTGCGCCCGGGCCACCACGGCGCCGACGAAGGCGTGCTGGCCGAGCGGGAAGAGATCCAGGTCGCCGCCGCTGGCCGCGGCGAGTCGGGCGAGCGTCTCGTGCGCCTCGGGCAGCGTGGGGGAGCGCACCAGCGCGGCGGCCACGTGGTCGGCGGCGTGCCGGAGGTCGCCCTCGCCCAGCGCCAGCCGGGCCAGCGCGAGTTCCTCCTCCGCGGAGAGCGCGGCGTCGTCCTCGGGCACGTCGTCCTCTCGCCGGCGGGTCGGTCGGTCAGCCGGGCAAGCCTAGGGGATCTTGCCGAGGGATGGTGATCCACTGCGCACTACTGCTCGTTGCTTTGCTGGTTGCGGCGCAAACGTGCAAGACTGAGCACCGAACGCGCGGCAACCGCGCAGAAGGGGGTGCGGGGTGACACGTCCAGGGGCCGGCATGGCCGCCGACATCGACGAGCAGCCGGCCGGCTACGAGCGTCTGCTCACCGCCGAGCACGCGGACGCCATCGCCCGGGTCGCGGCGGCCGTCGCGCAGCGACGACCCCGGCACGTGGTCTTCACCGCCCGGGGCACCTCCGACCACGCGGCGCTCTACGCGGCGTACCTCACCGAGATCCGCCTCGGCCTGCCCGCCGGGCTCGCCTCGCCCAGCGCGATCACCGTCTTCGGCGCCCGCCCCGACCTGTCCGACGCGCTCGTCGTCGGCGTCAGCCAGAGCGGCGGCTCGCCCGACCTCGCCGAGGTGCTCCGGGTGGCCCGCGCCTCCGGCGCGCTCACCCTGGCCGTCACCAACAACCCCGACTCGCCGCTGGTGGAGACCGCCGAGCTGAGCGTCGACGTGGCCGCCGGCCACGAGCGGGCGGTCGCCGCCACCAAGACCTACACCGCCGAGCTGCTCGCGCTGCTCATGCTCGTCGAGGGCGTACGCGCCGGCGACGGCGTGCTGCCCGCCGACGAGCGGGCCGCGCTGGCCCGCCTGCCCGAGCTGGCCGCGCGCACGCTCGCCGACGACACCCCGGCCCGGCTCGCCCCGCGCTACCGGTTCGCCGCCCAGCTCGTCACCACCGGCCGGGGCTACGCGTACCCGACCGCCCGGGAGGCGGCGCTCAAACTGATGGAGACGTCGTACCTGCCGGCGCTCGCCTTCTCCGGCGCCGACCTGCTGCACGGCCCGCTCGCCATGACCGACCCGGACGTGCCGGTGCTCGCCGTGGTCGGCTCCGGCCCCGGCGGCACGTCGATGCGGGAGGTGCTGCCCCGGCTCGGCGAACGCCGGGCCGACGTGGTGGTGGTCGGCTCCGCCGACGTCGGGGAGACCCGGATGGCGGTCCCGGAGGTCGACGAGCGGTACGCGCCGCTGCTCGACATCCTGCCGCTGCAACGGCTCGCGCTGGCGCTGGCGCTGACCCGCGGCGAGGACCCGGACGCGCCGCGCGGGTTGAAGAAGGTCACGACCACGATGTGAGCCGGGCGTGGCACGCTGTGGGGCGTGTCCACCCTCCGTGACCTCGCCGAGGAGCACACCACGCTCCGGCCGGCCGACATCGACCACCTCCACCGGATCGCCGGCGACTGGCAGTTGCTGTCCGACCTCTCCTTCGCCGACCTGCTGCTCTGGGTGCCGGTGGACGGCGACGGCACCTTCCTCTGCGTGGCCCAGGTCCGCCCCACCACCGCCCCGACCGCCTACCTCGACGACCAGGTCGGCCGCATCGTCGGCGGGCCCGAGGTGGCGCACCTGGAGGTGGCCCACCGGCAGGGCCGGATCTGGCGGGAGGGCGACCCGGTCTGGTACGGCGACGTGCCGGCCCGGCACGAGGCCATCCCGGTGCGACTGCGCACCGGCGACGGGGAGAGCGGCGAGGTGGTCGCCGTGGTCGGGCGGGACACCAACCTCTCCACCGCGCGGACCCCGAGCCAGCTCGAACTCAACTACCTGACCACCGCCGACGACCTGGCCCAGATGATCGCCGACGGCACGTTCCCGCCGCCCCGGCACCCGGGCGAGACCACCTCGGCGCCCCGGGTCGGCGACGGGCTGGTGCGGCTCGACGCCAACGGCAAGGTCACCTACGCCAGTCCGAACGCGCAGTCCGCGTACCGCCGGTTGGGCTTCGCCTCCCACCTGGTCGGGGAGGACCTGGCCAAGCTGCACCGCCGCCTCGCCGGCGACCCCCTGGAGGGCACCGACGCCGGCAACGCGGTGCTCGCCGCGCTGCGCGGCGAGGCCCCGCCCCGGCGCGAGATCGACGCCCGGGGCGCCACCATGCTCACCCGGGCGCTGCCGCTGATGCCCGCCGGTGTGCCGATCGGCGCGCTGGTGCTGGTCCGCGACATCACCGAGGTACGCCGCCGCGACCGCGCCCTGATCACCAAGGACGCCACCATCCGGGAGATCCACCACCGGGTGAAGAACAACCTCCAGACAGTCGCCGCGTTGCTGCGCCTCCAGGCCCGCCGGGTCGCCATGCCGGAGGCCCGCGTCGCGCTGGAGGAATCGGTACGCCGGGTCGCCTCGATCGCGCTGGTGCACGAGACGCTCTCCATGTCCAGCGACGAGGCGGTCGAGTTCGACGGCATCGTGGACCGGGTGGCCAGCGCCGCGACCGAGGTGGCCGCCACCGAGGTGACCGTGGGCATGCGTCGCAGGGGCAGCTTCGGCGTCCTGCCCGCCGAGATCGCCACGTCGCTGGTGATGGTGCTCAACGAGCTGCTCCTCAACGCCGTGGAACACGGCTTCCCGCCGGCCGACGAGGAGGTCGCCCCCGCCCCGGCGGACGCGCCGCGACCCGAGGTGGTGGTCTCGGTGCACCGGCACCGCAAGCAGCTCCACGTCTCGGTCACCGACAACGGTCGCGGCCTGCCCGAGCAGTTCGACGCCGAGCGCGGCGGCAACCTGGGGCTCCAGATCGTCCGGGCGCTGGTCACCGGCGAGCTGCGCGGCACCATCGAGCTGCGCAACGGCCCCGCCGGTGGCACCGAGGCGGTGCTCGTCGTCCCGCTGGCGCGCGGCACCACCGACCGTCTCACCGGCCGGGCGGGGCCGCCCTGACGCCCGCGCGACCGCCTCACCGGGCGAGCAACGCCACCGTGAGCCCCGGACGGGGCCAGACCTGGCGGACCGTGAAGCCGTCCCGCAACGCCTCGCCCTTCGCGCCGGGCACCGCCGCCAGCGGGTCCGCCCGACGGCCGGTGACCACCAGCCAGACCCGGTCCACGCCGGCCAGGCAGCGCGCCGGGTCGCCGCACTCGGTGGCCCAGAGGCTCGCGTCCGCCCGCTGGTCGCGGACCACCAGCACGTCGCGGGGCAGCCGCGACCCCAGGTGGTACGCCAGGCCCAGATCCGGGAAGAGCCAGCCGTCCCGGGGGGAGTACACGATCGCGTCGCCCGGCCGCGCACCGGCGGCGACGACCCCGGCCGCGCCCGCGTAGTCGACCGGGGCGCTGCGGGGCCACTCGTGGGTACGCCGCAACGCCGCCTGATCGGGCAGCCCGAGCAGCCCGGCCAGGACGATCACGGCCAGCGCCGCCCCGAGCCCGGTCTTAGCCGGGGCTGCTCCGCCCGGCCTCGTTCCGCCCGACCTTGTTCCGCCCGGCGCTGTTTCGGGCGGTGCTGCCCCGGGCTGCCCTGTCTCGGCCAGCGCTGCTCGCGGTGGTGCTGTTTCGGGCGGCGCTGATCCGAGTGGCCCCGCCACGGCCGATCGGCTGCCGGCCGGCGTCGCCGCGGCCAGTGCGGCCCCGGCCAGCAGGCAGCCGAACGGCACGATGAAGAGCAGGTAGCGGGTCACCCAGAGCGGGACCAGCGTGCCGGCGGTGAAGAGCAGCAGCACCGGCAGCAGCGCCGCCGCCCCGGGCAACAGCGCCCGCCGACCGAGCCGGACCACCCCGAGGGCGGCGAGTCCCAGCAGGAACCCACCCACCACGCCGCTCTGCGCCAGCCCGCCCGGCAGCGACACCAGGTCCGGCAGGCGGGCCGGGTCCACCCAGTCGAGCTGCCGGCCGCGTTGACCGCGGGCCGCCAGCGCCAGCGGCGCGACCAGCACGACGGCCGGGACCAGCGCGAGCAGCCACCATGCGAACACCCGCTGGCGCGGTGCCGGTGCGCACCCGGTGCGCACCGGCACCGCGCCGGCCACCTGCCACGGTTCCACCCCGGGCGCACCGGGTGGCGCTTCGTGCTCGCCGCTCACCGGCTGCCGCGACACCCATCGCGTTCCACTCACGGTCGATGTCGCCGGTGGGTGGAACGCCATGGGTGTCTGGGGAGCGCCGTGACACCCATGGGGTTCCACCCACGGTCGATCTCCGGCGTGGGTGGAACGCCGTGGGTGTCCGCGGCTGGGCGGGGGCGCGTCGAGGATCTCGCGGCGGGACTGTGGGGGCGGGCCGAGGCCGGCGGCGGTCGGGCCGCGGGCGGCGGTCAGCAGCACCGCCACGGCATGCGCGGCGAGCAGGGTGAGCGCGATCAGGTGGAGCAGGCCGAGGGCGGCGACCGCGACCGCGTACCCGGCCCAGCGCCGCCGGGACGGCCGGCACAACGCGTCGACCAGCAGCAGCGTGGCGAGCACGGCGAGCAGCGTGGCGAGCGCGTACGGGCGGGCCTCCTGGCCGTAGCGCGAGGTGGCCGGCAGGACGGCGAACAGCAGGCCGGCCAGGAGCCCGGCCCGGTCGCCGGCGAGACGCGCGCCGAGCCGGGCGGTCAGCGCGGCGGTGGCCGCCATGGCGAGCGCGGAGGGCAGCCGCAGCGCCGCGGGGGAGGTGCCGGCCAGCGCGGTCCACCCGTGCATCAGCAGGTAGTACGGCCCGGTGGCGGCGTCGATGGTGCGGGTCAGCCGGGCCAGGTCCGGCAGCGGGCGGGTGGCGGCGCTCCAGGTGGCCAACTCGTCCCGCCAGGGCTGCGCGTGCCCGAGCCCGACCAGCGTGATCGCCAGTGTGACCGGCCCGGGGACCGCCCACACCGGCCAACCGGGCCGGGTCCGGCCCGGCGCGGGTTCGGTGAACGCGCTCACACTCCGCAGCGTCACACGCCCGCCCGCCCCCGCCGCCCCGCTCCACCGATTCCACCCGGGTCGGGCCACCCACCGAGGGCCGGGGCGGTGGGGCGGGGTGGGCGGGATGGGTCGGGTGGGGGAGAAGTGCGGGTTGGGGGGAGTGATGCTGGTCACGGGGGGTGAGAGGTGGACGGGTGTCGATTGAGATGGGACGCCCGTGATGTGGGATCAGCGGGTCGGCCGCTAGCCGGTGGTCCGGCGGTGTGGCAGCATGATGCGCATGACCGCCGCTGTCGTCCGCCGCTTCGTGGCCCGTCGCCACGTTGACTACGGCCGCGTGCGCAGCGCGATCTGTCCGGCCCACTGACGACGCCCGACCCATTTGTCTCGGGCGCTCCGCGCCGGCCGTCAGCGACACCGCCGTCCACGGCCCTCCCAGGGCCGGCCGCCGCGTCCGCGCTCCCAGGCACCGCAGCAGACAACGGAGGACGCCGCGATGGCGGTCAGCAGCACCCCCACCCGCTCGGACGCTTCGGCTCCCGTCGCCCGGGCGCCCCGCCGGCCGCGCGGCGAGGGCCAGTGGGCGCTCGGGCACCGTGAGCCGCTCAACCCCAACGAGCGGATCAAGAAGGACGACGACCCGCTGAACGTGCGGGACCGGATCGAGAACATCTACGCCCACCGGGGCTTCGCCTCGATCGACCCGCAGGACCTGCGCGGCCGGTTCCGCTGGTGGGGGCTCTACACCCAGCGCAAGGCCGGCATCGACGGCGGGCGCACCGCCGTGCTGGAGCCGCACGAGCTGGAGGACGAGTTCTTCATGCTCCGGGTGCGGGTGGACGGCGGTCAGCTCAGCCTGGCCCAGCTCCGGGTGGTCGCGGAGATCTCCCGCGAGTTCGCCCGGGACACCGCCGACATCACCGACCGGCAGAACATCCAGTACCACTGGATCCGGGTCGAGGACATGCCGGAGATCTGGCGCCGGCTGGAGGCGGTCGGCCTCCAGACCACCGAGGCGTGCGGCGACTGCCCCCGGATCGTGCTCGGCAGCCCGGTCGCCGGCGTGGCCCGGGACGAGGTGCTCGACCCGACCCCGGCCATCGACGAGATCGTCCGCCGGTACGTCGGCGACAAGCAGTTCTCCAACCTGCCCCGCAAGTTCAAGACGTCGATCTCCTGGCTGGTCGACACGCCGTACGAGGCGAACGACATCGCGCTCCTCGGGGTCGAGCACCCGGAGCACGGCCCCGGCTTCGACGTCTGGGTCGGCGGCGGGCTCTCCACCAACCCGATGCTGGCCAAGCGGCTCGGCGTCTGGGTGCCGCTGGACGAGGTGCCGGACGTGTGGGCCGGCGTGGTCGGCATCTTCCGTGACTACGGCTACCGCCGGCTGCGCAACCGCGCCCGGCTGAAGTTCCTGGTCGCGGACTGGGGCGTGGAGCACTTCCGCGAGGTGCTGGAGAAGGAGTACCTGGGCCGGGCGCTGCTGGACGGGCCGGCCGCGGAGCTGCCGGCGAAGCCGGTCGACCACATCGGCGTGCACCCGCAGCGCGACGGCGCGAACTACGTCGGCGCGGCCCCGGTGGTGGGCCGGGTGTCCGGCACCCAGCTCGCCGCGCTGGCCGACGTGGTCGAGGCGCACGACAGTGACCGGGTGCGGCTCACCCCGTACCAGAAGCTGCTGGTGCTGGACGTCGCGCCGGAGCGGACCGAGGAGCTGGTGACGGCGCTGCGCGGGATCGGTCTGGAGGCCCGGCCGTCGGCCTGGCGGCGCGGCACGATGGCCTGCACCGGCATCGAGTTCTGCAAGTTGGCCATCGTGGAGACCAAGCGGCGCGGTGAGGAGCTGGTGGCCCGGCTGGAGGAGCGGCTGCGGGACTTCGACGCGGACATCTCCATCCACCTGAACGGCTGCCCGAACGCCTGCGCCCGCACCCAGGTCGCGGACATCGGGCTCAAGGGCCAGCTCGTGGTCGGTCCGGACGGGCGGCAGGTCGAGGGCTTCCAGGTGCACCTGGGCGGCGGCCTCGGCATGGCGCAGGGCCAGACCGCCGGCTTCGGCCGCAAGCTGCGCGGCCTGAAGACCACGGCCGACGAGCTTCCGGAGTACGTGGAACGGCTGGCCCGCCGCTACCTGGCCGGCCGGACCGACGGCGAGAGCTTCGCCAACTGGGTCATCAGAGTCGACGAGGAGGAGCTTCGGTGAGTGACGCTCGATCTGCGCCTCTCTACTGCCCGTACTGCGGGGAGGAGGACCTGCGACCGCACGAGGCCGGGCACGGTGCCTGGGAGTGCCACGCCTGCGCGCGGGTCTTCTCGGTGAAGTTCACCGGGCTGTTGGGCCGGGCGGTGGCCCGGTGACCGGCCTGGTCTCCGCCGCCGGCCTGGGTCTGGTCGGCGGCGCCGCTCCGGCCGACCCGGCCCGGCGGGACCCGGCGGAGCTGCGTGCGCTGGCCGAGGAGGCCGGGCGGGAGTTGGCGGACGCGCCCGCGCTGGAGATCGCCCGTTGGGCGGTGCAGACGTTCGGCGAGCGGTTCTGCGTGACCAGCTCGATGGCCGACGGGGTGCTGGCGCACCTGGTCTCCCGGGTCGCGCCCGGCGTCGACGTGGTGTTCCTCGACACCGGGCTGCACTTCCCGGAGACGCTCCGGGTGCGTGACGAGGTGGCCCGGCGGATGCCGGTGCGGGTCCGCTCGATCCGCCCCCGGATGACCGTCGGCCAGCAGGACGGCCAGTACGGGCCCCGCCTGTTCAACAGGTCCCCGGACGACTGCTGCCAGTTGCGCAAGGTGGAGCCGTTGGAACGGGCGCTGGCCGGGTACGACGCCTGGGCCGCCGGGCTGCGCCGGGACGAGTCGCCGACCCGGGCGAACACGCCGGTGGTGGGGTTCGACCCGCGTCGCGGCAAGGTCAAGGTGAACCCGATCGCCGCCTGGACGCAGCGTGAGGTGGACGCGTACGTGGCCCGCCACGACATCCCGGTGAACGAGCTGTTCGCCAAGGGCTACGGCTCGATCGGCTGCTGGCCGTGCACCCGTCGCCTGAAGGCGGGGGAGGACCCGCGGGCCGGGCGCTGGGCGATGTTCGAGAAGACCGAGTGCGGCCTGCACACCTGACCGACGCGTCACCGGTGGTGCTGGTGGCGCACGGCAGCCGTGACCCGCGCGCGGCGGAGGCGACGCGGGCGCTGGCCCGGGCGGTGGGCGTCGGCTGTCCCGGCCGGCCGGTGCTGCCGGCCTGGCTCGACCACACCGATCCCGGGCCGGCCGACGTGCTGCGGCGACTGGCCGCCGACGGGCACTCCCGGGTGGTCCTGGTGCCGTTGCTGCTGACCGCCGCGTACCACCGGAAGGTGGACATCCCGGCGGCGGTCGCGGCGGCCGGCGCGGGCCTCGACGTGCGGGTGACCGAGGTGCTGGGGCCGACCGGCTGCGTGGTCGACGGTCGGCTGCTGGCCGGCCTGCGGCGCCGACTGGGCGAGGCCGCCGGGGCGGACGCGGACGCGGTGGTGCTGGCCGCGGCCGGCACCCGGGATCCCGCCGCTCGGGCCTCGGTGGGCCGGGTCGCCGCGGCGCTCGGCACCGGGCTGGGCGTGCCCTGCCGGGTGTCGTACGCCTCGGCGGCGCCTCCGGAGGTGGGGGGCGCGGTGCGGCGGTTGCGCGCGGCGGGCGCCCGCCGGGTCGCGGTGGCCGCCTACTTCCTGGCGCCGGGCCGGTTCCACGACGGGGTACGCGCGGCGGCCCGCTCAGCCGGCGCGGTGGCGGTCGCCGACCCGCTCGCCGACCTCCCGGAGCTTGCCGAACTGGTGTGGCGGCGGGTGACGGCGGCGGCCTGACCGGCGCTCGTCGTCGGCGCACTCGTCGAGCAGCCCGGAGAGCAGCCGCCCCGGCCTGACCGGCTTCCGGACAGCAGAACGCCCCGGCCGGGATCCCGGCCGGGGCGTGCGGCGTGAGTGGGTCAGGCGGAGTGAGCGCGCAGCACCCGGAGACCGCCGCGGCGCTTGACCGCGCGGCGCTCCTCCTCGCTCATCCCGCCCCAGACTCCGGCGTCCTGACCGGACTCCAGCGCCCACTGCAGGCACTGGTCGGTCACGGGGCAGCGCCGGCAGACGGCCTTGGCCTGCTCCACCTGCAGGAGAGCCGGGCCGGACGTCCCGATCGGGAAGAACAGCTCCGGGTCCTCGTCGCGGCAGACCGAATCGTGGCGCCAGTCCATGGCGGCAACACTCCTCATTCTTAGTGGGTGGCCAGATAACGCTTCGTTGCTATTCCTATATGCATCCGCATTGCCGATCGGTGACGGTCAGCATCCGCCAATTCGGCTCTGCGTGAGCAGGCTGCGGGCCCCTGGACCTGCTGGAACAGCTCAACCTGACGAGCATATCCAGGCAATGTCCCGGTAACACGAGTTCGCTTGTGAATACTTTCACGAACTACAGCGATGTCAAGGGTGACGCTCGGAAAAACTCCGAACAGTGAGCGGCCTCACCACCCGTTTGTCCGGGTTTGCGAGGGCTCTCGTTACCCGGCGTGCCACAGTCGAGGATCAATATAGTACGGTCTGCGTGACGTTGCTGACATTTCCGGCATCCTTCCTCGGCGTGGCGGCCCTCACCCTTGCGGTGGGGTCCGCGTCAACCGACGGGGATACCCGAGGCCTAGCAGATTACTCTCAGTGCGGCGGGTACGGAGGTGAATCTGACTTTTTCCCGCTCGCCGAGGTAGTCCCCGTCCAGCTGGAACGGCAGCGGACGCGCCGTGAGCAGTGTGAACTCCGACAGGTCGTGCAGGCGGAGCACCTGCTTGCCGTGCGGATCGGGTTGCCGGGAGAAGAACTGCGTCACTGTCCGTGCCGTACTGGCCACCTTGAGCTGTCGCAGCGCGAGCACATCCAGCCCGAGGTCGAACGACGCCTCCGGGTTCGGGTTGATCTCCCGGTCGCCGAGGTACGTCCACGGCGCGGTGTTCTGGATGATGGCGGTGGACAGCTCCGTCGCCGGCGCCTCACCCGGACGCTCCAACGTGATCGACGGGTGGCGGCGGTCCGAGCCGACGAAGTACTGGCTCGCCGTGGACCGGAAGTAGAGCGCCGGAGTGGACACCCGACCCCGTTTACGGGCCTGCTCCACCCGGCGGATGACGGCCGCGTCCAACCCGAAGCCCGCGCAGAACGTGAAGTAGCGGTCGTCCGCCCGGCCCAGCCCGATCGTGCGGGACCGGCCCAGGCGCAACCCCTCCAGGATCATGCTGGTGCCGTCCGGCCACTCCCGCGGCAGCCCGAGCGCGCGGGCGAAGACGTTCGTCGAACCACCTGGCACGGTGGCCAGCGCCGGCAGCCGCTCGGCCGAGGTCGGCCCGGTGCGGAACGTCGGCGGCTCCGCCGCCATCAACCCGTTGACCACCTCGTTGACGGTGCCGTCACCGCCGAGCGTGACCACCAGGTCGACGCCCTCCTGGGCGGCCTCCCGGGCCAGATCCATGGCGTGGCCCCGCCGGCGGGTGTAGCGCACCGACAGGTCGACTTCACTACGCAACGCCCGGACCAGTACGTCCCGGCTGCGCTCACTCGTGGTGGTGGCCTTCGGATTGACCACCAGGACGGCCCGCATGGGCGGCACATTACCGCGCCTACCCACCGGTATCGTGGCGGCCGTGACGATCGACTCGGACCCGGTCCCCGGCCCGCTCCGCGCGGCGGTGCTCCTGCTGCGCGTCGAGGCGGTGGCGCTCGGGCTGATCGCGGTGTGGCTGATCTGGTCCGACCTCACCGCCCGCACCACGGACCTCACCTCCGCGCTGCTGATCACGGCGTTCGCGGTGGCCGGGGCCGTCGTGCTCTGGGCGCTCGGCGGCGCGTTGTCCCGGCGTCGGTCCGGCGCCCGCGCACCGGCCATCGTGCTCCAGCTCATGCTGCTGCCGATCGGGTGGTACATGATCTCCGGCGGGCTGGGCTGGCTCGGACTGCCGCTGATGGCGCTCGGGATCGGCATGGTCGCGCTGCTGGTGAGCGGTCCCACCAACCGGGCGCTCGGCTTCGGCGCGCGGCCGGACGCTCAGTAGCCGCCGGCGCGACGGGTCAGCAGCGAGATGGTGGCGCGCCCGTCGACCGCCTTGGCGCCGGCCCCGGTGGTCAGCGCGGTGAGCACCTTCCACGCGAAGGACGACTCGGACGGCAGCGTGGCGCCCCGCACGGTCGGCACGGTCACCTCGACGGTGAGCGCGTCCTCGGTGACCGCGAAGCGGCACTCCAGCTCGGCGTCGCGGGTGGCGATCGCGAGCAGCATGGCGCACGCCTCGTCCACCGCGATGCGCAGATCCTCGATCTCGTCGAGGGCGAACTGGAGCCGGGCCGCGAGCCCGGCCGTGGCGGTGCGGAGCACGCCGAGGTAACCACCGTCGGCGGGCACGGTGAGGTGCACGACGTCGTCGTCCGTCGTCGGCTGCCCGGTCAGTTGAGTCACGCCTCATCCCCCCGGTGCGGGACTCTACCCGGTCGGGCGGCCGGGCGCGTGGGCGCGGGCGTCGCCCGCGCGGCGAGCTCGCGCAACGCGGCCCCGGCCAGCCGGTACGGCGTCCACTCGTCCATCGGGGTGGCCCCGATGGACGCGTAGAAGCGGGCCGCCGGATTCCAGTTGATCATCCACCAGTCGAGTCGCTGGTAGCCGCGCTCCACACAGATCGCCGCCAGCGTGGCCAGCAGTTGCCGGCCGGCGCCGGTGCCCCGGGCGTCCGGGCGGACGTAGAGGTCCTCCAGGTAGATGCCGTGCACACCGGCCCAGGTGGAGAAGTTGAGGAACCAGAGCGCGAAGCCCACCGGTGCGTCCGCCGCGTCCACCGCGACGTGCCCGAACAGCGCCGGAGCGCTCGGGAAGATCGCCGCGTGGAGCTGCTCGACGGTGAGGTGGCACTGCTCCGGGGCGCGCTCGTACGCGGCGAGTTCGTGCACCATCGCGACGACGGCCGGTACGTCCTCGGGACGTACCGGCCGGATCGTCGGTGCCGTGCCAGGCGAGGTCACGCCTGCTTGGTCTCCCAGAAGATCTTGGAGATCTCGTCGATCTTCGAGAGCAGCTCGTCGGCCTTGGCCGGGTCGGTGCCGCCCTTGGCGCCGGCCGCACCGGCCAGCTTGGTGGCCTCGTTGAAGAGCTGGTGCAGGTGCGGGTACTTCTCGAAGTGCGCCGGCTTGAAGTAGTCGGTCCAGAGCACCCACAGGTGGTGCTTGACCAGGTCGGCCCGCTGCTCCTTGATCAGGATGGCGCGCGTCCGGAACTCCGGGTCGGTGTTCGCCTGGTACTTCTCGCAGATCATTTTGACCGATTCGGCCTCGATCCGGGCCTGGGCCGGGTCGTAGACGCCGCAGGGCAGGTCACAGTGGGCACTGGCGGTCACCCGGGGCGTGAGGATGCGAGGAAGGCGCATCAGGGTCCTCCATGGGATGTTTGCGATGATCCAAGACGACATTACTCCTGGAGATGCTTTCCAGCGGGCGGGAGGTGAAACCCGTGCTGCCCGTGCTGATCACCGGCCCGTCCATGTCCCCGACGCTGCGTCACGGCGACGCGGTGCTGGTCCGCACCGGTGGCCGGCCGGTCCGCGCCGGCGACGTGGTGGTCGCTGTCTTCCGCAGCCGACCGGACCTGCTGGTGGTGAAGCGCGCGGTCGAGCCACGGGACGGTGGCTGGTGGCTGCGCGGCGACAACGACCTGGTCACCGACGACTCCCGGGCGTACGGGGTGGCCGACGTCCAGGGTCGGGTGGTGGCGCGGTGGTGGCCGCGTCCGGGACGGATCAGGGGCCGGCAGGGGTAGCCATGGATATGACCCCGCTCACATCCTGGGAGCCGGTGCGTGGTTATGCTCGGAACGTGCCCGGGTGACCCCCGCACCGCCGCCCCGCCGGTCGCTGACCACCGCTGACCGCGCCGGCCGGTCCGTCTGCTCGACAGATCCTGGAGTCACCATGTCTGCGTCCACCCCGGACCCCGCTGATCCCGTCTTCCGGCTCCACCTCGGCGGCAAGATGGCCGTCGCCTCCACCGTGCCGCTGACCAGCCGGGAGGACCTCTCCCTCGCGTACACCCCGGGGGTCGCCCGGGTCTGCGAGGCGATCGCCGCCGACCCCGCGCTCGCCGACACCTACACCTGGGTGTCGCACACCGTCGCCGTGGTCACCGACGGCTCCGCCGTGCTCGGCCTGGGCAACATCGGCCCACGCGCCGCGCTGCCCGTGATGGAGGGCAAGGCGGTGCTGTTCAAGCAGTTCGGCGGCGTGGACGCGGTGCCGGTCTGCCTGGACACCCAGGACGTCGACGAGATCGTGGCGACGGTCAAGGCGCTCGCGCCCTCGTTCGGCGGCATCAACCTGGAGGACATCAGCGCGCCGCGCTGCTTCGAGGTGGAGCGCCGGCTGGACGAGGCGCTCGACATCCCGGTCTTCCACGACGACCAGCACGGCACCGCGATCGTGGTGCTGGCCGCGCTGCGCAACGCGGCGACGCTGCTCAACCGCAAGCTCGGTGACCTGCGGGTCGCGGTCAGCGGCGCCGGCGCGGCCGGCGTGGCGGTGACGAAGATGCTGATCGCCGGCGGCGTCGACCCGGCCCGGGTGGTGGTCTGCGACTCGCGCGGCATCATCGGCCGGCACCGCGAGCTGACCGGCACCAAGGCCGAGCTGGCCGAGCTGACCAACGCCGAGGGCCGCCAGGGCGACGTCACCGAGGCGCTGCGCGGCGCGGACGTGCTGGTAGGCGTCTCCGGCGGGCAGATCCCGGAGGCGGCGGTGGCCGGCATGGCCCCCGGCGGCATCGTCTTCGCGCTGGCCAACCCCACGCCGGAGGTGCACCCCGAGGTGGCCGCCCGGCACGTCGCGGTGGTCGCCACCGGGCGCAGCGACTATCCCAACCAGATCAACAACGTGCTCGCCTTCCCGGGCGTGTTCCGGGGCGCGCTGGACGCCGGGGCCACCCGGGTCACCGACGGGATGAAGGTGGCCGCCGCCGACGCCATCGCGGGCGTGGTGGCCGGGTCGCTGACCGCGGACGCGATCGTGCCGTCCCCGCTGGACCCGCGCGTCGCCCCGGCGGTCGCCGACGCGGTCGCCGAAGCCGCGCGCCGCGACGGCGTCGCCCGCCGCTGAGGTGTAAGGAGGGGCCCCTTCTTATCGCATTTCGCATAGGAAGGGCCCCTTCTTAACGCCCGCTCAGCTTGTTACCGTGCCGATCATGCGTGCCGCCTATGCCTCGGCCTTCGACGCCGACAACCCGCTCGCCGCGCTCGCCGTCGGCGACCGTCCCGAGCCGGTCCACCCGCAGGACGACTGGGTCACCGTGCGGGTGCGGGCCAGCTCGCTCAACCACCACGACCTCTGGTCGCTGCGTGGCGTGGGCCTGACCGCGGACCAGCTCCCGATGATCCTCGGCTGCGACGCGGTCGGCACCGACCCGGACGGCAACGAGGTGGTCATCTACCCGGTGGTGCCCACCCCGGGCGACCCGCGCGGCGTCTCCATCCTCTCCGAGCACTTCCCCGGCACGTTCGCCGAGCTGGTCGCCGTACCCCGGATGAACCTGCTGCCGCTGCCCGACGGCCTGGCGGCGACCGACGCGGCGTGCCTGCCCACGGCCTGGCTCACCGCGTGGCGGATGCTCACCACCAAGGGCCGCGTCGCCGACGGCGAGTCGGTGCTGGTCCAGGGCGCCGGCGGGGGCGTGGCCACCGCGGCGGTCGCGCTCGCCGTCGCACTCGGCAAGCGGGTGTACGCGACCAGCCGCGACGCCGCCAAGCGGGAGCGGATCACCGAGCTGGGCGCCACCGCGCTGGAGCCCGGCGCGCGCCTGCCGGAGCGGGTCGACGTGGTGATCGAGACGGTCGGTGCGGCCACGTTCGACCACTCGCTGAAGTCGGCCGCGCCGATGGCCCGGATCGTGGTCTCCGGCGCGACCGCCGGGCACGAGCCCACTGTCAACCTGCGTCGCGTCTTCGCCATGCAGTTGGAGATCCTCGGCACGTCCATGGGCACCCCGGACGAGCTGACCGAGCTGCTCGCGTTCTGCGCCGAGCACGCGGTCCGGCCGGTGGTGGACCGGGTGGTGCCGTTCAGTGACATCTCCGACGCGTTCGCCCGGCTGCACTCCGGCGAGGTCTTCGGCAAGGTGGTCGTCGACCACACGGCGTGAGGCCGGCCTGATGAGAAGGGGCCCCTTCTCTGCCGGAGGCGTTAAGAAGGGGCCCTTCCTTACAGCCGGTTGTCGAGGGTGGCGAGGTTGGCTCGGGTGGCGTCGGCGGGGAGGCGGGTTTTTGCGGTGGGGTCGCCGTAGAGCGTCCAGCGCAGGAACTCGACCGTGGTGTCGGCGACCACCCGCAGCGCCTTCCCGTCCCCGAGCAGCGCCCGGCCGTGGTCACCCTTCGGCAGGCTGAGCATCGCCTTCGGCCACGGCACCGCGTCGAAGACCGCCTTGCCCGCCGCGTACGACACCACCTCGTCCGCCTCGCCGTGCACGAACAACTGCGGGGCGGCGGCGCCGGCGAACGCGGTGCCCACGCCGAGCGCCGTGCCGGCGAAGACGATGCCCGCGTCCAGCCGCTCGTCCCGGCCGGTGGTGAACAGCCCGATGGTGGTCACCCCGCCGGCGCTGTGCCCGGTCGCGGCCACCCGGTCCGGGTCCAGCCGGCCGCGCAGCGGATCGCCCGCCGTCGCGTCGAGCGCGAGCACCCGGGTCAGCACGTACGACACGTCGGCCGGTTGGTTGAGCACGTCGAGCGGGTTGCCGTCGCCGCCCCGGCCGGTGTGCGGGAAGCGCGGCGCGGCCACCACGAACCCGGCCGCCGCCCAGCGCGTCAGCAACACCTGGTAGTCCTCGGGCCGGGCGCCCAGCCCGTGGCTGAACACCACCACCGGGAACCGCCCGGCCGCCGCCGGGACGGACCGCTTCGCCGCGCCGCCGGCCGGGCCCGCCGCCGGATACCAGAGCGATACCGGCAACGGTCGATCACCATCGCGGTTCAGCTTCAGGTGGCGTACGCCGACCGCGAAGCTCGTCGCGGGCGCCTTGCCGGCGGGTACGCGGGGGGTCGGGGTGGCACTGTTCGGGGACGTGTCGGGGGCGGGCCGCCCGGTCGGGGCGGTCGGCTCCGAGCAGCCGGCCAGACCGGCGCCGAGCAGGGCGACGGCGGTGGCCATAGCGACGGGACGACAGCGCATGCTCCCGATTGTGCCTCGCGTCCACCGACGGCCGGGCCGTAAGGCGGGGCCCCCTGTTAACGCCTGCGGTAGAGGAGGGGCCCCCGCTCAACACCTTGGGCGGGCGGTGAGCGGCGGCCGGGTCAGCCCGCCTGACGGTCGCCGACCGAGGCCCGGAGGCGGGCCAGGTCGGCGGCGTCCTTCGCGCGGCGGGGCCGCTCCGGCATCCAGACCGGGAACATCTCCTTGAACTCGATCTGCGCGGTGACGCTGATCACCGGTGCGGTGAGCGACCCGATCCGGCCGGCCGGCGCGTCGAGCATCCCCGCCGGCAGGGGCGTGCCCGCCCACGGCCCGGCGCCGACCACCACCCGGCCCGCGGAGTCCCGTTCCAGGTAGGCGAAGCTCAACTCGACGTCGCCCCGGAGCAGGTCGAGCTGCTGCGCGGCCGGCATCCGCGGGTCGGCTCGCCAGCCCTGCCCGCCGAGCCGGACGGCCAACCGCTCGGCGTCGCGCCGCCAGCAGTACCAGTCGACGTCGACGTGCGGTCGGCTCACGGCGCCGAGGTGGAAGTCCATCGCCCAGCCGCCGCGCAGCCACACCTCGATGCCGTCCGCGCCGGCCAGCTCGACCACCTCGCGGATCGCGCCCAGTTGCCGCTCCACCAGCCCGTCCATCAGCCGAAGCTACCCTGCTCCGCCCCTTCCCACCGTCCCGACCGCCCGGCCCCGATGATCAAGGAGTTGGCGTCCGCGATCGCCGGCCCGGGCGACGCCAACTCCTTGCGCAACGAGGGGGTGGTCGGGAGGGAAGGGTCAGGTGGGGAGGGCGCGGGTGGTGAACGTGGTGACGCCGGGGGTGGTGGCGTCGGTGGGGAGGCGGCGCAGCGCCGTCCGGTCGGCGTAGAGCGTCCAGCGGAGGAAGTCCGTGGTGGTCGCGAGCACCTCGGTGAAGCCGGGGCGGCCCGGGTTCAGGTACTCGCCGTGGCCCTGACCGGGCAGGCTGAGGAAGGCGGCCGGCCCGAGGCAGCGGGCGTACGCGGCCCGGCCGATCGACTCCGGCACGATCCGGTCGGCGGCGCCGTGCACGAACAGCATCGGCGTCGACGGACGCGCGATGCCGGCGACCGGCCGGCCACCGGCGATCACGATCCCGGCCCGCAGCGGGGACCGGCGCCCGGCGACGAACATGCCGAGCGTGGTGTGGCCACCGGCCGAGTGCCCGGCGGCGGCGAACCGGTCCACGGCCAGGTGCGCGCCGAGCGCGTCGCCGGGGCGGGCGCCCAGGCGGACCAGGTGACGAACCAGTCGCCGGGCGTCGGCCGGCTGGTTGCGCACGTCGTCGCGGGTGAAGGCTCGGGCGCGCAGGTTGGTACGGGGGTAGGTGGGTGCCGCCACCACGAAACCGGCGGCGGCCCAGCGGGTGGTCAGCCGCGCGTGCAGCGCGGGCAGGCTGCGCAGTCCGTGGCTGAAGACGACCACCGGGAACCGCCCGGCGGCCACCGGCACCCGCGTCCGGACCATCGGCCCGGCCTCCGTGCCCGGGCTCGGTGGAACGGCCTCCCGGTCCCGTCCGGAGGGGTCGGGGGAGCGAGGTCCGGAGAGGTCCGGGGAGCGTGCTCCGGAGGGGGCGGCGGAGCGCGGTCCGGAGAGGTCGGGGAAGCGCGGCTCCGGGGTGCCGGCGGGGTGCGGCGTGGCGGGCAGGGCGGCGGCGTCCTGCGGCCTGACCGAGACGGCGGTGACCGGCTCGGGGAAGGCGGCCGGGTCCACCGGGTACCAGACGGTGACCGGCAGGGGACGAGGGCCGTCCGGGTCGATGGTGAACTGCCGCATTCCCACCGCGTACGGGCGCTCCGGCGCGGTCCGGACGCCGGCCGGGACCGGGCCGGTGGTGGCGACCGCCGACCCGCAGCCGGCCAGCAGCGCCGTCGTCAACACGGCCACCAGCCGCCGCCCCGTCATGCCTGCACGGTAGGCAGCCGAGCGGGCCGACCGCGCCCGCCGTCCGGGCGGCTGCCCCCGCCACCCGGCCGGGCCGCGCCTCCACCACCCGGCCGGGCTTTACCCGCCCCGGCCGCCCGGGCAGGCCGAGTCCGGCCCGGCGGGGCACGGGTGGGCGGTGGGCTTCGCTAGGGTCACCCGCATGGCTGAGAACTACACCGACCCCAGCGGCAACACCGCGCAGTTCCGCGCTTTCGTGGACACGCCCGAGCCGGCCGCGGCGGCGCCCGCGCCGTCCCGGTTGCCGTTGATCGCCGGTCTCGCCGTCGTCGCCGTGGTGGTCGTCGCCCTGGTCGCCTGGGTCGCCCTGGGCTGACCCGGCCCCCACGGCCGGTGAGCCGTGGCGCTGGTCCACGCCGGCACGCCGTGGCGCTGTCCGCGCCGGGACGACGGAGTGGCGCTGTCCGCGCCGGGATGTCGGCGTGGCGCCGTCCGCGCCGGGATGTCGGCGTGGCGACGGACGCGCCGGGACGACGGACCTCGACGACGCGGTGGCGCGGTGGCGTCGACCGCGATCAGGCGGCGAGCACCTCGCGGGTCTCCCGGGCGATCTCCCGCTCCTCGTCGGTGCCGACCACGAGCACCGCGACCTCGGCACCGGTCGGCGAGATCAGCCGGTCACCGGTGTCGTCGTTGCGGGCCGGGTCGACGGCGATGCCGAGCCGCTCCAGGCCGGCCAGCGACGCGGCCCGCACCGGAGCGGCGTGCTCGCCGACCCCGGCGGTGAACGCGATCGCGTCGACGCGTCCGAGCAGCGCGTAGTACGCGCCCACGTAGCCGGTGATCCGCCGGCAGTAGACGTCGAACGCCAGCGCCGCGGCCGGGTCGTCGGCGTCCCGGCGGGCCAGCACCTCCCGCATGTCGTTGACACCGGTCAGCCCGAGCAGGCCGCTGCGGTGGTTGAGCAGGTCGTCGATCTCGTCCACGCCCATCCCCGCCTCGCGGCGCAGGTGGAAGATGACTGTCGGGTCGAGGTCGCCGCTGCGGGTGCCCATCACCAGGCCCTCCAGCGGGGACATGCCCATCGAGGTGGCCACGCTGCGACCGCCCCGCACCGCGCACGCGCTCGCCCCGTTGCCCAGGTGCAGCGTGATGGTGTTCAGCTCGGCGTACGGCCGGCCGAGCAGTTCGGCGGCCCGCCGCGACACGTACGCGTGCGAGGTGCCGTGGAAACCGTAACGGCGGATGTCGTACCGCTCGGCGGTGGCCCGGTCGATCGCGTACGTGGCGGCGGCCTCGGGGAGCGTGTGGTGGAACGCGGTGTCGAAGACGGCCACCTGCGGGGTGTCCGGCAGCGCCTCCCGGGCGACCCGGATGCCGGCCAGGTTGGCCGGGTTGTGCAGCGGGGCCAGCGGGACGAGGTCCTCGATCCCGGCGACGACCGCGTCGTCGATCAGCACCGGGGCGCTGAACCGCCGTCCGCCGTGCACCACCCGGTGCCCGACGCCGGCCAGCCCGTCGAGGTCGAGCCGCTCGATGATCTCCCGGACTGCGCTCTCGTGGTCGGCCGGCCCGCCGCCCGGCTCGCCGACCCGCTCCACGGTGCCCTTGTCGAGCACCTCGTCGCCGTCGTACAGCCGGTACTTGACCGATGAGGATCCGCTGTTGAGGACCAGGATGCGGCTCATTCCGACGCCTCCGTGGCGGCCTGGATGGCGGTGATCGCCACCGTGTTGACGATGTCCGGCACGGTCGCGCCCCGGGACAGGTCGTTGACCGGTCGGCGCAGGCCCTGCATGACCGGGCCGACCGCCACCGCGCCGGCCGAGCGCTGCACCGCCTTGTACGTGTTGTTGCCGGTGTTCAGGTCCGGGAAGATGAACACGGTGGCCCGGCCCGCCACCGGGCTGTCCGGCAGCTTGGTGGCGGCCACCTGCGGGTCGATCGCCGCGTCGTACTGGATCGGCCCCTCGACCAGCAGTTCCGGCCGGCGTTTCCGGACCAGCTCGGTGGCCGCCGCGACCTTCTCCACGTCCGCGCCCGCGCCGGAGCTGCCGGTGGAGTACGACAGCATCGCCACCCGCGGCTCGATGCCGAACCGGGCCGCGGTGTCGGCCGAGGAGATGGCGATGTCGGCGAGCTGGGCGGCGTCCGGGTCGGGGTTGACCGCGCAGTCGCCGTAGACCAGCACCCGGTCGGCGAGCAGCATGAAGAAGACGCTGGACGCGACCGAGACGCCGGGCACGGTCCGGATGATCTCGAAGGCCGGCCGGATGGTGGCGGCCGTGGTGTGGGTGGCGCCGGAGACCATCCCGTCGGCGCGGCCGGCCTGCACCATCATGGTGCCGAAGTAGTTGGGCTGCGCCACGATGTCGTGCGCCAGCTCCGGCGTCATGCCCCGGTGGGCGCGCAGCTTCGCGTACGCGGCGGCGAACTCGTCGCGCCACTCGCTGGTCGTCGGGTCGACGAGCTGCGCGTCGCCGACGTCGACGCCCAGCTCGCGGGTCCGCCGGGCGATCTCGTCCGGCCGCCCGAGCAGCGTCAGCTCGGCGACGCCGCGGCGCAGCAGCACCTCCGCCGCGCGCAGGATGCGCTCCTCGGCGCCCTCGGGCAGCACCAGCCGGCGGCGTCGGGCCCGCGCCCGGTCGATGAGGTCGTTCTCGAACATCAGCGGGGTGACCCGCGCGGAGCGGGTGACCCGGAGCCGGGCGGCCAGGTCGTCGGTGTCCACGCAGCGCTCGAACGCGCCCAGGGCCGCCTCGACCTTGCGCGGGTTGGCGGTGCTGGGGCGGCCCTCGATCCGGCTGGACGCCTCGACGGTGTCGTAGCTGTCGCTGGTCACCGACAGCACCGCCAGCCCGGTGTTCATCCGCTCGACCAGCCGCATGGCGCGCGGGTCGGGCTGCTCGCCGAGCGTGAGCACCAGCCCGGCCAGCGACACCTGCCCGGCCACGTGGGCGGCGCCGGCGGCGACCAGCAGGTCGGCCCGGTCGCCCGGGGTGATCACCAGCGCGCCGTCGGTGAGGTGGTCCAGCAGCGTCGGCACGTGCGCCGCGCCGACCACGTAGTCGAGCACGTCGCGGTCCAGCGCGGCCCGGTCGCCGGCGAGCCGGGTGGCGTCGAGCGCGGTCGCCACCTCGGCCACCGTCGGGGCGGAGACGGTCGGCACCTCCGGGATCGCGTACGCGGGGACCGGCAGCTCGGGCAGCGTCATCGGGCCGGGCACCCGGTTGGCGACCACCGCCACCACTGTCGCGCCGAGGTCGGCCAGATCGTGGTACGCGCCGCGCATCGCCGCCGCGATGGCCTCGGGCGGCTGGTCGAACCCGTCCACCACGGGCACCACGACGCTGCCGAACTCGATCGCCAGGCGGGCGTTGAAGGCCAGCTCGCGGGGGCCGGCGCCGTCCCCGTCGGCGAAGTCGCTGCCGACCACCACGACGGCGGGGCAGCGCCGCTCCACCTCGCGGTAGCGGGCCACGATCGCCGAGATCAGCTCCTCCCGCCGGCCGTTCGTGACAAGCGCGGTGGCTTCGGCGTACGTCGCGCCGTGCAGCTCGGCGACCGGCAGTTCCACCCGGTAGCGCTCGGTGAGCAGGGCCAGGATCGGGTCCGGGGTCTCACCGCCGGCGACCAGCGGCCGGAACGCGCCGATCCGCTCGACCTGCCGGGACAGCAGCTCGGCCAGGCCGAGCGCCACCGTCGACTTTCCTCCGCCGGACCCCACGCCGGTCAGGTACACGCTGCGCGCCACGACCTCACGCTACAAGATCGCCCAGCCCTCCGCCCGGGTCCTTGTCCCCGCCTCCTCCTCCCGCCGATCTTGCGGTTGCGGCCCCTCGTGCGACCGGAAAGCGGCAGTTGCCGGGGCAGCAACTGCAAGATCGCGTGGGGTGGGTGCTGCCGTTGCAGCAGTTCGTCTACCGGCAGTTGATGTACCTGGTGCTGATCCAGTCGGTGGTCACCGCGTTGACCAGTGGCCGGCTGGGCTGGCAGAAGCTGCGGCGTACCGGAAATCTCGACGCGACCGCGCGGCGGGCCGCCGCCTGACCGTCGGTCACGCCGGCGTGGTCGTCCGGGGCTCGGGGACGTCGGGCCCGCCGACCGGCTCGGCGGCGCGCAGCAGCGCGTCGCTCTTCGCCACCCAGGCCGCGCCGAAGGCGAAGACGGCGAGCGTCTCGCACCACAGCACCGGCTTGAGCGTGTGCCGAACCTCGGCCGGGAGCCGCGTGCTGGCCAGCGCGAGCGCGACGGCGAGCAGGATGAGCCCGCCGCAGGCCCGGTAGAAGACCTGCGCCGCGCGCCGGGGCGGCACCCCGGCCCGGTCCGGGCGGACGAAGAGGACCAGGCAGAAGACCGCGAGCAGGGCGAAGAGTCCGGCGGCGGCGACCTGGTGCACCACGCCGGCCGTCCGGTCGACGCCGTCGACCGTGGCGGCCGGCACGCCCGTCGCGGTGGGGAAGAGCGCCACCACGATCGCCAGTACGCCGGCGCAGGTGCCCAGCAGGTCCTCCGGCCGGCGGTACCGGTAGCTGATCAGGAAGACGCCGACGGCGCACATCGCGCCGACGAAGACGTCCCGCATCTCGGAGTGGTAGTACCCGCTGAGCGAGTCCAGCAGGGTGAGGCGTCGGGTGGCGGCGACGTGGCCGACCACCAGCACGACCGGCAGCGCGAGGCCCACCGATCCGATGCCGAGGCGCAGGTGGCGTACGGTCACCGCGTCCTGCGGTGGCTTGCGGTTCCCGGGGTCCATACCTCAACAGTGGACGTCACGCAGCGGAACTAGTCAAACGCGAACAGTCACTCGTCATCCTCGTCGTCCAGGCGGGCCAGCCAGGTGGCGAACCGCTCGATCGGCGTCTCGAACTCCGGGTTCAGGTCCACGAAGTCGCGCAGGCGCTCGCCCAGCCACTCCAGGCTGACCTGCTCGTCGCCCCGGCGCTCGACCAGCTCCTCGATGCCACGGTCGGTGAAGTACACGGTCGTCCTCTCGTCGTACGGCAGCGGCCCGCCCCGGTGGAGGGACGGGCCGCTGCGTCGGGGTGTCACGGGCGGGGCAGGGCCGCCTCGATCAGCGCGTTCTGCTCGACCTCGTGCATCTTCGCCGAGCCGACCGCCGGAGCGGCGGCGGACGGCCGGGAGATGCGGCGCAGCCGGACCTCGGGCAGGTGCTCCAGCAGGTTGAGCGCCACGAACGACCAGGCGCCCTGGTTGGCCGGCTCCTCCTGGACCCAGGCGAAGTCCTCGGCGTTCGGGTACTGCGCCAGCGCGGTCCGGACCTCGTCGACCGGCAGCGGGTAGAGCTGCTCCATCCGGAGGATCACGGTGTCGGTGACGCCGCGCTCCTGCCGGGCCTGGAACAGGTCGTAGTAGACCTTGCCCGAGCAGAGCAGCACGCGCTTGACCTGCTCCGGCGCCGGGGCGGCGGTGTCGGCCAGCACGGGCTGGAACGTGCCCGTGGTGAAGTCCTCCACCGGCGACACGCACAGCTTGTGCCGCAGCAGGGACTTCGGCGTGAACACCACAAGCGGCTTGCGCTTGGGCGACAGCGCCTGCCGGCGCAGCAGGTGGAAGTAGCTCGCCGGGGTGGTCGGGATGGCCACCCGCATGTTGTCCTCGGCGCAGAGCTGGAGGAAGCGCTCCGGCCGGCCGGAGGTGTGGTCCGGCCCCTGGCCCTCGTGGCCGTGCGGCAGCAGCAGGGTGACCGCGGAGCGCTGGCCCCACTTCACCTCGCCGGAGGAGATGAACTCGTCGATCACCGACTGGGCGCCGTTGACGAAGTCACCGAACTGGGCCTCCCAGGCCACCAGCGCGTTGACGTTCTCCACCGAGTAGCCGTACTCGAAGCCCATGGCGGCGTACTCGGAGAGCAGCGAGTCGTGCACGAAGAAGCGGGACCGCTCGCCGTCGGCGGTGAACGTCTTCAGCGGCAGGTAGTCGTCGCCGGTGCGGGCGTCGACGATCGAGGCGTGCCGCTGGACGAACGTGCCGCGGCGCGAGTCCTGCCCGGCGAGCCGGACGGTGACGCCGTCGTGCAGCAGCGCGCCGAACGCGATGATCTCGCCGAAGCCCCAGTCGATGTTGCCCTCGACGGACATCTTCCGGCGCCGCTCCAGGAGCTGCTGGATGCGCTTGTGCGGGGTGAAGCCCTCCGGCAGGTTGACGTGCGCCTCGCCGATCGCCTTGACCACGGAGGCGTCGGTCGCGGTGTCGACCTGCGGCTCCGGCTCCTCCTCCCGCTTCGGGCGGCTGAGCTGGCGCGGCGTGGTGGCCGCGTCCCGGGTGGCCTTGAAGACGCGTTCGAGCTGTGCCTGGTAGTCCCGCAGCAGCTCCTCGGCGTCCTCCACGGTGATGTCACCGCGCCCGATCAGCTCCTCGGTGTAGAGCTTGCGGACCGACCGCTTCGAGTCAATGATCTTGTACATCTGCGGGTTGGACATCGACGGGTCGTCGCCCTCGTTGTGCCCGCGCCGGCGGTAGCAGACCAGGTCGATCACGACGTCCTTGTTGAACGCCTGCCGGTACTCGAAGGCCAGCCGGGCGACCCGGACCACGGCCTCGGGGTCGTCGCCGTTGACGTGGAAGATCGGCGCCTGGATCATCCGGGCCACGTCGGTGCTGTAGAGGCTGGACCGGCTGTACTCCGGGGCGGTGGTGAAGCCGACCTGGTTGTTGACCACCACGTGCACGGTGCCGCCGGTGCGGTAGCCGCGCAGCTGGGACAGGTTGAGCGTCTCGGCGACCACGCCCTGGCCGGCGAAGGCGGCGTCACCGTGCACCGCCAGCGGCAGCACGGTGTACCCCTCCAGCTTGAGGTCGATCCGGTCCTGCTTGGCCCGGACGATGCCCTCCAGCACCGGGTCGACGGCCTCCAGGTGCGACGGGTTCGCCACCACCGACACCTTGACCGCGTGGTCGCCGTCCGGGGTGGTGAACTTGCCGTTCTGGCCGAGGTGGTACTTCACGTCGCCGGAGCCCTGCGTGGACCGCGGGTCGAGGTGCCCCTCGAACTCGGAGAAGATCTTCTCGTACGGCTTGCCGACGATGTTGGCCAGCACGTTGAGCCGGCCGCGGTGGGCCATGCCGATGACGACCTCGTCCAGCCCGGCCTCGGCGGAGGACTCCAGCACCTCACCGAGCAGCGGGATCAGCGACTCGCCGCCCTCCAGCGAGAAGCGCTTCTGGCCGACGTACTTGGTCTGGAGGAACGTCTCGAACGCCTCGGCCGCGTTGAGCCGGTTGAGCACGTGCTTCTGCTCGTCGGAGCTGGGCTTCTCGTACTTGCGCTCGACCCGCTCCTGGATCCAGCGCCGCTCCTCCGGGTCCTGGATGTGCATGTACTCGATGCCGACCCGGCGGCAGTAGGAGTCCCGCAGCACGCCGAGGATCGAACGCAGCTTCATCCGCTGCTTGCCGGCGAAACCGTTGACCGGGAAGACGCGGTCCAGGTCCCACAGCGTGAGCCCGTGCTGGAGCACGTCCAGGTCCGGGTGCTTGCGGATCTTGAACTCGAGCGGGTCGGTGTCGGCCATCAGGTGACCGCGCACCCGGTACGCGTGGATCAGCTCGTGCACCCGCGCGGTCTTGTTGATCTGGCCTTCGCTGTCGACGGCCACGTCGCGCATCCAGCGCACCGGCTCGTACGGGATGCGCAGCGAGGTGAAGATCTCGTCGTAGAAGCCGTGCTCGCCGAGCAGCAGCTCGTGCATCACCTTCAGGAACTCGCCGGACTGCGCGCCCTGGATGATCCGGTGGTCGTACGTGCTGGTCAGCGTGATGACCTTGCTGACCGCGAGGTCGGCCAGGGTGGCCTCGCTCATGCCCTGGTAGGGGGCCGGGTACTCCATCGCGCCGACGCCGATGATGGCGCTCTGCCCCTGCATCAGACGCGGGATCGAGTGCACCGTGCCGATGCCGCCCGGGTTGGTCAGCGAGATGGTGGTGCCGGAGTAGTCCTCCATGGTCAGCTCGTTGCGGCGGGCGCGCCGGACCACGTCCTCGTACGCCTGCCAGAACTGCCGGAAGTCCATCTGCTCGCAGGCCTTGATGGACGGCACGACCAGGTTGCGGGAGCCGTCCGGCTTGGCCAGGTCGATGGCGATGCCCAGGTTGACGTGCTCCGGCCGGAGCATCGCCGGCTTGCCGTCGACCTCGGCGAAGGAGTTGTTCATCTCCGGGTGCTCGATCAGCGCCCGGACCATCGCGTACCCGATCAGGTGGGTGAAGCTGACCTTGCCACCGCGGCCACGGGCGAGGTGGTTGTTGATCACGATGCGATTGTCGACGAGCAGCTTCGCCGGGACCGCGCGCACGCTGGTGGCGGTCGGGACGGCGAGCGACGCGTCCATGTTCTGGACGATCTTGGCGGCGACGCCCCGCAGCGGGGTGGTGCCGGCGGCGCTCGCGGCCGGCGCCTTGGCGGCGGCCGGCTTGGCCGGGGCGGCCTTCTTCGCCGGGGCCGGCTCGGGCGCCTTCGTCGCCGGCTTCGCGGCGGGCTTCGCCGGCGCGGGCTCGGCCCTGGCGGGGGCCGGCTGCTCGGTGACCGTGGCGACGGCCTCCTGCTGCTCGGCGGGCTCCGGCCGGGCGGCCGGCTTGGCCGCGGGCTTGGCCTGGCCGTCCGGGCGCGGGGTCGCCGCGCCCGGCGCCGGCCGGTAGTCGGCGAAGAAGTCGTGCCAGGCCGAGTCGACGCTCGACGGGTCGGCGAGGTAGCGCTGGTACATCTCCTCGACGATCCACTCGTTCGGGCCGAAACCCGCCAGTGGGTTCTCCTGCGATGTCTGCTGGGTCGACACGGCCGCTAATCGCCTCTTTCACGCGGTTGTGAATGTCACGCGGTGGGGCCCCGTGCCCGGCACTCCGGCGCACAGGGGACGGATCCCAGGCTACGCCGTGCGATTGCCACCGGCATTCTCGCCTCCGGCTGGTGGCCCGTTTCACAGAAGATGCCAGAAGTTCGGCAAACGCTGCGTGTCGTCCCGACTCCTGCTAGCCGACGACGGCCCCGGTCGGTGACACGGGTCACCGACCGGGGCCGAATCCGAACGACGGATCAGGAGATGTCGCGTCGCCGGATGGTCAGCACACCGATCACGCCGGTCACCACCGCGTACCCGATCAGCACCGCCGCGCCGGCCCAGCGCGGCGGGTTGCCGGGGATCTCGGCGCCGCTCACCATCAGGCCGGAGGCCAGCGACGGCACCAGCAACTGGAGCTCGTTGATCCAGTCGCCGAACCGCTCCGCCAGCAGGCCGATCGCGATGGCCGCGCCGATGGTGCCGCCCAGGTAGAGCAGGATGCCGGTCACGGTGGCGCCGATCTGGCTGCGGATCAGCACGCCGAGGCCGACGCCGAGCACGGACCAGAGCAGGTAGGCCAGCCCGTTGAGCGCGACCGCGCGCCAGACCGCCCCGCTGTCGAGCTGCGAGCCGACGTCCACCGCGTTCAGGATCAACGGTGCGAAGATCAGGTTGAGCACCGTGGTGACGATCCAGAAGCAGAGCGCCAGCACGCCGGCGGCGGCGAGCTTGGCCAGCATCACCGCGGTGCGGTGCGGGGCGGTGAGGAACGTGGTGGTCACCGTCTGGTGGAAGAACTCGCTTGTCACCACCACGATGCCGAGCAGCATCACGATGAGCAGGCCGAAGAACTGGCCGTTGGTGTAGAGGTTGGCGGCGATGCTGTCGGCGCTGGAGACCGCCTGGATCTGGTCGGCCTGCTCGCCCGACACGTCGCCCACGTTCCCACTGGTCAGGGCGTCGGTCTGCAACCAGTTGAAGCCCAGCGCCAGCGCCCACAAGGGCAGGCTGATCAGCCCGAAGACCCACCAGGTGCTGGTGGTACGGATCTTGAGCAGTTCGGATCGGACCAGCGTCATCGGATCTCCGCCTTTCCGGCCGTCAGCTCCAGGAAGACCCCTTCGAGGTCGGGACGTTCGGTGGTCAGCTCGTGCAGCTCCACCTTCGCGGCCAGCGCGATCCGGCCCACGGTCGGCGCGTCCACGCCGCTGACCAGCAGCGCGCCGTTCGGGTCGGCGTCGACGGTGGCGGACTGCTCGCGCAGCGCGGCGGCCAGCTCGTCCGCCTGCGGGGTGCGCACCCGGATCCGGGCGCCGTGCGTCATCGAGCCCATCACCTGCTCGACCGGGCCCTGCCGGACCAGCTTGCCGGCCGCGATGATCACCACGTCGTCGGCGAGGAGCTGCATCTCGGAGAGCAGGTGGCTGGAGACCAGCACCGTCCGGCCCTCGGCGGCCAGGCCCTTGAGGAAGCCCCGCATCCAGCGGATGCCCTCCGGGTCCAGGCCGTTGGCCGGCTCGTCCAGGATCAGCACCTGCGGGTTGCCCAGCATCGCGGCGGCGATCCCGAGCCGCTGCTTCATGCCCAGCGAGTAGCCCTTGAACTTGCGCTTCGCCGCCGGAGAGAGCCCGACCAGGGCCAACGCCTCGTCCGCCCGCGACTTCGGCAGGCCGGCCGCCGCGCAGATCACCCGCAGGTGGTTGATGCCGGTGCGGCCCTTGTGCGCGCTGGACGCCTCCAGCACCGCGCCGACCGTCCGCAGCGGGTCGGTCAGGTCGGCGTACCGGTGGCCGCCGATGGTGGCCGTGCCGGCGGTCGGCGTGACCAGGTTGAGCAACATGCGCAGCGTGGTCGTCTTACCGGCGCCGTTCGGGCCGAGGAAGCCGGTGACCCGACCCGGCTCGACCGTGAACGACAGGTTGTCGACCGCGCGGACGTTCTTGTATTGCTTGGTCAAGCCGGACACGATGATCTGGCCGGTCGCGGCACTGGGGCGTGGCTGCCCGTCGGACATCATTCTCCTCTCCTGCCCCGGCGCGCTGGACGCACGCCGGTGGGACGCCGTTGCGGAGGCGCCCCGCTCAGCCTTCCAACCCGGTGCAACCGGGTCAATCAGGCGGGATGTGTACGCGCCGTCCTCCTCAGGGAGGAGATCAGCCGGCCGGGAGCGCGATCCAGGTGGCGCGCGCCCGGCCGAGCAGCGCACCGTCCGGACCGTACAGGCTGGTGTGCACCTCGGCCTTCCGCCCCTCGCCGCCGACCGCGAGCCCGGTCACCACGCACGCGTCGCCGGGCCGGGGCAGCGCCGTGATCTGCGCGGCGATCCGGCCCAGCACGTACGGGCGGCCGGCGGAGAGCACCGCCCAGCCGCCCGGGCAGTCCAGCGCCGCCCAGACCGTCGCGGGCACCACGTCGGCCGGTGCGCGGAACGGCGCGGCGGTCCGCCCGTCCGGCAGCCGGCCGGGAAAGATCCGCAGGCCGTCCGGGTGGTCCGGGCCGCAGACGTAGCAGCGCGGAAACGGGTGGTCCACCAGACCGGGGTACGCCCGCGCGGCGGCCTCGGCCGTGGCCGGGTCCACCGGCGGCACCACCGCGTCCACCGGCTCGACCCGGCGTACCTCGGCGACCAGCCGGCCCGCCGGATCGTGGATACCGCCGTCGGCGGCGGTCAGCGGCGTGTCCAGCGGCGGCGGCCGGCGCAGGGTGACCTGCACCGGGCCCCGGTCGTCGACCAGCGCGGCGAAGATCCCGGCGCTCCAGCCGCCGTTGCCGGAACCGTCCGGGCCGTGGAAACGGGCCTCGACCAGCACGTGCACCTCCGGATGATGGTCCGCCGGCGTCGTCGCCGGTGGTCGCCCGGCAGCCTCGCACACCCGCCGGCCCGGGTCCGCACGCCGCCGCCGACCGGCGTTCACCGGATCGACACCCCTCACCCCGGGCCCGGCAACCCGTAGCCCCTACACAGGACCCATGGCTGTTCTGCACGCCGCTGGCGCACCCATCACGACCAGCGGTTACACCCTGCTGATCGCCGACGACCCGACCCTGGTCGCGGCCGCGCAACGGCTGCGCCACGAGGTGTTCGCCGGCGAACTCGGCGCCACCCTGCCGCCCGACGCGGCCGGGCTCGACACCGACGGGTTCGACGCCCACTGCGACCACCTGGTGGTGCTGCGCGAGGACACCGGCGAGGTGGTCGGCACCTACCGCCTGCTGCCGCCCGGCCGCACCGACCGCCGGTACGCCGACGGTGAGTTCGACCTGACCCCACTGGCCCCGCTGCGCGACGACCTGGTCGAGGCGGGCCGCTCCTGCGTGCATCCCGACCACCGCACCGGCGCCGTGATCAACCTGATGTGGGCCGGCATCTGCCGCTACCTGCACCTGCGCGGCTCCCGCTGGCTGGGCGGCTGCGCCTCGGTGCCGGTCGCCGACGGCGGGACCGCCGCCGCCGAGGTGTGGGCGCAGGTCACCGAGCGGCACCTCGCCCCGCCGCCGCTACGGGTGACCCCGCGCCGGCCCTGGCTCGCCGAGGCGCCGGCAGCACCCGCGCCGGCGGCGCTCACCCCGGCCGAGCGCCGGGCGCTGGTCCCGCCGCTGCTCCGCGGCTACCTGCGGCTCGGTGCCTGGATCGGCGGCGAGCCGGCGTACGACCCGGACTTCGGCTGCGCCGACTTCTACGTGCTCTTCTCGCTGGACCGGATGAACCCGCGGCACCTGCGGCACTTCCTCGGCGAGGTGGCGTCGTGACACCGCTCGGCGACGATCTGTGGCGCCCCGCGTCCGGCTGCGGGCCGCGGTGCCTGCCCCACGCTGCCGCCCCGGACGTCTCCGCGCTCCGCCGGGTCGGCCGGCTGCTCGGCGTACTCGTCATGCTCGTGGTCGGGGCCGGCCTCGCCGCGGTGCTGCCGCTGCTGCCGGCGGCCGACCGGCGGGCCGCGCTGCGCGCCTGGGCCCGTACGACGTTGCGCGCCCTCGGCGTGCGGCTGGTGGTCCGGGGCCGGCCGCCGCGCCGCCGTGCCCTGCTGGTCGCCAACCACGTCTCCTGGCTGGACATCCTCGCCGTGCTCGCGGTGTCGCCGGCCCGGATGCTGGCCAAGCGGGAGGTGCGCCGCTGGCCGGTGCTGGGCGCGTTGGCCGCGGCGGCCGGCACGATCTTCGTGGACCGGTCCCGGCCGCGCGCGTTGCCGGTCACCGTCGCCCGGGTGGCCGACGCGCTGCGCGCCGGGCATCCGGTGGCGGTGTTCCCGGAGGGCACCACCTGGTGCGGCGCGCCGTCCGGCTGCCGCCCGACGCGCGGCTTCAGGCCGGCGATGTTCGAGGCCGCGGTGGTCGCCGGGGCGCCGGTGGTGCCGCTAGGCATCGGCTACCGGCACGCCGGTGACGCGAGCACGCTGCCCGCCTTCCTCGGCGCGGAGACGCTCTGGGCGTCGCTGCGGCGGGTGCTGGCGGCCCGGGACCTGACCGTGTCGGTGACCGTGGCCGCCGCGCTGCACCCGGCCGACGGGGCGGACCGGCGGCTGCTGGCCCGCGCCGCCGAGGTCGCCATCCATCCGGCCCCGCCCATCCGGACACGGGTCTCCCGCCCGCTCTCCGCGAGCCGCCCGTTTCCCGCGAGCCGCCCGCTTCCCGCGATGCCGGTGCCCGGCGAGGCGGTCGTCGATCTGGTGGCCTGACAGTTCGCCCTTCGCCCAGCGCTCCCACCAGCAAAGATGGATCTTCCGTAGGCTGGGACGGGAGTGAATCTTGGACTGCATCGGCCCCTCCGGGGGCCGTTTCGTACCAAGATCTCGCGTGCCAAGATTTCGGGGTAGACGCGATACGGTCGCGATGCAGGTCTTGATGAGTCGCGATGTATCGCGTTATGCTCCTCCCGTCACTCGACGTGTCGTCCGGCACGTCGGCGAGGGGAGGACGCCATGGCCAGTTGGACGGTCGACAGTCCGCGCCGGCTCACGCTCGACGAGCCGGTCACCCGGCTGGAGGTGCGGCTGGTCAGCGGCCGGCTCAACGTGGTCGCCGCCGACGGCCCGGCCCGGGTCGACGTCACCCGGATCAGCCGCCGGCCGATCGTGGTCGAGCTGCGCGACGGTCGGCTGACCGTCCGGCACGAGCGGATGCCCCGCTGGCCGGGCGTGCTCTGGTGGCTCGGTCAGCTCCGCCGCCGGTTCCGCGCCGAGGTGTCGGTCGCCGTGCCGGCCCAGGCGCTCGCCGACCTGCACCTGATCGACGGCGCGCTGGTCGCCTCCGGGCTGCGCCGGGACACCCGGGTCGACGTCACCTCGGGCCAGGTCACCCTGATGGGGCTGCGCGGACGCACCACTGCCAAGGTGGTCTCCGGTCCGGTGGAGGCGCTCGGCATCGGCGGCGACCTCGACCTGGAGACGGTCTCCGGGGAGCTGATCCTGGCCGACAGCGCGCCCGAACGGGTGCGGGCCCACGCGGTCTCCGGCTCGATCACCTGCGACCTGGACAACCCGCGGGGCAGCGAGATCCGGCTCAGCGCCATCTCCGGCAGCATCACCGTCCGGGTCCGCGAGGACAGCGACCTCAGCGTGCACCTGCACACCACCTCCGGCCGGATCACCAGCGGCTTTCCGCAGATCTGCGGCGGCCAGCACGGGTTCGGCGCGGTCAAGGACAGCCACGGCGTGCTGGGCGGGGGCGCGGGTAAGCTCTGGGCGTCCGCGACGTCCGGCAGCATCGCGCTGCTGGCCCGCCCGGTGGCGGACGCCGACGACGTGGAGGACCTGCCGTGACCGCCGTGTTCACCCACGGGCGGCTCCGGCTCTACCTGCTCAAGCTCCTCGACGACGGGCCGAAGCACGGCTACGAGCTGATCCGCCTGCTGGAGGAGCGGTTCCTCGGCCTGTACGCGCCCAGCGCCGGCACCATCTACCCCCGCCTGCAACGGCTGGAGGTGGAGGAGTTGGTCACGCACACCGCGGTGGGCGGGCGCAAGGTCTACGAGATCACCGAGGCGGGCCGCGCCGAGCTGCGCCAACGCGCCGACGAGCTGGCCACGCTGGAGGCCGACATCAGCGCCTCCGTCGAGGACCTCTCCGCGCTGGCCGGTGAGATCCGCACCGAGGTACGCGGCTCGGTGCGCGACCTGAAGCGGGAGCTGCGCGAGGTGACCCGGCAGACCCGGCAGGGCCGCTGGACGCCGCCACCGGCCACCCGGCTCGGTGACCACGACGGGGCGGCCCGACCGGCGGAGGCGCCGCTGCTCGTCGAGTTCGACGAGCGGCTGGCCGCGTTCACCGTCGAGGTCGGCGCGCTGGTGCGGGCCGGGCGGCTCAGCGACAACCAGCTCCGGACCGCGATCCGGCTGCTCGACGGCGCGCTCGACGGGCTGCGGCGACTGCTCCGCTGAGCTCACAGGTTGTTTCCAGCCACCACCCAGCGCGACCGCAGCCGGAGCACGGATGATGGGGCCATGGCGGCTACCCACACCGAGGCTCGACTGCTCGTCGTCGAGGACGATCCCAACATCCTCGAACTGCTCTCCGCGAGCCTGCGCTTCGCGGGCTTCGACGTGGCGACCGCGACCAGCGGCAGCGCGGCGCTGCACGCCGCCAAGGATCACCGGCCCGACCTGGTCGTGCTCGACGTGATGCTGCCCGACCTCGACGGCTTCGAGGTCATCCGGATGCTCCGCGAGGGTGGTACGCGTACCCCGGTGGTGTTCCTGACCGCGCGGGACGCCACCGACGACAAGATCCGCGGGTTGACGCTGGGCGGCGACGACTACGTCACGAAGCCGTTCAGCCTGGAGGAGCTGACCGCCCGCATCCGGGCCGTGCTGCGGCGCACCGCGACCGGCGAGCAGGCGCCGTCCCGGCTCACGTTCGCCGACCTGGAGCTGGACGAGGAGACCCACGAGGTGCACCGGGCCGGCCAGCGGGTGCAGCTCTCGCCGACCGAGTTCAAGCTGCTGCGCTACCTGATGCTCAACGCCAACCGGGTGCTCAGCAAGGCGCAGATCCTCGACCACGTCTGGAACTACGACTTCCGCGGCGACGACAACATCGTCGAGTCGTACATCTCCTACCTGCGGCGCAAGGTCGACAACACCCAGCCCCGGCTGATCCACACACTGCGTGGGGTGGGGTACGTGCTGCGCAAGCCGGCGGCGTGAACGCCGTCCACGACGCGAAGAGCTGGCTGCGCGGGATCCCGCTCCGGCTCAAGCTGGTCACCTCCGTCCTCGCGCTGGTCGCCCTGGCGCTCGTGGTGATCAGCAGCCTGACGGCGTTCCTGCTGCGCAACTACCTGATCGGGCAGGCCGACGACCAGCTCCGCGGTGGTGCCTTCAACGTGGCCCGCACCCTGGAAGAGGCGAACGGGAACCCGATCAAGGTCAATATCCCGTCGGACTACGTGGCGACCACGGCGGCGCCCGACGAGCCGCCGGACGCGCCGTCGCGCTACGAGGGTCTGCGCGACGCGGAGCTGCCCCGGTTCCCCGCCGACTACGCCGGCTACAAGGAGCGGGTGGGCGACCCGTTCACGGTGCGCTCCGAGGACGGCCGGAGCCGCTGGCGGATGCTGTACACCGCTCTCCCCGACGGCCGGGTCATCGCGTTCGGGCAGCACCTCACCGCCGTCGACGCCGCGGTCCGGCAGCTCATCTGGATAGACCTGCTGGTGGGCGGCGCGGTGCTGATCATCCTGGCGTCGGTGGGCGCGGGCATCGTGCGTACCAGCCTCAAGCCGCTTGTGGAGATCGAGCGGACCGCGGGGGCCATCGCCGGCGGCGACCTGACCCGGCGGGTGCCCGACCCGGAGGAGGGGCGGCCCTGCCCCACCTCCGAGCTGGGTCGGCTCTCCCGGGCGTTGAACACGATGCTGGCCCAGATCGAGGCCGCGTTCACCGCGCGGGCCGCCTCCGAGGCGGCGGCGCGCAGCGCCGAGACGGGCGCCCGGGACGCCGCCGCCCTGGCGCAGGCGTCCGAGGCGCGGGCCCGCCGGTCCGAGGAACGGATGCGGCAGTTCATCGCGGACGCCTCGCACGAACTGCGGACACCGCTGACCACCATCCGGGGCTTCGCCGAGCTGTACCGGCAGGGCGCGGCCCGGGCCCCGGAGCAGACCGCCGACCTGCTGCGCCGCATCGAGGACGAGGCGTCCCGGATGGGGCTGCTGGTCGAGGACCTGCTGCTGCTGGCGCGGATGGACCGGGAACGGCCGATCGCGTTGGCCCCGGTGGAGCTACCGGTGTTGGCCTCGGACGCGGTGGAGGCGGCCCGGGTGGTCGACCCGGAACGGCGGATCGAACTGGAGCTGGAACCGGGCGCGGGCCCGCTGGTGGTGCTCGGTGACGACGCCCGGCTGCGGCAGGTGATCGGCAACCTGATGACCAACGCGCTCACCCACACCCCGCCGGACGCCGCGGTCACGCTGCGGCTGCGGGCCGAGGCGGGGAACGTCGCGGTGGTCGAGGTGGCGGACACCGGCCCCGGCCTGACCCCGGAGCAGGCCGAACGGGTCTTCGAGCGGTTCTACCGGGTGGACGCGGCCCGGACCCGGCGGGCCGCCGGGCCGACCAGCACCGGCCTCGGCCTGGCCATCGTCGCCGCGCTGGTGGCGGCGCACCACGGCACCGTCGAGGCGGTCGCCACGCCGGGCGGCGGGGCCACGTTCCGGGTGAAACTGCCGCTGCTGCCGGAGACGCCGGAGTCGGGCGAGTGACTTACAGAAAACATTCAGGCGGATTCCAGGCTGGTGACAGTGCGGCGGGGAAAGCTGTAGGCATGACCGACCACGAGACCGAGCCGCAGCGGTCGCCGGCACCTGCCGACGCCCAGCCGTCGCACCACACCGCCGAGCTGCCCCGCGTCGAGAGCGGGACATCGGACTCCACTCCGGCCGCCGCGTCGGTTCCGGCCGACTCCCCGGCCGCCGGAACCACCGCCCACGCCGACGCACCGACCAGCCCGTACGCGCCGTCGTCCGACACGCCGGCCAGCCCGTACGCGCCGTCGTCCGACACGCCGGCCAACCCGTACGCGCCGTCCTCCGCCGCGCCGGCCAGCCCGTACGCGCCGGGTGGCGCGTACGCCCAGCCGTCCGGCAGCCCGTACGCCCAGCCCTCCGCGCCGCCGTACCCCGCCTCGGGGCAACCGCAGAACTGGTACGGGTCGCCGCAGCAGGGCGGGTGGGCGCAGCAGGGCGGCTCCGGCTACCCGTCGTCGCACACCGGGGGACCCGTCCCGACGTACCAGGCGCAGCCGTACCCCCCGCACCAGGCCGGGCAGCCGGTCCCGCCGTGGGGACAGCACCAGCCGGCGCGGCCCAGCCGGGCCGGCAAGTTCGTCGGCGCCGGCGCGTTGGCGCTGGCCCTGATGCTCGGCTCGGGCGTGGCCGGCGGCGCGTTGGCCCTCGCGCTCGACGACGGCGGCGGCGTCACCCGCACCTACTCCGCCGCTCCGGTGATCAACAGCGCCGACCTGCCCAAGATCGCGGCTGCCGTGCAGGACAGCATCGTCACGATCATGACGGACAGCGGTGAGGGCTCCGGGGTGATCCTCAGCGCCGACGGGTTCGTGCTGACCAACAACCACGTGGTCGCCTCCGCCAGCGGCGACACGGTGAAGGTGGTCTTCGCCAACGGCAAGAACGCCTCGGCGAAGATCGTCGGCACGGATCCGAAGACCGACCTCGCGGTGGTCAAGGCCAGCGGCGTGAGTGACCTGAAGGCGGCGAAGTTCGGCGACAGCGACGGCATGCAGGTCGGTGACCAGGTGCTCGCGCTGGGCAGCCCGCTCGGCCTCCAGGGCTCGGTGACCGCCGGCATCCTCAGCGCCCGCGACCGCACCATCTCCGCCGGTGAGGGCGGCCAGCAGCAGACCCCGCAGCAGGGGGCCAGCTCGATCTCCGGCCTGTTGCAGACCGACGCCCCGATCAACCCGGGCAACTCCGGCGGCGCGCTGGTCAACACGCGGGGCGAGGTGATCGGCATCAACACCGCGATCGCCACCGCCGGGCAGGGCAGCAACGGCAACATCGGTGTCGGCTTCGCCATCCCGAGCAACAAGGCCAAGGACGTGGCCGAGAAGCTCCAGCGCGGCGAGAAGATCAGCCACCCGTCGCTCGGGGTCAGCGTGAACGCCGCGGAGGACGGCGGCGCGATGGTCGCCGCGGTCACCCCGGGCAGCGCCGCCGAGAAGGCCGGGATCCAGCGGGGTGACGTGATCACCAAGTTCGGCGACAAGGTGATCAACGATTCCAACGACCTGGTCGGCGCCGTGCAGGCCGGCAAGGTCGGCGACCGGGTCGAACTTCAGTACAAGCGAAACGGATCTGACGAGACGGCAACCGTGACGCTCGCCGAAACGTCATAGTCCGCAAGACCTACCTCCCTCCCGGGGCGGTGGGCGACGGAGCCAAGGGGGTTGGCTTCGTCGCCCACCGCCCCTCTTCGTGTCTCACCCGGTCCGGGTGAGCCGTCACCGGCCCGGTGACCGGTCCGGGCCCGGACGCCGTTTACCGCGTGTCGCGTCGGGAACCCGCCGCCGATCGGGTACGCCGGGGACCAGCGGGGGAGGGACTCGTGGCCGTCGACCAGCCACCGCCTGACCGGGCGCGGGCCGGGCCGCTCCGGATCGCGATGGTGGTCCCGCCGTGGCTGTCGGTGCCGCCACCCGGCTACGGCGGGTTGGAGACCCTGGTGGCCGGGCTGGTCGACGCGCTCGTCGACCGCGGGCACGCGGTGACGCTGTTCGGCGCCGGCACCGAGCACGGCACCGCCGCCGAGTTCGTCTCCACCTGCGCCGAACTGCAGTTCGACCGGTTGGGTGAGTCGCTGCCCGAGCTGGCCCACCTGGCGCACGTCGACCACCTGGTCGACCCGGCCGACTTCGACCTGGTGCACGACCACAGCACCATCGGCCCGATGGTGGCCGGCCGCCGCCGGGTGCCGACCGTGGCGACCGTGCACGGCAACCCGGTCGGCGAGTACGGCACCGTGCTCAGCAACACCGACCGGGGGGTCGGCCTGATCGCGATCTCGCACGCCCAGCGCCGGGCGAACCCGGGCCTGCCGTGGGTCGGCACGGTGCACAACGCGATGCCGCTGCGGGACTTCCCGCACAAGCACGCGCCGGGGGCCGGGCCGGTGCTCTGGCTCGCCCGGTTCAGTCCGGACAAGGGCCCCGACGTGGCGATCCGGGCCTGCCGGGCGGCCGGGCTGCCGCTCACCCTGGCCGGCAAGTGCAACGAACCGACCGAGCGCCGCTACCTGGAGCAGGTGGTGGGGCCGTTGCTGGGCGAGGACGTCACGCTGGTGGTGAACGCCGAGCGCGAGGCGGTGCTGCGGCTGCTGCTCGACGCGCGTTGCCTGATCATGCCGATCCAGTGGGCGGAGCCGTTCGGCATGGTGATGGTGGAGGCCATGGCGACCGGTACGCCGGTGGTGGCGCTGCGCCGGGGCGCGGTGCCGGAACTGGTCCGTCCCGGGGTCACCGGGCTGGTGTGCGACACCGCCGACGAGTTGCCGGCGGCGCTGCGCGCGGTCGCCGACCTGGACCCGGCCGACTGCGTCGCGCACGTCGCCGAGAGCTTCTCGGTGGAGCGGATGGCCGCCGGGTACGAGGCGGTGTACCGGGGCTTCCTGGCCGGGCGGGCGACGACCGACGGCCCGCGGGCGGTCGCGGGGCTCGTCACCGGTTGACCGGTCAGGTGCGCCCGACCACGAGCGCCGCTGCCGCGGCGTCGAGTTGCCGCGCGTACCCGGGGGTGATGCTGCCCTCGCGTCGACGCTCGGCGATCTTGCCGCGGAGGCGCTCCACCGCGGCGGTCACCTCGTCCTCGCCGCTCGCGGCCACCGCGTTGCGCAGCAGGTTGCGTAGGTCCACGCCGACATCGCTGCGGATCTGACCGTCGGTCAGCCCGGCCTCGATCAGCCCGTCCACCCGCTCGGCCGCATCCGCCGGCTCGTCGGTCGGCGCGGCCGGGACGGTGGTGGCCGGCGCGCGGGTCGGCTCGGGCGGCGGCGTGGTGGCCGGGTCCCCGTCACCGGTCGGCACGCCGGTGGGTGTCTCCACCGGCCCGGCGGTCGGCAGCACCCGGGGCTCGACCGGCCGGTCCGGCGTCAGCGCCGGCACCAGCAACGCGGCGGCGGCGACCAGCACCACCCCGGCCCCCGCCAGCGCGAGGACGCGGCGTCGGCCCGGCCCACCGACCGGCGCCGGTTCGCCCGCCGGACCGGGCCCCCCCGCCGGGCCGTGCTGGGCCGCCGGGGCGGGCGGGACGGGGACCGGCTGGGTCGGCGGGGCCGCTGTCCGGCTCAGCGCGGGCAGCGTCATGGTCGGCGCCAGCATGGTGGCGGCCTGCGGATCGGCGGGGAGCAACTGGTCGCGGAGCACGGCCGCCACCCGGTGCGCGGTCGGCCGGTCCCGCGGATCGCGGGCCAGGCAGCGCAGGCAGATCTCCGCGACGGGCCGGGGCAGCCCGGGTACGCCGTCCAGCGTGGGCGGCGCGTGCTCCGCCAGCGCGGCGCTGAGCTGCTCCCAGGTGTCCGCCGGGTACGGCGGCTGGCCGGTCAGGGTCTCGAAGAGCAGCACGCCGAGCGAGTAGACGTCGGTGGCGGGCTGGGCCGGCGCGCCGTCCAGCCGTTCCGGCGCCACGTACGCCGGGGTGCCGAACGTGCCGCCGTCCTCGTCCTCGTCCGGTGCCCCGACCCGGGTGGCGATGCCGAAGTCGAGCACCTTCGCCCCGACGCCGGTCATCATCACGTTGGCGGGGGTGACGTCGCGGTGCACGATGCCGAGCCGGTGCGCCGCGGCCAGCGCCTCGGCCACCTGCGCGCCCGTCTCCACCGCCGCCGCCCAGGGCAGCGGCCCCTCGGTCAGCCGGTGCTCCAACTCCTCGCCGCTGAGCAGCTCCATCACCACGAACGAGGTGATCGAGCCGTCCGGCGCGACCGTCTCGCCGTAGTCGTGCACGGCGGTGACGTGCGGGTGGTCGAGCTGCGCGGCCGAGCGGGCCTCCTCGCGCACCATGTCGCGGAACCGGGCGTCGGCGGCGAGCGAGGGGGCGAGCACCTTCACCGCCACCACCCGGTCGAGCACCTCGTCGCGGGCCCGCCAGATCACCGACATGCCGCCGGCGCCGATCCGGTCGATGAGCCGGTACCGCCGGGCCAGCAGACGGCCGGCTTGGAGTGTCGCCTTCACCTCGCACCTGCCTGGGCTCGGGAGCGCTACCAGGTTGCGGGAATGTGTCCGGCCTGTCAACGGGCGTCCGGAAGCCGGTCACGATCCGCGCGTCGGCCGTGGCCCACCGTGCCCGGCCGGGCACGCCGGGCCGGACCGCGCGGCCCGTGCCAGGATGAACGGCATGGCAGGCGGTCCGGTGGCGTTCGTGCTCGGTGGCGGGGGAGTGCTGGGGGCGGTCGAGGTCGGCATGCTGCGCGCCCTGCTCCGTGCCCGGATCCGGCCCGACCTGGTGCTCGGCACCTCGATCGGCGCGGTCAACGGCGCCCTGGTCGCCGCCGACCCGACCGAGGCGGTCACCGACCGGCTGGTCCGGCTCTGGGCCTCCCCGGAGGCGAGCGAGGTGTACGGCGACTCGGTCGCCCGGCAGCTACGCCGCTTCGCCGCGCGGACCCACCTGCACTCGCCCCGCCCACTGCGCCGCCTGCTGGAGAGCGAACTGGGTGAGGCGACCACGTTCGCCGACCTGGCCGTGCCGTTCCGGTGCTGCGCGGCGAACATCGAGCGCGCCGCCGAGTACTGGTTCTCCGAGGGGCCGGTGGTGCCGGCGGTGCTCGCGTCCGCCTCGGTGCCCGGGCTGCTGCCACCCGCCCAGATCGCCGGCCAGCACTACATCGACGGCGGGGTGGTCAACTCGATCCCGGTCGGCGAGGCGGTGGCGGCCGGCGCGACGCAGATCTTCGTGCTCCAGGTGGGCCGGATCGAGCGCGAGCTGAGCCCGCCGCGCCGGCCGTGGGAGGTCGCCCAGGTCGCGTTCGAGATCGCCCGCCGGCACCGGTTCGCCCGGGAGATGGCGGCGCTGCCCGACGGCGTCGAGGTGCACGTACTGCCGACCGGCGGGTTGGAGCCGCGCGACGACAGCCCGTGGGCGTACCGGGACATGGCGGCCGTGGGGCGGCGGATCAGCCGGGCGTACACCGCCTCCCGCCGTTACCTGGACACCGCGCTGGAGCGTTGATGCCGCTGCCACCCCGCTGGGTACGCCGACTGCTGCTCGCGCCCGGCGTCGTGCTGCTCGCCGTCGCCGTGGTCACCACGCTGCCCGGTTGGGCGCTGCTGGCGTTGGCCGCGTCGCCGCTGGTGCCGGGGCGGCTGCGCCCGCTGCGGCTGCTCTGGATCGGCACCGTCTACCTGGTCTGGGACGCCGCCGCGCTGCTCACGCTCTTCGTGCTCTGGCTGGCGTCCGGGTTCGGCCGGTACAAGCGTTCGCCGGCGTTCCAGCGGGCCCACTACGTGGTCGCCGGCCGCTTCCTGCGGGTGTTGTTCTGGCAGGCCCGGTGGACGCTGCGGCTGAGCATCGACGTGGTCGGCACCGACCCGGACACCGCGCTGCCCGGCCGCCCCGAGCTGGTTCTCTGCCGGCACGCCGGGCCGGGTGACTCGTTCATCCTGATCCACGCGCTGGTGAACTGGTTCCACCGGGAGCCCCGGATCGTGCTCAAGGAGAGCCTCCAGTGGGACCCGGCGATCGACGTGCTGCTCAACCGGCTGCCCAACCGGTTCATCGCGCCCGGCGCGGACGGCCGGGACTCGGCGGTACGGCAGATCAGCCACCTGGCCACCGGCCTCGACGACGACGACGCCTTCGTGATCTTCCCGGAGGGCGGCAACTTCACCCCGTCGCGCCGGCTGCGGGCGATCGCCCGGCTGCGGTCGCTCGGGCTGGAGCGGATGGCGCTGCGGGCCGAGCGGATGCAGCACGTGCTCGCCCCGCAGCCCGGTGGACTGCTTGCCGCGCTGGACGCCGCGCCGGACGCCGGGGTGATCTTCGTGGCGCACACCGGCCTGGACCAGTTGCTCACGGTCGCGGACGTGTGGCGTGAGCTGCCGATGGACAAGCGGATCGTGATGCGGTTCTGGTCCGTGCCGCCGGAGGAGATCCCCGCCGGCAAGCAGGAGCGCATCGACTGGCTGTTCGACTGGTGGGCCCGGATCGACAAGTGGATCGCCGCCACCCGGGACGGCACGGTCGACGCCTGAGCGGCTTTCGTGCCCGGATACGGCGGCGCGGCCCGGACGCCGCGTAGGGTGCGCTGGTGGACCAGATCTGCGTGGTGACGACGGTGGTGGATGCCCGCCGGGTGGCGGACGTGTTGGCGGCTGCGGCCGTCGCCGGCCGCCTGGCGGCGTGTGCCCAGGTCGGCGGCCCGGTGGACAGCACCTACTGGTGGCAGTCGGCGATCCAGACCACCGCCGAGTGGTCGGTGCGTTTCAAGACCACGCCGGACCGGGTGGACGCGCTTGTCGACCAGATCCGGGCCAGCCACCCGTACGAAGTGCCGGAGATCCTGGTCGCCCGGGAGGACAGCGGCAACCCGGACTACACCGCCTGGGTACGCGAACACACCCGGCCCTAGGTACCCCTACTCTGTCCGCCCGCCCCGCCACCGGCGAGGCTGACCGGGTGGAGAACACCGGCTACCCCTGCCCCGGGTGCGGCGCACCGGCCGACCTCGTCGCCGGCTGCCGCGCCTGCGGTCGCCCGCCCTACCCGCCCGCCGCCGAGGTGGTCCGGCTGGACCGGGAGATCGCCGCGCTGACCCCGCGGGTGGACGCGGCCCGGGTCGCGTACCAGGAGCTGGCCGGCCGGCTGTCCACGGTCCGGCAGCGACGGGCGGCGCTGGCCGCCCGGATCCGCCTGGAGATCCCCGCGCCCCGGACGGTCACCGCCGGGGCGCCGATGCACCCGTCGCAGCCGGTGCACCCGTCGCAGCCGGTGCGGCCGGTGCGGCCGGTGCAGCCGGTGCGGCCGGCGCCGCCCGTCGCCGGAACGGCCCGGGCCGGTGGCGCGGAGACGTCCGGCCGGGCGGTGCAGGGTCTGCTCTTCGTGCTCGGAGGACTGCTGCTCGGCACCGCCGCGATCGTCTTCACCGCGGTCGCCTGGGCCGCGTTCGGGGTGGCCGGCCGGGCGCTGATCCTGCTCGCCGTCACCGTGCTGGCCCTCGCCGCGCCGCTGCTGGCCCGGGCGCGCGGGCTGCGCGGCACCGCCGAGACGATCGCCGCGGTGGGGCTGCTGCTGGTGCTCCTGGACGGGTACGCCGCCTGGTCGGTGGACCTGTTCGGGGTCGCCGGCTGGCCGGGCAGCCGGTACGCCGCGCTGGTCGCGGCCGTCAGCGCTGCCGTGGCGGCCGGCTACGGGCGACTCAGCCGCCTGACCGCGCCGTGGTTCGCGGCGTGGCTGGCGGCCCAGCCGGTGCTGCCGCTGGCGGTGGCGGCGGCCCGGCCGGGGGCGGCCGGTTGGGCGTTGGCCCTGACCGCGCTGGCGCTCGGTGACCTGGCGGTGGTGGTCGCCCTGCGCCGCCGGACCGCCCGTGCCGGCGGCGCGCGCCTGGGGGGTGGCGCCGGCACGGGCCCGGCCGGCGGGGCGGTGTGGGCCGGGCAGGTGCTGGGCTGGCTCGGGCACGGAGCGGCGCTGGCCCTGGCCGCCGGCTTCGCGCTGGTGCCGCTGGCGGTCGGCCGCGCGGGCGGCACCCCGCTGCTGGCCGGCGGTCCACTGCTGGTGGTGGCGCTCGCCCTGGTGGCGGGCGCGTACGCGGCCGGTGGCCGGATGTGGCGCGCGGTGGCCGCCGGGCTGCTGGTGCCGGTGCTGGCCGCCGCGCTTGTACGTCCGGTCGCCGCCGAGCGTCCCGGGCTGCTGCTGCTCGCGGCCGGGCTCACGGTGGCGGTGCTGGCCGGCGCGGTCCGGGCGCTTCCGGCGCGGCTGCGGACCGGGCCGCGGATCGGTGCGCTCGCGGTGGCCGCCGGGCTGGGACAGGTCACCGTCGTACTGACCGGGGTGACGGCCGCGGCGGTCGCGGTCGCCGCGGTCCGGGCCCGGCCGGGCGGTTCCGTGCCGTCCTGGGGCTGGCAGTTGCCGCCCGCGTTGCTGCTCGTCGCCGGCGCGGTGGCGCTGCTGACGCCCCGGGCCGCCCGGCCGCTGGTCGGGGTGGTGACCGCCGGGTTGGCCGTCCTCGCCGCGCCGGCCGTGGTGGGCACGCCGTGGCCGGCGGTGCTGGTCGCCGACCTCACGGTGGCCGCCGCGCTGCTGCTGGGTGCCGTGGCCCGGCCGCGCCGGGGCCGGGTCGTCGTCGGAGTCGCCGCGTCGGCGGGGGCGGTGCTGGTCGGGCACGCGCTGCTGGTCGGCTGCGCCGCGCCGGCCGGTGCCGTCGCGGTGCTCGCGGTGACGGCAGTGCTCGGCGTGGCGGTGGCGGCACTCGGCCGGCGCGGTGCGGGCGCCCAGCCGGTCGTCGCCGGGCTGGCGCTGGCCGTGGCGCTGCTCGCCGTACCGGCGGCGGTGGCCGTCGCGCTGCTCGGCCTTCACGCGCCGACCTGGTGGCAACTGCGGGGCGGGGCGACCTCCGTCGTGGTGCCGGTGGTCGCCGTGCTGGCGGTCCGCCGCCGGTGGCCCGACCTGACCGGGTACGCCTCGACGGCGCTCGCGGTGGCGCTCGCCGCGCTCGGCCTCGGGCCGCTGGTCGCGCCGGGCCGGGAACCGGTGGCGCTCTACGCGGCGGCGGGAGTGCTGCTGGCGCTGGCCGCCGGCGGTGGGACGACCCGGCCGGCGTACGCCCCGCGGGTGGTCGGCGCGGCGCTGGCCGGGCTGGCCGGGCTGGCCGCCGCGCCGGGCGCGCTTGCGGTGCTGGGGGAGCTGCCGGTCCGGCCCTGGGCCGGGGCACCGGCCGGCACGGCGGCTCCGGCGGAGGCGGCCCGGGCCGGGTTGACCCTGCTGCTGCTCGGCGTCGCCGCGGCGGCGTACGCCCGGATCGGGACGCCGGTCGGCCGGCGCGTGCGGGCGGCGCTGCCGTTCGGCGCGGTGGCCCTGCCGGTGCTGCTCGCGGCGGCCGGCGCGCCCTGGCCGGTGGTGCCGGCGGTGGCGTTCGGCACCGGCCTGGCCGCGCTGCTGACCGCCGCCACGGCGGGTCCGGGCCAGGCCACCTCGGTGGGCGACGCTCCGGCGTCGGTCCCGGGCCCGGCGGGGGCGCGAACGGCGAAACCGGCGGGGGCGCGTCCGACGTCGGCCCCGGGTTGGTGGTTGCCGGTGCTGGTGCTGACGGGGGCGGTGCTCGGCGGGTTCGGGTTCGGCGGGCTGGTCGCCACCCGGGCGGGGACGCTGGCCGGGCTGGGGGCGCTGGTGGTGGCCGGCGTGGTGGTGGGCGTGACCGGGTGGTCGGGCGCGGTCCGGCTCGGCGGCTGGATGGGCGCGGTGGCCGCGGCCACCGGCTTCGCGGTCACCGCGCCGCTGGCCGGCGGCCTGCCGTTGCGTACCGCCGGGTTCGCGGTGCTGGCCGTCGCGGCGGTGACCCTGCACGCCGCGCCGGCGCTGCGGGTCACGCCCCGATTCGTCGATCTTGGACTTGTGGTCGCTCGCAAGAAGCGCGATTCCGACATCGTGGGCGCCACAACTCCAAGATCGACGCAGTGGACGCGGTGGACGGCGACGGGTGCGGTGCTGGACGGGGTGGCGCAGGCGGTGGCGCTGCTCGCGCTGCTGCTCACCGGCGGCGCGCTGCGGTACGCGGCGGCGGTCTGCGCACTCTGGGGCGTCGTCGTGGCGGTCCGGGTGCTGCGCCGTGGTGAGACGCCGGGCCGGCGCGCCGCTCTCGCGGCGGTCGCAGGCGGCAGCGAGCTGCTCGGCGGCTGGCTGCTGCTGGCGGCCGGCGGGGTGGCGGTGCTGGAGGCGTACACGGTGCCGGCGGCGGCGCTCGCCCTCGGCGCGGGCCTGTTCGCGTTGCGGCGCCGGCCCGGGCTGACGAGCTGGCTGGCGCTCGGGCCGGGGCTCGGCGCGGCGCTGCTGCCCAGCCTGGTCTCGGTGCTGGCGGCACCGGACCTGCAGCCGCTGCGCCGGCTGGCGCTGGGCGCGGTGGCGCTCGGCGCGGTGCTCGGCGGCGCGGTCCGGCGCTGGCAGGCACCGGTCCTGCTGGGCGCGGCCACGCTGGTGCCGCTGGCGCTGCACGAGCTGGCCCGGAGCTGGGACCTGCTGCCCCGCTGGGTCTTCCTCGCGCTGGGGGGCCTGGCGCTGATCGGTCTGGCCGCCACGTACGAGCGACGCCGCCGCGACCTGGCCCGCCTGCGTGCCGCCGTCACCCGCCTGACCTGACCGCAACCCACGGGGGTGGGGGCAACCCCACCGGTGGTTCGGGGGATGACGGGATTACCCAGGGCCACGAATTTCGGCACGATGGTCACCGAGGGTCACGATCGGACGGGGCCCACGGCCAAGCGGGGGGATCGCGGATGACGACTTCGACGGTGGCGGCACCGGAGGGCCGGCGGGGCAGCGACTACGCGCGGCTGTCCCGCCGGGTCGCCGAGGCCGGGTTGTTCGACAGGCGGCCGGGCCGGTACGCGGTCCGCATCGCGCTCACCCTGGGCGCGTTCCTGGCCGGCTGGGCGTTGGTGGCGGTCGTCGGCGACTCCTGGTGGCAACTGCCGCTGGCGGCCGTCATGGCGGTGGCCACCACCCAGGTGGCGTTCCTCGGGCACGACGCCGGGCACCGGCAGATGTTCCGCCGGCGCGGGCCCAGCGAGGTGGCCGGCCTGGTCGCCGGCAACCTCGCCGTGGGGCTCAGCTACGGCTGGTGGGTGGACAAGCACAACCGGCACCACGCCAACCCGAACCACGCCGACGAGGACCCGGACGTCGGCGCGGGCGCGCTGGTCTGGACGTACGAGCAGGCGCAGGCGACCCGGGGACTGAGCCGGTGGCTGGCCCGGCGGCAGGCGTGGCTGTTCTTCCCGATGCTGCTGCTGGAAGGGCTGGCGCTGCACGTGGCGAGCGTACGGGCGCTGGTCGGTCGGCAGCCGGACGGCCGGTGGCGCGTACCGGTGCGGCACCGGGCCGTGGAGGCGACGCTGCTCGCGGCGCACACCGCCGGCTACGTCGGCCTGCTGCTGGCGGTGATGTCACCGGGCAAGGCGCTGCTCTTCGCCGCCGTGCACCAGGGACTCTGGGGGCTCTACATGGGATGCGCGTTCGCCCCGAACCACAAGGGCATGCCGATGCCCACCGCCGACGACGACCTCGACTATCTCCGCAAGCAGGTGCTCACCGCCCGCAACGTGCGCGGCGGCCGGTTCGTCGACCTGGCGCTGGGCGGCCTCAACCACCAGATCGAGCACCACCTGTTCCCGAACCTGCCGCGCGCCAACCTGCGCCGGGCCCGCCCGCTGGTCCGGGCGTACTGCGCCGAGCAGGGCATCCCGTACGCGGAGGCCGGGCTGGTCGAGTCGTACCGGCAGGGGTTGGCGCACCTGCACGACGTGGGGCGACCGCTGCGCGCGGGCTGAGTCGGGCGGGCCGGGCGGGGGCGTCGAGGGGTGTCCCCGCCCGGCCCGGCCGGTGGCGTGCGCCGCTTCCGGCGTGCGGGGGAACGCCGCCGTCGGACGCGGCCGGTAGGGTCGTCGCAGTGGTGGGACGGCGCGTCGCCGGGGTGACGCGCGGCCCGGTGGGCGACCGGCCCCGACCGGGTCAAGCGACGACATGGTGCGGAGCGCGGCATGAGATTCGAGATCAGCAAGGTGCTGGACGCCATCGAGGGGCGGGTCTGCACCGACCCGTTGCTGGCGCGGGCCGTGGTCGACCTGGCCGAGGTGATCCGCTGGCAGAACCTGGACGGCGGGCGGCCGGCCAGCCTGCTGCGGCTCGGGATGGTGATCGACGCGTTGTCCCGGCAGATCGGCGAGGACAGCGTCCAGGTCTACGCGATCGTGCACCGGGCGCTGCTGTCCGACGCCGACCTGACCTCCAACGAGCGGATGGTGGTCCGCCGCTGGGCCGACGACGGCCTGGTGGAGGTGCTCGACCAGCCCGGCGACCGGATGCTGGAGGTGGCCGACCTGCTCGGCCTGCCGGTGCTCACCCGCGCCCGGCTGGACGGGCTCGTCGGCCGTTACCCGTGGGTCGGCCAGGCCGGCCGGGTGCTCGCGCCGGTGCCCGGCGCCGGCGGGCCGGTGTTCATCGCGCACGTCGGCGGCGGCCAGGACCCGGTCACCGGCTCCCGTTCACCGGCCGGCGTCAAGCTGCTCTCCCGGCAGTGGCGCTGCCCCGAGCCGGGCTGCGCGCTGTTCGGCGGCGGCGGGGGTGGCGGCGCCTTCGCCGACCTGGCCGCGATCGACCGGACCCCGTCCGAACAGCCGCCGCCCACGTTGCGCACCGGCGCGCCGACCTGCCCCCGGCACGGCAGCCGCCTCTCCGACGCCGGGCAGCGCCCGCGCAGCGAGGTGCTGGCGGTGCGGATCGGCGGGCTGGTGCGGAAGCGGTTCGTGCTCACCGAGGCCGAGCCGGTGGCGGTCGGCCGGGCCCCGGACGGCCCCGGCGGCGTGACGCTCGGCCAGTGGCTCAACGACGAGGCCCGCCGCTGGATCAGCCGCAGCCACGTCCGGTTCGACCTGGGGCGCGGCGGCGAGGTGGTGGTCACCGACACCAGCACCAACGGCTCCGGCATCCGGCCGGGCGGGTCGATGGTCGAGACGGAGCGGATCCCGCTGCCGCCCCAGCAGTCCCGGTCGTTGGGCGAGGGCGACCTGATCGAGCTCTACCCGGGCGTGCAGATCGGGCGGGCCGCCGAGACGGCCAGCGACGCGACGTACACGCCGAACTCGGTGATGGCCGAGGCGCCGACCATGGCGATGCGGCTGCCGCGTCCCTGACCCACGAGCGCGAAGGGCGCCGGGACCGTCGTGGTCCCGGCGCCCTTTTCCGCGTACGCCGTCAGCCGGCCAGCACGGCGGCGAGCTGCGCCACCGCGTGGTCGATCTCGTCGGCGGTGATCACCAGCGGCGGGGCGAGCCGGATGGTCGAGCCGTGGGTGTCCTTGGCCAGCACCCCGCGCTCCATCAGCCGCTCGCACGCCTGCCGGCCGCTCATCAACGCCGGGTCGATGTCGACGCCGGCCCAGAGGCCGCGCACCCGGACCGCGACGAGGCCCTTGCCGAGCAGCGCCTCCAGGCCGGCCTTCAGCCGCTCGCCCAGCACGGCCGAGCGGCGCTGGAACTCGCCGGTGGCGAGCAGCCGGACCACCTCGGTGGCGACCGCGCAGGCCAGCGGGTTGCCGCCGAACGTGGAGCCGTGCTGACCCGGCTGGAGCACGCCCAGCACGTCGGCGTTCGCGGCCACCGCGGAGACCGGCACGATGCCGCCGCCGAGCGCCTTGCCCAGCAGGTACATGTCCGGGACGACGCCCTCCAGGTCACAGGCGAACGTGGCGCCGGTGCGCCCCAGCCCGGACTGGATCTCGTCGGCGATGAACAGCACGTTCCGCTCGGTGCAGACCTCGCGCACGCCGGGCAGGTAGCCCTCCGGCGGCACCACGACGCCCTGCTCGCCCTGGATCGGCTCCAGCAGCACGGCCACCGTGTTCTCGTCGATCGCCGCGGTCAGCGCGGCCAGGTCGCCGTAGGGAACCACGGTGAAGCCCGGCGTGTACGGACCGAAGTCGGCCCGCGCGTCCTCGTCGGTGGAGAAGCTGACGATGGTGGTGGTACGGCCGTGGAAGTTCCCCTCCGCCACCACGATGTTGGCCTGGCCCGGCGTGACGCCCTTGACCTGGTAGCCCCACTTGCGGGCGACCTTGATGCCGGTCTCCACCGCCTCGGCGCCGGTGTTCATCGGCAGGACCAGCTCCTTGCCGCAGAGCGCGGCCAGCTCCCGGCAGAAGTCGGCGAACTGGTCGTGGATGAACGCGCGGCTGGTCAGCGTGAGCCGGTCGAGCTGGGCGTGCGCCGCCTCGATCAGCTTCGGGTGCCGGTGGCCGAAGTTCAGCGCCGAGTAGCCGGCCAGGCAGTCCAGGTAGCGGCGGCCGTCCACGTCGGTCAGCCAGGCGCCCTCCGCCGAGGAGATCACCACGGGCAGCGGGTGGTAGTTGTGCGCCGTGTGGCGCTCCGCGTCCCGGACCGCGGAGGGTGTCCGCAGCATGTCGTCGATGATCACTTGATCGCCTTTCCCTGACGGAGTCGCAACGTGCAGCACTTCGGTCCGCCGCCGGCCTTGCGAAGCTCGGACAGGTCGATCCCGATGGTCTCGTAACCCCGGTCGCGCAGCTTCGCGGCCAGGTCGGTGGCCTGCGCCGGCAGCACCACGTGCCGGCCGTCGCTGACCGCGTTCAGGCCCAGCACCTCGGCGTCGGCCATGGTCGCGTGGATCGCGTCCGGGAAGAGCCGGCGCAGCACCGCCTGGCTGCCCGGCGAGAACGCCTCCGGCAGGTACGCCACGGTCCGCTCGTCGAGCACGGTCAGCGCGGTGTCCAGGTGGTAGAAGCGGGCGTCCACCAACTGCATGGTGACCACCGGGTAGCCGAAGACCTCCTGGAGCTGCGCGTGCGACGCGTGCGCGGTGCGGAACCCGGTGCCGGCGAGCAGGTGGTCGCCGACCAGCAGGACGTCGCCCTCGCCCTCGTTGAGGTGCTTCGGGTCGTACATCTCGAAGCCGGCGGCCTCGAACCAGGCCCGGTACGCGGGCGCCTCGTCGGCGCGCTGCGGGTCGCGGAACTGCACCGCCATGGCCTTGTCGTCGATCACGGTGCCGCCGTTGGCCGCGAACACCATGTCCGGCAGGCCGGCGACCGGGTCGATCAGCTCGACCTCGTGGCCCAGGTCGAGGTACGTCTGGTGGAGCTGCTCCCACTGCCGGATCGCCAGGTCGGCGTCGACCGGGGCGGTGGGGTCCATCCACGGGTTGATCGCGTAGTCGACGGCGAAGTACGTCGGCCGGCACATCAGGAAGCGCTGGCGGGTAACGTCCATCGTCATGTGGTGCTCCCAGGGTCGGGCGCGCCCGGCCACGGTCGGCCCACGGGCTGGCGCCGTGGGTCAACCGTATGCGGCCCGGTGCGTCGACTTCCACCGCGAAACCGTGCGTCGAGCAGCTGATCATTGCGTCTAACGACGCTTCATCGACCGATTGTTGCGTCTACGCACTCCCGCCGTTCTACTTCCTCGTCGTGCTTCCCTCGCGCGTCGGGCGCCTCAGGTTGCCGCCGGCTCGGCGAGCTGGCGTCAGTCCGCGCGCTCCCGCAGCCGGCGCGCGACTCGCCGCCAGCCGTCCCGTCGCCCCCAGCCACCCGCCCCAGCCACCCCGGCACGCGGCGTACTGCGCCCGAAAAGCCCGAACGGCCGAGATCTTGGTAGGAAATGGCCCCTAAGGGGGCCGAAACGTACCAAGATCTATGGGGATCTCGACGGGTGGAACGTTTGTCTCTGGTAGTGGGAGTGGGCGGGGGGCCCACACGTCGGCGGGACGGGAAAAACACTTCGGGGGGCGGCGAATCGCCGCCCCCCGAAAGGGTGTTGCCCTGCCGGTGAACCACCGGAGCTGCCCGGTGAACCACCGGAGCTTTGTCGGGCTGCCGGTCGCTGCCGGCGATCGAGATAGTGCCCTCAGAATCGATCGACAAACTGTGAATCAAGCCACTCGCGGAAGCGGCTCACCCACTCGCCGTCCGTGGTCGGCCAGTCGAACTGGCCGGTCATCGCCACGATGCCGAGCACCACGGCGGCCAGGCCGACCATGATGCCGATCAGCGCGTCGGTCTTCCCGGCCACGTGCCGGCGTCGGGTGGCCATCAGACCCAGCACCGCGAGCACCGCGCCGACCGCGCCGAGCCCGATGCCGTAGCCGGCCAGCGTGCCGGAGAGCACGAAGAGCGCGCCGACCACGGACACGATCAGACCGAGCGTGGCGAGCAGGCTGGCCCGCGGCTTCTTCGTCAGCTCCGGGTCGAGTTCCCGGTCGGGGCGGCCGTCGCCGTCCAGGTCGACGGGACGGTCCGGGCGGCCGTCCCGATCCAGGTCGACGGCACGATCGGGGCGACCGTCGCCGTCCAGGTCGACGGCACGGTCCGGGCGGCCGTCCCCGTCCAGGTCGACGGCCTGCTCCCGGGTGGGTTCCGGGTCGACGGTCCGCGTGCTCCGACCCGACGGCCGGCTGGTCGCCGCCCGGGCCGCGGCGGCCCGCTGCGCCGCCCGCCGCTCCGCCTCACCGGTGCGGGGCGCGGTCTCGACGCGCGCGGCGTCGGTGACCGGTCCGGGGTCGGTGACCGGCCTCGCGTCGGCGACCGGTCCGGCGTCGGCGGCCCGCTCCGCCTCGGTGGCGGTCGCGCCGCTGCGGTACGTGGTCCGCACCGCGTCGCGGTCGGTCACCACCGGCCGGTCGGCCGTTCCGTCCGCGGGCGGGGTTCCGTCGGCGGCCGGGGGCCCGTCGTGGGCGTCCACGACCCCGTCGCCGTTCACATCGGTACTACGCGCCGGAGAGTTCCGGCGGGACAGGATGTTCACGTTGGTACCTCCTGATCCAGGCGCGGAGGCCGCGCATGACAGTGCGGAGGTACCCAGACGTGCGGAAGTCGACACCCGGTGACGGAACCGGGCCCGCCCGGCCGGCGTCCGGCCGGCGGGGACAGCCCGGCTCCGTCACGTGGGCGTCGTCAGGACTGGGTGCGTGACCACTGCTGGTTGGTGCCCCCGCCGCAGGTGAGCTGCTGGACGTCCGCGCCGTCGCCGGTGGCGGCGTTGACCACGTCCAGGCACTTGCCGCTGTGCCGGGCCCGGAGCTGGAACCAGCTGCCGACCGCGGCCCACTGCCACTGCTGGTTCGCGCCGCCGCCGCAGGTGTACTGGATGATGTTCGCGCCGTCGGCGGTGGACGCGTCGGCGACGTCGAGACACTTGCCGCTGTTGGCGTTCACCAGGCGGAACCAGCCGCCGCCGGCGTCCTGGAACTCCCACCGCTGGTTCCCGCCGCCGTTCCACGCCCACTGCTTGACCTCGGCGTTGTTCGCGGTGGAGTTGCCGATCACGTCCAGCACCCGACCGCTGTGCCGGGCGGTGACCCGGTACGAGACCGGTGTGTCGCCGGTGACCGTCCCCGCGGCCGTGTCGATGGTGACCGACGGGTACCAGGTCAGGCTCATGCTGGTGCTGGTCGGGAACGAGATCGGCAGCCACACGTACTGCGAGTCGTTGACCGGCCCACCCCACGCCCCCGCCCACCGGTCACCCAGGTAGAGGTAGCTGGTGGTGGCGGTGCCCTGGATCGGCAGCACGAAGGCGGGCTGGGAGTTGAACGTGGTGCCGTTGCCCACGTCGGTCCAGCCGCTCCACGGACCGGAGATGCTCGGCGCGGTGGCGTACCGGGCCTGGTTCGGGCTCCAGCCCGTCGCGGCGGAGGTCAGCAGGAAGTACGTGCCGCCCCGTTTGAACATCGCGGGCGCCTCGCGGGTCGCGCCGGCCCAGAAGTTGCCCACCAGGCCGGCGACGTTGAGGTAGTCCGAGGTGAGCCGGTAGATGTTCAGGTCGCGGTTCTCGTTGGCGGCCGAGATCATGTACGCGGTGCCGTTGTCGTTGTAGAGCGTGATGTCCCGGGACATGTGCTGCCCGAGCGGCCGGAAGCTGCCGTGGTAGGTGTAGTTGCCGTCCACCGTGGCCGACGACGCGACGGCGGCCCGGGCCTCGTTGTAGTCGGACCCGTTCTCCTTGTGCATCCACATCACGAACCGGCCGGTGCCGGCGTTGTAGATGACCTTCGGTCGTTCGATGTTGGCCCGCTGCAGTTCGGCCGCCGACGCCTGGGTCAGCACGTTGTTGCGGAACTCCCAGGTGCGCAGGTCCGTGGAGCGGTAGACGGAGACCGCCCGGAACGTGTTGTCCGGGTTCCGGTTCTCGCCGAACCAGTAGTAGTAGTTGTCGACCTTGAGGACGCCGCCGCCGTGGGCGTGCACCACCGCCCCGCTCGTGTCGGTGAACTGCGTGCCGTTGGTGACGGTCACCGGCGCCGCCTGCGCGCCCGTGGCCGGCCCGACAAGCGCCGCCGCGACGGCCACGGTGAGCGCCGCCAGGACCGCCCCGAGTCGTCCGCCCCGGCTCATCCGGTCGTTCCCTCCGTGGGGGACCGCCCGATCCGTCGACCGCATGCCGGTCACCGACCGCAGACCGGCGAGATGCCGGCGGACGCGCTGCTGGCGGCCACCAGCACGCCGAACGTGGTCGAGCCGCCCGGCGCCAGCGTCCCGTTCCAGGAGGCGTTGCGGACCGTGACGTTCTCGCCGGCGCGTTCCGCCACCCCGCCCCAGATCGACTCGATGCGCTCGTCACCGGTCCACCGCCACGAGACGACCCAGCCGCCGGTGGGCTGGGTCCCGGTGTTGCGCACGGTGACCGTGGCGATGAAGCCGCCGTACCACCGGCTGTCGATGGTGACCGTCGCGGTGCACGTCGACGTCGGCAGCGTCCGCGCCGGTCCACCGATGAAGTACGGGTCGCGCGTGCCGTGGGGGTCGCTGAACCGGAACCAGTAGTCGGTGTCCGGGGTCAGCCCGCCGACGGTCACCGTCCCGTACCGCTCCGGCCCGGTAACGGCCTCGGCCACCGGATTACGCCAGCCGGTGGCGTCCTCGCGGCTGGTGAAGAGGCTGACGACCAGCGGCGGGTCGTAACCGCAGGGCGGGCTGAGCAGCATCGAGTAGCTGATGGTGAGACTGGTGGCGGTGGCGCCGGTCACCTGGCCCCCGACCGGCAGCGCCGGCGGGCACACCAGCGTCGGAGTGGGCGCGGGCGTCGTCAGGACGGTGGCGGGCGGGCGGGCGGCGCCGGTCGAGGCGGCCAGGCCGGTCAGGGTGAGGGCGGCGGCCAGAGCCGCGCCGAGGGTACGGATCATCTGCGCTCCTGAGCTGAACTGCGGCCCCCGCGGCGCGGCCGGCGGTGGTGGCGTTCAACCGGCCCGGCGGCGCGACGGCGGCACGGCGGACTGCCGGAGAGGACTGCCCGGCGCCGGGTGGCGCACCACCCCGCGCGTCACTCTCCTGCTGGATCGAGCGGCTCGCACCGGCTCCCGAGCGCGACCGGAGTCAGTCTGTCATTCGACAGACGTCGATTCAATGGCGTCCCGCGCTGCGGTCGCTACCGCTGCTCAGCGACGAAGGTTCCCCGTGCGTGAACGGTGACGACGAGACCGCGATCCCGCAGCTCACGCATCGCCATCCGCACGGTTCCCCGGGCTACGCCGTAGGTCTGCTGCAAGTGGAGTTCACTCGGCAGCGGCTGTCCTGGACGTAACGTGCCCTCTTCGATCTGCTTGGCAAGCAGGTCCGCCAACTGCCGGTAGAGCGGCACGCTGTTGAGCGGACTCGTCATGGGCGGCAGCGTAGACACGCACATGATCTGTACGTGCCCGGGGATGTCCAGCCAATAGACGTCTAGCATCTAGACGTCTATTGGATGTACGTTTGGTCGAACGGCACGAAAGTGGCCCCCGGTCAGCGATTGCGGCGTTGGCCGGGGGCCTTGATCGCCCAGCTAGGAGGCGACCCGTGAGCAACCTACCCACCCTGCCCGAGTGCGGAGCACCGGCGACGCTGCGGATCGAGCTGTACACGACGGACTCGCTGGACGCCTGCGCGTACACCTGCGCGGCACACACCCCGCACGCCGTCGCCGTGTTGGGCCGGGCCGGGCTGGACGCGTACCCGATCGGTGTGGGACCTGGGATGTCGCGGCCCTGCGGGCATGTGTTCGTCTATCCGACCGGTGCCCTCGCCGCCCCGGACGACCTGGCCCACCCGCGTTGGTGCGACCGGGACCGTTGCCGGCTTCGCGGCCGACACTGCTCCCGGGCCGGCCGGGTGGACACCAACCGCTCGGAGTCGTCCGTCGTCCAGGTGGGGCTGGTGCGGGCGCTGCATCCCGCCGCCGAGACGATGGTGCGCCTGAGCGGCGCGGCCTCCGCCGTGGTGTTGTCGGTCGGGCAGGCGCGGGTGCTGCGGTACCGCCTGGCCCACCTGCTCGACCTGGCGGCGGTCAGCCGGCAGCGGTGAGAACCGCTGACTACGCTTGGCACCCGTGCCAGAGGGACACTCCATCCACCGACTCGCCGCCCGCCACGCCGAGCTGTTCGCCGGCGACAAGGTGCACGCCGACAGCCCGCAGGGGCGCTTCGCCGAGGGCGCGGCCCGGCTCACCGGCACCGTCCTGGACGGCACCGAGGCGTACGGCAAGCACCTGCTGCACCACTACGCCGGCGAGCTGACGCTGCACGTGCACCTCGGGCTGTACGGCAGGTTCGCCGACGGGCCGGGGGAGCCGCCGGCCCCGGTCGGCCAGCTCCGGCTGCGCCTGCACAGCGACCGCAACTGGTTGGAGCTGCGCGGCCCCGCCGCCTGCGAGCTGCTCACTCCGCCCGAGGTGGCGGCGCTGCGTGGCCGGCTCGGCCCGGACCCGCTGCGCGCCGACGCCGACCCGGACCGGGCGTACGCGCGGATCCGGCGCAGCCCCACCCCGCTCGCCGCGCTGCTGCTGGACCAGTCCGTGGTGGCCGGCACCGGGCTGATCTTCGTGACCGAGGCGCTGTTCCGCGCCGGGCTGCCACCGCTGCTGCCCGGACGGGAGCTGACGCCGGCCGGCTGGGCGGAACTCTGGGCGGACCTGGTGATGCTGATGACCCGCGCGGTCGAGCGCGGCCGGATCGACACCGTGCGCGACGCGGACCTGCCGGAGGCCACCGGCCGGGCACCGCGCGTCGACCGGCACGGCGGCGAGGTGTACGTCTACCGCCGCCCGGGCGAGCCCTGCCACGTCTGCGGCACCCCGGTGAGCCGGGGCACGCTGGCCGGTCGCAACCTCTACTGGTGCCCCACCTGCCAGGCCGGCTGAGTCAGCACTCGTCGAGCAGCCAGCGGGCCGCCTCGATGTTGCCGGGGAAGACCTGGTCGCCGCCGACGCTCCAGGCCAGCGTCTGGCCGATCGCCCAGCCGCGGACCCGGGCCCGGTCCAGGCCCAGCTCGGCGCTGAGCCGGTCGAGCCGGTGCCGCACCGCCGCGGGAGAGTGGCCCAGCTCGGCGCCGCGGACCAGCGGCACCACCGCGAACTCCCGCTCACCGACAAGCGGCTTCGGGTCGATGACCAGCCACGGCTCGCGGTCGGCCGCCAGCACGTTGCCGGCGTGCAGATCCTGGTTGACCAGCACCTGCTCGCCCTGGTCCGGGGCCAGCTCGGCGAGCAGGCCGAGGGTGGCGTCGAGCAGCCGCCGCTCGTACGGCCGGTTGGTCCGTCGCCAGTTGGCCGGCATCCGCTCGGCCCAGCCGGCCGCCTCCTCGGCGAGCGGCGTGAACGGCGGGCCGGCCGGCACCGCGAGCCGGGGCAGCAGGCCGACCGCGGCGTCGAGCGCGGCGTCGAGCGCCAGCGTGTGCAGCGGTACGCCCGGGTCGCAGCGCTCCACGAGCAGCGCGCGGCGGTCGGCGTCGTGGGCGAGCAGCCGGATCGCGCCCCGGCCGGCCCAGTGTGCCAGCGCGGTGGCCTCGTGGACGCTGTCGTCGTCCGGGTACTGCAGTTTCAGCACCGCCCGCGTGCCGTCCGGCAGCTCGGCCGGCAGGGCCAGCGAGGCGAACGCGTAGGCGAACGGCGGCCCGACGGCCGTCAGCTCCCACTGCGCCACGCACTCCGCCAACCGGTCCGGCAGCTCCGCCAGCCAGGCCCGCCCGAGCGGCGTCCGCTCGGTCCACCGCAACCCGTCCGGGATCTCCCACCGCATCCGGCCATCCTGACCGAGTGCGGCGACCGGCGCCGCCCCGACCCGCCCCGCCCGCCGGGACCCGGTTACCGCAGCCGGCGGATGTCGCCGTACGCCCGGTAGAAGCCACCCCGGCCGGACTCGCGGACCTCGCTGACCAGGTAGCGGGCCCCGGGTTCCCGGATGCCCTTGGGGAACTGGACCGACCAGTCCCGCTGATAGCCGTCGGAGAGGACGTGGACCCGCAGCCGGCCGCCGTGCTCGACGCACTGCACCAGCACGCCGTCCCGGCTGTCGGTGGTCACCTCGACCGTGGCCCAGGCGGCCGGCTCGGGCAGCCGAGCCGGTGCCTTGACGTCCACCACCTCGGGCACGTCGCCCGCCTCGGCCGCCCGGATCGCCGCCTCGCCGGCGTCGATGCAGGCCAGGTAGCCGCTGGTGGTCACCACGTAGAGCCGCTGGTCGTGATACTGCATGGAGTACGCCGAGCCGCAGCCGGTGCCGAGCTTCCACAGCCGGTTGCCGGCCGCGTCGAAGCAGTAGATCGAGGAGGCGCTGTCCCCGGCGAAGACGTACCGACCGTCCTCGGCGGTGGCACACGAGAAGACCGGGGCGTCACAGCGGTACGTCCGCTCGGCCCGGCCGTCCTTGCGCAGTCGCACCACCTCCCGGGTGCCGGTGCCGGCGAACACCGTGTCGCGCTCCTGCCAGCCGAAGAGCACCGCCCCGGTGCCGGTGTGCCACAGCTCCCGCCCGGTGCGCCAGTCGTAGCCGGTGACGCCCTGCGAGTGACCGTGGTAGAGCGCGTCGGCGTCGCAGCGCACCATCCAGGCGGACCGGCCGCGCCCGGCCCGGCGCCAGAGGAACTCGTCCTCGTGGTCGAACGCGGCGACGCCGCCCTCGCGGTCCGAGACGCCGAGGATGCCGTCGTGGATGTCCAGCCAGTAGATGTCGATCTCCGGTGCGATCGCGTACGCCGCCCGGGGCACCTTGCCGGAGAGGTCGTAGACGTTGCCGTCGTCGCAGCCGGCGTAGACCCAGGCGTCGTCGGCGACGATGCACTTCACGCCGTCGGGGAGCCGGACCTGGTTCACCATCCGGGCGTCGTGGTCCAGCGTGGTGATCACGCCGTGCTCGTTGCCGACCATGCAGTGCCGCCCATCCACGAAGATGCCGAAGGCGGGCGCGCCCGAGGCGTACCGCCAGAGGACCGGGGCGGTACGGGCGGTGGAGCGGGTGCTCACGATCTCCCGGCGGGAGACCGGCCGCTTCCGGCGTACGCCGGGCACCGCGGGGACGTAGCCCTTGCGGACCTTCTCGCCGATCTTCTTCGCCGCGGCGGCCCGGGCCCGGGCGTTGTCCGGGTAGGCGCTGGTCTTCACCTGCCCCTGGTCACCGATCCGTCCGAAGCGGACGGTCATCGCCGCGTCGTTCACCACCACCTCGTAGAACTTGTGCGCGCCTCCGTCCACTTCGGACAGTTCAAGGTAGGTCGTCTCCTGCGACATGGGGGTTACCTCCGAGCGAGTGCCGAACCGACAGCGCGCACACGCTAACCCTGCCCTCCGACAGAGCCGGAACCGGAAGGTGAGAAGGGCCCCCTTCTCTACCGGAGGCGTTAAGAAGGGGCCCTTCCTTACCGCTCGGCGAGGGCGTCGACGGCCTTGCGGGCGGCGATCAGCACCGGGTCCCAGACCGGGGCGTACGGGGGCGCGTAACCGAGGTCGAGCGCGGTCATCTCGTCCACCGTCATGCCGTTCCACAGCGCCACGGCCAGCGCGTCGATCCGTTTGGCCGCCTCGGACCAGCCGACGATCTGCGCCCCGAGCAGCCGCCCGCCGGGCCGCTCGGCGATCAGCTTCACGGTCATCTTCTGCGCGCCCGGGTAGTAGCCGGCCCGGTTCGTCGACTCGGCCGTCACCGTGACGAACTCGAACCCGGCCTCGGTGGCGTCCCGCTCGCGCAGCCCGGTGCGCCCGACCTCCAGCTCGCAGACCTTGGTGACGGCGGTGCCGATCACGCCGGGGAACGTGGCGTACCCGCCGCCGATGTTGATCCCGGCGACCCGGCCCTGCTTGTTGGCGTGCGTGCCGAGCGGGACGTGCACCGGCATGCCGCTGACCCGGTGCAGGCTCTCCACGCAGTCGCCGGCCGCCCAGACGCCGGGCGCGCCGGGCACCCGCATCCGGCGGTCCACCCGGATCGCGCCGGACGGCCCGAGCGGCAGGCCGGCGGCCTCGGCGAGCCGGGTGTTGGGGCGTACGCCGAGACCCAGCACCACGACGTCGGCCGGGATCGGCCCCGCGTCGGTGACCACTGCGGCGATCCGACCGTCCCGTTCCTCCAGGCCGGTGACCGTCGTCCCGGTGCGGATGCCGATGCCGACCTGCCGCATCGCCTCGCCGACCAGCTCGCCCATGTCCGGGTCCACGGTCGCCATCGGCTGCGCGGACTGCTCGACCAACTGGACCGTGAGCCCGCGGTGCACCAGCGCCTCGGCCATCTCCACGCCGACGTAGCCGCCGCCGACCACCACCGCGTGCCGCGGTCGGGGCTCGCGTTCGAGCCAGTCGAGCACCGCGGCGCCGTCGTCGAGCGTCTGCACGCCGAACACGCCGGCCACCTCGTCGCGGGCCCACTCCGGCTGCACCGGGGTGGCGCCGGTGGCGTACACCAGCGTGTCGAAGCCGGCGCGGACCTCGCCGCCGCCGTCGAGGTCCCGGGCGACCACCTCGCGGCGGCCCAGGTCGATGGCGGTGACCTCGTGCCGGGTCCGGACGTCGATGTCGAAGTCGTCGCGGAATGCGGCCGGGGTGCGGGCGACGAGTTGGTCGCGTTCCGGCACCAGGCCGCTCACCCAGTACGGGATGCCGCAGGCCGAGTAGGACGTGAAGTGTCCCCGCTCGAACGCGACGATCTCCAGGTCCGCCCGGTCGCGGCGGCGCCGCGCCTGGGAGGCCGCCGACATGCCGGCGGCGTCCCCGCCGACGACGATCATCCGCTCCGCCACGCCGCTCATCCTGTCACGCCCCGACCGGGCCGCGGGGCGGCTCAACCACGGGTCTGCCGGGCCACGTCCGCGACCACGTCGACCAGCTTGCCGGTCTTGGCGAACACCGCCCGCTGCCGGGCCGCGCCGCTGCCGTGCCGGCGCAGCCCGTCCAGCAGCTCGGTCACCCGGTCGAGGTCGCCGTGCCGCTCCAGCTCCGGGCGGAGCCGGTCGACGAGTCGCTCCAGCAGCTCCCAGGCCGGGCGCAGCTCGCCGTCGGTCAGGTCGACGCCCTGGCCCTCCAGCCCGTCGTGGGCGGCCCGCCAGTGCGCGGCGACCAGCAGGTGGTGGTCGGTGTTGACGGCCCGCCGGCCGGCCGCGATGTCGGTGAGCGCGGTCGCGACCAGGCCCCGGACCAGCGCGGCCACCAGCACCGCGTCGTCCACCGACGGGCAGACGTCGCCGATCCTGATCTCCACGGTCGGGTACTTGGCGGAGAGCCGGGCGTACCAGTAGAGCATTCCCTCGTCGAGCATCACGCCGCTGGCGATGAGCTGCCGGATCAGCCGCTGGTAGTGCTCGTGCGACTCCAGGTAGGGCGTGGGCGCCACCGACGGCCAGCGTTCCCACTCGATCGAGCGCCAGCTCGCGTAGCCGGTGTCCTCGCCCCGGGAGAACGGGGAGTTGGTGGTGACCGCCTGGAGGGTCGGCAGCCAGGGCCGGACGTGGTTGAGCACCTGCACGCCGGTGTCCGGGTCCGGCACGCCGACGTGCACGTGCATGCCGTTGTTGCCCGGACCGGGCACCAGCAGCCGGAACCGTTCGATCATCCGGTCGAAGCGCGGCTTGTCCACCACCGCCGGCACCGGTCCGTCGACCGGCCCGGTGCCGATCGCCAGCAGGCGTACGCCGGCCCGCTCGGCCGCGTCGGCCAACTCGGCGCGGAGCATCCCCAGCGAGTGCCGGATCGAGGACAGCTCCAGCCCCGGCGGGCTGCCGATCTCGATCTGGCTGGTCTGGAACTCGCGTTCCACCTGGCCGCGCAGCTCGGCCGGCACCTGCTCCATCACCAGCTCGACGGCGGGCACGGCGGTGCCGGTGTGTGGATCGGCGAGCAGGAACTCCTCCTCCACGCCGACCGTCAGCAGGTCCGTCCCGCCCTCGGCGGCGTGCCGTTCCCGCTCCGCCACTGAGCCGCTCATCGCCACCACCGCCTCTTTCCGACCGGCCGCGACACCGTGCCGCGTGGTCGACGCTCTGTTACCCACCGTGTCGATGCCCGAAAACGCGTCGGACGGCGTGTCGGCCCGATTCGCCCGGTCGGTCGTGTGCCGCCGTGCCGCGGAGGGCCGTCGGGTGACGGGACGCGGGACTACGATGAGCCGGCCCGGCGGGCGGTCGCCGGGCCGGAGGAGGTCGTGGTGACTCCGAACGGCACGTCGCGCACGGTGACCGGCGTTCGCGCCCAGGTTCCACGCGGCTTCGCGATCCTGCTCGCGGTGATCGCGGCGGTCTGCGCGCTGGCGGCGCTGAGCAGCGCGGTGGCCGCCGACGTCCAACCGGTCCGCACCGCGATCGACGCGCTGCTGGTGCCCGCGCCGGCGAACCTCGCGTACGCGGTCTTCCTCGGCGTCCTGGCCGCCGCCGCGAGGCGGCGCAAGCGGCTGGCCTGGTGGGTGCTGCTGGTCTACTTCAGTCTCACGCTGGTGGTCGGCCTGACGGCAGGTGGGCTGCTGCTGCTGGTGGGCGCCAACGAGCTGAACCACGCCGCCGGCCAGCGCCTCTTCGGCACGCTGGAGACGATCGGCGTCTGGGTCGGCATCGCGTTCGCCGCCGCCGCGGTGGCGCTGCTGGTGGCCGCGCGGCGGGAGTTCTACGCCCGGGTCCGGTCCGGCAGCACCTGGCGTGCGCTGGGCGTGCTCGCCGGCCTGGCCGCCGTCTTCGTCGGCCTGGGCTATCTGCTGCTCCTGGTCGAGCCGGGCAGCCTGCACACCTGGTCGGACCGGCTGGGCTACGCGGTGGAGAAGGTCTTCGGTGGCGCGATCACGCTGGACCTGACCCGTCGGGGGCAGGCGCCCGGCTGGGTCAACCTGCTGCTCGGCGCGTTCGGCGCGACGGCGTTCCTGGCCGCGCTGTTCACGCTGGTCCGCTCGCAGCGGGCCAACGCGGTGCTGCACGCCGGTGAGGAGGAGCGGATCCGGGAGCTGCTGGCCCGGCACGGCGAGCGGGACTCGCTCGGCTACTTCGCCACCCGGCGGGACAAGGCCGCCGTCTTCTCGGCCAGCGGCAAGGCCGCGCTCACCTACCGGGTGGTCAACGGCGTCAGCCTGGCCAGCGGCGACCCGGTCGGCGACCCGGAGGCGTGGGGGCCGGCCATCGAGGCGTGGCTGGAGCACTCCCGGGCGTACGCCTGGACGCCGGCGGTGCTCGGCGCCAGCGAGGCCGGCGCGCGGGCGTACCGCCGGCACGGCCTGAAGGTGCTCCAGCTCGGCGACGAGGCGATCCTGCACACCCGGGAGTTCGACCTGGACGGCCGGGACATGCGGCCGGTCCGGCAGGCGGTGCACCGGGTCGAGCGGGCCGGCTACACCGCCCGGGTCCGCCGGCACGCCGAGATCCCGCCGGAGGAGCTGGCCGAGGTGGCCGGGCTGGCCACCGCGTGGCGGGACACCGGGCACGAGCGCGGCTTCTCGATGGCGTTGGGCCGGCTCGGTGACCCGGCCGACGGTGACTGCGTGCTGGTCGAGGCGTGCGACGGCGCGGGCCGGGTGCGCGGGCTGCTCTCGTTCAGCCCGTGGGGCACGCACGGCGTCTCGCTGGACCTGATGCGCCGGGACCGCGCCGCCGAGAACGGCGTCACCGAGTTCATGGTGGCCGCGCTGCTGGCCGCCGGCCCGCGCCTCGGCGTCGACCGGGTGTCGCTCAACTTCGCCGCGTTCCGGTCGGTGTTCGAGCAGGGCGCGCGGATCGGCGCCGGTCCGATCATCCGGGCCTGGCGGCACACGCTGCTCTTCTTCTCCCGCTGGTGGCAGCTCGAGTCGCTCTACCTCTCCAACGCGAAGTACCAACCGCACTGGACGCCGCGCTACCTCTGCTTCGCCGAGCGCCGCGAGCTGGCTCGGGTCGGTCTCGCGGCGGTCGCCGCGGAGGGCTTCCTGGCCCTGCCCGGTGGGCGGCCCACGCCGCTGCACGGGGTGCCGCCGGCCGGCGGTGGGATCGGCTACGTGCCGCCGGCCGCCGCGGCGGTCCGGGCCGTCCCGCCGGAGCCGCCCGCCGCGCGTCGGCCGGAGCAGATCCGGGTACGCGTGGCGAAGCTCGACCGGTTGCGGGCCGCCGGCGTCGACCCGTACCCGGTGGGCTATCCGCGCACCGCGACCTGCGCGGCGGTGCGGGACCGGCACGCCGGGCTGGCCCCGGACACCGGTGCCGGCGAGACGGTGGCGGTGGCCGGGCGGGTGCTGCTGGTCCGCGACCACGGGCGGGTCCTGTTCGCCACGATCCGGGACGGCAGCGGCGATCTTCAGTTGATGCTGGAGCACGACCTGGACCGGTGGCGGTCGACTGTCGACATCGGCGACCACGTGGGCGCCACCGGCGAGGTGTACGCGACCCGACGTGGCGAGGTGTCGGTGCGGGTGACCGGCTGGGAGCTGACCGCCAAGTGCCTGCGCCCGCTGCCGGACAAGCACCACGGGCTGGCCGATCCGGAGGCCCGGGTCCGGCAGCGGTACCTGGACCTGGCGCTGGACCCGGCGGCCCGGGAGATGGTGCGGGCCCGGAGCGCGACGCTGCACAGCCTGCGCGTCGGGCTGGCCGGGCGGGACTTCCTGGAGGTGGAGACGCCGATCCTGCAACGGGTGCACGGTGGCGCGAACGCCCGCCCGTTCGTCACCCACATCAACGCGTACGACCTGCGGTTGAGTCTGCGGATCGCGCCGGAGCTGTATCTGAAGCGGCTCGCCGTGGGCGGCATCGAGCGGGTCTACGAGTTGGGCCGGGCGTTCCGCAACGAGGGCGTGGACGCCACCCACAACCCGGAGTTCACCGTGCTGGAGGCGTACCAGGCGTACGCCGACTACCAGGACATGCGGGCGTTGGCCCGGGAGCTGATCGTGGCGGCGGCGACCGCGGTGCACGGTGCGCCGGTGGCCCGCCGGCCCGGCGGCGAGCTGGTCGACCTGGGCGGCGAGTGGCGGGCGGTCACGGTGCACGAGGCGGTCTCGGCCGCGCTGGGCGAGGAGGTCACCGCCGACACCGAGTTGGCCGCGTTGCGCAAGCTGGCCGACGCGGCCGGGGTGCCGTTCGATCCGCGCTGGTCGGCCGGCGCGGTGCTGCTGGAGCTGTACGAGCGGCTGGTCGAGGCGCGTACCGAGGCGCCGACGTTCTATCTCGACTTCCCGACCGAGGTGTCGCCGTTGACCCGGCAGCACCGGCGTGATCCCCGGTTGGCCGAACGCTGGGACCTGGTGGCGTACGGGATGGAGCTGGGCACGGCGTACTCCGAGCTGGTCGATCCGACCGAGCAGCGGCGGCGGCTCACCGCGCAGTCGTTGCAGGCGGCCGGCGGCGACCCGGAGGCGATGGAGCTGGACGAGGACTTCCTCACCGCTTTGGAGTACGCGATGCCGCCGACCGGCGGGTTGGGGCTCGGCGTGGACCGCCTGGTGATGCTGCTGACCGGCCGTTCGATCCGGGAGACGTTGCCCTTCCCGCTGGTCCGCGAGTCCTCCTGACCGTCGCCGCCACCGGCATTCATTGAAGATTGTTGACAAATGCGGGGGCAGGCGCGTACAAATCGCTCTCAGAGAGCGCTCTCCGCCCCGTCCCCGCAGAGAGGCACCCCGATGAACCCGATTCCGGCGGCCCCGGCCGCCCCCACCACCGTGCCCCGGTCCCGCCGCCGGCTCGCCCTGGCCGCGACCGTGCTCGCCGCCACCACCGCGCTCGCCGGCGTCCAGATGACCGCGCAGGCCGCCGTGCCGTCCCCGCCCGCCGGGTGGAACCTGGTGTGGAGCGACGACTTCACCGGCGCGGCCGGCACGCTGCCCTCGTCCGCCAACTGGATCGTCGACACCGGCACCAGCTACCCGGGCGGCCCGGCAAACTGGGGCACCGGCGAGATCCAGACCTACACCTCCAGCACCGCCAACCTGTCCCAGGACGGTGCCGGCAACCTGCGCATCACCCCGCTGAAGGACAGCGCCGGCCGCTGGACGTCGGCCCGGATCGAGACGGTACGCAGCAACTTCAAGCCGTCGAGCGGCGGCGTGCTGGCGATCGAGGGCCGCATCCAGATGCCCAACGTCACCGGCGCGGCGGCGGCCGGCTACTGGCCGGCGTTCTGGGCGCTCGGCTCGCCCTACCGGGGCAACTACCAGAACTGGCCCGGCATCGGCGAGTTCGACGTGATGGAGAACGTCAACGGGATCAACTCGGTCTGGGGCGTGCTGCACTGCGGCGTCGCGCCGGGCGGCCCGTGCGACGAGTTCAACGGCCGGGGCGCGTCCCGCGCCTGCCCGGGCAGCACCTGCCAGTCGGCGTTCCACACCTACCGGTTCGAGTGGGACACCTCGGTGAGCCCGCAGCAACTGCGCTGGTACGTCGACGGCCAGCAGTTCCACACCGTCACCCAGACCCAGGTCGGTGAGCCGTACTGGACCCAGATGACCAGTCACGCCGGCTACTTCCTGCTGCTCAACGTGGCGATGGGCGGCGGCTTCCCGAACGGCGTTGCCGGCTCCGCCACGCCGACCGCGTCGACCGTGTCCGGCCGGCCGATGCTCGTCGACTACGTGGCGGTCTACTCCCGGGGCGGCGGGAGCAACCCGTCGCCGACGCCGACCACGCCGCCGCCGGGCGGGGTGCGGGACGCGTACGCGACCATCCAGGCCGAGTCGTTCAACGCGCAGAACGGCGTGCAGGTGGAGACGTGCGCCGAGGGCGGGCAGGACATCGGCTTCCTGGCCAACGGTGACTGGGCCCGCTACGACAACGTCGACTTCGGCTCCACGCCGCCACGCGACTTCGTGGCCCGGGTCGCGTCCGGCGCGGCGGCCGGGGTGAGCGGCCTGGTGGAGGTGCGGGTGGACAGCCCCACCGCGACGCCGATCGGCAGCTTCGCGGTCGGCAACACCGGTGGCTGGCAGACCTGGACCTCGGTGCCCGGCAACGTGGGCGCGGTGACCGGCCGGCACACCGTCTACCTCACGTTCAGCAGCGGCCAGCCGTCGGACTTCGTCAACGTCAACTGGTTCACGTTCCGCCGCTGATCGGCCCGGCGGTCAGCGCCCGGTGGTCACCGACTGCCGGGCGCGCCGCCGGCGCACCTTCTTCACCGCCCAGCTCACGATCATCACGCCGAAGACCGCGAAGATTGCGTAGTTGAACCACTGGCTGTAGCGGTCGACGTCCTCCCAGCGTGAGCCGAGCAGGAAGCCGGCGCCCACGATCAGCGTGTTCCACACCCCGCTGCCGAGCGTGGTGAGCAGGATGAACTCGCCCAGCGGCATACGGTTCGCGCCGGCCGGGATCGACACCAGGCTGCGGACCACCGGCACCACCCGGCCGATCAGCACCGCCCAGCGGCCGTGCCGCTCGAACCAGCGGTCCGCCTTCTCCAGGTCCTCCAGGTCGACCAGCGGGATGTGGTCGAGCCACCGCTTGAGCCGGTCCTCGCCGAGCGCCGCGCCGAGCCAGTAGAGCACCAGCGCGCCGAGCAGCGAGCCGGCGGTCGCGGCCAGCACGATCACCACCACGTTGAACCGGCCCTCGGCGGACAGGTAGCCCGCCATCGCCAGCACGATCTCGCTCGGGATCGGCGGGATGATGCTCTCCAGCGCCACGAGCAGCGCCACGCCGACCGCGCCCCACGCGTCGATCACGCTCGCCACCCACCCGGTCAGCCCGGTGAACTGGTTCGGATCGACGTTCTGGGCGAGGGCCATGGCGGTCCTTCCACACGGGTGCCGGAGATCCGGGGGTAGTACCCGGGTGAGTCTTGCTCACACCCGCCGGTGACCGGGCTAACCCTCCGGGTGCAGCGCCTCGTCCGCTGGCCCCCGCCGCCAGCCGGTGAAGCGGACCAGCAGGCCGCCGTGGCTGGGCGAGCAGCAGTACGGCCCGGCCGTCGCGGACGCCGCCGGGTCGAGCGGCGCGACCCGCACCAGTCGCCACGGCTCGCCGTCCACCCGGGCGCGGACCGTCAACGCGTCGCCGGCCCGGCTCACCCGGATCGTCACCTCCCGCCCCGACCACTCCGGCACCGGCGCCACCGACCAGTCGGAGAACTCGTCGGTCACCACGGCGCCGACCTGCGGCACGCCGTCGCTCACCTCGACCCCGGCCTTCGTCCACCGCCGCTCGTCCACCCGCACCAGCACGCCGGCCTGGTCGAACTGCGCGGCGTAGTCGAGCCGGAACGACACCTCCACGGCGGTGTCCCCGGCGAACGGCGCGAGCAGCGCCGAACCGTCGTCGTGCACGAAGCCGTAGCTGGTGCGTCGCCAGAAGTCGCTGCCCCCGCGCGGCTCGACAAGCAGCCCGCCGTCGACCGCCTCGGCCCGCTCCGGCGGATTGAGCCACGTGCCGGCCGACCAGTCGGTGTCCTCGCTCATGCTGTGCTGGCTGGGCATGCCCTCACGGCCCTCGCTCCGCTCGGTGCGTTCGCTCATGCCGGCACCGTACCGGGTTTGCCAGAACGCGCGTTCGGAGAAGTAGAGCCCGCATGGGTGACAGGTGGTATCAGGAGGCGGTCGTCTACTGCCTCGACGTCGACACGTACGCGGACTCCGACGGCGACGGGGTGGGTGACTTCCAGGGGCTGATCGGCCGGCTGGACTACCTGGCCCGGCTGGGGGTGACCTGCCTCTGGCTCAACCCGATCCACCCGTCCCCCAACAAGGACGACGGGTACGACGCGACCGACTTCTACAACGTCGACCCGCGGCTCGGGACGCTCGGCGACTTCGCCGAACTCCTGCACCAGGCGCAGAACCGGGGCATCCGGGTGATCATCGACCTGGTGGTCAACCACACCTCGGACCAGCACCCGTGGTTCCAGTCCGCCCGGTCCTCGCCCGACTCGCCGTACCGCGACTGGTACGTCTGGGCCGACCACGAGCCGGACGACCGGCACCAGGGCATGGTGTTCCCGGGCGAGCAGCACGAGACCTGGACCTACGACCGGACCGCCAAGGCGTGGTTCTACCACCGGTTCTACAAGTTCCAGCCGGACCTGAACATCGAGAACCCGAAGGTCCGCGCGGAGATCAAGAAGATCACCTCGTTCTGGCTCCAGCTCGGCGTCTCCGGGTTCCGGATGGACGCCGTGCCGTTCATCATCGAGAAGACCGAGCCGGGCAACCCGAACGCGACCAAGGACTTCGACTTCCTCACCGACCTGCGCCAGCACGTCCAGTGGCGGCGCGGCGACGCGGTGCTGCTGGCCGAGGCGAACGTCGAGCCGGACCAGTTGCCGGTCTACTTCGGCGACGGCAGCGGCTCGGGCAACCGGATCCACATGCTCTTCGACTTCATGATGAACGGCCGGCTGATGCTCGCGTTCGCCCGGGAGGACCCGGAGGCGATCATCGACGCGTTGCGTGACACCCCGAAGCTGCCGACCGGCGGCCAGTGGGCGACGTTCCTGCGCAACCACGACGAGATCGACCTGTCCCGGCTCACCGCCGACCAGCGCAACGACGTGTTGGCGAAGTTCGGCCCGGACGAGAACATGCAGCTCTACGGCCGGGGTATCCGCCGCCGGCTCGCGCCGATGCTCGGCAACGACCGCCGGCACATCGAGCTGGCGTACGCGCTCCAGTTCTCGCTGCGCGGCACGCCGGTGCTGCGCTACGGCGAGGAGATCGGCATGGGGGAGGACCTGACGCTGAAGGGGCGCGACGCGATCCGTACCCCGATGCAGTGGTCCTACAAGGAGAACGCCGGCTTCTCCACCGCCGAGCCGGAGAAGCTGGTCCGCCCGGTGATCGACAAGGGTGAGTACGGCTACCAGCAGGTCAACGTCACCGCCCAGCGCAAGGACCCGCGTTCGCTGCTCGGCTGGTTCGAGCGGATGATCCGGACGCTGCGGGAGGCCCCGGAGGTCGGCTCCGGCAGCACCACCCACATCGACGTGCCGATGCCGGCCGGGGTGCTCGCGCACCGCGCCGACGGGCGGACCGGGACCATGGTCTTCCTGCACAACCTCGGCACCGAGGACGTGGAGGTCGACCTGAGCACCCTGGCGCCGGAGGCGGACCTGCCGATCGACGTGCTGAGCGACCGCAACTACGACGAGGTGGGCAAGCTCGACCGGCTGAAGCTGAACGGCCACGGTTACCGCTGGATCCGGCTCTGCCGGGGTGGGGCGCTGTAGCCGGACGTGACGGCGGGTTAGGCTCCTCCGATCGAGCCAAGTTACCGGGAGGTAATCATGTCGGAGGAGCCCCGCGTCGCCATCGTGACCGGAGCCGCACGCGGCATCGGCGCGGCCACCGCCCGCCGGCTGGCCGCCGACGGCATGGCCGTCGCCGTGGTCGACATCGAGGAGTCGGCCACCGCGGAGACCGTCGACGGCATCGTCGCCGCCGGTGGTCGGGCGCTCGGCGTCGGCGCGGACGTGGCCGACCGGGCCCAGGTGGAGGCCGCCGTCGAGCGGGTCGCCGCCGAGCTGGGCGCGCCGACCGTGCTGGTCAACAACGCCGGCGTGCTCCGCGACAACCTGCTGTTCAAGATGACCGACGTTGACTGGGACACCGTCCTGGGCGTGCACCTGCGCGGCGCGTTCCTGTTCAGCCAGGCCACCCAGAAGCACATGGTCGAGCGGAAGTGGGGCCGGATCGTCAACCTGTCCAGCACCTCCGCGCTGGGCAACCGCGGCCAGGCGAACTACGCCGCCGCCAAGGCCGGCATGCAGGGCTTCACCAAGACGCTCGCCATCGAACTGGGCCCGTTCGGGGTGACCGTCAACGCGGTCGCGCCGGGCTTCATCGTCACCGACATGACCGCGGCCACCGCGGCCCGGATGAAGGTCGAGTTCGCCGCGCTCCAGGAACACGCCGCCGCCGAGATCCCGGTCCGCCGCACCGGCCGCCCGGAGGACGTCGCGCACACCATCTCGTTCCTGGCGAGCGAGGGCGCGTCCTTCGTCTCCGGCCAGGTCATCTACGTCGCCGGCGGCCCCAAGGACTGACCGCCGCCCCCGGGCGGATGGCCCCTCCTTCCCGGAAAGAGGGGCCATTTCGCGCCCCATGGCCACGCTTTCCGGGAAAGCGCGCGGTTCAGGTGGGGTCGCGGCGGGTGCGGTACAGCCAGAGCAGGCCGAGCGCCGGCAGCACCAGCGGGATGTAGCCGTAGCCGCTGCCGAAGTCGGACCAGACCGTCTCGTCCGGGAACAGCTCCGGGTCGGCGATGCTCAGCACGCCCACCGCGAGCACCCCGACCAGCTCCACCGAACAACAGGCCAGCGCCACCCGGCGGCCGGCGTGCCCGGCCCGGGCCAGCCCGACCGCCGCCACGATGTAGATCAGCGCGGCCAGCGCGGAGAGCAGGTACGCCACCGGCGCCTCGTCGAACTTCGTGGCGATCTGGAGCCCGGCCCGCGACGTCGCGGCGATGGCGAAGAGGATGTAGACCGCGATCAGCAGCCGCCCCGGCCCGCGGTTGGTGGCGCGTCCGGGCGCCCGGGAATCAACCACCGACGACCTCCCAGGTCTGCTGCAACCGCACCACCACGACCGGCGTGACCAGGCAGATCGCGCAGACGATCGCCGAGCCCCAGCGGGTCGGCTCCATCCGGGCCAGCACCCAGGCCAGCGGCGGCAGGCAGACCAGCGTCACCAGGTAGCCGAAGAACGCCCCCGGCTCGCCCGGCCGGTCCCCACCGCCGAGGGCGACGAGCGCCACCACGGTCAGCGCCAGCAGCGCCACCTCCACCACGGCCAGGCCGGCGAACTGGATCCGGTCCGGCGGCTGCTGGCGTACGGCGGCCACCAGGGCCCAGACCGCGACCGCCAGCGACAGCACGATCGCGATCGTGGGGAGGAACCCGTCCACCGGCGAGCCCGCCGCCGCGGCGCTGGTCATCGACGCAGTGTCGTTCACCGGCCCAGCCTACTAAGTCGTGTAGTAGCCAGCCGCCGCGCGGGTCGGGGCGCGCCGGCCGGGCCGGACGACTAGCGTGGATCACGGTCCCGGCGTACGCCGGTGGCCCACGACGAGGGCAGGGGGCAGGGGTGCGCTTCGGGTTGTTCGGCACCGGTCACTGGGCGGCGGAGACGCACGCCGCCGCCATCGACGCCCACCCCCGGGCCCGACTGGCCGGCGTGTGGGGGCGCAACCCGGCGAAGGCGGAGGCGCTGGCCACCCGGCACGGCGTGCCGGCCTTCACCGACGTCGACGCGCTGCTCGACGCCGTCGACGCGGTCGCCGTGGCGCTCCCGCCCGACGTGCAGGCCGACATCGCGGTCCGGGCCGCCACCGCCGGGCGGCACCTGCTGCTGGACAAGCCGCTGGCGCTGAGCCTCGCCGACGCCGACCGGGTGGTCGCCGCCGCCGAGGCGTCCGGGGTGGCCTCGGTGGTCTTCTTCACCCAGCGCTTCCACCCCAATGTCACCGGCGTCCTCGCCTCGGCCGCCGCGGCCGGCGGCTGGCAGCACGCCCGGGGGACCATGTTCGCCTCGATCTACCAGCCCGGGAACCCGTACGGCGACTCGCGGTGGCGGCGCGACCGGGGCGCGCTGTGGGACATCGGCCCGCACGCGTTGTCACTGATCCTGCCGGTGCTCGGCCGGGTCACCCGGGTCGCCGCGATGGACGGGCCGAGCGGCCTGGTGCACCTGCTGCTCACCCACGACGGCGGCGCGACGAGCGCGCTCTCCCTCACCCTCGACGCGCCGGCCGAGGCGGTCACCCGTGACTTCGTCCTGTTCGGCGCGAACGGCACCGAGAGCATCCCGCCCGGTGACGGCAGCGCGCTCCAGGCGTTCGGCGCCGCGCTCGACCAGTTGCTGGCGGAGGTGGACGCCGGTACCCGCGACCACCGCTGCGACGTGTGGTTCGGCCGGGACGTGGTGGCGGTGCTCGACGCCGCCGAGACCGCCCGGGCGCAGGGGCGCACGGTCGACGTGTGAGAAAACCCGTCGCGGGGGTGGCGGGCCGGCCGCTAGCGTCGCGCGCATGTTCACGCATGCCCTGATCGACGTGGCCGTCGCGCCGGCCGCGTCCGGGCTCCTTCTGGTCGCCCGCCCGCGGGTCCGTCGCCCGGCCCTGACCGGCCGGGACGCGGACCGCCGCGCCTGACCTGACCACCGCCCGCGAGCCCGACTGGCCGACCCGCCACGTCACCGGGCTGACGGCGTCCAGTGGGGCCTGATCCCGCCGTTTCGCCGAGCTGGCGCTGGCGGTCGCGCTGATCCCACCACGCCGCCGACAGGTGGCGCGGTGGTTCGCGCGGTGAGCGTCCCGACCGATCCAGGGTCGTCCGAGCCCCGATCCGCTCGGACCGCCCGCCCCATCCGTTCCACGCCGACCCGGCGAGCCGACCCGGCGAGCCGACCCGGCGAGCCGACCCGGCCCGTCGCGGCTGCCGACCCGTCCCGTCCGGCGGTGCCCGCCCGCCGGGTCGGTCGCACGCCCCGAGCCCGAGGGGCGGCCTGGAACACCTGCGCAGCGGTCCGTACCCGTCGCCGTCCGGCGACAGACAGGACGAACCCGTGGCGCCCCGCCGACTCCGCACCACCGCACGCGACCGGTCCCGTCGCGTACTGTCCCAGAACTTCCTCGCCGATCCGGCCGCCGCCGCACGGATCGTCCGGGCGGCCCGCCCCGGCCCGAACGACCTGCTGCTGGAGGTGGGCGCCGGACGCGGCCAGCTCACCCGCCCGCTCGCCGCGCGGTGCGGGCGGCTGATCGCGTACGAGGTGGACCCGGCCGTGTTGCCGGAGCTGACCGCGACCTGCGCGCCGCTGCCGCACGTCGAGGTCCGGGCGGCCGACTTCCTCTCCGCGCCGCCGCCCGGGGAGCCGTTCTCGGTGGCCGGCAACATCCCCTGGTCGCTGACCGCGGCGGTGGTCCGCTGGTGCCTCGCGGCGCCCGAGCTGCGCGCGGCCACGCTGCTCACCCAGCTCGACTACGCCCGCAAACGCACCGGCGACCACGGCCGGTGGAGCCGGCTCACGGTGCTCACCTGGCCGGAACACCACTGGCGGCTGGCCGGGCGGGTGCCCCGGGGCGCGTTCCGGCCGGTGCCCGCGGTGGACGGCGGCATCCTGCACCTGGAGCGCCGGACCGAGCCGCTGCTGGCGCCGGGCGTGCTGCCCGCGTACCGGAGGATGGTGGAGCTGGGCTTCGGCGGGGTCGGCGGCTCGCTCGCGGCCTCGCTGCGCACCGCCCACCCGCGCCGCCGGGTCGACGGCGCGCTGCGGGCCGCCCGGATCGCGCCGGACACCCCGGTCGGGCTGGTCTGGCCCGAGCAGTGGCTGGTGCTGTTCCGCCTGCTGCACGCCACCGACCCGGGCCGGCCCGGGAATTCGGGGCCATCCGGTCCGGAATCCGCTCCGAATGCCTACCGTGCTGGCAGACGGAGCGGACGGAAGGCGGGACCGGATGACCGAGGGCGACAGCGCCGGTGACGTGCCGGGGCGGTCGAGGCTGCACGCCGTGCCCCCGGCCGCCCCGGACCCACGGGCGGAGACCGACGGCCTGCTGCGGGCGGTGGCGCGCGGCGACGAGGCGGCGTTCGAACGGCTCTACGACATCGTGTCGCCCCGCGTCTACGGGCTGGCCCGGCGGGTGCTCCGTGACCCGGCCCAGGCCGAGGAGGTCGCGCAGGAGGTGCTGGTCGAGGTGTGGCGCACCGCCGCCCGCTTCGACCCGGCCAAGGGCTCGGCCACCGCCTGGATCTTCACCATCGCCCACCGCCGGGCCGTGGACCGGGTCCGGTCCGAGCAGGCCGGCGTCGAACGCACCCGCCGCGTCGCCGCCGGCTCCGCCGAGACGCCGTACGACGAGGTGGCCGAGGAGGCGGCGGCCCGGCTGGAGCGGCAGCAGGTGCGGCACTGCCTGGACGTGCTCACCGAGATGCAGCGCGAGGCGATCACGCTGGCCTACTACGGCGGGCACAGCTACCGCGAGGTGGCCGGCCTGCTGGGCACCGCGTTGCCCACCGTCAAGACCCGCATGCGGGACGGGCTGATCCGTCTCCGTGACTGCCTGGGAGTGGAGTTCAGCCGATGACCGACATCCACGCGCTCGCCGGGGCGTACGTGCTCGACGCGGTGGACGACGTCGAGCGGGCCGCGTTCGTCCGGCACCTGGCCGGCTGTGAGAGTTGCGCGCTGGAACTGGCCGAGTTCCACGAGACGGCGGCCCGGCTGGCCGACCCGACCTGGTCCGTGCCGCCGCCCGCGTTGCGCACGTCGGTGCTGGCGGAGGTCCGGCGTACCCCGCAGGAGCGACCCGGCCCGGTCGGTCGGGCGGCCCGCGACCGGGCCGGGGGGTGGCGCCGTCGGGCGGCCGTCGCGGCCGCCGCCGTGCTGCTGGCCGGCGGCGCGGGCGCGGCCACCTGGACCGTCCAGGAGCAGCGGGTACGCGACGCGCGCACCGAGGCCGGCGCGGCGCGGGACGAGGCGGGCCGGATCCGCGCCGTGCTGGCCGCGCCGGACGCGGTGGTCCGGACCGGAGCGGTTCCGGCGGGCGGCCGGGTCACCGTGGTGGCGTCGCCGAGCCGGAACGAGGGAGTGGCGCTGCTCGACGGGTTGACCGTCCCCGCCGCCGGCCGGGCCTACCAGCTCTGGCTGATCGACGGCGCGACGGCCACCTCGGCCGGCGTGCTGCCGGCCGGCCGGGGTGGCGGTTCGACGCTGCTGTCCGGGGTGCGGGGCAAGGGTCTCCTCGGCGTGACCGAGGAGCCGGCGGGCGGGTCGGCGCGGCCGACCATGACCCCGCTGGTGGCGGTCGCGCTCGCCTGATCTTTTTCGCGGATCCACCCATCCGCGGGCCGGTGGGCACCGAATCCCTTCCAGACCGACAGTTCACCATCTGAAGGGATTTACCTGATGCGTCCCATGAAGCTCACCGCTGTCGCCCTTGCCGCCACGCTCAGCCTCGGACTCGCCGCCTGCGGCGGGGACGACACCGACACCGCCGCGCCGGCCAAAAGCGCCCCGATGAGTTCCGCGCCGGCCAGCAGCGCTCCCGCGATGGCCGACGGCCAGTTCGGCCCCGGCTGCGCGGCGGTGCCGACCGACGCGTCGAACCCGGGCAGCTTCGCCGCCATGGCCAAGGTGCCGGTGGCCACCGCCGCGTCCGGCAACCCGGTGCTGAGCACGCTGGTCACCGCCGTCAAGCAGGCCGGCCTGGTCGACTCGCTGAACAGCGCGCAGGGCCTCACCGTCTTCGCGCCCAGCAACGACGCGTTCGGCAAGCTGCCCAAGGCCGACCTGGACAAGGTGCTCGCCGACAAGAAGATGCTGACGGACGTGCTGACCTACCACGTGGTCGAGGGTCGGCTCGGCCCGGACCAGCTCGCCGGCGCGCACAAGACGCTCCAGGGCGGCGAGGTGACGGTCGCCGGCAGTGGCACCGAGTTCACCGTGAACGGCAACTCCATGGTGATCTGCGGCAACGTGCAGACCGCCAACGCGACCGTCTACATCGTCGACTCGGTCCTCATGCCGAAGTCCTGACGCGGCCGGCGCTCGGCGAGAGGAGAGACCGATGATCCGCCGTACCCTGGCGGCCGCCGGGACGGGCCTGCTCGTGGCCGCCGCCGGGGTGGCGGTCGCGGAACTGCTCGCCACCGCCGTCCGCCCCCAGTCGGCGCCACTGGTCGCGGTCGGCGGCACCGTCGTGGACGGTGCGCCGACCCCGGTCAAGGAGTGGGCGGTGCGCACGTTCGGCACGTACGACAAGCCGTTGCTGCTGGGCGGCATCGGGCTGGCGCTGGCGCTGCTGGCCGCGCTGACCGGGATCGCCGCCCGTCGCCGCCCGGCGCTCGGCCTGCTCGGGCCGGCGGTGCTCGGGCTGGCCGGCGTCGGCGCCGCGCTGACCCGACCCGACGCCCGCCCGATCGACGCACTGCCGTCCCTGGCCGGCGCCGCGGTGGCCGCCGGCCTGCTGCGCCGGCTGCCCCTGCCCGGCCTGCCGGCCGCCCCGAACACTCCGGACGCCGCCGCCGACCCGGTGGGGGTGGGCCGGGCGGCGTCCGGGGGCGGCGCGGCCGGTTCCGCCCGGGTGGGTGGTCCTGAGAGGTGTGCCCCAGGCAGGGGCGGCCCTGGTGCGGGCGGCTCGGGCGGCTCGGGATCGGCGGGCGGGACCACCCGGCGGACGGTGGTGCGGAACGCGACGCTTGTCGCCGCCGGCACCGTGTTCGCCGGGGCCGGCGCGGCCGTGCTGCGCCGGCTGAACGTCGCCGACGCGGCCCGGTCCCGGGAGTCCGTGCGGCTGCCCGCGCCGGCCTCGCCAGCCCGGCCGGTGCCCGCGGGCGTGGCGCCCGGCTTCCGTACCCCGACCGGGGAGTTCTACCGGGTGGACACCGCGCTCACCGTGCCCCGGCTCGACGTGGACGCCTGGCGGCTGCGGCTGCACGGCCTGGTGGCGCGACCGGTCGAGGTGAGCTTCGCCGAGTTGCTCGACCGCGGCCTGATCGAGCGGGACGTCACGCTGAGTTGCGTGTCCAACGAGGTCGGCGGCCCGTACGTGGGGACCGCCCGGTGGCTCGGCGCGCCGCTCGCCCCGTTGCTGCGGGCGGCGGGCATCCGGGCCGGCGCCGACCAACTCGTCGCCCGCTCCGACGAGGGCATGACCATCGGCACGCCGATCGAGACGCTCCTCGACGGGCGGGACGCCATGCTCGCGCTCGGCATGAACGGGGCGCCGTTGCCGTTCGAACACGGCTTCCCGGTCCGGATGCTCACCCCCGGCCTGTACGGCTACGCGGGCGCGTGCAAGTGGGTCACCGAGTTGGAGGTGACCACGTTCGACGCCTTCGACGCCTACTGGGTGCGGCGGGGCTGGGCGCGGGAGGCGCCGGTGAAGACCGCGTCCCGGATCGACCGGCCCGCGCCGTTCGCCCGTCTTCCCGCCGGGCCGGTGACCGTGGCCGGAGTGGCCTGGGCCCAGCACCGGGGCATCGCGGCGGTGGAGGTGTCGGTGGACGGGGGCCCGTGGCGGGCGGCCGAGTTGCTGCCCACCGCCTCCACCGACACCTGGGTGCAGTGGCGCTACGCCTGGCCCGCCCCGGCCGGCCCGCACACCCTGCGCGTACGCGCCACCGACGGCACCGGCGCGACGCAGCCCGAGCGACGCCGCCCGCCGTTCCCCGACGGCGCCACCGGCCACCACACCATCACCCTCACCGTGCGGTGAAAGGCCGGGCCCCCGGTTAACGCCTCCGGTAGAGGCGGGCGCCCCGCTTGGCATCAGGTGGCCTAACCGGTGAACGGGGCCAGCGCCTCGCCCAGCTCGGCGGGGGTGTCGAACTCCTCGGCCGGCAACGTCCGGAGCATCTGGAGCGTCTCGGTGCTGGCGCCGTTCTCCTGGCCCCAGCGGACCAGGTCCTCCCGGGAGACCGGGTAGTCGAGTCCGGAGACGAACTCCTGCAACTGCGCGCCGCTGACGGTCATGTCGCGCGGCTACCCGCTGGGCGGCGCGGCATGCCGGTCCCGACGGCGGTTTGCCCCGGCGGGGCCCGGGTAGCCGCGGACATGCTGGTTCAGCGGCTCGGCGCACCGAGCGACTTCGACCCGCTGCTGGAGCGCGTCCGCGACGCCCGCATCGTGATGATCGGCGAGGCGACGCACGGCAGCTACGACTACTACCGCCTGCGCGAGCAGTTGACCCGGCGGCTCATCGCCGAGCAGGGGTTCGACTTCGTCGCGGTGGAGGGGGACTGGCCGGACTGCGACCGGGTGCACCGTTCGGTGGTGGGCGCACCGGGCGGACTGGCCGATCCGATGGTCGCGTTGGAGCGGTTCGAACGCTGGCCCACCTGGATGTGGGCGAACGCGGAGGTGGCCCGGTTCTGCCGGTGGCTGCGCGCCTGGAACCTGGAGCGGCCGGAAGCGGAGCGGGCCGGCTTCCACGGCCTCGACGTCTACTCGCTCTGGGAGTCGATGCAGGCCATCTTCGACTACCTGGGCGAGGAGGACCCGGCGTCGCTGGAGGCGGCCCAGGAGGCGTACCGCTGCTTCGAGCCGTACGGCAAGCAGGCCGAGGAGTACGGCCTGGCCAGCCGGTTCGTCTCCGCCCGGTGCGAGGAGGAGGTGGTCCGGTTGTTGGCGCGTACCCGGGAACAGGCCGCCGCGGACGGCCCGGACCGCTTCTCGGCCTGGCAGAACGCGGAGGTGGTGGCCGGCGCGGAACGGTACTACCGGGCCATGATCGGCGGCGGTCCGGAGTCGTGGAACGTCCGCGACATCCACATGGCGGACACGCTGGACCGGCTGCTCGACCGTTACGGGCCGGACGCGCGCGGCGTCGTGTGGGCGCACAACACGCACGTCGGCGACGCGCGGGCCACCGAGATGGCGGCGGACGGCATGGTGAACATCGGTCAGCTCGGTCGGGAACGGCACGGCCGGGACGCGGTGGCGCTGATCGGCTTCGGCAGTTGGCGGGGCAGCGTGATCGCCGCCCCGCGCTGGGGCTCCCCGGCCGAGACGATGATGGTGCCGCCGGCCCGGGAGGGGTCGGTGGAGCACCTGTTGCACGAGCTGATGCCGGACCGGGCGGTGCTGGTCTTCGGCGGCCCGGACGAGCCGGAGTGGGTGACCGGGGAGGCGGACCACCGGGCCGTCGGTGTGGTGTACGACCCGAGCTTCGAGTCGTGGGGCAACTACGTGCCGACCCGGCTGGGGGAGCGGTACGACGCGTTCGTCTGGTGCGACGAGACGACCGCGTTGCACCCGCTGCCGGCGTTGGTGACACCGGGCGAGATGGAGACGTATCCCGCCGGAGTGTGAGGAGGGGCCCCCTGTTATGCACGAGGCGTTAACAGGGGGCCCCTCCTTTCACTTCACCGGGGCGGGCTCGCGGTTGGCTAGGTGGGCGCGCAGGCCCTCGCCCTCGACGTCCACGTTGGGCAGCAGCTTGTTCAGCCAGCGCGGCAGCCACCAGGCGGCGTTGTTGAGCAGCGACATCACCGCCGGGACGATGGTCATCCGGACCACGAACGCGTCGATGGCGACACCGATCGCGAGCGCGAAGCCCATCGACTTGATGATCGGGTCGTCCAGGAAGACGAAGCCGCCGAACACCGACATCATGATGAGCGCCGCAGCGGTGACCACCCGGGCGCCGTGCCCCATGCCGTTGATGGTGGCCTGGCGGGCGGTGTCCCCGTGCACGAAGTCCTCGCGCATCCGGGAGACCAGGAAGACCTCGTAGTCCATGGCCAGGCCGAACAGGATGCCGATGAGTAGGATCGGCAGGAAGCTGACCAGCGGCGCCGGCGTGTCGACGCCGAGCAGCCCGGCCAGGTGGCCCTGCTGGAACACCGCGACCGTGATGCCGAACGTGGCCGCCACGGTGAGCAGGAACCCGAGCGCCGCCTTCACCGGCACCAGGATCGACCGGAACACCAGCATCAGCAGCAGCACGGACAGGCCCACCACCAGCAGCAGGTAGACCGGGAGCGCGTCGGAGAGCTTCTCCGACACGTCGATGCCGATCGCGGTGACGCCGGTGAGCAGCACCTCGGCGTTGCCGATGCCGCCGACCTGCCGGCGGATGTCGTGCACCAACTCCTCGGTCTTCTCGTCGGTCGGCCCGGTCTTCGGGATCACGCCGAGCAGCGCGGTGCGGCCGGACGGGTCGAGCTGCGGCGGAGCCACCGCCAGCACCCCGTCGGTCTTCTGGATCAGCGACGCGACCTGCGGCACGGCGGCCTGGGTGGCCTGCGGCGAGTCGGCGGTGACCACGACCGCGAGCCGGCCGGTGAAACCGGGGCCGAAGCCCTCCCGGATCAGGTCGTTGCTGACCCGGGCCGGGGTGCCCTCGGCGGCGGTGGAGGCGTCCGGCAGCGCCAGACGCATGTCCTGCGACGGGATCGCCAGCAGGCCGAGGCCGAGCAGGCCGACCAGGATCACCGGGATGCGGAACCGGGTCACCCAGTTCGCCCAGCGGAACCCGAAGCCGGAGCGGTCCTCCGAGCCGGTGCCCGGGTCCGCGACCGCCTCGCGGTTGCGGAGCTTGCGCGGCAGCACCCGGCGGCCGGCGAAGCCGAGCAGCGCCGGGGCCAACGTGATCGCCACCAGCACGGCCACGGTGACGGTGCCGGCGGCGGCCAGACCCATCACGGTGAGGAACGGGATGCCCACCACGGCCAGGCCGGCCAGCGCCACCACCACCGTCGCGCCGGCGAACACCACGGCGGAGCCGGCGGTGCCGACCGCGCGGCCGACCGCCTCTTCGGGGGAGAGCCCGTCGAGCAGGTTCTGCCGGTGCCGGGAGGTGATGAACAGCGAGTAGTCGATGCCGACCGCCAGGCCGAGCATCAGCGCCAGGATCGGGGCGGTGCTGGTCAGCTCCACCGCGCCGCTGAGCGCGAACAGGCCGGCCATGCCGACGCCGACGCCGATCAGCGCGTTCAGCATGGTCATCCCGGCCGCCACCAGCGAGCCGAACGTGATGACCAGGACGATCGCCGCGACCAGCACACCGAGCGCCTCGGTCGAGCCGACCTCCGGCTCGCCGTTGAGCACCTCGCCGCCGGGGGCGATCTGCCAGCCCTGCGCCTCGGCCTGCTGGCCGACCTTTTCGTACGCGTCGCGCTGCTCGGTGGTCACGTCGTCCGCGCGACCGGCGAACTGCACCTGGATCAGCGCGTACCGGCCGTCCGGCGTGAGCGCCTGCGCCTGGTAGGGGTCGATCGCGCCGACCACGCCGGGCAGCGTGGCCGCCTCCTGGGTGACCTGCTTGACCACCGCCTGGCCGGCCGGCGAGGTGAGCGCGCCGTCCTGCGGCGCCTTGACGGCGATGGTGCCGGTGGCGCCGCTGGCCGCCGGGAACCGGTCGGCGAGCAGGTCGATGGCCTGCTGCGACTCGGTGCCGGGCATGGTGAAGTTGCTCGCCGTCGGGCCCCGCAGCGTGGCGGCGGCCAGGCCGAGGCCGACGAGTACGACGAGCCAGACGACGGCGACGAGTCGCCGTCGGCGTAGGGATGCCCGGCCGAGCCGGTACAGCAGGGTCGCCATGGACCTTCCTTCGTCCTCGGGTGCGAACTGGTGGGATCAGGTGGTGGGTTCGAGCGCGCGGTGCGCCACGGCGAGCAGCGCGGGTCGCAGCTCCTCGTCGGGGATGTCCAGGAACTCGCCACAGGTCTCGGCGATGCCGGCCAGCACGACAAGCGCGGCGACGCGGGCCACCGGCCGGTCGGAGAAGCCGGCGAACGCGGCGATCAGCCGTTCGGAGATCTGCTGGATGTGCGCGAACGCCGGCTGCTGGAGCAGGTCCGGGAACTCGCCCCGGAGCAGCGCGATCTCCCGGCGGAAGCGGACCGCCAGGTCGACGAAGCCCTCGGCGGCGGCCCGCTGCGCCGGCGCGCCGGTGAGGTCGGCGAGCCGGGCGTCGAGTGCCTCCAGCATCGCGATGGCCGGGGCCATCAGCTCGCAGAGCAGAGCGTCCTTGCTGGCGAAGTGGTAGAGCACGGTGGCCTTGGAACAGCCCACCTCACGGGCGATGTCCTGGAGCGAGGTGCCCTTGTAGCCGGTGACGGCGAACCGACGGGCCGCGGCGGTGAGCAGCTCGTCGTGGGTGGCCGGGGTAGCGCGTGCCATGCCCTCCAGCATGCCTGACCGATCGGTCAGCACCTGACCGATCGGTCAGACGGATCGGGTGGGCTTCGCCACAGGATGCTCCCGGTCGTACGCGGTCCGGGCCGCGCTGATCGACTCGCGGTGCCGCTCCGCCCAGCGGGTGAGCGCGACAAGCGACTCGTACAGCTCCCGGGCCATCGGGGTGGCGGTGTACTCCACCCTCGGCGGCACCGTCGGATGCACGTGCCGGACCAGCAGCCCGTCGCGCTCCAGGTTGCGCAACGTCAGCGTGAGCATCCGCCGGCTGATGCCCTCCACCCGCCGTTCCAGCTCGGTGAAGCGCACCGGGCCGGTCGAGGCGGCGATCAGGATGCCGATGCTCCACTTGCCGCCGACCCGGTCCAGCGCCTCCCGCACCGTGCAGGCCCGCGCCTGCGTCCCGTCCGCGGTCCGGCCGGCCGGGTCGGGCGCGCACCGGTCGTCCTGGGTTGTCACCGCGGCTCCTTCCGCTCGGCCCCGACGGGAGCCTCGGTGACCATCATGCGTCACGGGTGGCAGCCGACCGCCCGGAGTGCGTACGGCTACCGCGTGCCGGGCCGGTGAAGACCTGGGTTGTTCCCGCCTACGAACTTGATGGCATGAATGCATCAGCCGCCGATGACCCGTTCACGCCATCAAGTTCGTAGCGTGGTGGCGCATCACCCAGGCGTTCGACGTTTCGCCAGCGGGAGTTCGGACACCCGCCCCCGAGCGGGCCGTCACGCCGGCGCCGTGTCGGGGTTGCCGAGCCGCCGCCGGGCCGGGAAGGTGGTCGGATGGGCGCCGCTGACGAGACCCGGGACGGGATCTCGCTGACCAACCTGGACCAGCCGCTGTTCGACTCCGCCGGCGCGACCAAGCGTGACCTGGTCGACTACCTGGACGCGCTGCACGGGCGGATCCTGCCGGAGCTGCGCGACCGGCCGCTGTCGGTGCTGCGGGTCCGGCCCGGCCAGGAGCCGTTCATGCAGAAGAACCTGCCGAAGTACACGCCGGAGTGGGTGCGCCGCACCGAGGTCTGGGCGGAGGCGTCGCACCGGCGCATCTCGTACGCGCTCTGCGACGACCGGCGGACGCTGCTCTGGTTCGCCAACCAGCGGGCGGTGGAGTACCACCCCACGCTGGCCCACGCCGGACAGGTCGAGCACCCGACCCACCTGGTGCTCGACCTGGACCCGCCGGAGGGGGAGACGTTCGGCGCGGCGGTACGCGTCGCGCTGCTGGTGCGGCAGGCGCTCCGCGACGCCGGGCTGGCCGGTGCGGTCAAGACCAGCGGCGCGAAGGGCCTGCACGTGATCGTGCCGGTGACGCCGGAGACCACGGCCGAGGAGGCCGCCGCCGCGACCCGGGCGCTCGCGGCCCACACCGAACGGCTCGACCCGGCGCTGGCCACCACCGCGTTCATCGTGGCCGACCGCGGGGGCCGGGTCTTCGTGGACTCGACCCGCGCGCACGGGGCGACGGTGGTGGCCGCGTACAGCCCGCGGATCCGGCCCGGCGCGCCGGTGTCGTACCCGATCGGCTGGGCCGACCTGGAGTCGGCGACGCCCGCCGACTTCACCGTGAAGACCGTGCCCGCGCTGCTCGGCGACCGCGACCCGTGGGCCGAGGCGCTGCCCGCGCCGCAGTCGCTGCCGGCGGAGCTGGTCGCCGAGGGGCGGACCATCCCGGTGGCCCGGGTCCAGGCGATGCACGAGGGCAAGCGGCGGGCCCGGGCCCGCCGGGAGGCCGGCTGACCGGCAACGCGAAAGCCCGGGCACGACGGCCCGGGCTTCGAGATGTCTGGTGCCCCCGGCAGGATTCGAACCTGCGCCCCCGCCTCCGGAGGGCGGTGCTCTATCCCCTGAGCTACGGGGGCTCAGCGACCCGAGAAGAGTAGCAAACCCCTTCCCGGATCACCGAATCGGTATCGCCCGCGAGTCGATCTTCGCCGGTCAGGCGGCGGCGACGGTGCGACCGCAGCTCGGCAGCGGGTGCAGCGCGATGCGGCGGGGCAGTCGTCGGGGCCACTCGTTGCGCGGCCAGGAGCCGTCCACGATCAGGTGCACGGGGCGTTGGTCGGCGCCGCTGAGCCGCAGGACGAAGTCCCGGGGCAGCGGCGGGTCCACCGACGGCGTGGTGACCATGAACCGCACCCGCCCCCGCGAGGAGACCGCCGAGACCACGTCGGCGGCGGGCATGGTGCCGCGCAGCCGGACCCGGCCGAGCCAGTAGATCTCCGCCGCGTGCTCCTGGGCCGCCCGGGTGATCGCCGGGTACTCGCTGCGTACCCACCGCTCGACCGCGCCCACGCAGAGCCCGCAGGCCCGCTCGCGCGGCTCGCGGGGGCCCAGGCCCCAGGCCCGGAGGTACGCCCCGACGGTGCCGGCGTCCATGGCCAGCGCGAACCGGCGTTCGATGAGCGTGGTCAGGCTCTGCCGCGTCCACAGCTCCTCGTCGAGGCCGAACTCGTCCGGGTGGACGCCCCGCAGCACGTCGATCAGTTCGAGTTCTTGTTCGCGGCTGAGCGTTCCCGGCTCGCCCTGCCGCAGTCCGCGACGGACGGCTGCCACCGCTCCGTCACCGCCGATGGTGTGGCGTCGGCACCAGCTGGTCACCGACCGCCCTGCGTCTCTGAGTGCAACCCCCACGTCCTGCGCAACGACCCCGAATCACAACTGGTCACGATATGTGGGTAGAAAAAGTCTACGAACCGACATAACGGGCAAAGTTGCTGGGCCCGGACATGTCGGAGCCCGCGTCACGGGCGCGACGCGGGCTCCGGTGAGCGGAGGGCGGGACCGTCAGGGCGTGCCACCCAGGCGCTTGAGCGCCGCGGTGAGGTTGGCCAGGTCGTTCTGCTGGGTGTTCTTCATGACCTGGGCGACCGCCAGCACGTCGTCGTCGTGCCCCTCGGCGAGGATGCCGTCGATCATGTGGACCCCGCCGATGTGGTGCTGGATCATCATCTTCAGAAACATCACGTCGAACTCGCGACCACTCGCCGCCCGCAGCTTCGCCATCTCCTCGGGCGTGGCCATGCCCGGCATCAGGCCGTTCCTGACCAGCCCGGCACCGTCCGGCATCCACGCCATCGGGGCCTGGTCGCCGGTCGGGTCCAGCTTCCAGGAGCGCAGCCAGGTCTGCATGGTGCCGATCTCGCCCTGCTGCCCGGTGGCGATGTCCACCCCGACCTGGCGGACCTCCGCGTCCTGCCCCTGGCGGAACGCCAGCAGACCCATGGCCACCGCCTGGTTGTGGTGGGCGGTCATGTCCCGGGCGAAACCGGCCTCGGCCGAGTTCTGGCCCGGGCGGGTGAGCGTCGGGGTGAGCAGGCCGCCGGCGTACCCGAGGAGCAGCCCGACCACGACGGCGGCGGCCAGGGCCAGCAGGCCGTAACGGCGCGCCGCCGGCCGGCCGCCCTCGTCGGCGGCCGGGGCCTCGTCGAGCTCGCTGTCGGTGGTCACCGGGGCGGTCATCGCGGCGTCCTCACTGGGTGGGCTGCTCGGGCATGTTCTGCTGGAGGTTGTCACGCGGGGTGGTGCCGGTGGCGGTCACGCCCTGGTCGCAGAGGGCGTTCGGGCCCTCGATCGAGGCGTTCACCCGCAGCGTCTTGATGAACTCGTCGATCCGGCCGTCGTCGGCGTTGTCGACCTTGAGCTGGAAGCCCCAGGCCTGGAGCGAGATCGGCTTGTCCAGCCCCTCGTACGGGCTGAGCATCAGCTTCTCCTTGCCCTGCACCTTGCTCTTGAGCTTCGCCACCTGGTCGGCCGGCAGGTCCGGGCGGTAGGTGATCCAGACCGTGCCGTGCTCCAGGCTGTGCACCGCGTGCTCGTTGGCGATCGGGGCGTCGTAGACGTCGCCCATGCAGTTCTGCCACGCCTGGTTGTGCGGGCCGGCGACCGGCGGGGAGACGTCGTACTTGATCGCGCCGGGCTGGTGGTTTCCGCCCTTGACCAGGTTCTTGTCCTTCTTGCGGAAGTCGACCATGCCGTCGATCGCGTCGGCCCGCTTCTGCCAGGGCTGGGCGCCCTGGTAGACCGCCCAGGCGCCGATGCCGATGATGCCGACGGCCAGCACGCCGACCGCGACGAAGAGGGCGATCGGGCCCCACGAGCGACCCTGGCTCACCTTGACCGGGGTGACCGGCTTGCGGCCCTTGCCCCCGGCGCCCGCCCGTGGGCCCTTGCCGCCGCCGGGCTTGGTCGCGCCGGCCTTGCCGGCGGGCTTCTCGGCAGCCGCGGGCCGGCCGGCGGCCGGCTTCTTGCCGGTGCTGACCACGGTGGGACGGCGTTCCGGGCCGCCCGGGGTGCTGATGCTCATCGTGCCTCGTCAGGTCGGTCGGTCAGGGGAGCGCGGGGGCCTGTTCACATGCTGGGTCGCCGCCGCGGTGCCCGAGTCTACCCCCGATAACATGGTTCGGTGACTCCCGCAGAACTCGCCGAGGTCGTCCTCGCCGCAGCCCACGCCGTCTTCGACGAGCGGGGGCTGGACCCTGCCGCGTTGCCCGCGCAGACCACCGTCGAGCGACCCCGTAACCCCGATCACGGTGACTACGCCTCGACGCTGGCGTTGCAGCTCAGCAAGAAGGTCGGCGTGCCGCCGCGGGAGCTGGCCGCCGCGCTGGCCGAGCAGCTCGGCAACGCGCCGGGGGTCAAGTCGGTGGAGATCGCCGGCCCCGGCTTCCTGAACATCCGGCTCGACGCGGCCGCTGCCGGCCAGCTCGCCAAGGTCATCGTCGAGGCCGGCCCGGCGTACGGAAGCAGCGACACCCTGGCCGGGCAGCGGATCAACCTGGAGTTCGTCTCGGCGAACCCGACCGGCCCGGTGCACATCGGCGGGGTCCGCTGGGCGGCGGTCGGCGACGCGCTCAGCCGCCTGCTGCGCGCCACCGGCGCCGACGTGGGCACGGAGTACTACTTCAACGACGCCGGCTCGCAGATCGACCGGTTCGCCCGGTCGCTGCTGGCCGCCGCCAAGGGTGAGCCGGCGCCGGAGGACGGCTACGGCGGGGCGTACATCGCGGAGATCGCCGCCGAGGTGGTCCGGCGCCGGCCCGAGGTGCGGGAGCTGACCGACGACGCCGCCCAGGAGGTGTTCCGGGTCGAGGGCGTCCAGCTCATGTTCGCCGAGATCAAGTCCTCGCTGCGCGACTTCGGGGTGGAGTTCGACACCTACTTCAACGAGAAGGACCTGCACGACCGGGGCGAGCTGGAGGCGGCGCTGACCCGGCTGCGCGAGCAGGGGCACGTCTTCGAGTCCGAGGGCGCGACCTGGCTGCGCACCACCGACTTCGGTGACGACAAGGACCGGGTGCTGCGCAAGTCCAACGGTGAGTGGACCTACTTCGCCGCCGACTGCGCCTACTACCTGGACAAGCGGGAGCGCGGCTTCGAGCGGGTCGTGATCATGCTGGGCGCCGACCACCACGGCTACATCGGCCGGATGAAGGCGATGGCCGCCTGCTTCGGCGACGACCCGGCGCGCAACCTGGAGATCCTCATCGGCCAGCTCGTCAACCTGGTCCGCGACGGCGCCCCGGTGCGGATGAGCAAGCGGGCCGGCACCGTGGTCACCCTGGAGGACCTGGTCGACGCGATCGGCGTGGACGCCTCCCGGTACGCGCTGGCCCGCTACTCGGCCGACTCGCCGATCGACATCGACGTGGAGCTGTGGACCCGGGCCAAGAACGACAACCCGGTCTACTACGTCCAGTACGTGGCCGCCCGCACGGCCGGGGTGGCCCGCAACGCCGCCGAGATCGGGCTGACCCGGTCCGACGCCACGGCGTTCCGCCCCGAGCTGCTCGGCCACGAGAAGGAGAACGAGCTGCTCAAGGCGCTCGCCGAGTTCCCCGCCGTGGTGGCCACCGCCGCCGAGCTGCGCGAGCCGCACCGGATCGCCCGCTACCTGGAGGAGAGCGTCGCGCAGGCGTACCACCGGTTCTACGACAACTGCCGGATCGCGCCGCAGGGCGACGAGGAGATCACCGACACCCACCGGGCCCGGCTCTGGCTCAACGACGCCACCCGGGTGGTCATCGCCAACGGCCTGCGCCTGCTCGGCGTCTCCGCGCCGGAAAGGATGTGATCCCCGGTGCGTGCCCATGAGGCCGGTGCCCTGCACGGCGACATCGGCAACCGGGGGCCCGCCTGGCTGCGCACCCCGGTCGACGTCAACGCCCTGGTGCCGCAGCTCTGGCCGCGCCACGTGGCGCGCGGCCCGGCCGGCGCGCTGACCGTCGCCGGCCTGGACGTCCGCGACCTGGCCGCCGAGTTCGGCACCGCGGCGTACGTGCTGGACGAGGACGATCTGCGCGGACGCTGCCGCGAGTTCCGGGCCGCCTTTCCAGACGCGGACGTCTACTACGCCGGCAAGGCGTTCCTCTGCCGCGCGGTGGTCCGCATGATCGCCGAGGAGGGCCTGTTCCTCGACGTCTGCACCGGCGGTGAGCTGGCCACCGCGCTCTCGGCCGGGATGCCGCCGGAACGGATCGGCTTCCACGGCAACAACAAGTCGGTGGCCGAGCTGACCCGGGCGGTGGACGCCGGCGTGGGCCGGATCATCGTCGACTCGTTCACCGAGATCGACCGGCTCTCCGAGCTGGCCCGCGAGCGCGGGGTCCGCCCGAAGGTGCTGGTCCGGGTCACCGTCGGCGTGGAGGCGCACACCCACGAGTTCATCGCCACCGCGCACGAGGACCAGAAGTTCGGCTTCTCCCTCGCCGGCGGCGCCGCCGCGACGGCCGCGTTCCGGATCCTCGACGAGGACGTGCTGGAGCTGCGTGGGCTGCACTCGCACATCGGCTCGCAGATCTTCGACGCCAGCGGCTTCGAGGTCTCCGCCCGCCGGGTGCTCGCCCTCCAGGCACAGATCCGCGACGCCCGCGGCGTGGAGCTGCCCGAGCTGGACCTGGGCGGCGGCTTCGGCATCGCGTACACCACGCAGGACGACCCGGCGTCCCCGCACGAGCTGGCCAAGCGGCTCCGCAAGATCGTCGACGGCGAGTGCGCGGCGGAGAACCTCGCCGTGCCGCACCTCTCGGTCGAGCCGGGTCGCGCCATCGTCGGCCCGGCCGTGTTCACCCTCTACGAGGTGGGCACGGTGAAGGACGTGGACGGCCTGCGGACGTACGTCAGCGTGGACGGGGGGATGAGCGACAACATCCGCACCGCGCTCTACGACGCGTCGTACTCGGCGACACTGGCGAACCGCGCGTCTTCCACGGTGCCGATGCTCGCCCGCGTGGTGGGAAAGCACTGTGAGTCCGGGGACATCGTGGTGAAGGATGAATTCCTGCCCGCCGACGTGCAGCCCGGAGATCTTCTCGCGGTGCCCGGCACGGGGGCCTACTGCCGGAGCATGGCCAGCAACTACAACCATGTGCCGAGGCCCTCGGTCGTCGCCGTGCGTGACGGTCACGCCCGGGTGATCGTTCGGCGGGAGACCGAAGACGACCTGCTCGCATTGGACGTGGGATGACCTCACCGGTTCGCTTGGCACTTCTCGGCTGCGGCACGGTCGGCAGCGACGTCGTACGGCTGCTGCACGCGCAGTCGGCCGACCTCGCCGCCCGGATCGGCGCCCCGCTGGAGATCGCCGGCATCGCCGTCCGCCGGCTCGGCCGTGACCGCGGCGACCTGCCGGTCGACCCGGCGTTGTTCACCACCGACGCGCTCGGGTTGATCAAGCGCGACGACGTGGACGTGGTGATCGAGGTCGTCGGCGGCATCGAGCCGGCCCGGGGCTGGCTGGTCGAGGCGCTGCGCGCCGGCAAGAGCGTGGTCACCGCCAACAAGGCGCTGCTCGCCGAGGACGGCGCCACGCTGCACGACGCGGCGGCCGAGGGCGGCGCCGACCTCTACTACGAGGCCAGCGTCGCCGGGGCCATCCCGCTGCTGCGCCCGCTGCGCGAGTCGCTGCACGGCGACCGGATCACCCGGGTCACCGGCATCGTGAACGGCACCACCAACTTCATCCTCTCCGCCATGGACGCCACCGGCGCCGGGTTCGCCGAGGCGCTGGAGGAGGCCACCGAGCTGGGGTACGCGGAGGCCGACCCGACGGCCGACGTGGAGGGCTTCGACGCCGCCGCCAAGGCCGCCATCCTCGCCTCGCTGGCGTTCCACACCCGGGTCACCGCCGCCGACGTGCACCGCGAGGGCATCACCGAGGTGACCGCCGCGGACGTGGCCAGCGCCAAGGCCATGGGCTGCACGATCAAGCTGCTCTGCATCGCGGCCCGGGGCGCCGACACGGCCGGCCGCGAGACCGTCAACGTCCGGGTGCACCCGGCGATGATCCCGCTGAGCCATCCGCTCGCCGGCGTCGGCGACGCGTTCAACGCGGTCTTCGTCGAGGCGGACGCCGCCGGGCAGCTCATGTTCTACGGCCGGGGCGCGGGCGGGGCGCCGACCGCCAGCGCGGTGCTCGGCGACGTGGTGGCGGTGGCCCGCAACCGCCTCGCCGGCGTGCACGCGGCCAGCGAGTCGGCGTACGCGGACCTGCCGGTGCGGCCGATGGGAGAGGCGCTCACCCGCTACCACATCAGCCTCGACGTGGCCGACCGGCCGGGTGTGCTGGCGTCGGTGGCCGGGGTGTTCGCCCGGCACGAGGTCTCCATCGCCACCGTCCGGCAGGGCCCCGCCGGCGGCGACGCCGAGCTGGTCATCGTCACCCACGTCGCACCGGACGCCGCGCTCGCGGCCACCGTGCGCGAGCTGCGCGGGCTGGACACCGTCCGGTCGGTCACCAGCGTGCTGCGGGTCGAGGGCGGCGCGTAACCCCGGCGTCCCGCCTGATGGTTAGGTCGGAGTGTGCCGGTGACCGGTCGGGCAGGCTGGTCCACGCTTGAGGCGGGCCCCGGACCGGGGCGGGAGAGGCGAGGAGCGCGACATGTGGCGAGGGCTGATCGAGGCGTACCGGAACCGGCTGCCGATCACCGACGCCACTCCGGTCGTCACGCTGCACGAGGGGAACACGCCGCTGCTGCCGGCACCGGTGCTCTCCGCCCGGGTCGGCGCGGACGTGTGGCTCAAGGTCGAGGGCGCGAACCCGACCGGCTCGTTCAAGGACCGGGGCATGACGCTCGCCGTCTCCAAGGCGGTCGAGGGCGGCGACAAGGCGATCATCTGCGCCTCCACCGGCAACACCAGCGCGTCGGCCGCCGCGTACGCGGCCCGCGCCGGGATCACCTGCGCGGTGCTGGTGCCGCAGGGCAAGATCGCGCTGGGCAAGCTGGCCCAGGCGCTGGTGCACGGCGCGAAGCTGCTCCAGGTGCAGGGCAACTTCGACGACTGCCTGGCGCTGGCCGGCAAGCTCGCCCAGGACTACCCGGTCGCGCTTGTCAACTCCGTGAACGTGTACCGGCTGCACGGCCAGAAAACGGCCGCCTTCGAGATCGTCGAGGCGCTCGGCGACGCGCCGGACATCCACTGCCTGCCGGTCGGCAACGCCGGCAACATCACCGCCTACTGGATGGGCTACTCCGAGGACCTGCACGACGGCAACGCCACGAAGGCCCCCCGGATGTTCGGCTTCCAGGCGGCCGGCGCGGCCCCGATCGTCACCGGCCAGGTGGTGCCCGAGCCGTCGACCATCGCCACCGCCATCCGGATCGGCAACCCGGCGAGCTGGACGAAGGCGGTCGACGCGCGGGACGCCTCCGGTGGGCTGATCTCCTCGGTCACCGACCGGGAGATCCTCTCCGCGTACCGCCTGTTGGCCCGCGAGGTGGGCGTCTTCGTCGAGCTGGGCAGCGCGGCCAGCGTGGCCGGCCTGCTCCAGCAGGCCGCCGCCGGCCAGGTGCCGGCCGGGTCGCGGGTGGTGTGCACGGTCACCGGCCACGGCCTGAAGGACCCGGAGTGGGCCATCTCGACCGCCCCGGCGCCGGTGACCATCGCCAACGACGCCCTCGCCGCCGCCCGCTCCCTCGACCTGGCCTGAACCCACCCGCCCCGCAGGCGGGGAGCGGGACCGGGTGCGGCAGACTCAGGGCACCCCGCAGACCCCTTCCCAGGAGTGACCAACGCCCATGTCGTTGCTCGCCAGATTCAGTCTTGCCAACCGGGGCCTGATCGCCCTGATCGCGTTGGTGACCGCGGCGTTCGGCGCGTTCGCCGTGCCGTCGCTGAAGCAGCAGCTGCTGCCCTCGCTGGAATTCCCGGCGGCGTTCATCGTGGCGCCGTACCCGGGCGCCGCCCCCGAGATCGTCGAGTCCCAGGTCGCCGAGCCGATCGAGAACAGCCTCCAGGGCATCCCGGGGCTGGAGAAGGTCACCTCCACCTCGCGCGAGGGCGCGGCCACCGTCCAGGTGCAGTACGAGTTCGGCACCGACCTGGACGACGTGGTCAACAAGATGGAGACCGCGATCAACCGGGCCCAGCTCCCGGAGGGCGTCGACCCGCAGGTGATCGCCGGCAGCACCGACGACCTGCCCGCGGTGGTGGTCGCCGCGACCGGCGACGGCGACGAGCGGGCGCTGGCCGAGAAGCTGCGCGCCACCGTGGTGCCGGAGCTGGAAGGGCTGGACGGCGTCCGTTCGGTGGACGTCACCGGCGCCCGCGACCAGGTGGTGACGATCACGCCCGACCCGGCGAAGCTGGCCGCCGCCCGGGTGGCCCCGACCGCCATCGCGTCGGCGCTCAAGTCGAACGGCGTGGCGGTGCCCGCCGGCGCGCTGGCCGACGGCGACCGGTCGCTGCCGGTGCAGGTCGGCACGCCGATCCGCACGGTGGACGACCTGCGGGGCATCGTGCTCACCACCGCGCCGGCCGCGCCGGTGCGCCTCGGTGACGTGGCGAGGGTGGAGCAGCAGCTCGCCCCGGCGACGTCGTTCACCCGCACCAACGGCAAGCCGAGCCTGGGCATCGCGGTGACCGCCAGCCCGGACGGCAACGCGGTCGGCATCTCGCACGACATCCGCGACCGGCTGGCCGAGTTGCGGACCGCCTCCGGCGCGGAGCTGACCGTCGTCTTCGACCAGGCCCCGTTCGTCGAGCGGTCCATCGAGAGTCTCACCACCGAGGGCCTGCTCGGCCTGCTGATGGCCGTGGTGGTGATCCTGGTGTTCCTGCTCTCGGTGCGGTCCACCGTGGTCACCGCGGTCTCCATCCCGCTGTCGGTGCTGGTCGCGCTGATCGTGCTCTGGGCCGGCGACTACTCGCTGAACCTGCTCACGCTTGGCGCGTTGACCATCGCGGTCGGCCGGGTGGTGGACGACTCCATCGTGGTGCTGGAGAACATCAAACGGCACCTGGAGTACGGCGAGGAGAAACGCGACGCGATCCTGGCCGCGGTCCGCGAGGTGGCCGGCGCGGTCACCGCCTCCACGCTGACCACGGTCGCCGTCTTCGCGCCGATCGCCCTGGTCGGTGGCTTCGTCGGGCAGCTCTTCGCGCCGTTCGCGATCACCGTGACGGTGGCCCTGCTCGCCTCGCTGCTGGTGTCGCTGACCGTGATCCCGGTGCTGGCGTACTGGTTCCTCCGGCCGCGCCGCGGCGCGGACGACGAGGCCGCCCGCCGCGCCGCCGAGGAGAAGGAGCTGCGCAGCCCGCTCCAGCGGGCGTACCTGCCGGTGATCGGCTTCGCCACCCGGTCGCGGAAGAGCCGGTGGGCCACCGTGGCGCTCGGCCTGCTGGTGCTGCTGGGCACGTTCGGCCTGGCGCAGAAGCTGGAGACCAACTTCCTGGACGACTCCGGCCAGGACACCCTGGCCATCCGGCAGGAGATGCCGGCCGGCACCGGGCTCACCGGCACCGACCGGGCTGCCGCCCGCGTCGAGGAGGTGCTGAAGCGTACGCCGGGCGTGGAGACCTACCAGGTCAGCGCCGGCGGCGGGGACAACCCGTGGGCCGGGGGCGGCGGCAGTGACAGCGCCTCCTGGTCGCTGGCGCTGGCCGGCGACACCGACGCCAAGGCGGTGCGGGAGACGCTGCGCAAGGAGTTCGACGCGCTCGGCCCGGAGGTCGGCGAGCTGACCTTCGGCGGCGGGCAGGACGCCTCGGCCAACCAGGTCGAGGTGGTGGTGCAGGCCGCCGACCAGGAGACGCTGACCCGAGCGGCGGAGGAGGTCCGGGCCGCGATGGCCGGCACCTCCGGCGTCGAGGACGTCACCAGCGGCCTGGCCACCCGGGTGCCCCGGGTCGAGGTGACCGTGGACCGGGTCGCCGCGGCCCGCGCGGGTCTCACCGAGGCGGCCGTCGGGCAGCTCGTCGCGCAGACGTACCGGGGGGTGCCGCTGGGCCAGGTCACGCTGGACGGCACGGCGCAGGACGTGGTGCTGAGCAGCGGGGCGAAGCCGCCGCTGAGCGTGGCGGAGCTGCGGGCGCTGCGGGTGGGGCCGGTGACGTTGGACGCGATCGCCGACGTCAACCAGGTCGACGGGCCGCAGCAGGTGACCCGGATCGACGGCGAGCGCAGCGTCTCGGTGACCGGCACGGCCACCGGCTCGAACCTCGGCGCCACCACGGCTGAGCTTCAGAAGAAGCTGGACGCGCTGGACGTGCCGGGTGCCACGTACGTCATCGGCGGGGTGAGCGCCGACCAGGCGGACGCGTTCGCGGACCTCGGCCTGGCGGTGCTGGCCGCCATCGCGATCGTCTTCCTGATCATGGTGGCCACGTTCCGCAGCCTGACCCAGGCGCTGATCCTGCTGATCTCGGTGCCGTTCGCGGCGACCGGCGCGATCGCGCTGCTGCTGGCCACCGGGACGCCGCTGGGCGTGCCGGCGCTGATCGGCGTGCTCATGCTGGTCGGCATCGTGGTGACCAACGCGATCGTGCTGCTCGACCTGATCAACCAGTACCGGGCACAGGGCATGGGCGTCACCGAGGCGGTGGTCGAGGGCGGCCGGCGCCGGCTGCGACCGATTCTGATGACCGCGGTCGCCACCGTGTTCGCGCTGCTGCCGATGGCGTTCGGGCTGACCGGTGAGGGCGGGTTCATCTCGAAGCCGCTGGCGATCGTGGTGATCGGTGGTCTGCTCAGCTCGACGCTGCTGACGCTGGTCCTGGTGCCGACGCTCTACACCATGGTCGAGCGCACCAAGGGCTCGTTCCGGGACCGCCGGGACCGCCGCCGGGGCGTGCCGGAGCCGACCGGCCCGGCCGAGCTGGTCGAGCGGGCCGAGGCCCCGACGCCGGTGACCGTGGGCGGCGGGGACGGTCCGCCCGAGCCGCCGGCCCGCCCGTCCGGGGCGCTGGTCGACGGCACCGACCAGTTCGAGGTGCTCCGGCTGCCGAAGAGCCGCCGTTCCCCCCTTCCCCCCACCGAGTGAAAGGAGGGGGCCCCGCTTGACGCCTCCTGCACAGGTGGGGCCCCCTCGCACACTTCCCGCACGCGGGGGCACGCCGAGACCCACCGGGAGCGGTACGCTCGGTGAGCTGGTGCCTACTTTGGGTGCGGGGGCGCGATGGCGGACGGCAGGGGCCGGTGGGGTCGCCGAGCGCTGCTGCGCCGGTCGGCGCTGCTGCTCGGCGGTGCCGCGATGGGTTCCGCCGCGACCCTGGAGAGCACGTGGGTGGCCGACCGCCGGCTGCCGCTGGCGGGCGGCCCGGCCAGCGCGACGCTCGGCAACCGCCGCCAGGACGTCGGCGGGGGCGGCGTGCAGGTGGTGTGGGGTGTCCGCACCGGTGAGCCGCTGGTGGCGCTGACGTTCGACGACGGGCCACGGCCACAGTGGACGCCGATGGTGCTGGACACCCTGGCCGAGCACCGGGTGCCGGCCACGTTCTTCCTGGTCGGGGAGCGGGCCCGCCGGCACGCCGCGCTGGTGCGCGGCCGGATGGGCGGCCACGAGGTGGGCAACCACAGTTGGGCGCATCACGACCTGGCCCGGATGGACGCCGCGGCGGTCCACGACGACCTGCGCCGCAGCCACGACGCGATCACCGCGGCCACCGGCACGGCGCCCCGGCTGCTCCGCCCGCCCTGGGGGCACCTGGGCGGGGCGGTGCTGTACGCGGCGGCCCAACTGGACTACCGGCTGGTGCTCTGGACACTCCAGATGGTGGAGAGCGAGTTCCCGCACGACCCGGCCGGGCACGCCCGGCGCATCGTGGCCGACGTGCGGCCCGGCACCATCCTGCTCGGCCACGACGTCGGCGACGAGCGGCGGTTGGTCGCGCTCCGCGGCCTGCCCGACATGATCGCCGGGCTGCGGGCCCGGGGCTACGCGTTCGTCACCGTTTCCGACCTGCTGCGTCGCACCGCCGCCCCGGGAGCCGCCCGATAGGGTGCCGGCGTGTCACCCACCCTCTCGGTCCTCGTCCGCAACCGCGACTTCCGCAACCTGTTCCTCGCCGAGCTGGTGGTCTTCGGCGCCGACTGGTTCGTCATGGTGCCGCTGCTCGTACTGCTGCCGGAGCTGACCGGCAGCGGGATCTGGGGCGCGCTGGTGCTGGCCGTGGACACCGGCACCACCGCCCTGCTGCTCCCGTACGCGGGCACCGTCGCCGACCGGTTCGACCGCCGCAAGGTGATGATGGCGGCCAATGTGGCCGCGTTCGCCGGCATCCTGCTGCTGCTCGGTGTGCGGGGCGCCGGGACCGCCTGGCTGGCGCTGCTGGCCATCGCGGTCGTGGCCGTGGCGAAGGCGTTCTACTCGCCGGCCGCCCAGGCCGCGCTGCCCAACGTGGTCGATCCGGTGGACCTCGCGGCGGCCAACGCGGTCGCCGGCTCGGCCTGGGGCACGATGGCGGTGGTCGGCGCCTCGCTCGGCGGCATCCTGAGCGCCGCCGCCGGCCCGTACGCCTGCTTCTGGGTGGCCGCGGCGGGCCTGGCCGGGGCGGCGGCGCTGGCCGCGCTCATCCGGCGGCCTCTCCAGGCGCCCCGGGACCCGGCGGCGGGCGTGCCGCGCCCCTCGGCGGCGATCCGCGAGGCGCTCGGCTACATCGCCCGCCGGCCGCGCGTGCTCGCGCTGGTGACGGTGAAGTCGGCGGTCGGCCTGGGCAACGGCGTGCTGACCGTCTTCCCGCTGCTGGCCGGCGTGTACGGGGTCGGGGCGGTCGGCGCCGGTCTGCTGTTCGCCGCCCGGGGGGCCGGCGCGCTGGTCGGCCCGATCCTGATGCGCCGGGTGCTCAGCAACCGGGCCTGGCTGCTCACCGGCCTGGCGCTGTCCATGTCGACGTACGGCCTGGCCTACCTGGGGGCCTCGGCGGTGTCCTGGTTCCCGCTGGTGCTGGTGCTGGTCTTCCTGGCCCACCTCGGGGGCGGAAGCAACTGGGTGCTGTCCAACTACGCGCTCCAGGGCGAGGTGCCGGACCGGCTGCGCGGCCGGGTCTTCGCCACCGACATGATGCTCGCCACGCTGGCCATCGCGCTCAGCCAGCTGGTGGTGGCGCTGGTGGTGGACCGGGTGGACGAGCGCACCGTGCTGGCCGGCTGCGGCCTGGTCACCGTGGTCTACGCGATCGGCTGGCGGTTCGCCACCCGGCGGCTGTCGCTCACCGACCCGGCGCAGCCGCCGGCCGGTTGACCGAGGTGCTGCTGGCCCGCGTGATCCTGTCGTTCCATGGCGGCGAGCGGGTGCGGCGGGACGGGCGGTCCGTCCGGCGGTCCCACGCTGCGGGCGGTCCGCCGCGGTGTCGGTGCCAGGCCCTAGCATGAGCCGGTGCCGACGACTTTCGCCTCCGGTCCGGTCCGGGTCCGGGTGCCCGCGACCAGCGCCAATCTCGGCCCCGGGTTCGACGCGCTCGGGCTGGCCCTCGGCCGGCACGACGACGTGACGGCCGAGGTGACCGGCGGCGGCGTCCGGGTGGTGGTCACCGGCGAGGGCGCCGGTGAGCTGCCGGCGGACGACCGGCACCTGGTGGTGACCGCCATGCGGGCCGCGTTCGACGTGCTGGGCGCGCAGCCCGCCGGCCTGGCGCTGGAGTGCGTCAACCGGATCCCGCAGGCCCGTGGTCTCGGTTCGTCCTCGGCGGCCATCGTGGCCGGGGTGCTGGCGGCCCGCGCGCTGGTGGTCGACGGCGGGCAGCGGCTGGACGACGCGGCCACGCTGCGCCTGGCGGCGGAGCTGGAGGGGCATCCGGACAACGTGGCCCCGTGCCTGCTCGGCGGCTTCACGATCGCCTGGACGGAGTCGTCCGGCGCCCGGGCGGTCTCGCTGCCGGTGGCGTCCGCCGTCCGGCCCACCGTCTTCGTGCCGGCCGAGCGGGGCCTGACCGCGGCGGCCCGGGCCGCCCTGCCGGCCACCGTGCCGCACGCCGACGCCGCGGCCAACGCGGGCCGGGCCGCGCTGCTGGTGCACGCGCTGACCACCGACCCGGCTCTGCTGCTGCCGGCCACCGTCGACCGCCTGCACCAGGAGCAGCGGGCCCCGGGGATGCCGGCCAGCGCCCGGCTGGTCGCCGCGCTGCGTGCGGCGGGTGTGGCTGCCGTGATCAGTGGGGCGGGCCCGACCGTGCTGGCGCTCTCCGACGTGCCGGCGGGCTTCGAGCCGGGAACAGAATGGCGCCGGTGGGAGTTGCCGACAGATGTCAGCGGAGCCCGGGTTTTCCGGGGTACACTTTGACACGCCGAGCGGGACCCTGTTGCCGCAGGTCGGAAGAGTTGATTACCCTCTAGACCGAGCACAGCCGCGAAGCATGCGATCTTCCTGCGGTTCGGCGCACCCCCGAAGCTCTCGGCGGTCAGCCCGTCACCCCTGCCCAAGGCCCACGCCGCACCGCAGTTTCCGCAGGTCGCCGCAGACGGCGAGACCTGCTCACCGAGGTTGGTGAGTCGGGAGACCGCCCTGCTGCTGTGTTACAGACTCCCGCGACGCGTCCATGCGAGGCGGGTGCACCGAGGCCGCCCGGCCACCTGGTTCCACGACCCCGGGCAGCCCCGGCCTATCGAGGGAAGGAATCCATTGAGCGACACCACCGACGTGACGTCGGATGTTTCCAACGTCGCTGGCGATGCCACCGCCGCCCCCACGCGCCGTCGGCGTAGCGGTACCGGCCTGTCGGCGATGCTGCTGCCGGAGCTCCAGAGCCTGGCCGCGTCGCTCGGCATCTCTGGTACGGCTCGCATGCGCAAGGGCGAGCTGATCAGTGCGATCACCGAGCGGCAGGGCGGCGCCGCCGCCGGTACCCCTCGACCGCGGGCCGAGGTTGCGGCCGCGGCGGCTCCCGCACGCGAGGAGGTGCACGCCGAGGTCCGTGAGGAGCGGGCCGAGGCCGGGCGTCGTCCCGCCGAGCAGGCGCCGGCCGCCGAGGCGACCGAGGGCCGCACCCGTGGCCGCCGTACCCGGGCCGCCACCGCGGCCACCGAGGCGCGTCCGGCCGAGGCACCCGCCGCGGAGGCGCCCGCCGAGATCGGCGAGCGGACCGAGCGGGCCGAGCGCGGCGCTGAGCGTGCCGAGCGCGGCGGCGAGCGTGCCGAGCGCGGCGGCGAGCGTGCCGAGCGCGGCGGCGAGCGTGCCGAGCGCGGCGGCGAGCGGGCCGATGGCGGCGGCGAGCGTGCCGAGCGCGACGAGCGTGCCGAAGGCCGGGGCCGCGACCGGGGTGAGCGCACCGACCGGGCCGAGCGGGGTGACCGCAACGATCGGGGCGAGCGTGCCGAGCGGGGCGACCGCAACGACCGGGGCGACCGCAACGAGCGTGCCGACCGGGGTGAGCGTGCCGAGCGGGGTGACCGCAACGACCGGGGCGACCGCAACGATCGGGGCGACCGCAACGATCGGGGCGACCGCAACGATCGGAGCGATCGCAACGACCGGGGCGACCGCAACGACCGGGGGCAGCGCGCCGAGCGGGACAACCGCGACAACGACGACGACGACGAGGGCGGCGGCCGGCGGGGCCGGCGCAGCCGGTTCCGGGACCGTCGGCGTGGCCGCGGCGAGCGGGGCGAGAACGGCGACGGCGGTGCCGTCCGCGAGCCGCAGGTCGGCGAGGACGACGTGCTCGTCCCGGTGGCCGGCATCATCGACGTGCTCGACAACTACGCCTTCGTCCGGACCACCGGCTACCTGGCCGGCCCGAACGACGTGTACGTCTCGATGTCCCAGATCAAGAAGTACGGCCTGCGCCGCGGTGACGCCATCACCGGCGCGGTGCGGGCGGCCCGGGACGGCGAGCAGCGGCGCGACAAGTACAACCCGCTGGTCCGGCTGGACACCATCAACGGCATGGAGCCGGACGAGGCGAAGCGCCGGCCGGAGTTCTACAAGCTCACCCCGCTCTACCCGCAGGAGCGGCTGCGGCTGGAGACCGAGCCGCACATCCTGACCACCCGGGTCATCGACCTGGTCATGCCCATCGGCAAGGGGCAGCGGGCGCTCATCCAGTCGCCGCCCAAGGCGGGCAAGACGATGGTGCTGCAGGCGATCGCGAACGCGATCACCCGCAACAACCCGGAGTGCCACCTGATGGTGGTGCTGGTGGACGAGCGGCCCGAAGAGGTCACCGACATGCAGCGGTCGATCAAGGGCGAGGTCATCGCGGCCACGTTCGACCGTCCGCCGCAGGACCACACCACGGTGGCCGAGCTGGCGATCGAGCGGGCGAAGCGCCTGGTCGAGCTGGGGCACGACGTGGTCGTGCTGCTCGACTCGGTGACCCGGCTGGGTCGGTCGTACAACCTGGCGGCGCCGGCCAGCGGCCGGATCATGTCGGGTGGTATCGACTCCACCGCGCTCTACCCGCCGAAGCGCTTCCTCGGCGCGGCCCGCAACATCGAGAACGGCGGCTCGCTGACCATCATCGCCACGGCGCTGGTGGAGACCGGTTCCATGGCGGACACGGTCATCTTCGAGGAGTTCAAGGGCACCGGCAACGCCGAGCTGAAGCTGGACCGGAAGATCGCCGACAAGCGCGTCTTCCCGGCGATCGACATCAACCCCACCGGTACGCGCAAGGAGGAGGTCCTGCTCGCGCCGGAGGAGTTGGCGATCATCCACAAGCTCCGCAAGGTGCTGCACTCGCTGGACTCGCAGGCCGCGCTCGACCTGCTGCTGGACCGGCTCAAGCAGTCCCGCACCAACATCGAGTTCCTGATGCAGATCGCGAAGTCCACTCCGGGCGAGTGACCTGACGGACCGACGACGAGGGGCACGGCCACCGGCCGTGCCCCTCGTTCGCGTACCGGGTCGGGCGGGCGACCCACCGGCCTGCTGAAGTTTTTCTACGGTTCAGCCGCGAGGTATTGAAACTTCTGTTCAGAGTCGGGTTGACTGTCGTCCATGCGACTGCGCAGTCGATCCATCCGTTCCGCCGGCGTCCTGCTGCTGACGCCGCTGCTCACCCTCGCCGCGCCGATGCCGCCGGCCGCGGCGGCCACCCCTTCGACCAAGGCCACGCCGTGGACCACGGCGACCCCGGGCACGGCGACCCCCACGGGCACGGCGGCCGAGGACGCGCCGGCGGCCTCCTCCCGACCCGAGTCGGCGGTCACGCTGGCCGCGGTGGAACCCGCCGGTGGCCTGGAGACCGCGAAGACGACCCGGCCGGTCGCGCCCGGTCTCGACCTGACCTCCTTCGACAGGTACGACGCCGCCGGCTGGCTGCGGGCCGACGCGCTCACCGCCGACCTGTCCGGCGGGCTGACCGTGGACTACGTCAACTCCGGCGCGGTCACCCGGGACGAGCCGCTGCGCGCGGCGGTGGACCGGTCCCGTGCCGTGGCGGCCGTCAACGGCGACTTCTTCGACATCAACAACTCCGGTGCCGCCCAGGGCGTCGGCATCCGCTCCGGTGAGCTGGTGCAGTCGCCGATCGCCGGGCACCCCAACGCGGTCGGGATCAGCGCCGGCGGCATCGGCCGGGTGGTCGAGGTCGGCTTCGAGGGCACCGCCGCGCTGCCCGCCGGCCCGGTGCCGCTGACCCAGTTCAACAACATGGTGCAGCGCGACGGCGTGGGCGTGTTCACGCCGCTCTGGGGCGCGTACCCCCGGCAGCGCGCGGTGGACGGCGCGGCGCGGGTGGTCGAGGTGACGGTGACCGGCGGGCGGGTGGCCACGGTCGCCACCACGGCGGGGGAGGGGCCGATCCCGGCCGGCAGCACGGTGCTGCTCGGCCGGGAGGCCGGGGCGGACGCGCTCGCCGCGTTGCGTCCCGGCGACGCGGTGGACCTGTCCTGGCGTCCGCGCGCCTCCGACGGCGGCGACCTGCGCGCCGCGGTGGGCGGCGGGAGCGTGCTGGTCCGGGACGGCGTGGTGCAGAGCATCGCCGACCAGTCGCTGGCCCCGCGTACGTCGGTCGGCTTCTCCGCCGACGGACGTCGGATGATCATGCTGACGGTGGACGGCCGGCAGGTGGACAGCCGCGGTGTCACCCAGACCGAGATGGGCCGGATGATGGTCGAGCTGGGTGCCGCGAACGCGCTCAACCTCGACGGCGGCGGCTCCTCCACGCTGCTGGCCCGGGAGCCCGGCGCGGCGGCGGTCCAGGTGGAGAACAGCCCCTCCGACGGCAGCGAGCGGCCGGTGCCGAACGGGCTGGCCGTCTACGCGCCGAAGGGCAGCGGCCGGCTCACCGGGTACTGGCTGGAGACCGCGAGCGACCCGACCGCCGCGCCGGGCGTCGCCCCGGTCCGAGGCGGCCGGCCGGACCGGGTCTTCCCGGGCCTCACCCGCCGGCTCACCGCCGCCGGCCACGACGAGACGTACGGGCCGGCGGCCGGCGAGCCGCGCTGGCGCGCCACCCACGGCCGGGTGGACGGCGACGGGATCTTCCGGGCCGGCAGCCCCGGCCGGAGCACCGTCACCGCCGCGCGCGGACGGGCCCGGGGCACGCTCGACCTGACCGTGCTCGGCCCACTGGCGCGGATCGACGCCACCGTCGACCGGGTCGGCCTCGACGGGGCCGGCGACACCGGCCTGTTCGGCGTGGTCGGCTACGACGCCGAGGGCAACACCGCGCCGATCGAGCCGGCCGACCTGAAGCTGGAGTACGACCACGACCTGCTCTCCGTCACCCCCACCGCCGACGGCAACCTGTCCGTGACGGCGCTCGGCGGGTCCGGCTCGGCGCTTGTCACCGCCCTCGTCGGTGGGCACCGCACGGTGCTGCCGGTGACGGTCGGGCTGACCGACGTGCCGGTGGCCGGCTTCGACGACGCCGCGTCCTGGCGGTTCAGCCAGGCCCGGGCCGCCGGCGCGGTCGCCCCGGCGGACGGGCACACCGGCGCCGGCCTGAAGATGTCGTACGACTTCAGCCAGTCCACCGGCACCCGGGCCGCGTACGCCGACCCGCCGGCCTGGATCGACGTGCCCGGCCAGCCGCAGGCGTTCGGCATGTGGATCAAGGCGAACGGCACCGGCGAGTGGCCGAGCCTGCACCTGCACGACGCGCAGGACACCCAGTTCGTGCTGCGCGGCCCGTACCTGGACTGGACCGGCTGGAAGTACGTCGAGTTCGCGGTGCCGCCCGGCGTGCAGTACCCGGTGCGGGTGCGCCGGTTCTACGTGGCCGAGACCGACCCGGCGAAGCAGTACCGCAGCGAGGTGGTCATCGACGACCTGGTGGCCCGGGTGCCGCCGGACGTGCAGGCGCCCGCGGAGCCGAACCGCACCGACCGGGTGGTGCTGCGCGACGGCACCGTCGACGGCGCGCCCTGGCGCTTCGCGGTGCTCTCCGACGCCCAGTTCGTCGCCGCCGACCCGGACAGCGAGCTGGTCGCCCAGGCCCGCCGTACGCTGCGCGAGGTCCGCGCCGCCCGGCCGGACTTCCTGATCATCGACGGCGACTTCGTGGACACCGCGTACCCGGCGGACTTCGCGCTGGCCAAGCGGATCCTGGACGAGGAACTGGGCGGCGAGGTGCCCTACCACTACGTGCCGGGCAACCACGAGATCATGGGCGCCCCGATCGACAACTTCCGCAGCGTGTTCGGGGACACCAAGCGTGTCTTCGACCACCGGGGCACCCGGTTCCTCACCCTGAGCACGGCCAGCGGCTCGCTGCGCGGGGGCGGCTTCGACCAGGTGGAGCTGCTGCGCCGGACGCTTGACGAGGCGGCTGCCGACCGCGCCGTCGGCTCGGTGGCGGTGCTGTTCCACCACCCGCCGCGCGACCCGAGCCCGGTCAAGGCCAGCCAGCTCGGGGACCGGAAGGAGGCCGCGCTCGTCGAGCAGTGGCTGGCCGACTTCCAGCACCGCACCGGCAAGGGCGCGTTGATGGTCAACGGGCACGTCGGCACGTTCCACGCCGACCGGGTGGACGGCGTCCCGTACGTGATCAACGGGAACGCGGGCAAGGACCCGTCCACCCCGGCCGGGCTGGGCGGTTTCACCGGCTGGACCGAGTTCGGGGTGGACCCGGTCACCGCACGGGAGGCGGAGCGGGCCCGCCGCGACCCGCTCGCCGAGGGGCCGGAGTGGGTGGCCGCGGAGACGCACGCCCACGTCGACCGGCTCGCGCTGGACGCGCCGGCGCAGGTGCGCCTCGGCGCCCCCGCGGCCGTCGTCGCCACGCTCACCCAGCCCGGCGGCCGGCAGGTGCCGGTGGGGCCGCCGGTGAGCGCCGACTGGGCGGGCTCGCCCAACCTGCACGTCGGCGGCGCGACCGGGGTACGCCCGTGGCACGTGGCCCGGTTCGACCCGTCGACCGGTCAGCTCACCGCGCTGCGTGCCGGCGCACGGATCCTGCTCACGGTCACCGTCAACGGCGTCCGCGCCGAGGCCACGGTGACCACCACCGCGGCGGCGCAGGCGCGCCCCGCCGCGTAGGTCCCCCGGCCGGGCTCCTCGTCCTGGGGGAGGAGCCCGGCCGGCGGGGCGCGCGCATGCCCCGGCGGTGGGCGGGAATGCGGGGAGGTGGTCGGGCGTTGTGGCGGGCGGACCTGCTGTGCCGGCCGGCCGACGCCCATGGCACACTGGTCAATCGGCCACCGGTTCCGGTTCACGCCCGAGCCCGTCACCACGACGGGGCACACCGACGGCGACCCGGCGACCACCCACGAAAGGACCGAGGCGACATGAAGCCCAACATCCACCCGGAGTACGCGACCACCGAGGTCCGCTGCTCCTGCGGCAACACGTTCACGACCCGCAGCACCGCCAAGGGCGGCGCCATCAGCGTCGAGACCTGCAGCGCCTGCCACCCGTTCTACACCGGTAAGCAGCGCGTGCTGGACACCGCCGGTCGGGTCGCGAAGTTCCAGCAGAAGTACGCCAAGGTTCAGGCCAAGAAGGCCAAGTAGCTCCGTCGACGACGCCCGTGTCCGGCTCCGTGCCGGACACGGGCGTTCGTCCGTTTTCCGCCGGTGTCGTGTCGTCCCGTCGTCGAGTCGTCCTGTCGTCCGAAGGAGCATCCGCAGCATGAGCAGTGAGCGCCTGGCCGCCCTCCTCGACGAGTACGCCGAACTGGAGAAGCGGCTGGCCGACCCGGCCATCCACGCCGACCAGGGCACCGCCCGGCGGGTCGGCCGGCGCTACGCCGAGCTGGTGCCGCTGCACAAGGCGGCCGGCGAGCTGGAGCAGGCCCGTGCCGACCTGGTCGCCGCGCGCGAACTGGCCGCCGAGGACCCGGCGTTCGCCGCCGAGGCGGACACCATCGCGGCCACCCTGCCGGCGCTCGAGGAACGGCTCGCCGAGCTGCTCATCCCGCGTGACCCGCACGACGCGAAGGACGTGATCGTCGAGATCAAGGCCGGCGAGGGCGGTGAGGAGTCGGCGTTGTTCGCCGGTGACCTGCTGCGGATGTACACCAGGTACGCCGAGCGCCGGGGCTGGACCACCGAGGTGATCGACGCCCAGGACTCCGACCTCGGCGGTGTGAAGGACGTCTCGCTGGCGATCAAGACCAAGGGCGTGCCCGAGGGCGGCAACGGCGTCTGGTCCCGGCTCAAGTGGGAGGGGGGCGTGCACCGGGTGCAGCGCGTCCCGGTGACCGAGTCGCAGGGCCGGATCCACACCAGCGCGGCCGGCGTACTGGTGCTGCCCGAGGCGGAGGACGTGGACGTCACCATCGACGCGAACGAGCTGCGGATCGACGTGTTCCGCTCGTCCGGGCCCGGCGGCCAGTCGGTCAACACCACCGACTCGGCGGTCCGGATCACCCACGTCCCGACCGGCATCGTGGTGTCCTGCCAGAACGAGAAGTCGCAGCTCCAGAACCGCGAGCAGGCGATGCGGATCCTGCGCGCCCGGCTGCTCGCCGCGGCCCAGGAGCAGGCCGACGCCGCCGCCTCGGACGCCCGCAAGGCGCAGGTCCGCACCGTGGACCGGTCGGAGCGGATCCGCACCTACAACTTCCCGCAGAACCGGATCACCGACCACCGGATCGGCTACACCGCGTACAACCTCGATCTGGCGTTGGCCGGCGAACTGGACGGGGTGCTCGACGCGCTGACCGAGGCGGACCGCGCGGCCCGGCTGGCCGGCGAGACCGAATTGTCCCGCCGCTGACCGACCGCCGGCGCATCAACCGGGGCGCCCGCCTATACCGGAGGCGTTGACAGGGGGCCCCGCCTTACACACCTCAGCTGGCGCGGAGGCGGTCCTTCGCGCGCAGCATCTCCCGGTCGGCCAGCTCGAACGCGGCGCCCAACGCCTCCCGGACGCTGATCGTGGTGCTGCCGTCGACCTCCGCGAACCCGATGGTGACCCCGACCGGGGTGCCCGGGACCAGGGTGTCCCAGTCCTCGGTGCGTACGGCTGCCTCGATCCGCCGGGCCACCTCGACCGCCTCCGGCATGACGGTGTCGGGGAGCACCACGACGAACTCGTCGCCGCCGTAGCGGGCCACGAAGTCGCCCCGCCGCATCACCCGGTTGATCACGCCGGCCACCCGTTGCAGCACCAGGTCGCCGGAGTGGTGGCCGTGCCGCGTGTTGACCGCCTTGAACCCGTCGAGGTCGCAGACGCCGATCACCACCCGCTCGCCCCGGGACACCACCGCGCCGAGGTAACGCTCCAGCCGGCGTCGGTTGGGCAGGCCGGTGAGCGGGTCGGTGAGCGCCTCGCCCTCGTACCGGGCGGCCTCGCGGCGCATCTCCTCGTGGTCGATCCGGGCGGCGATGCCGTCGATGTAGACGTCGCGCAGGCGGTCGCTGCGCCGGGCGGCCAGCCGGAACGCGTGCCGGTCGGCGCGGTGCGCGCCGGCGTGGTCGCCGGCCCGGGCCAGCGCGATGCTGCGCAGCCGGGGCGGTTCGGCCGCGCCGAGCGTCTCGTCGGAGGCCCGGACCGTGTCCAGCCGGGTGACCGCCTCGATCGGCCGGCCGGCGGCGACCGCCAGGCAGACCTGACCGAGCTGGCGCAGGTCGCGGGCGCGGGCGCTGTCCCCGCCGTGGCCGAGCAGGCGGTTCGGGTCGGCGTCCCCGGCCGACTCCACCCGGTCGCCGAGCGCGGCGCGACGGGCGGCGGCGTAGCCGTAGGCGGTGAGGCTGCTGGGCCGCAGGTTGGCGGCCTGCCCACCGCGCAGGAACCGGGCCAGGTCACCGGCCACGTCGCGCAGCACCCGCAGGCAGCCGTCGCTGTCGCCGTTGTGGTCCAGGGCCACCGCGTTGCGCAGTCGGATCCCCGGCGCGGCGAACGTCTCCTCCGGAATGCCCGCGCTCAGTCCGACCTCGCGGGCGCGTTCGATCGCGCCGAGCGCGTGGCCGTGGAAGCTGAGGTACGAGTACGCCATCGCCAGGTCGTGCCAGCCCCAGGCGGTGTCCCGGTCCGGCGTGTCGTCGGCGCCGAGCGCGCGGGCGGCCCGGACCAGGTGCATCACGCACCGGTCGAGCGCGCCCTGGTGGTGGGCGGCGAGCGCGGCCAGCGCGTTGAGGTGCCCGTGCAGGTAGGGCTCGGCCAGGTCACGCACGGCGGCGGAGGCGTCCTCGACGGCCCTGGTGAACTCGGCGGTCCGACCGAGATTGATCAGCGCGGACAGGCGTTGCACAAGCGCGTCGGCGCGGGCGTACGGATCGTCGGTGGTGCGGATCACGCGATCGAGCAGCACGCACGCCTCGGCGGAACGGCTCGCCTCCTGCAACGCCCGGGCACGTCGGAGGGCGTCAACCTGGTCCTCGACCTGGTCGAGCCAGCCCACTCGCGACCTCCCTGACGTGTGCGCCCGGACGCACCCGCTCGTGTGGCGACCCGCGACGCTTCATGATTATTGCGTGAGCACACTCCCGCAACACCCGTCCGAAGGGACAGAACGCGAACGGGTCTCGCCGATGATCGCCCGGGCGGCCCGGACACTGGCCGCCGCCGGGGTGGCGGCGCCGCGGGCGGAGGCCGAGCAGTTGGCCGCGTACGTGCTGGGGGTGCCGCGCGGCCGGCTGGCGCTGGCCGACGGGTTCACCGCGGTCCAACGTGAACGCCTGGCCGCGCTGCTCGACCGGCGGGTGGCCCGGGAGCCGTTGCAGCACCTCACCGGCGCGGCCGGTTTCCGGCACCTGGAGCTGGCGGTCGGGCCGGGGGTGTTCGTGCCCCGCCCGGAGACCGAACTGCTCGCCGGCTGGGGGGTCGAGGTGGCCCGGCGGCTCGCCGCGCCGCTCGTGGTCGACCTGTGCAGCGGCTCCGGCGCGATCGCGCTCGCGGTCGCCCAGGAGGTGCCGGCGGCCCGGGTGGTGGCGGTGGAACGCTCCCCGGCCGCGCTGGCCTGGCTGCGGCGCAACGCGGCCGGGCGGGCCGACGCGGGGGACCGGCCGGTCGAGGTGGTGGTCGCCGACGTCACCGATCCGGACCTGCTGGCGGACCTGGCCGGCCGCGTCGACGTGCTGCTGTGCAACCCGCCGTACGTGCCGCGCGCGGTGACCGTGCCGCCGGAGGTGGCCGGCCACGACCCGGACGAGGCGGTGTTCGGCGGCGCGGACGGGCTGGACGTGATCCGGCCGGTGGTGGCCCGCGCCGCGACGCTGCTGCGTCCGGGCGGGGTGATCGGCGTCGAGCACGACGACACGCACGCCACGGCGGTGCCGGCCCTGCTCGCCGGCGACGGCCGGTACGAGCACGTGGCGGAGCACCGGGACCTGGCCGGGCGGCCCCGCTGGGCGACCGCGTCCCGGCGGGCGGACGGCCGACACGCCGACCCCGGCGCGGCGTGGCAGACTGACTCCTCGTGATGCTCTACGACTGTCGGTCGCCCGCCGACCGGGACCGCGGCATCGCCGCTGCCATCGAGGCCGTCAAGAACGGGGAACTCGTCGTCCTGCCGACCGACACGGTCTACGGCATCGGGGCGGACGCGTTCACGCCGTACGCGGTGAAGGCCCTGGCGGACACCAAGGGTGGCACCCGGCAGGCGCCGCCGGTGCTGATCGGCTCCCGGCACACCCTCGACGGCCTGGTCTTCTCGCTGCCCCAGGTGGCCCGCGACCTGGTCGAGGCGTTCTGGCCGGGCGCGTTGACGATCGTGGTGGAGCACTCGCCGAGCCTGGCCTGGGACCTCGGCGACACCAGCGGCACGGTGGCAGTGCGGATGCCGCTGCACCCGGTCGCCCTGGAGGTGCTGCGGGAGACCGGTCCGATGGCGGTCGCCTCGGCCAACAAGGTTGGCCAGCCCGCCGCGCTGACCGCCGAGGAGGCCCGCGACCAGCTCGGTTACGGCGTCCGGGCGTACCTGGAGGCCGGGCCGGCGGTGGACCCGGTGCCGAGCACCATCGTCGACCTGACCGGCGAGGTGCCGCGGGTGCTGCGCCAGGGCGCGGTGTCGGTGGCGAAGCTGCGCGAGGTGGCGCCGGAGCTCCTCGACGAGCGGGGGGTCTGAGTGCCGCCCTTCACCGTCCTGCACGTCTGCATGGGCAACATCTGCCGGTCGCCGATGGCCGAGCGGCTGCTGCTGCTCGCCGTGCGGGAGCGGCTGGCCCGGCTCGACGTCGACCCGGCCGGCTCGGACGCGCTGGTGCACAGCCACAGCGCCGGCACCGGCGGCTGGCACGCCGGCGAGGAGATGAACCCGCCGGCCGCGCGGCAGGTGACCGCGCGCGGTGGTGACGTGGCCGGGTTCGCCGCGCGGCGGTTGCGCTCGGATCTGATCGACGCCGCCGACCTGGTGCTCACCGCCACCGCCGACCAGCAGGAGTACGTGGTGGCGCTGCGGCCGGACGCCGCCGGGCGCACGTTCGTGCTGGGCGAGTTCGGCCGGCTGCTGGGTGGGCTGGACCGGTCCGCCCTGCCGCCCGCCGGGCCGACGCCGGAGGCGGTGCACGCCCGGGGGATGGCGCTGGTGGCCGCCGCCGACGCGGCCCGACAGGGCGACCCGGCGTTGCCCACCGACGACCTCGACGACCCGTGGGGCCGGGGCGACCAGTGTTTCAGCCGGGTGGCCGACGAGATCGAGGAGACGGTCCAGCCGCTGGCCGCCGCGTTGCTGCCCTGAGGTTCATCCTTTCTCGCGAACTTCCTGCGCATTTCATTGAAGGTGCCGGCAAAAACGGCAAATCCGGTCATTCTTGACGGGTCCGTACGGCCGGCTCCTGCGGGGAGAGCTGATGAACCGCGCCCATCTCGACAAGCTGTTCACCGTGCTGCTCGCCGGCGTGCTCGCCGGGCTGGCCCTGGCCGCCGCCGCGCTGCCGGCCGCGCTGGTCTTCGGGCTGGGCGTGAAGAACCTGATGCCGTACACCGAGCTGCCGGAGGCGCTCCGGGCGCCGCAACCGGCGCAACGCGCCAACCTGTACGCCAACGACGGCCGCACGCTGATCACCTCGTTCTACGTCGAGGACCGGGTGGACGTGCCGGTCGGCGACGTGGCGCCGGTGATGCGGGACGCCATCGTGGCCGCCGAGGACGTGCGCTTCTACGAGCACCACGGCGTCGACGTGCGGGGCGTGCTGCGGGCGTTGACGGCCAACCGCACGGAGGGCACCCGGCAGGGCGCATCCACGCTGACCATGCAGTACGTGCGCAACGCGCTGGCCGGTGACCCCCGGCTGACCGAGGCGCAGCGGACCGCGGCCACCGAGATCACCGCCGGCCGCAAGATCCGCGAGATGCGGTACGCGCTGACGCTGGAACGCCAGGTCGGCAAGGACGAGATCCTCGGGCGCTACCTGAACATCGCGTACTTCGGCGCCGGGGCGTACGGCATCGCCGCCGCCAGCAAGCGCTACTTCTCCACCACGCCGGACCGGCTCACGCTCGCCCAGGCCGCGCTGCTCGCCGGGCTGGTGCGGGCGCCGGACCACGACGACCCGATCAACGGCGACGCCGGGGCGGCGCTGGACCGCCGGGCGTACGTGCTGGACCGGATGGTGGAGACCGGTCGGGCGAGCGAGGCGGAGGCGACCGCGGCCAAGGACGCCGAACTGGCCCTCAAGCCCAGCGCCACCCCGAACGACTGCGCCGCGGTGCCCGCCGGCCACAACGACTGGGGCTTCTTCTGCGACTGGTTCACCCAGTGGTGGAACGCCCAGCCGGCGTTCGGCAAGACCGTCGACGAACGGCAGCGCACGCTGCGCCGGGGCGGCTGGTCGATCGTCTCCTCGCTCGACCCGGACGTGCAGGCCAAGGCGAGCGAGCAGGTACGGACGATCTACCCGGAGACGATCGCGCGGGCCGCGCCGACCGCGGTGGTGCAGCCCGGCACCGGACGGGTGCTGGCCATGGCGGTCAACCGCGGCTACGGCGTGGGCGACAACCCGGCCGGGCAGCAGAACTACCCGAACACGGTCAACCAGCTCGTGGCCGGGGGCGGCGACATCACCGGCTACCAGGCCGGCTCCACGTTCAAGCTGTTCGCGCTGCTGGCCGCGCTGGAGTCCGGGCTGCCGCTGGACACCGAGTTCGACGCCCCCCGGGTGTACGTCACGAAGTACCCGGTCTCCGGCGGCCCGGCCAGTTGCGGCGGCCGGTGGTGCCCGGCGAACGCCAACACGTACTGGATGGACGGCGACCGCGACATGTGGGACGCGTTCGGCCGCTCGGTGAACACCTACTTCGCCTGGCTGACCGAGCGGGTCGGCGCGGACCGGGTGGTCGAGATGGCCCAGCGGCTGGGCATCGTGTTCCGCGCGCCGCAGGACGCGAAGATGGCCCGGGACGGGGCGGCGAACTGGGGACCGTTCACCCTCGGCGTCTCCGCCACCACGCCGCTCGACCTGGCCAACGCGTACGCCACGGTGGCCGCCGAGGGGACCTGGTGCCGGCCCACCCCGGTCGTCTCCATCACTGACGCGACCGGCCGGCGGGTGGCCGCCGGGGACGCCGACTGCCGGCAGGTGTTGGACACCGAGGTGGCCCGCGCGGCGGCCGACGCCAGCCGCTGCCCGGTGGGCGACCAGTCGATGTACCGCAGGTGTGCCGGCGGCACGGCCGAGGAACTGGCTCCCGGTCTGCGCCGCCCGCTGGCCGGCAAGACCGGCAGTTCGGAGCGGAACGCCACGGAGACCGTGGTCGCGTTCACCCCGCAGCTCGCGGTGGCCACCATCGCCGCGAACCCGGACGACCCGCGCGACGCGGTCGGCGGCGGCGTGCAGAAGCGGCAGATCGCCGCCGTCGGCCGCGTCCTCGCCTGGGCCCTGCGTGACCAGCCCGTCCGCGACTTCGTCCCCCCGGGCGAGTCAGTCGCCTTCCAGCACACCACCCCCCGCACCGGCAACTGACGTGTAAGGCGGGGCCCCTTGTTAACGCCTGGCGATAACAAGGGGCCCCGCCTAACCGGTGGGGTGTTCGGCGTTGCGGGCGATGTTGCGGGCCATGCCGCCGAAGACGACGGCGTGGAACGGGACGACCGAGGCCCAGTAGAGGTGCCCGGGCAGGCCGTGCGGGAGGAAGACGGCACGCTGGACGTACCGGCTGTGGTCGCCCTCGGCCGGCTCGGCGCGCATCTCCAGCCAGGCCCGGCCGGGCAGCCGCATCTCGGCGCGTAGCCGCAGCAGTTCACCCGGGACGATCTCCTCCACCCGCCAGAAGTCCAGCGCCTCGCCGACCTGGAGCCGGTGCGGGTCGCGCCGGCCCCGGCGCAGCCCCACGCCGCCGACCAGCCGGTCCAGCCAGCCGCGCACGGACCAGGCCAGCGGGAAGGAATACCAGCCGTGCTCGCCGCCGATGCCCTCGATGACCCGCCACAGCGCCGCCGGTGGGGCGCTCACCGCCTGTTCCCGCAGGTCGGTGTAGGCCGTGCCGCCGGACCAGTCCGGGTCCGACGGCAGCGGCTCGGCCGGCGCGTCCGGCCCGCTCGCGGTCGACCAGCGCGTCTCCACCTGCGCGTCGCGCACCTTGGCCAGCGCCAGACCGACCGCCTGGTCGAAGCCGGTCAGCCCGTCGGGCGGGTCGGGCACGTACCTGGCGATGTCGTGCTCGTGCGCCACCGCCTCGTGGATCAGGCTCTCCACCAGCGGCCGGGCGATCGCGTTCGGGACCGGGGTGACCAGGCCGACCCAGTGGGAGGAGAGCCCCGGGGTGAGCGGACGCACCGGCACGATGAGCCGCGGTCGCAGCCCGGCCACCCGGGCGTAGCGCTGCATCATCTGCGCGAACGTCAGCACGTCCGGGCCGGCGATGTCGAAGCCACGGTTCACCTCGGGCGGCAGGTGCGCGCAGCCGGCCAGGTAGCGCAGCACGTCCCGGACCGCGATCGGCTGGATCCGGTTGCGTACCCAGCGGGGGGTGACCATCGCCGGCAGCCGCTCGGTCAGGTAGCGCAGCATCTCGAACGAGGCCGAACCGGAGCCGATGATCACCGCGGCCCGCAGCACCGCGGTCGGCACGCCGCTGTCGAGCAGGATGCGGGCCACCTCCGCCCGGGAGCGCAGGTGCGCCGAGGGCACCTCCGCCCGTTCCGCCGGCTCCGGCCCGCCGAGATAGACGATCCGGCGTACGCCAGCGGCACGCGCCGCCTCGGCGAAGTTCGTCGCCGCCTCCCGGTCGGCCGCCTCGAAATCACGCTGACCGAGCGAGTGGACCAGGTAGTACGCGACGTCCACGCCCTCGAACGCGGCCGGCAGCGTCTCCGGTCGGCGCAGGTCGCCCTCGACGATCTCCGCTTCGGCGGCCCAGGGCACGTCGCGCAGCCGCCCGGCCTTGCGGGCCAGGCAGCGCACGGTGTGCCCGTCGGTCAGGAGGCGGGGCGCGAGGCGCCCGCCGATGTAGCCGGTGGCACCGGTGACGAGGCATCTCACGGGTTCCAGTGTGCGGCTCCGTAGACTCCTTCGCTGTGGAGAACGCGAGGGAGCGGCAGATGACCACGGTGTTGCCGGCGTACCCCCGTGGCTGAGTCGGGGACGCGCGCGGCGGAGGCGGTCGCGGACCGTGGGTGGCGACTGCGCCACCTGCCCGTCCTGCTGGCCGCGGTGGCCGTGCTGGCGGCGGTGGCGGCGGTGGCCGGCGGGGCGTGGCGCGGCGCGGACGGCGCGCTCGGCGCGGCCGGCGGGGTGGCCGTCACGGCGGCCAGCTACACGCTCACCACCGTGGTGCTGGCCTGGGCCGACGCCCGCGACCCGCAGCTCGTGCTGCCGTTCGGGCTGGGCCTCTACGTGGCCAAGATGACCGCGCTCGGCGGCGTGCTGGTGCTGGTCGCCTCCACCGGCTGGCCGGGGCTGATCCCGTTCTGCCTGGGCCTCGCGGCGGGCGTGGTGATCTGGACCGGCGTGCACATCTGGTGGCTCGCCACCGTCCACGCGCGACGGGTCGCGCGCTGACGCCGTCCCATCCTTCGGACGACGCGCCACAGCGTCCGCGATCGGTCATTCTCTCAGTGGCGCGGGAGGAGTACGGTGCCTCCAGACGACTTCGCCCGCCCGTGTCCCACACAACCAGGTTGTGCGGGGGGTGAGGCACAACCTCTTCTGCCTTGCTGATATCGTTCGCCCCGTCATGGCCGGTGACCAGAAACCCCCCAACGCTGGCGGCTCGGGCGACGTTCCGTCCGGTGCCGGTCAGGGTTGGACCGCGCTCTCATACCTCATCGGGGGCATGCTCGTCTGGGGTTTCGTCGGCTGGCTGGTCGACCGTTGGCTCGATACCGGCGGCGTCGCCACCGGCATCGGGGTCGTGCTCGGCATGGCCGGGGGCATCATCCTGGTCGTCCGCCGGCTGGGCACGCCTACTTAGGAAGGGACGCGGTGTTCGGACAGGCGAACGTCCTGGCTCAGGGCCAGGCGGAATTCCCACCGAGCGTGGGGGACTTCTACCTGCCCAGCATCCTGCCCTGGGGTGCGGAGAACTCGTACTGGTTCACCAAGATCACGGCGATGGTGTGGGTCGCCGTCGGCATCTTGATCATCTTCTTCCTGGTCAGCTACCGGAAGCCGCAGCTCGTCCCCACCAAGAAGCAGTGGTTCGCCGAGTCGATCTACGGCTTCGTCCGCAACAACATCGCGGTGGACATGATCGGGCACGCGGGGGTGCGGTTCGCGCCGTACTTCACCACGCTCTTCTGCTTCATCCTGCTGACGAACTTCTTCGCGATCGTGCCGTTCTTCCAGATCTCGCCGAACTCGCACATCGCGTTCCCGGCCATCCTCGCCGTGATCAGCTACCTGATGTTCAACTTCGTCGGCATCCGGCACCACGGCTTCGTGAAGTACTTCAAGAACTCTCTGATCCCGCCGGCGCCGTGGTACATCCTGCCGCTGCTGATCCCGATCGAGTTCTTCTCGACCTTCCTCGTCCGGCCTTTCTCGCTCGCCGTCCGTCTCTTCGCGAACATGTTCGCCGGCCACATGCTCCTGCTGGTCTTCACGCTCGGCGGCTTCGCCATGCTCAGCGCCAACGTCTGGCTCGCGCCGGTCTCGGTGCTGTCCTGGGTGATGACGATCGCGCTGACCTTCCTCGAGTTCCTGGTGATCTGTCTGCAGGCGTACGTCTTCACGGTGCTGACCGCCAGCTACGTGCAGGGCGCGCTCGCCGACGAGCACTGATCCGATCTTTCGCACCAACCGTTGTCGTCCCGCGTGAGAGTCACGCGTGATAACCAGGAGGAACCAACCAATGGACATCTACGCCGCGGTAGAGGGCAGCACCGCCGCCATCGGCTACGGTCTCGCGGCCATCGGCCCGGGCATCGGCGTGGGCCTGGTCTTCTCGGCCTACATCCAGTCGACCGCCCGCCAGCCGGAGTCGTCCCGGATGACCCTTCCGTACGTCTGGATCGGCTTCGCCGTCATCGAGGCCCTGGCGCTGCTGGGCATCGCGTTCGGCTTCATCTGGGCCGGCTGACCCAACCCCTCTGACCGGGAGGTTTTCCATGTTCTTCCTCGCCGCTGAGGGTGGTGAGACGACCCACAACCCGATCATCCCTGTCTGGCAGGAGATCGTGGTCGGGCTGGTCGCCTTCGGTGTCCTCTGCTTCGTGCTGATGAAGTTCGTCTTCCCGCGCATGGAGCAGACGTTCCAGGCCCGGGTGGACGCGATCGAGGGCGGCATCAAGCGCGCCGAGGCCGCCCAGGCCGAGGCGAACCAGCTGCTCGAGCAGTACCGCGCCCAGCTCGCCGAGGCGCGTACCGACGCCGCCCGGATCCGGGACGACGCCCGGGCCGACGCCGAGGGCATCCGTCAGGACATCCTCGCCAAGGCGCGCGAGGAGTCCGACCGGGTCATCGCCGCCGGCAAGGAGCAGCTCCAGGCCGAGCGGGCCACCATCGTGCGCGAGCTGCGCACCGAGATGGGCACCATCGCGGTGGACCTGGCCAGCAAGATCGTCGGTGAGTCGCTGGCCGACGAGGCGCGTCGCAAGGGCACCGTCGACCGGTTCCTGAGCGGTCTCGAGAGCACGGGGGCCCGCTGATGCAGGCCGCCAGCCGGGAGTCGTACGCCGCCGGGGTCGAACGCCTCGACGCGTACGTCCGCGGCGCGGAGCCGTCGGCGGTGGCCTCCACCGCCGACGACATCCTCTCCGTCGCCGCCCTGCTGCGGCGCGAGCCGCGGCTGCGCCGGGCGCTCTCCGACCCGGCCCGCTCCGGTGCGGACCGCACGGCTCTGCTGACCGGGATCCTCAGCGGCAAGGTCGGCGCGGAGGCGATCGACCTGCTCGCCGCGCTGGTCGCCGGTCGCTGGTCGACCCCGTCGGAACTGCTCGACGGCGTCGAGCGGCTGGGTGTGGAGGCGCTCCTGGCGAGCGCCGACTCGGCCGGCGAGCTGGGTGAGGTCGAGGACGAGCTGTTCCGCTTCGGGCAGGTCGTCTCCGGCTCCGCCGAGCTGTCCAACGCGCTCTCCGACCCGATGGCCCCGGCCGAGCGGCGGTCCGGCCTCGCCGGTCAACTGCTCGACGGCAAGGCCCGGCCGGTCACCGTCCGCCTCGTCGAGGTCGCGCTCGCGGGCTTCGGGGGCCGCTCCTTCGGCGGCGCGCTCACCCGGCTGGTCGAGCTGGCCGCGGACCGGCGGGACCGTCAGGTCGCGTACGTGACCGTGGCGGCCCCGCTGACCGAGGAGGAGGAGCGACGCCTCGGTGCCCGCCTCTCCGGCATGTACGGTCGGGAGGTGTCCGTCAAGCAGACGGTCGACCCCGACGTGCTCGGCGGGGTGCGCGTACGGGTCGGCTCCGACCTGTACGACGGCACCGTCCTGCGCCGCCTCAACGAGACCCGCAACGCGCTCGCGAAGCGCTGACCAGCGTCTTGCAGCCCTGATTTCGACGCCATCGGACCGGTCGGTACCTGGTATCCCGGGCCCCTGAACTTTAAGGAAGCAGAGGATGGCCGAGCTGACCATCTCGACGGAGGAGATCCGCGGCGCCCTGGAGCGCTACGTCTCCTCCTACACGGCCGACGTCTCCCGTGAGGAGGTCGGCACCGTCGCCGACGCCGGCGACGGCATCGCCCACGTCGAGGGTCTGCCCTCGACCATGACCAACGAGCTCCTGGAGTTCGAGGACGGCACGCTCGGCGTGGCGCTGAACCTCGACGTGCGCGAGATCGGTGTCGTCGTCCTCGGCGACTTCGGCGGGATCGAAGAGGGTCAGCGCGTCAAGCGCACCGGCCGGGTGCTCTCCGTGCCGGTCGGTGACGCGTTCCTCGGCCGCGTGGTCAACGCGCTAGGCGAGCCGATCGACGCCATCGGCGACATCGCCAACGAGGGCTTCCGCGAGCTGGAGCTCCAGGCCCCGAACGTGATGGCCCGGCAGTCCGTCTTCGAGCCGCTGCAGACCGGCATCAAGGCCATCGACGCGATGACCCCGGTCGGCCGTGGCCAGCGTCAGCTGATCATCGGTGACCGGAAGACCGGCAAGACCACCGTCGCGCTGGACGCCATCCTGAACCAGCGGGACAACTGGCGCTCCGGCGACCCGACGAAGCAGGTCCGCTGCATCTACGTCGCGATCGGCCAGAAGGCCTCCACCATCGCCTCCATCAAGGGGACGCTGGAGGACGCGGGCGCGATGGAGTACACCACCATCGTCGCCTCCCCGGCGTCCGACCCGGCCGGCTTCAAGTACCTCGCGCCCTACACCGGCTCGTCCATCGGACAGCACTGGATGTACGGCGGCAAGCACGTCCTGATCGTCTTCGACGACCTGAGCAAGCAGGCCGAGGCGTACCGCGCCGTGTCGCTGCTGCTGCGCCGCCCGCCGGGCCGTGAGGCGTACCCGGGTGACGTCTTCTACCTGCACTCCCGCCTGCTGGAGCGCTGCGCGAAGCTCTCCGACGAGCTGGGCGGCGGCTCGATGACCGGCCTGCCGATCATCGAGACCAAGGCGAACGACATCTCGGCGTTCATCCCGACCAACGTCATCTCGATCACCGACGGTCAGATCTTCCTCGAGACCGACCTGTTCAACCAGGGCGTCCGGCCGGCCATCAACGTCGGCACCTCGGTCTCCCGGGTCGGCGGCGCCGCGCAGGTGAAGCCGATGAAGAAGGTCGCCGGCTCGCTGCGGCTCAACCTGGCCCAGTTCCGTGAGCTGGAGGCGTTCGCCGCCTTCGCCTCCGACCTGGACCGCGCCTCGCAGAACCAGCTCGCCCGTGGTTCCCGCCTGGTCGAGCTGCTCAAGCAGCCGAACTACTCGCCGTACCCGGTCAACGAGCAGGTCGTCTCCGTCTGGGCCGGCACCGAGGGCAAGCTGGACGACGTCCCGGTCGGCGAGGTCCGCCGCTTCGAGTCGGAGTTCCTCCAGTACCTCCGGCACAAGCACGAGGGCGTGCTGGCCTCGATCGCGGACAACAAGTGGGGCGACGACATCATCGCCTCGCTGGACTCGGCCATCGCCGAGTTCAAGCAGGTCTTCCTGGGCAAGGAGGACGAGGTCCGCGTCAACGAGGCCCCGGCCGAGCCGCTGGAGGGTGAGCAGACCCGCGAGACGGTGACCCGCTTCCGCGACGGCACCACCGACCGCCCCGCCGAGAGCTGATCCGATGGCCGCCCAGGTACGCGTTCTCCGACAGCGGATCCGTTCCGCCAAGGGGATGAAGAAGATCACCAAGGCGATGGAGCTCGTCGCGACGAGCCGCATCGCCAAGGCCCAGGCCAAGGTGGCGGCCTCGCTGCCGTACGCCGAGGCGATCACCGGCGTGCTGACGGCGCTGGCCTCCAACGCGCGGATCGACCACCCGCTGCTCACCCCGCGTGAGCGGGTGCGGCGGGCGGGCGTGCTGCTGGTCACCGCCGACCGGGGTCTGGCCGGCGGGTACAGCTCGAACGCGATCCGGACCGCCGAGTCGCTGATCGCCCGGCTGCGCGCCGACGGCAAGGAGCCGGTGCTCTACGTCATCGGCCGCAAGGGCGTGGCGTTCTACCGGTTCCGCAACCGGGAGATCGCCGGCAGCTGGACGGGCTTCTCCGAGCAGCCGTCGTTCGACGACGCCCGCGAGGTCGGTGACACGCTGATCAAGGCGTTCACCGCCGGCGCGGACGACGCGGACGGCCACGCCGGGGCGGACGGGATCCTCGGCGTGGACGAGCTGCACATCGTCTACACCGAGTTCAAGTCCCTGATGACGCAGAACCCGGTGACCCGGATCGTCGGCCCGATGCAGGTCGAGGACCGGCCGCGGTCCGAGGGCCTGCTTCCGGCGTACGAGTTCGAGCCGGAGCCGGAGTCGCTGCTCGACGCGCTGCTGCCGAAGTACATCAACACGCGGATCTACGCGGCGTTGCTGGAGTCGGCGGCGAGTGAGTCGGCCGCCCGTCGGCGGGCGATGAAGAGCGCCACCGACAACGCCGAAGACATGATCGAGAAGTACACGCGTGAGATGAACTCGGCCCGTCAGGCCGGGATCACCCAGGAGATCAGTGAGATCGTCGGCGGCGCGAACGCGCTGGCCGCGTCGGGAAGTGAAGTGTGATGACTGTATCCGCAGTGGAGACCAAGACGGCCACGGGTCGCGTGGTCCGGGTCATCGGCCCGGTCGTCGACGCCGAGTTCCCGCGCGACGCCATGCCGGGTCTGTTCAACGCCCTGCACGTCGACGTGACGCTCTCCGGCGGTGAGAAGACGCTGACCCTGGAGGTCGCCCAGCACCTCGGTGACAACCTGGTCCGCGCCATCTCCATGCAGCCGACCGACGGCCTGGTCCGTGGCGCCGACGTCCGGGACACCGGCGCGCCGATCAGCGTGCCGGTGGGCGACGCGGTCAAGGGCCACGTGTTCAACGCGATCGGCGAGTGCCTCAACCTCACCGAGGGCGAGACCATCCAGGCCGACGACCACTGGGGCATCCACCGCAAGGCTCCGGCCTTCGCGGACCTGGAGCCCAAGACCGAGATGCTGGAGACCGGCATCAAGGTCATCGACCTGCTCGCCCCGTACGTCAAGGGCGGCAAGATCGGCCTGTTCGGCGGCGCCGGCGTGGGCAAGACGGTGCTCATCCAGGAGATGATCACCCGGGTGGCCCGGAACTTCGGTGGTACCTCGGTCTTCGCCGGCGTGGGTGAGCGCACCCGCGAGGGCAACGACCTCATCGCCGAGATGACCGAGTCCGGCGTCATCGACAAGACCGCGCTGGTCTACGGCCAGATGGACGAGCCGCCGGGCACCCGGCTGCGGGTCGCGCTCTCCGCGCTCACCATGGCGGAGTACTTCCGCGACGTGAAGAAGCAGGAGGTGCTGCTCTTCATCGACAACATCTTCCGCTTCACCCAGGCCGGTTCCGAGGTCTCCACGCTGCTCGGGCGTATGCCGAGCGCCGTGGGTTACCAGCCGACGCTGGCCGACGAGATGGGCGAGCTCCAGGAGCGGATCACCTCCGTCCGGGGTCAGGCCATCACCTCGATGCAGGCGATCTACGTGCCCGCCGACGACTACACCGACCCGGCGCCGGCCACCACGTTCGCCCACCTCGACGCGACCACCAACCTGGAGCGGTCGATCTCCGACAAGGGCATCTACCCGGCCGTGGACCCGCTGGCGTCCTCGTCCCGGATCCTCGCCCCGGAGTTCGTCGGCGAGGACCACTTCGCCGTCGCCACCGAGGTGAAGCGGATCCTGCAGCGCTACAAGGACCTGCAGGACATCATCGCCATCCTGGGCATCGAGGAGCTCTCCGAGGAGGACAAGCTCACCGTCGGCCGCGCCCGCCGGATCGAGCGGTTCCTCTCGCAGAACACCTACGCCGCCGAGCAGTTCACCGGCGTGCCGGGCTCGACGGTGCCGATCGCGGAGACCATCGACGCCTTCCGCCGGATCAGCGAGGGGGAGTTCGACCACTTCCCGGAGCAGGCGTTCTTCATGTGCGGCGGCCTGGAGGACCTCAAGGCCAAGGCCGAGGAGCTGATGGGTGAGGAGGGCTGAGAGCCCGCTCACACCACGAAGGCCGTCCCGACGTCTCGTCGGGGCGGCCTTCGCCCGTTCACGACCGGTCTCGTACCAGACGCCCGGTTGGCCGGCAAGCGGTCCGCCGCAGCGCGCGGTACCGTTCGTGACACGAATTCGCGTCACCGTCGTTGATCTCTGCAACGAAACGGACCCCTGCGCCCGTCTCCTCTTCGTGGGCGCGACGATAGGAGATGCTCGTGGGTAAGGGCGGCACGGACCGGGACAAGCGGTCCATGTGGCGTGGCGTGCCGCGGTGGGCCCGGGTCAGCACCATCCTCGGCATCGTCATGATGGTGCTCAGCGGCTCGGTGCTGGTGGGCTACCACACGCTCGTCGCGCGCTACGAGGGCGCGGTCGGCAAGGGCGACCTCTTCGGCGACCAGGCCGCCGGCGCCACCGAGAAGAAGAGCGACATCAAGGGCCCGCTCAACATCCTGCTCGTCGGCATCGACCCCCGCACCTCGACGGCCCGCCCGCTCTCCGACTCGATCATGATCCTGCACGTGCCGGCCGGCATGGACCGCGGCTATCTCTTCTCGCTCCCGCGCGACCTGCGGGTGGACATCCCGGCGTTCCCGAAGGCCGACTACTCCGGCGGCACCGACCGGATCAACGCGGCCATGTCGCACGGCAGCAACGTGCCGGGGAAGAACCCGAGCGCCGCGCAGGGCTTCGAACTGCTCGCCAAGACCGTGCAGGGGGTCACCGGCATCAAGCGCTTCGACGCCGGCGCGATCATCAACTTCAGCGGGTTCAAGAAGATCGTGGACGCCATGGGCGGCGTCGACATGTACATCGAGCGCGACGTGAAGTCCGAGCACCTCCAGCCGGACGGCACGCCGCGCCAGCTCAAGCCCGGCGGGGGCGGCTACCTCGGCCCGCAGGCCCGCTACAAGAAGGGCAACGCCCACCTCACGGGCTGGCAGGCGCTTGACTACGTCCGGCAGCGCTACCCCAAGAACGGCGTGCCGGACGCGGACTACGGCCGGCAGCGGCACCAGCAGCAGTTCGTCAAGGCGATGGTGAGCCAGGCGTTCAGCGCCGACGTGGTGGCCAACCCGGTCAAGCTGGACCGGGTGCTGCGGGCCGCCGGGCAGTCGCTTGTCTTCAACGGCCGGGGCAACAGCGTCGTCGACTTCGGCCTCGCGCTCAAGGACATCCGTCCCGACGCCATCGAGACGATCAAGCTGCCCGGCGGGCCGATCGGGAGCGGCAGCGCCTACCGGGGCGAAGAGCTCCTCGCGCCGTCCGACGACTTCTTCGCCGCCCTGCGTGCCGAGCAGTTGGACGCGTTCCTGCTGGAGCACCCCGACTTCAAGCAGAAGAGCCAGTAGCCTGAACGAGTGCGGGGCACCGTGGTCCGGCTCTCACCACCCGCGTTGGGTGGCGCTCGGGGGCGCGACTAGACTTTCGGCAATCCGCCGCCGCAGCAAGGAGACAGCGTGGCACAGCAGCTTCACGTCGAGCTCGTAGCCGTCGAGGAGAAGGTCTGGACCGGTGAGGCCGAGATGGTCGTCGCCCGGACGACCGAGGGTGAGCTCGGTGTGCTGCCGGGGCACGCGCCGCTGCTCGGCCAGCTCGCGGAGCCCAGCCAGGTGCGCATCAAGCAGGCCGGTGGCCAGCAGGTCGCGTACGACGTCGCCGGCGGTTTCCTGTCGGTCACCGGTGAGGGCGTGACCGTCCTCGCCGAGAGCGCCACCCCGGCCACTCCGGCCCGCTGAGCCGACCCGCCGATGGAGATCGTGGAAGGGATCGGAATCGGCGTCGCGGTCGTCGTCGTCGCGCTTCTGATCCTCTTCATCCGGCGGGCCCTGTTCACCCGTAGCGGGGGGATCATCCGGCTGAGCGTCCGGGTCACCACGATGCTCGACGGCCGTGGTTGGTCACCCGGCTTCGGCCGGTTCGCCGGCGATCAGCTCCGCTGGTACCGCATGTTCAGCTTCGCGCTCCGCCCGAAGCGGGTGCTCTCCCGCAAGGGGCTGGCGGTGGAGCGCCGCCGCCTGCCCGAGGGGCAGGAGCGCTTCTCCATGCCGGCCGATTGGGTGATCCTGCGCTGTACCAGCGACCATGCTCCGGTCGAGATCGCCATGGCGCGATCCACGGTGACCGGCTTCCTCTCCTGGCTCGAGGCCGCCCCTCCGGGGGCGGCCTCGCCACGTCTGGCCTCCCAGGACTGGCCCGCCGCCTGACGGCCCCCGTCCCGTCCCCGCCCCCTGCACTGCGAGCGGGGTGTCGAGGATTCGCCCTCGGGTGTCCCCGACTGTGCCGGGATGGGGGGTGTCCGGTGTCGACGGGTCGGGCATGCCGGGCGTTGCTTGCGCTTGCAGCGCTACAAACCTGATGGCGTGGACGGGTCGCCGTCCTGACCCATCCACGCCATCAGGTTTGCAGGCTCGGGACGTGAAACGTGGTGGGACGGCGAGTGGAACGCGGTGGAGGTGTGGGCGATAGCGTTCCAGTGGCGGCGGGCGTGCCTCACTGGGTGGTTTGTCCGGTTCGGCGGTGGTGGGCGGCACGCTGGCGGCGGAATCGTCGACGGGGTGGCGGCGTTGTAGACGGGTGCACGGCCGAGGAAGGCGAGCGCCCCCCGCCGCGCGAGCAGCCGGATCCCCCGAGAACTTTGTTGTGCGCCTGACGGTGCCCGCACCCCCCGGTGCGTTGACCCCCGAATGGAGCCCCCGCCATGAACACGATGCTGCGTAAGAGCGTGCTGGGTATTGCTGGTCTGGCTTTCACCGGTGGTGTGTTCGCCGGTCCGATCGCCGGTCATGTCGAGTCCGCGCACGCCGCCACGGCCAGCAAGCCGGTTGCGGTGGCGAGTGTGCAGGGTGAGCAGTCGACGATCAGCCTGAACGACGAGCAGACGGCGAACGTGAAGGCGATCATCGCGGCGACGAAGAAGGCTGGGCTGCCGGAGCGGGCTGCGGTGGTCTCGATCGCGACGGCGTTGCAGGAGTCGAAGCTGGAGAACCTGGGCCATCTCGGCGACCGCAACGACCATGACTCGCTGGGTCTGTTCCAGCAGCGCCCGTCCTCGGGTTGGGGCACCCCGGAGCAGATCACCGATCCGGAGTATTCGACGCTTGCGTTCCTGAAGGGGTTGAAGCAGGTCGACGGCTGGCAGGACATGCCGCTGACCGAGGCCGCGCAGACGGTGCAGGTGTCGGCCTACCCGGACGCGTACGCGCAGTGGGAGAAGCAGGCCACCGACCTCGTCGGCAAGCACTGGAACAGCTGAGACAACGCGAAGGCCGGCACCCCGGACAGGGGTGCCGGCCTTCAGCGGCTCACCGGGCGGCGGCAGTGGTAGACCAGGGCCGGTGGCAGGTTCGCCCAGACCGTACGCCCGATCGTCACCTCCTCGAACGCGCCGGTCAGCAGGTGCCGGAAGCGGCGGGCGGGCCGGGTCGCGAGCGCGTGCCGGTACGCGAACGTGGTGAACACGCCGCTCGGCCGCAGCGCCGCCCGCACCGCGTCGAGAACGGCCAGCTGCCGCCCGGCGCCGAAGGCCGCCCAGGGCAGCCCGCTCACCACCACGTCGGCGGCGGGAAGATGCCGCTCGGTCAACACCCGGTCGAGGGTGGCCGCGTCGGCGCGTACCACCTCGACGGCGGCGTGACGACGTGCCAGCGCGGCGGCGAAGCTCGGGTTGAGTTCGACCGCCAGGTGCTGGCCGCGCCCGGCCAGCCGCTGCTGGATGGCCCGGGTGAAGGCGCCGGTGCCGGGGCCCAGCTCCACCACCAGCGGATGCCCGTTGCGGGGCACGGCGGCGGTGATGTCCCGGGCGAGGACCGATCCGCTCGGCAACACCGCGCCGGTGGCGAACGGGTGTCGGGCGAACTGGCCGAGGAAGGTGGGGGCGTCGCTGATCACGCCGACCGACGGTAGGCGCGCGGACGCCGCCCGGGTCTCGTGCGGCGGGCCGGCACACCGGCCAGTCGGAGGAGGGGCGCCGGCCGGTGGAAGGGCTGGCCGCCGCGTCCGGCTCCGTATGGTGGCCGCATGGGGGGCAGGCGGTGGAGCTGGTGGCCCGAGCTGCTGCTCGGGCTCGGCACGGCCGCGTTGGGATTGATCAGCACCCGGATCGTCATCCCCGGCATTCCGCGCGAGGCGTGGGCGGGGGTCTTCGCGGTGCTCACCGGCCTGGTCCTGGTGGGCGTCCGGCGCTGGCCGTGGCCGGTGCTGCTCGCCACGTCGGCGCTGCTGGTGGTGGCCGACGCGGTGACGGTGACCGGCGCGGACACCGCCCAGTTCGCCGCCGCGGTCGCGTTGGGCTACGTCGCGTACCGGTCGAGCTGGCCGGCCACGGCCGCCGGGTACGCGCTGCTGCTGACCGTGACGCTGATCAACGTGATCGACCCGGGCAACGCGGAGGTCCTCCGTGGCGGTGTCGGCGTGTTGCGGCTGGTGATGCTGGCCGGGATCGCCGCCGCGCCGGTGGCGTTCGGCCGCTACCTCAGCGGCGTGCGCCAGGCCGCTCGCGCGGCCGAGGAGCGGGCCCGGGAGGCGGAGGAGCGGCGGGCGACGGAGGCCCGGATGGTCCGGCTGACCGAGCGCACCGCGATCGCCCGGGACCTGCACGACATCGTCGCGCACCACGTCGCGGCGATCGCGCTGCGGGCCGGCGCCGCCCGGTACGCGGTGCAGCACACCGGCCGCCCCGACGAGGCGGTGTTGGCGCTCGACGAGCTGCGGGACACCGCCGGCCAGGTGTTGGACGAGCTGCGGGAACTGCTGGAGGTGCTCCGTGACCCGGACGCGGTGGCGCCGGCCGAGACGTCCGTCGATCCGGCGCAGGTGATCCGGGACGCGGCCCGGCGGGTGCGGGAGGCCGGCCTGGCGGTGCAGGTACGGATGCCCGAGGTGCTGCACATGCCGCTGGTGGGAGGCACGACCGCGGCCCGGGTGGTGCAGGAGGCGCTGACCAACAGCCTGAAGCACGCCGGGCCGGGCGCGGTCGTCTCGGTCGACGTCCAGGTGACCGGTGGCGCGTTGCTGATCGAGGTGTGGGACAGCGGCCCGGCGCGTCCGGGCCCCCGGTTGCCGGCCTCGGGGCACGGGCTGCGGGGCATGCGGGAGCGGGTGGGCCTGCTCGGTGGGACGCTCGTCGCGGGTGGCACGGAGGGTGGCGGCTGGCGGGTCCGGGTACGGCTGCCGATCAGGGAGAACGAATGATCAGAGTGTTGGTGGTCGACGACCAGACGTTGGTCCGGGCCGGGGTGGGCCTGGTGCTGCGGACGGCCGGGGGCTTCGAGGTGGTGGGCGAGGCCGGCGACGGCCACGAGGCGGTCCGGCTCGCCGAGCGGCTACGGCCGGACGTCATCCTGATGGACCTGCGGATGCCCCGGCTGGACGGCATCGAGGCGACCCGGCGGATCCTGCGGCAGCAGCCGGCGGCCCGGGTGCTGGTGCTGACCACGTTCGCGGACGACGCGAACGTCTACGGGGCGCTCGGCGCGGGCGCGCAGGGCTACCTGGTGAAGGACGGCGCCCCCGAGGAACTGGTCGACGCGGTCCGGCGGGCCGCCCAGGGTGAGCCGCTGCTCGCCCCGCCGGTGCTGGCCCGGGTGCTGCGCCGCGCGCTCGCCGCGCACGACCGCGACCGTACCCCCGATCCGGCCGTCGCGGGGCTCGGTCTGCTCAGCCCGCGGGAGCGGGAGGTGCTGGCGCTGGTCGGGGCCGGACTGTCGAACGCGGAGATCGCCGCCCGGCTGCACCTCGGCGTGACCACGGTGAAGACGCACGTCTCGGCCGCGATGGAGAAGCTGGAGCTGCGGAACCGGGTGCAGGCGGCGGTGGTGGCGCACCGGCTGGGTCTGGTCGACGACGGGTTCAACCCGGTGCCGGATCCGGGTGGACCCTAGGGCCACGACCGGCCACCCGGAGGACCCGCCCCGGCCGCGGGCAGGACGTCACCGGCCGACGCCGCGGCGACGCTGGTAGGCATGACCTTCCTGGATTCCCTGGTGGACCGGCTCGACACCCTGCCGCCGGGCCTCCTGCTGCTGGTCGCGGCGGCGGTGCTCGCCGGCGAGGTGGGGCTGCTGGCCGGGCTGGTGCTGCCGGCCGCGACCACCATGCTGACGGTCGGCTTGCTGGCCCGTGCCGGCCGCGTCGACCTGGGCGTCGCGCTGGCGGTGACCACCACCGCCGCGTTCGTCGGGGATCAGCTCGGCTATCTGGAGGGGCGGCTGCTCGGCCCCCGCCTGCGTGGTGGGCCGGTCGGCCGGTGGGTGGGGGAACCTCGCTGGCGGCGGGCCGAGGCGCTGGTCGCCGCCCGGGGCGGGACCGCGGTGCTGCTGGGTCGCTGGACGGCGTTCGTCCGCACGCTGGTGCCCCGGGTGGCCGGGGCGGCCGGACTGCCGTACCGCCGGTTCGTGCTCTTCGACGGCCTGGCGGTCGTCGTCTGGGTGCCCGGCACGGTGCTGGTGGGCTGGGCGGCCGGCGGACTGCCGGCCGGTCTCCCGGCCGCCGCCGGGGTGGCGGTGGTGGTGGCGGTCGCGCTCGCGGTGGCGTTCCGGCGTCTGCGGGTACGCCGACGGCGCGCGGGCCGCCGCGCCTGCTCCGGGCCGGTGCCGGCGCGGGCGGGCGGCACCCGCCGCCGGCCGGGTTCCCGCCGTCCGGGAGAGGGCCGGACCGCGCCCGTCCGGCGGGGCGCGGTCGACCGCTGCTGACCCGGCCGGCCGCTCCGCCGGAATCCGGTCACCGGGTACGACTGGCTGCCGTCAGGTCGGGTATGCGGGCCTGCGCGTGGTGCGGCCCGCTGACGGTCAGCGCTTCCCGCCCGGCACCCATAGCACATCGCCGCCCGGATTGGCCGTTCTTGACAGGATAAAGAGCAGATCGGAGAGCCGGTTGAGATACTTTGCCGGGAGCGTGCTGGTCCGATCGGGGTCGTGCGCGACCAACGCCCATGCCGCACGCTCGGCGCGCCGGGCGGTCGTCCGTGCCACGTGCAGCAGCGCCGCGCCCGCGGTGCCGCCGGGGAGGATGAAGGAGTCGAGCTTGCCCAGGCGCGCGTTGAACTCGTCGCACCAGCCCTCAAGGCGCTCGACGTACTCCTCGGTGACCCGCAGCGGCGGGTACTCCGGGTCCGGCTCGACCGGTGTCGCCAGGTCCGCGCCGACGTCGAACATGTCGTTCTGCACGGACTCCAGCACCCCCCGCAGCTCGTCCGGGAGCTGCCCCAGGGCGAGCGCGACGCCGATCGAGGCGTTGCACTCGTCGACGTCCGCGTACGCGGCGATCCGCGGATCGGTCTTCGGCACCTGCTCGTTGTTGCTCAGCCTGGTCATGCCGGCGTCGCCGGCCTTGGTGTAGATGCGCGTGAGGTGGACGGCCATGACGCACAGCCTACGGATACCTGACCTGACCATCCCGGTACGGCCCGACCGGCCGACCGCGGTGGGGCCGGGCGACGCCGGCGACCCGGCGGTCAGCGACGTCGACGTCATCCGGGTACGCGGGGACGCCCGGCTGGCCGGCACCGTGCACGTGGTGGGCGCGAAGAACTCGGCGTTGAAGCTGATGGCCGCCGCGCTGCTCGCGCCCGGCCGTAGCGTGATCACCAATGTGCCCCGGATCACCGACATCGCGATCATGGGTGAGGTGCTGCGTCGGCTCGGCTGCGGCGTACGCTTCGGCCCCGACGACCCGGTCGACCCGATGGTCGCCGGCGGCGGCAAGGAGCGGTCCCGCTCGGTCGTCATCGACGTGCCGGAGCGGCCGGGCGCGGAGGCCGACTACGACCTGGTCCGCCGGCTGCGCGCGTCGATCTGCGTGCTCGGCCCGCTGCTGGCCCGGCGTGGGCACGTCCGGGTGGCCCACCCCGGCGGCGACGCGATCGGCTCGCGCGGCCTGGACATGCACATCGCCGGGTTGGCCCGGATGGGCGCGGACATCTCCGGTGAGCACGGCTTCGTCATCGCCGAGGCGCCGGACGGGCTGCACGGCGCGGACATCGTGCTGGACTTCCCGAGCGTGGGCGCCACCGAGAACCTGGTGATGGCGGCGGTGCTGGCCCGGGGCACCACGACGATCGACAACGCGGCCCGGGAGCCGGAGATCGTCGACATCTGCACCATGCTGAACCGGATGGGCGCCCGGATCTCCGGCGCCGGTTCCTCGACGGTGCAGATCGTCGGCGTGCCCGACCTGCGCCCGGTGCGGCACGCCACGGTGGGGGACCGGATCGTGGCCGGCACCTGGGCGTTCGCCGCCGCGATGACCCGCGGCGACGTCACCGTGACCGGCCTCGACCCGGCCTACCTGGAGGTCGCGCTGGACAAGCTGGTCTCGGCCGGCGGCCTGGTGGAGACGCGCGGCGACGCGTTCCGGGTCCGGATGGACGACCGGCCGGCGGCGGTGGACGTGGTCACGCTGCCCTATCCGGGCTTCGCCACCGACCTGCTGCCGATGGCGATCGGGCTGGCCGCGGTGAGCCACGGCGGCTCCCTGATCACGGAGAACATCTTCGACGGCCGGTTCATGTTCGCCAACGAGATGATGCGGCTCGGCGCGGAGATCCGCACCGACGGCCACCACGCCCTGGTCTGTGGCCGGGAGCGGCTCTCCGGTGCCCCGGTCCGGGCCACCGACATCAGGGCCGGCGCCGGCCTGATCATCGCCGGGCTGTGCGCGGACGGGCTCACCGAGGTCTCGCACGTGCACCACGTCGACCGGGGCTACCCGGACTTCGTGGCGGACCTGCGGGCACTCGACGTCGAGGTGGAGCGGGGCACCGCGCCGGAGGAACCGGACCTGGCCATCTGACGGTCCTTATCCCTCGTTAAGTAGGGTTCTCCCAGACGTTGTAGGAAACGGGCGAGGGAGAAGCAGATGGCGGGTCGACTCGCGGTCGTCGGTGCCGGGCTGATGGGCTCGGGCATCGCCCAGGTGGCGGCGCAGGCGGGCTGGCAGGTGACGCTGCGCGACGTCGACGACGCGGCCACGAAGCGGGGCGTCGACGGCATCCGGAAGTCGCTGGCGAAGTTCGCCGAGAAGGGCAAGATCGAGGCGTCCGACGTCGAGGCGACGCTGGCCCGGATCACCCCGACCACCGAGCTGGAGGCGGCGGCCGACGCGGACATCGTGGTCGAGGCGGTCTTCGAGAAGATCGAGATCAAGCACGAGGTGTTCCGCGCGCTGGACAAGATCTGCAAGGCGGACGCGGTGCTGGCCACCAACACCTCGGCCATCCCGGTCACCCAGATCGCCACCGCCACGCAGCGTCCGGAGTCGGTGGTCGGCACCCACTTCTTCTCGCCGGTGCCGATGATGAAGCTCTGCGAGCTGGTCCGGGGCTACAAGACCGCCGACGCGACCATGGACACCGCCCGGTCGTTCGCCGAGGAGATCGGCAAGACCGTCGTGGTGGTCAACCGGGACATCGCCGGTTTCGTCACCACCCGGCTGATCTGCGCGCTGGCCATGGAGGCGGTCAAGCTGGTGGAGTCCGGCGTGATCTCCGCCGAGGATCTGGACACCGCCTGCAAGCTGGGTTTCGGGCACGCCATGGGCCCGCTGGCCACGGTCGACCTGACCGGCGTGGACGTGTTGCTCAACGCCACCCGCAACATCTACACCGACACGGCGGACGAGAAGTTCTTCCCGCCGGAGCTGCTCCAGCGCATGGCCACCGCCGGTGACCTGGGCCGCAAGTCCGGCCAGGGCTTCTACCCGTACTGAGTCGTGCGGACCGCCCCCGGCCGGTGCCGGCCGGGGGCGGCTCATGGCCGGGGCGGGGTGAGCGCGGCGCCGATCAGCGCGAACGCGTCCGGGATGACGGTGCCCCAGTAGCCGAAGTTGTGCCGCCCGTCGGCCCAGGACGCGCGTACCGGGCGTTCGGGCAGCACCCGGGCCAACGCGCGGACGTCCTTCAGGAAGTTGTCCTGCCGGCCGCACCAGAGCCCGACCGGTGTGCCGCGCAGCCTGTCGACGCCGGTGAAGACCGCGTCGCCGCGGCTGACCGCCGGGGAGAAGGCCGCGACCATCCGCGCCCAGGCCGGGTACGTCTCGGCGAGCAGCAGCGCCCCGAAGCCCCCCATCGACCAGCCCCAGACGGCCAGCCGGCCGCTGTCGAAGCCGCGTCGGGCGCACCAGGCGGGCACCTCCTCGCGCACCATCCGCTGTGGGTCGTCGGTGCCCGACGGACGCCAGGAGAGCCGGCCGCCGGTGGCGCCGGCGAGCGCGAACGGCGGGGCGCCGCGGCGTACCGCGTCGGTGAGGAAACGGGCCAACCCGAACCGGCCGTAGTCGCGCGGGGTGGCGGAGGCGCCGTGCAGGACCAGGCAGACGGGCAGGCCGCGGCCGTCGCCGTACCCCTCGGGCACGGCGGTCCAGAAGTCCACCTCCCGGCCCCGGGCTGCGGAGGCGATCCGGATCAGCCGTTCGTCGCCGGCCGGCGCGTCCGGCACGGCGGGTCCGGGCCCGGGGCGGGGCTCGGCGAGCTGCCGGGCGGCCAGGCCGCCGACCAGGCCGGCGCCGGCGATCCCGCCGGCGGCGGTCAGCACCGCCCGCCGGCTCAACGTGCGTCCCATGCCGGCGAGTGTGCCACCCCGGGTGTAAGAAGGGGCCCCTCCTTACACCTCAGCCGTCGCGGCGGGTGGTCCAGCGGAACGTGGTCAGGCAGAGCACCAGGCCGATCACGCACCACGCGCCGAGCACCAGCGCCACCTTGCCCAGCTCGAACGAGCCGCCCGGCTCCTGACCGCCGAAGCTGTCCGGCAGGAAGACCGAACGCAGGCCCTGGCACATCCACTTCAGCGGGAAGATCGCCGCGACCTGCTGCATCCAGGTGGGCAGGCTGGTGAAGACGAAGAACACGCCGGAGATGAACTGGAGGACCAGCGCGACCGGGGTGACCACGGCCGAGCCGCTGCGTGCGGTGCGGGCCAGCGACGAGATGGCGATGCCGCAGAGCGTGCAGGCGGTGACACCGAGCACGGCGACCCAGCCGAACGTGAGCCACTTGGCGGCGGTCTGCGGCAGGTCCAGGTCGAACAGCGCCACCGACACGGCGAGCAGCAGCGCGGTCTCGGCGACGCCGATCACCACCACCATGATCACCTTGCCGGCGAACCAGACCCACTTCGGCATCGGCGTGCCCCGGTAGCGCTTGAGCACGCCCCGGTCCCGCTCGATCGGGATCCAGATGCCGAGGTTCTGGAAGCTCACCGTCATCAGGCCGGTCGCGATCATGCCGGTGATGAAGTACTGCGTGTAGCTGACGCCCGGGGCGATCTCGTCGCTGAAGATCGCCGCGAAGATCAGGATCATGATGATCGGGAAGCCCATCGTGAACACGACGGACTCCCGGCTGCGCAGGAACTGGGTGATCTCCAGGCGGCCCTGGCGCAGCGCCAGCGCGCCCGCGCCGGTCCGCCGGGCCGGCGCGGCGACGACCGGGGCCGTCGGCTTCGTCGTGGTGGTCATCAGTGTCCGATCATCCGCAGGTAGACGTCTTCCAGGGTCGGCCGGGTCACGGTGAGGCCGGGCACCTCGCCGCCGAAGCGCGCGGCCAGGTCGTACACCAGCGCCGTCGGCGTCGCGGACTGCGCCGACCCGGGCGTCCCGTCCGGGTTGCGCCAGGAGACGGTCGCCAGCGCCTCCTGGCGGTTGCCCAGCTTGTTCGGCGGCGCGACCTCCACCACCCGGCCGGCCGCGATCACGCCGACCCGGTCGGCGAGCGCCTCGGCCTCGTCCAGGTAGTGGGTGGTGAGCACGATGGTGGTGCCGGCGGCGGCCAGGTCCCGGATCAGCTCCCAGAACTCGCGTCGGGCCTCCGGGTCGAAGCCGGTGGTCGGCTCGTCGAGGAAGAGCAGCTCGGGGCGGCCGATGATGCCCAGCGCCACGTCCAGGCGGCGCTTCTGGCCGCCGGAGAGCGTGTGCGTGCGCGCCTTCGCCTTGGCGCCCAGCCCGACGCGTTCGACCACCTTGGCCGGGTCGTCGGCGTCCGGGTAGAAGCCGGAGAAATGGCGGACCACCTCACCGACGGTCAGCTCGTCGAACTCGCCGGTGCCCTGGAGCACGATGCCGACCCGGGACCGCCAGTCGGCGTCGGCGTGGGCCGGGTCGGTGCCGAGCACCCGCACCTCGCCGGCGTCGCGGTGCCGGTAGCCCTCCAGGATCTCGACCGTGGTGGTCTTGCCCGCGCCGTTCGGGCCGAGCAGGGCGAACACCTCACCCCGGTGGACGTCCAGGTCCACCCCGGCCACCGCGACGTTGTCGCCGTACGTCTTGCGCAGTCCCCGTACGGAGATCGCGAGCTGCTGGTCCATGACTCAAGTGTGCGTCCTGCGGCCCTCGGCCCGGTCCCGGGGTTAGCTATGTACGCGAGGTATACACTCGGTGTAGTATCGCCGCATGACCGTTCCCCTGACCCTGCTCGGCCTGCTCGAACGCGAACCGAGCCATGGCTACGACCTGAAACGCGACTACGACACGTTCTTCGGGCGCGGCAAACCGCTGCCGTACGGGCAGGTCTACTCGACGCTGAGCCGGCTGGCCCGGGACGGCAAGGTGATGGTCAGCGACGTCGCCCCCGGCGCCGGGCCGGACCGCAAGCGCTACGTCATCACCGACCGGGGCGCCACCGAGGTGGAGCACTGGCTGACCGAGCCGGTGGAACCGGAACCCCACCTCCAGACCGTGCTGTTCGCCAAGGTCGTGCTCGCGCTGATGCTTGATCGTCCGGCCGAGGCGTACCTGGACACCCAGCGCGCCGCCCACCTGCACCGGATGCGCGAGCTGACCGAGGTCAAGCGGAACGGCGGGCTGGTCGACGTGATGCTCGCCGACCACGGCCTCTACCACCTGGAGGCGGACCTGCGATGGATCGAGGCTACCGGCGCCCGACTCGACGCGCTGCGGAAGGAGGTTCGGCGATGACCGTGACGATCGAGGCCCGCGACGTCACGTTCTCGTTCGGCGAGACCCCCGCCCTGCGCGGCGCGAGCCTGGCCGTGGAGGCCGGTGAGGTCGTCGCCGTGATGGGGCCCAGCGGCTCCGGCAAGTCGACGCTGCTGCACTGCCTGGCCGGCATCCTGGTGCCCGACTCCGGCGAGGTCCGCTTCGGCGACGTGCGGATCGACACGCTCGGCGAGGCCGACCGGAGCGCGCTGCGGCGGGACCGCTTCGGGTTCGTCTTCCAGTTCGGCCAGCTCGTCCCCGAACTCACCGCCGCGGAGAACGTCGCGCTGCCACTGCTGCTCGGCGGCATCCGGCGTGGGCCGGCGCTGCGGGCCGCGCACGGCTGGTTCGAGCGGCTCGGGCTGGCCGGTCTGGAGCACCGGCGATCGGGCGAGCTGTCCGGCGGGCAGGCGCAGCGGGTCGCGCTGGCCCGGGGCCTGGTCGCCCGCCCGCAGGTGCTCTTCGCCGACGAGCCCACCGGCGCGCTCGACTCGCTCACCGGCGAGGAGGTGATGGCCCTGCTCGTCGACACCGCCCGGGAACAGGGCACCACCGTCATCCTGGTCACCCACGAGCCGCGCGTCGCCGCGTACGCCGACCGGGAGGTCGTGGTGCGGGACGGCCGGATCAACGCCCCGGCCGGAGTCGCCTCGTGATCGCCCTCGCGCTGCGGCTCGCCGTCGCGGGCGGCCGGGAGGCGCTCGTCCGGCTGGTGGTCATCGCCGCCGCCGTCGCGATCGGCGCCGGACTGCTGCTCACCACCGTGGCCGGCGTGCACGCCACCAACGCCCAGCTCGGCCGGTACGCCGCGATGTACCCGCAGGAGACGGCGGGGGGCGCCACCGATCCGCTGCTCTGGTCGACCCGGTACGACTACTTCCACGGCGCGCAGATCCTCCGCGTCGACGTCGCCGCCACCGGGCCGACCGCGCCCACCCCGGTCGGGGTGCCCCGCGTGCCCGGCCCCGGCGAGTGGTACGCCTCCCCGGCGATGCGGAAACTGCTGGCCACCACCCCGGCCGACCAGCTCGCCGACCGCTACCCGGGCCGTGACCTCGGCGCCATCGGTCCGGCGGCGCTCACCTCGCCGGACACGCTGCTCGTGCTCGTCGGTGGCACCCCCGAACAGGTGGGGGCGCTGGCGCAGGTCCGCGACGTCACCCGGGTCGACGACAACCGGGCCCCGCTGCCGGACACGGCGATCGACCTCATCCTCGGCGTGGTGGCCGGCGGGCTGCTCTTTCCCGTCCTGATCTTCATCGGCACCGCGACCCGGCTCGGTGCCGCCCGCCGGGAGCAACGCTTCGCCGCGATGCGCCTGGTCGGGGCCACGCCGCGACAGATCTCGGTGGTCGCGGCCGTGGAAGCCACGCTCGCGGCGGCCGTCGGCGTCGGGGTCGGCTTCGCGCTGTTCCTCGCGTTCCGCGGGCAGCTCGCCGGAATCCCGTTCACCGGCATGCCGTACTTCCCCGGCGACCTGTCCCTCGGTGCGGCGGACGTCGTGCTGGTGGCGCTCGGGGTGCCGACGGGCGCGGCGGTCGCGGCCTGGATGGCCTTGCGCCGGGTACGGATCTCTCCGCTCGGCGTGACCCGGCGGGTGACCCCCCGGCCACCGCGGGCGTACCGGCTGGTCCCGCTCGTGCTCGGGCTCGCCGGGCTGGGCTTCGCGTTGCTCTACCGGCCCGGCACCGCGGACGGCCAGACCGCGCTCTTCCTGCCCGCGCTGCTCCTGATCATGATCGGGCTGATCGCCGGCGGCCCCTGGCTGACCATGGTGGGTGCGCGGGCGATGGCGGCCCGGGCCAGCCGACCGGCGGCGCTGATCGCCGCCCGCCGGCTCGCCGACAACCCGGCCGCCGGCTTCCGGGCGGTCAGCGGCGTGATGCTCGCGCTCTTCGTGACTACAGTGGCGGTTGGCGTGATGGGCACGATCGCGGCCGAGCGCGGCCCGGCCCCCCGGGGTTCGCTGGAGGCGGGTCGGCTGTCCTTCTATCTGGGGGACGACGCGCCGGTGCCCGCCACGCTGCTGGCCGAGCTGGCCGCGGTCCCCGGCGTGCGTGATCCGGTGATCGTCCGGCAGAACCCGGTGCGCGGCGGCGAGCACGAGCCGGGCGTGATCGCCTGTGCGGACATCCCGCCGGTCTACGGGCGGTGCGCCGACGGGGTGGCCGTCGCCGAGGTGGCGTCGGGCCTGATCCCCTGGCGGGCGTCCGCCTCGGCGGACCGGATCTGGCCGGCGTCCGCTGTCGACCCGGCCGCCCTCCCCGGGCTGCCGGCGGACTCCGTGGCGGTCGACGCGGACGGCCCGATCGCGGTCGAGCGGGCCCGGACGGTCATCGAACGCGCGATCCCCGCCTTCACGGTGGCCCCGAACGTGCCCGGTGACTTCGAGTCCGACTTCACCAACACGATGCGGGGCTGGCAGCGGTTGGCCGACGTGGTCGTGGTGGCCAGCCTCGTGCTCGCCGGATGCAGCCTGGCGGTCGGTGTGGCGGCCGGCCTCAGCGAGCGGAAGCGGCCGTTCAGCCTGCTGCGGCTCAGTGGCGCGCCGGTGCGGCTGCTGCGCCGGGTGGTGGCGCTGGAGAGCGTGGTGCCGATGCTGACCGTCGCCGCGGCCGCGGTCGGGATGGGCCTGGTCGCCGCGCACCTGTTCCTCCGCGCGCAGATGCACTACGACCTGCGCCCGCCCGGGCTCGGGTTCGCCGCCGTGGTGGCCGTCGGGCTGCTCGGCTGCCTGGCCGTCATCGCCGCCACGCTGCCACTGCTGGAACGCGTCACCGGCCCGCAGACCGCCCGTAGCGAGTGACCCGCCCGGTGGGTCGGCCACATGTGCGGGCCCGGCCGACCCACCGGCGCGGACATCCAACTGTGTGGTTTTGCACAGCCGCTTTTACTGAACGGTAACTTAGACTCCGGCCATGGACGACGCGATGCCGGGACGCCTGCCGGAGCGGGACCGCCCGTGGGTGATGCGCACGTACGCCGGGCACTCCTCCGCCGCGGCCTCCAACGCGCTCTACCGCCGCAACCTGGCGAAGGGGCAGACCGGGTTGTCGGTCGCGTTCGACCTGCCCACCCAGACCGGCTACGACCCCGACCACGAGCTGGCCGCCGGTGAGGTGGGCCGGGTCGGCGTGCCGGTGGCCCACCTCGGCGACATGCGCACGCTTGTCGAGGGCATCCCGCTGGCCGAGATGAACACCTCGATGACCATCAACGCGCCGGCGATGTGGATGCTCGCGCTCTACGGCACGGCCGCCGTCGAGCAGGGCGCCGAGCTGCGCCGCTGCGCCGGCACCACGCAGAACGACATCATCAAGGAGTACCTCTCCCGGGGGACGTACATCTTCCCGCCGGCCGCCTCGCTGCGGCTGACCGCCGACGTCATCGCGTACACGCTGCGCGAGATGCCGCGGTGGAACCCGGTCAACATCTGCTCGTACCACCTCCAGGAGGCCGGTGCGACGCCGGTGCAGGAGGTCGGCTTCGCGCTCGCCACCGCGGTCGCCGTGCTGGACACCGTGCGCGACTCCGGCCAGGTGCCGGCCGAGCGGATGGGCGACGTGGTGCAGCGGATCTCCTTCTTCGTCAACGCCGGTGTGCGCTTCGTCGAGGAGATCGCCAAGATGCGCGCGTTCGGCGCGCTCTGGGACGAGATCACCCGCGACCGCTACGGCGTGACCGAGGCGAAGCAGCGCCGGTTCCGCTACGGCGTGCAGGTCAACTCGCTGGGCCTGACCGAGGCGCAGCCGGAGAACAACATCCAGCGCATCGTGCTGGAGATGCTCGGCGTCACGCTGTCCCGGGACGCCCGGGCCCGCGCCGTGCAGCTCCCCGCCTGGAACGAGGCGCTCGGCCTGCCCCGCCCGTGGGACCAGCAGTGGTCGCTGCGCATGCAGCAGGTGCTGGCGTACGAGTCGGACCTGCTCGAATATCCCGACCTGTTCGACGGCTCGCACGTGATGACCGCGCTCGTCGACGACATCGTCACCGGTGCCCGGGTCGAGCTGGACAAGGTGCTGGAGATGGGCGGCGTGGTGACCGCCGTGGAGTCCGGCTACCTCAAGAGCGCGCTGGTCGCCTCGCTGGCCGACCGGCGCCGACGGATGGAGGCCGGCACCGACGTGGTGATCGGCGTCAACCGGTTCACCGAGACCGAACCGTCCCCGCTGACCGCGGCCGGCGCCGAGGCGATCGAGCAGGTGGACCCGGCGGTCGAGGCGGCTGCCGCGGCCGGCGTACGCGAATGGCGGGCCGGCCGGGACGCGGCGGCGGTCGACGCCGCGCTGGCGCGCCTGCGCGCGGACGCCGCGACCACCGCGAACCTGATGCCGGCGACGCTGGCCTGCGTGGCCGCCGGGGTGACCACGGGGGAGTGGGCCGGCGCGCTGCGCCAGGTGTTCGGCGAGTACCGCGCGCCGACCGGGCTGACCGGCGCGGCCGGGGCCGGCGGCGACGTGAACCTCGCGGCGGTCCGGGAGCGGGTCGCCGCCACCGCGCGGGAGCTGGGCACCGGCCGGCTACGGCTGCTGGTCGGCAAGCCGGGGCTGGACGGGCACTCCAACGGCGCGGAGCAGATCGCGGTACGCGCCCGCGACGCCGGCTTCGAGGTGGTCTACCAGGGCATCCGGTTGACCGCCGGGCAGATCGTGGCCGCCGCGGTGGAGGAGGACGTCGACCTGGTCGGGCTCTCCGTGCTCTCCGGTTCGCACCTGGCCGCCGTGCCGGCGGTGCTGGACGGGCTGCGCGCGGCCGGCCGGGGCGACCTGCCGGTGGTGGTGGGCGGCATCATCCCGCCGCGCGACGCCGAGGAGCTGCGGGCCGCCGGGGTGGCGCGGGTGTTCACGCCGAAGGACTTCGCGCTCACCGGCATCATCGACGAGCTGGTCACCGTCATCCGCGAGCGGATGTAAGGCGGGGAATCCCACTCGGCGTAGGGGTCGAAAGTCCTAAAGTGGGGCAAGACACCCACGGAAGGGCGGAAAGATGACCGCGTCGATGGAGATGCCCCGGGTCCAGGAGTGCGCCGTCCGATCCTGCGCCTACAACCACACGAACGACTGCCACGCGTTCGCCATCACGATCGGCAGCAGCGACCACGCGCACTGCCACACGTTCGTGGAACTGCCGGTGCGCGGCGGCATCGACCAGCTCGTCGCGCAGGTCGGCGCCTGCTCCCGCGCCGACTGCCAGCACAATTCCGACCTGGAGTGCCACGCACCCGCCATCACCGTCGGCCCGGACAACGACATGGCCGACTGCATGACCTACCGCAGTCGCTGAGCGACCGGCGCGCTCGGACGCGGAAGCCGGCGGCGCGGTCAGACGCGGAAGCCGGCGGCCCGCGCCGCCGCGCGTTCCCGGCGGCGGTCCTTCCGGCGGCGGAACAACCAGACCACGAAGACCACCAGGCCGACCGCGAACACCAGCACCAGCACCGGCAGCAGGATCGCCACCACCGACATGACCACGCTCGTCGCGTCCTCGGCGGTGCTGGCCACCGGTGCGCCGAAACCGGCCGTGGTGGCGTTGACGACCGGCCGGGCGGCGGCCTTGAGCAGGTGCACGCCGAGCGCGATCAGCACGCCCACCACCACCGGCACCCACTGGTGGGTGGAGAAGAACGTGTCCGGGTCGCTGACCGTGACCGTCTCCGAGCCGGACCCGGCGCCGAAGGCCAGACCGCCGGCGGTCGGCCGGACCACGGTCTGCACCATGTCGTTGACGTGGTCGACCACGGGCACCTTGTCGGCCACCGTCTCGACCGCCAGCAGGACGGCGAGGATCGCCAGCACCCAGCCGTTGCCGAGCCACTGCCAGCCGCTCGGCAGCTCGATCAGGTCGGTGTAGCGGGCCAGCAGGCCCATCAGCATCAGCGGGATGTAGGCGTTCAGGCCCGCCGAGGCGGCGAGACCGGAACCGGTGAGGACTTCGAGCACGATTTCAGAATGGCACCGGTGCGCCAGTGGCGCTCGTCGGCGTCGGTCGAGGGCTCGGCTACCCTCGTCGGGTGCGGTTGGTCATTGCGAAGTGCTCGGTGGACTATGTCGGACGGCTCTCGGCGCACCTGCCGCCGGCCACCCGGCTGCTCATGGTCAAGGCGGACGGCTCGGTGTCGATCCACGCGGACGACCGGGCCTACAAGCCGTTGAACTGGATGAGCCCGCCGTGCCGGCTGGAGGAGGCGCCCGGCGTCTGGCGGGTGGTCAACAAGGCCGGCGAGGAGCTGCGCATCACACTGGAGGAGATCTTCCAGGACACCTCGTACGCGCTGGGCGTCGACCCCGGGCTGCGCAAGGACGGCGTGGAGGCGCACCTCCAGGAGCTGCTCGCCGCCAACCCGGGCACGCTCGGCGAGGGCTACACGCTCGTCCGGCGGGAGTACATGACCGCGATCGGGCCGGTCGACCTGCTCTGCCGGGACGCCGACGCCGGCGCGGTCGCGGTCGAGGTGAAGCGGCGCGGCGAGATCGACGGGGTGGAGCAGCTCACCCGCTACCTGGAGCTGATGAACCGGGACCCGCTGCTCGCGCCGGTCACCGGCGTGTTCGCCGCACAGGAGATCAAGCCGCAGGCCCGGGTGCTCGCCGCCGACCGCGGCATCCGCTGCGTGGTGGTCGACTACGACAAGCTGCGCGGCATCGAGCGCGACGAGCTGACGCTGTTCTGAGCCGGGGCCCGCCCGGACCGGGCGGTCAGCGCTTCCGGCCGTACATCAGCTTGGCGACCTTGACCAGGCGGGCGATGTCGGCCGGGGTGCGCTCGAACGTCATCGACGGCAGCAGTGAACGCGCCCGACGGCGGGTGACCGCCTTGGGGCGGCCGAACTCGCGCAGGCCGTCCTCGCCGTGGATCCGGCCGAAGCCGGACTCGCCGGTGCCGCCGAACGGCAGCGTGGACATGCCGGCGAAGGTCAGCGCCGAGTTCACCGAGGCCATCCCGGAGCGCAGCCGCCGCGCCACGGCCACCGCCCGCGCCCGGCCGAAGACCGAACCCCCGAGCCCGTACGGCAGCGCGTTGGCGCGCTCGACGGCCTCGTCGACGTCGCGGACCCGGTTGACGGTCAGCGTCGGCCCGAACGTCTCCTCGCGGACGGCGGCGGAGTCCTCCGGCACGTCGACCAGCACGGTCGGGTGCACGTACGGCGGCTGGACCGCCTCCGGGCCGCCGAGCACCGCCCGGCCGCCCCGGGCGACCGCGTCGTCGATGTGCCGCCGGATCACGTCGATCTGGGACGGCATGGTGATCGGGCCGAGGTCGGTGCCGTCGGCGCCCACGGTCAGCCGGCCGGCCTTCGCCACCACCTTGTCGACGAACGCGTCGAAGACCTGGTCGACCGCGTAGACCCGCTCGATGCCGATGCAGGTCTGGCCGGCGTTGGTCAGCCCGCCCCAGACGGCCGCCTCGGCGGCGGCGTCCAGGTCGGCGTCCGAGTCGACGATCATGGCGTCCTTGCCGCCGGCCTCCAGCAGCACCGGGGTGAGCGTCTCGGCGCAGGCCGCCATGACCTTCTTCGCGGTGGCGGTCGAGCCGGTGAAGGCCACCTTCGCCACGCCGGAACGGCACAGCGCCGCGCCGACGTCGCCGAGCCCGTGCACCGCCTGGAACACCGGCTGCTCCGGCACCACCTCGGCGAACCGGTCGACCAGCCACTGGCCCACCGCCGGGGTGTACTCGCTCGGTTTGAACACCACCGCGTTGCCGGCGGCCAGCGCGTACGCCGCCGAGCCGATCGGGGTGAAGACGGGGTAGTTCCACGGACCGATCACGCCGACTACGCCGTACGGCTGGTATTCCAGGTGGCCGGTGAACTCGGCGAGGATCAGCCGGGAGCGGACCCGGCGGGGCCCGAGCACGCGCCGGGCGTTACGGGCCGCCCAGTCGACGTGCTCCAGCGCGGTGAGGATCTCCACCACGGCGTCGCCGACCGGCTTGCCGCCCTCGGTGTGCATCAGGTCGGCCAGCTCCTCGATGCGCCGGGCGAGCACGCCGCGCCAGCGCTGGAGCCGGTCCCGCCGGCCGGTGAAGCCGAGCCCGGCCCACCACTCGCCGGCCGGGCGGGCCCGGTCGACGGCGGCGCGCACGTCCGCCTCGGTGGCCACCGGGAGCCGCCCGGCCTCCGCGCCGGTCGCCGGGCTGGTCGACACCAGTCGACCGGCCTCGATGAGCGGGGTTCCGGGGAGATGCACTGCGGTCATGGCCGAAGTCTAGACCCGAATATTACTCATGGGTAGGTGGCGGAGGCCCGCTACGCTGCCCGGACCGATACCCATCACATCGACACACGTGATGTCCGAACGCGCCCGGTGCGGCCACCCGAACGGCGAACGGGAGGTGACCGGCCGGGGTCGCGCGGGTGACCGCGCGGGGGTGGGAGCCACTACGGTGAGGTGGCAGGCTGACGCCGCGGGGCGATGTGGGGTGGAGGTCGACTGTCCATGGAGGAGCATCCGGAGTTGATGCCGTTGCTGACGGTGTCGGGCGGAGCGATGCGCGGGCTCAGTTTCCGGGTCGGCCGGGGCGTGCAGGTGATCGGCCGCGCGCCGACCGCCGACGTCGTGCTCGCCGACCCGCACCTGAGCCGACGGCACGCCACCATCCAGGCCACCGTAGAGGGAGTGCTGCTCACCGACCTCGGCTCGACCAACGGCACCTGGCTCAACGACACCCGGATCACCGGCAGCGTGCCGATCTCCGACGGGGACGTGGTCCGGCTCGGCCGCACCGACCTGCGCCTCTACGATCCCGGCGTGGCCCGCACCGACCCGGTCGGGATGACCTTCGGCGCGCCCCGCCGCGACCAGCGGCCCACGCTGCCGCTGCCGGTCCCGGCGCCCCGGCAGTCGATCGAGTCCCGCGAGGCGCAGCCCGCCGACGCCCGCTGACCGCCGCGCACCCGCGCGTCCATCGTGGGCGCGAATTCACGGAAAGTGCGGCTGTCGCGGCCCGAACAGCCGCACTTTCTGTGAAACAGGGCGCGCGGTTGGGCGGCGGTGTGTGGGGCGGGCACATGGCTTCCCGGCTGGCGGTGTGCCAGCATGCGCTGATGCGGAGCGCGCGGCACACGGTCCAGGCCAACGGCATCACCCAGGCGGTCCGGGTGGCCGGGCCACTCGACGGCGTGCCGGTGCTGCTGGTGCACGGCAACGTCTCGTCGTCGGCGTTCTGGGAGCCGCTGCTGCCGGAACTGCCGGCGACGCTCCGGGTGGTCGCGCCCGACCTGCGCGGCTACGGCGAGACCGACACCGCGCCGGTCGACGCCACCCGCGGCGTCGGTGACTTCGCCGACGACGTGGCCGCCCTGCTCGACGCCCCCGGGCTGTTCGCTCCCGGCGCCCGGCCGGTGGTGGTCGGGCACTCGCTCGGCGGCGGCGTGGCGATGCGGCTGCTCGTCGACCGGCCGGAACGGGTGGCCGGGCTGCTGCTGGCGGCGCCGGTGTCCCCGTACGGCTTCGGGGGAACCCGGGACCTCGACGGCGCCCCCACCACGCCCGACTTCGCCGGCACCGGCGCGGGCGGCGCGAACCCGGACTTCGTGGCCCGGCTCGCCGCCGGTGACCGGGGCGCCGACGGCCCCACCAGCCCGCGCAACGTGCTGCGCGCCGCGTACGTGGCCGACCCGGCGTCGCTCGGCGACCACGAGGACCTGCTGCTGGAGAGCATGCTGACCACCGCCACCGGGGGCGACAACTATCCCGGCACCGCAGCCGCGTCGGACCACTGGCCGGGGACCGCCGCCGGGCGGCGCGGCGTGCTCAACGCGTTGGCCCCGATTCACTTCCGGCTCGCCGACGAGCTGGTCGCCGTGCCGGTCAAGCCGCCGGTGACCTGGGTACGCGGCGACGCCGACGTGATCGTCTCGGACACCTCGCTGTTCGACCTGGCGTACCTCGGTCAGCTCGGGATCGTGCCCGGCTGGCCCGGCGCCGAGGGATGTCCGCCGCAGCCGATGGTCGGCCAGACCCGCGCGGTGCTGGACCGGTACGCGGCGGCCGGCGGGTCGTACCGGGAGGTGGCGCTGCCGGGCTGCGGGCACAGCCCGCACCTGGAACGGCCCGCCGAGTTCGTCGCCGAACTGCTGGCGCTCGCCGGGGTGACCGCGCCGGCGTGAGGCGTGGTGCGTGAAATATCCCACCGCGTCTCGACAACACAGCGTCACGTGGCAGACTCCGGCGCATAACCTTAGCGGCCGTTCATGTCGGCAACGGCGGAGGCAACCGAGGGAGGCCGGTCGTGGCGCGCGAGTTCACCCGGGTGGGCGTGGTGGGTCTGGGCACCATGGGTGCCGGCATCGTCGAGGTGTTCGCCCGCAACGGCGTCGACGTGACCGCGGTGGAGATCTCCGACGCCGCGCTGGAACGCGGCCGGGTCACGCTCACCGGCTCCACCGACCGTGCGGTGGCCAAGGGCAAGCTCGCCGAGGCCGACCGGGACGCGCTGCTGGCGCGGGTGGACTTCCGGGTCGGGCTGGGCGCGCTGCACGACGTGGACCTGGTGATCGAGGCGGTGCCCGAGCACCTGGACCTCAAGCAGCGGATCTTCGCCGAGCTGGACCGGGTCTGCAAGCCCGACGCCATCCTGGCCACCAACACCTCGTCGCTGAGCGTCACCGAGATCTCGGTCGCCACCACCCGGCCGAACCAGGTCATCGGCATCCACTTCTTCAACCCCGCGCCGGTGATGAAGCTGGTCGAGGTGGTTCGCACGGTGGTCACCTCCGCCGAGGTGGTGGCCGACGTGGAGGCGCTCTGCGCCCGCCTCGGCAAGGTCGACGTGACGATCAGTGACCGGGCCGGCTTCATCGCGAACGCGCTGCTCTTCGGCTACCTGAACCACGCGGTCGGCATGTTCGAGGCACGCTACGCCACCCGCGAGGACATCGACGCCGCCATGAAGCTCGGCTGCGGCCTGCCGATGGGCCCGCTGGCGCTGATGGACCTGATCGGCCTGGACACCGCGTACGAGATCCTGGACACGATGTACCGGCGCGGCGGCCGGGACCGCCGGCACGCCCCGGCCCCGCTGCTCAAGCAGATGGTCACCGCCGGGCTGCTCGGCCGGAAGTCCGGCCGCGGCTTCTACACCTACGAGCGGCCGGGCTCGCCGAAGGTCGTACCCGACGAGCACACGCCGGTGGCCGCGGAGGCCGCGCTCGCCGACGGCGCGCGCGTGGTCGCGAAGGTCGGTGTGGTCGGTTCCGGGACCATGGCCACCGGCATCATCGAGGTCTTCGCCAAGGCCGGCTACGAGGTCATCTCGGTGACCCGGGGCGCGGAGAAGTCCGCCAAGGTCTGCGAGGCGGTCAAGACCTCGCTCAACAAGGGTGTCGTCCGGGGCAAGCTCGCCGAGACCGACCGGGACGCCGCGCTGGGCCGGATCACCTGGTCCGCCACGCTGGAGCACCTCGCCGACGTCGACCTGGTGGTCGAGGCCGTGGTCGAGGAGCTGAGCGTCAAGAAGGCGCTGTTCGCCAGCCTGGACGAGATCTGCAAGCCGGGCGTGGTGCTCGCCACCACCACCTCGTCGCTGCCGGTGATCGACGTGGCGATGGCCACCCAGCGCCCGGCCGACGTGATCGGCCTGCACTTCTTCAACCCGGCGCCGATCATGCCGCTGGTGGAGATCGTGCGGACCATCCGCACCTCCGCCGAGACGTCGGCCACCGCCCGCGCGGTCTGCGCCACGCTCGGCAAGACCGGCGTGGTCTGCGGCGACCGGTCCGGTTTCATCGTCAACGCGCTGCTCTTCCCGTACCTGAACGACGCGGTGAAGATGCTGGAGGCCAGCTACTCCACCGCCGACGACATCGACCACGCGATGAAGCTCGGCTGCGGCTACCCGATGGGCCCGTTCGAGCTGCTCGACGTCGTCGGCCTGGACGTCTCGCTGGCCATCCAGCGGGAGCTGTACCTGGAACTGCGCGAGCCCGGCTTCGCGCCGGCGCCGCTGCTGGAGCACCTGGTCACCGCCGGCTACCTGGGCCGCAAGAGCGGTCGCGGGTTCCGCGACCACACCAGCCGCTGACCGGTCAACGGCCTGCGCCGGTGACGGCGTCATGAGGGTGTGACCTTCGAGGAGTACGTCGGCAGCCGGGGCCCGGCCCTGTTACGCCTGGCCCGGCTGCTGACCGGCGACGCGCACCGCGCCGAGGACCTGACCCAGGACGTGCTGGCCCGCGCGTACGTGCACTGGCGGCGGATCGCCCGCGCCGACCGGCCCGACGTGTACGTGCGCCGGATGCTGGTCAACGCCAACCACTCCTGGTGGCGGCGGCGGTCCAACCGCGAGCTGGCGATGGACACGTTCGCCGAGCGGCCCGAGCGGGGCGACCTCGACGGCGAGGCGGCCGACCGGGACGAGATGTGGCGGCTGATCCGTGCCCTGCCCGACCGCCAGCGCGCCGTGCTCGTGCTGCGCTACTACGAGGACCTGGACGACGCGACGATCGCCCAGATCCTCGACTGCTCCCCGGTCACCGTCCGCACCCACGCGATGCGGGCGCTCGCCCACCTCCGGGAGCGCTGCGGCGTCCCGACGACCAAGGGGAGCCGGCCGTGACCGACCTCGACCAGCGGATCGCCTCAGTGCTGCGGGAGCACGCCGAAGGGGAGACCGACACCGGCCGCCTGCTGCGCGGTTCCCGCACGCTCGGCCGGCGTCGGCAGGCGCGCCGCCTGGCCGCCGCCGGCACCGCGCTTGCCCTGGTCGGCGTGCTCGGCCTCGTCGGGGTGGAGCGGGCGGATGTGGGCGGGTTGGCGGGGCGCCTGCCCTGGACCGCCGCCACCCCGGCGACGCCCCCGCCCCCGGTGCCGCCGACGGCCGACGGGGTACCGGGGGCGGCCACCGACCCGGCCCGGGTCGGCGCCGATCCGCGGGTGCTGCACTTCGGCGTCGACCCGACCCAGGTCCGTTACCTGAACTGGGAGGTCCTCGGCCAGGTCGAGTCGATCCAGGTGGACACCGGGCACGGGCCGCCGGTCACGGTGCAGGTGGCGCGTTCCCGGCAGGAACTCGATGTCCGCGAGATCGACGGGTTCTCGGCGAAGGTGAGCCGGGAACGGCTCAGGTTCGACGGTGGGCGCTGGTCCAGGGTCGGCACGGACGGTCGCACGCCCGTCGCCTGGATCCAGTCCTGGCAGCCCGCACCGGGAGTCTTCGCCCGCGCGGCCACCAGCAGCGGTGACCTCTCGGTGCTGGCCCGAGCGGTGAACGCCCTCCGGTGGGACGAGGCACGCCGGTGCGCCGCGCCGGTACGGATCGACGCGCTTCCGGAGGGATCGATTGTCGACTCGTGCCGCGCCGACGTCTCCTCGTACCCGAAGTTGGTCACCGCCCAGTTCTCGGTGATGCGGAACGGCGCGACGATGACCGTCTGGTATCGCTACGCGGTGGGCGCCGGCACCAGCACCAAGGCCAACCGGTCGTACGCCGGCCGGCCGGCGTACGTGGTGCCTGGTGGATGGACGCTCGACCTGGTCGGCGTCCCGAAGGTGGAGCTGAGGGCCACCGTCGGCACGGCGGTGCCCGGATTCACCGAGGCGGAGGCGGGGATGCTGCTTGCCGACGCGCGACTGGCGAAGGATCCGTCCGACCTGACGACGTGGCCCTGACCGTGCGAGATCCTGGTACGGGAGCCGCCCCGGAAGCGCGGGGCCGTACCAGGATCGCCCGGATGCGGGCCGTACGCTTGGTGACCGTGAGCCCCCGTCGCAATCGGCCCCGCCGGGACGAGACCACCGGTCTGGACGCCGAACGAGCCCGCCACGGCGTGTCGACCGTGCAGCAGTGGCGCGACGGCGACTGGCAGGTGCGTGGGATCAGCGGCGGCGCCTCCGCCAAGACGTACCGTTGTCCCGGGTGTGACCAGGAGATCCGTCCGGGCGTGGCGCACCTGGTGGCCTGGCCGGCCGACGACCGGGGTGACCTGACCGACCGCCGGCACTGGCACAGCGGCTGTTGGCGGGCCCGGGACCGGCGCGCCCCCAACCTCCAGCGCGGCCGGGGCGCCCCCCGGCACGGCTGAGCGATCTGGATCACCCGGTTCCCGCCCCGGCGGGCGGCGGGGCCGGCGGCGCGGGACACTGGCACGGTGAGCACTCCGATTCGCGCGTCGTCGATCCTGCCCGGCCGCCGGGAGGACATCGAGCTGCACACCGCCGACGGGCTGACACTCGTCGGCGAGCTGGCCCGGCCGGTGGAGCGCGAGCCGGTCGGCACGCTGGTGTGCCTGCACCCGCTGCCCACCCACGGCGGGATGATGGACAGCCACGTGTTGCGCAAGGCCGCCTGGCGGCTGCCCGCGCTGGCCGACCTGGCCGTGCTCCGGTTCAACACCCGGGGCACCAGCAGCGTCCGCGGCACCAGCGAGGGGGCGTTCGACAACGCCGTCAGCGAGCGGTTCGACGTGGCCGCCGCGATCGAGTACGCCGAGTTCCACGAGCTGCCGAACATCTGGCTGGTCGGCTGGTCGTTCGGCACCGACCTGGCGCTGAAGTACGGCTGCGACCCGGCTGTCGCCGGCGCGATCCTGCTCTCCCCGCCGTTGCGCTTCTCCGCCCCGGAGGATCTCGCGGTCTGGGCCGACTCGGGCCGGCCGCTGACCGCCCTGGTGCCGGAGTTCGACGACTACCTGCGCCCGGACGAGGCCCGGCAGCGGTTCGCCGCCGTGCCGCAGGCCGAGGTGGTCGGCGTGGACGGCGCCAAGCACCTCTGGGTCGGCGACGCGGAGAAGGCGCTCGACGAGATCGTCCGGCGCGTCGCCCCGGGCGTGCCGGTGCCGCTGCCGACGAGCTGGGACGGCCCGATGGAGACCGGCGACGTCAGCGCGTACGCGGACCGGACGGTCGCCGCGTTCGCCGACACCCCGGTCCCCGGCCCGGCCCAGCGGCGCGCCGAGTAGCGCTCACCCGGCCGGCCCTCCCCCGCGTGCACGGGGATGGGTGAGCAAGGGGTTTGCGTCATCGCGGAGATCGACTGTGACGCGAACTCCTTGATCACTCCCGAGGCGGGTCAGTCCTTGTCGACGGTGACCGCGCTGGGCTTGGCGCTGCGCTCGTCGGTGGTGGGCTTGGTCGGGCGCTTGCCGTTCTCGCCGGTGCTGGTGATCTTCGTCGGGGTGGCGCCCCGGCCACCCTCGCCCGGCACGGCGGCCACGGTGGGCTCCCCGTCGACACCCGTGCCGACGGCCGAGTCCATCGTGGTCACCGGCTCGGCGATCGGCTTCGCCGGCCCGGCCTCCGCCGGCTCGCCGGCCGACCGGTTCCCGCCCTGCTCCGGCCCGGCGCCGTTGGCCGAGACCGCGGCGGTGCCCTTCGCCGGGCCACGGCCCCCCGGGGCGCCGCCACCCACGGGCACGCCGTCCCCCGCCGGCCGGCCGCCGGTGGCGGCGGTGGCCAGCTCCGCCGGGTCGACCGGGGTGGCCGAGATGCCGGCCGAGTCGGCGTCCCGACGCAGCTCGGTGAGCCGGCGCTCCAGGTCGTCGGACTCCTGCCGGGACTTCCACGTCCCGGTGCGCAGGTCGGCCAGCTCCTGCTGCGCCGTGGCGATCTCCAGCATCACGTGGGCGAGCTGCTGCCGGCCGGCGGCCACCTCCTGCTGGGTGGCGGCGAGGTGCTGCTGGGTGGTGGCCAGGTGCTGCTGGGTGGTGGCCGCGTACTCCTCGAACTGGCGACGCGAGGCCGCCACGTGCTCGTCGGCCCGGCGGCGCTGCTCGGTGGCGTCCGCCTCGGCCCGGCGCAGCAGCTCGGCGGCCTCCAGCTCGGCCTGCTGCCGCATGGTGAGCGCGTCGGACTCGGCGGCCTGCCGGATGCTCGCGGCGTTGCGCTCGATCTCGTCGCGCCGGGCAGCGTACGCCTGCTCCAGCTCCTCGTGCCGGCTGGTGTGCTGCTTGTCGAGCTCGTCGCGGCGCTTGGCGAACTCCTGCTCGGCGGCGGCGCGGCGCTGGGCCAGCTCCTTCTCCGCCTTCTCGCGCTGGCCGGCGACCTCCTTCTCCACCCCGGCCCGCCACGCGCCCAGCTCCTGCTGGGTCTGCGCGCGGGACTGCTGCACGTACGCCTCGGTCTCGGTGCGCATCCGCTGCACGTACGCCTCGACCTCGGCGCGGTTGCGCTTACCGGCCTCGGTGGCCTCGGTGGTGAGCCGACTGGCCTCGGTACGGGCCCGGCCGCGGGTGGCCTTGGCGGCCTCCTCCGCGTCGTCGACGATCTTCTTGGCCTCGGCGAGCGCCTTGGCGTGGGTGGCCCGGCCCGCCTCGGCGGCGGCGTCGGTGAGCCGCTTGGCCTCCTGCTGGCCCTTGGCGTGCACCTCCTTGGCCGCCTCGCGGAGCTGGCTGGCCTCCTGCTGCGCCTTGGCCAGCACCTCCTTGGCGGCCTCGCGCAGCCGGGCCGCCTCCTGCTGGGCCCGGGCGTGGATCTCCTTGGCGGTGTCCCGTAGCTGGGTGGCCTCCTGCTGCGCCTTGGCCAGCGCGTCCTGGGCGGTCCGGCGCAGCTTCTCGGCCTCGTCCTGGGCGGCCGTACGCAGCTTGGCGGACTCGTCCCTGGCGGCCTTCAGCGTCGCCTCCGCCTCGGCCTTGCGGGTCGCGGTGTGCCGCTCCTCCTCGGCGCGGCGGGCGGCGAGCGCGATCTCGAAGTCGTTGAGCGCCTGCGCGGCCTGCTCCCGGGCCTCCTCGACGATGTGCTCGGCGGCGGCCCGACGGGCCTCGATCTCCTCGTTGGCGGCGGCGAGGATGTCGTCGGCCTGCTCCTCGGCCATGGTGAGGATCTGCTCGACCCGGGGACCGAGGTGCCGGAACGAGGCGCGGTCCACCACACCGACCTGCTTGCGCACCTGGGCGAGGTCGCGCTGGAGCACCTCGACCTGGCCGGCGAGCTTGTGGATCTGGGTGTACGCCTGTTCCCGCTCGGTGGTCAGCGCCGCGATCTCGTGTTCCGCGCGGGCGACGTAGCGGTCGACCTGTCGTTTCTCGTATCCCCGCAGCGCGGACTCGAAGCTGGGCTCCGTGGTCACGTCCCCGCCGAGCGCGAACAGTTCCTCGCCGTGCGACATGCCCCCATCCTCACACGCCTCCGCCTCCGCGGGGGCGATACGGACGCCCCTTCTGGGACCTACTTCACCCTCGTGGCGAAACGGGCCGGGGAAAGCATGACGGCGCGGGGGGCACCGGTCACCCGGTGTCACCCCGCGCCGTGGCGCATGCCCCGTCAGCGGGTGGTGGCTCAGCCGGCCGTCTCGGCCGTGACCTTCTGCCCGGAGGTGTCGGCCTTCGGCGCCTCGGCCGCCTTGTTGCCGCCCGCCGGCACGCCCGGCACGATGCCCGCCAGGCCGGAGAGCATCTGCCCGAGCTGGGAGGTGACCGCGTCCTTCTGGCGGGTCAGGTCCTCGACCTCGCGGCGGGCCGCCTGCGTGGTCAGCTCGGCCTCGGTGCGGGCCTCGTTGAGCACCCGCTGCGCCTCGGCCCGCGCCTCGTTGAGCGTCTTGTCGGCCAGCGCCTTGGCCTTGTCGACCGTGTCGTTGGCGGTGCGCTCGGACTCGACCCGGCGCGACTCGGCCCGCTGCTCGATCTCCTTGGCCCGCTCCTGGGCGGCCCGGGCCCGCTGCTCGGCCTCGTTGACCATCTTCTGGGTCTGCGTGACCTGGGCGGCGTGCCGCGCCGACTCCTCGCGCTCGGACTTCTCGCGCCGCTCGGCGAGCTGGAGCTCCAGAGCCTGGAGGTCCTTGTCGCGCTTGTCGCGCGCGTCGGTGAGCAGCTTGGTCGCCTCGGCCCGCTTCTCCTCGGCCTCCCGGGCGGCCTTGGCCCGCTGCTGGGTGATCTCCCGCTCGGCGGTGGCGCGCAGCGTGGCGACCTCCCGCTCGACCGTCGACTTCAGCTCGGCCACCTCGTGCGCGGTGACCGTACGCAGCTGCTTGGTCTCCCGGTCGGCGTCGGAACGCAGCGTGTCCGCCTCCCGGCGGGCCTGCACGCGGACCTCGGCGGCCTCCCGCTCGGCGGCGGTGCGGACGGTGCCGGCCTCCCGCTCGGCGGTGGCCTTCATGGCGGCGGCCTCGGCGCGTGCCTTGTCGGTGATCTCGCGCGCCTCCAGGCGGGCGGCGGAGAGGATGCCCTCCGACTCGCGCTTGGCCTCGTTGCGGTGGTCGTTGGCCTGCTCCTCGGCCAGCCGCAGGATCTGCTCGACGCGGGTCCCCAGGCCGGAGAGGGTCGGCCGGCTGTTCTCCTCGAGCTGCTTGTTGGTCTCGGTGAGCTTCTGCTCGAGCGCGCCCTGGCGCTGCTCGGCCTGCCGGAGCCGGCGCTGGGCGTCGTTCATCCGCTGCTCGGCCTCGGCGCGGGCCTGCTCGGACTGGCTCAGTGCGGCGCTCAGCCGGCCGATGAAGTCGTCGACCTGGTTGGTGTTGTATCCGCGCAGGCCAACAGTGAAATCGGGCTGTGAGTTCGCGTTATCGAAGAACGCAAGAGGGGAGGACTGCTGCTGGGGCATTGGGACATACTCGCAGACCCCCCAGGGTGGTTCGCAAGAGTGGTCGGCAGCTTTCGCGTCCTCTTTACATGGTCAACTTCTGTCGGCCGGGGGACCGGACCAATCGGCGATCTTGGCAGGTCCCGGGCCGGACGGTGACGCCGGACGGTCGGCGGGAAAGGGCCGCGGACGGGTGCCCGCGGCCCTTTGTGTTCACGACTGTCTTCATGACTGTCCGGACGACAGTCGAATGGCGTCCCGCTCCGCCGGAAAGGCAATCCGTCGACGCCGTACGGTCAGTGCCCGCGGAACCGGTTGATCGCGCTTTCGTGCCGGGAGCGCAGCTCGGTGTCCCGGACGCCGAGCCCGTCGGTGGGCGCCAGGCAGCGCACGCCGACCTTGCCCTGGTGCGCGTTGCGGTGCACCTCGTACGCGGCCTGACCGGTCTGCTCCAGCGGGTACGTCCTCGACACCGTCGGGTGCACCTTGCCGAGCGCGACGAGCCGGTTGGCCTGCCACGCCTCGTGATAGTTGGCGAAGTGGCTGCCGACGATGCGCTTGAGGTGCATCCACAGGTAGCGGTTGTCGTACTGGTGCAGGAACCCGCTGGTGGAGGCGCAGGTGACGATCGTGCCGCCCTTCTTGGCGACGTAGACGCTGGCGCCGAACGTCTCCCGGCCCGGGTGCTCGAAGACGATGTCCGGGTCCTCACCGCCGGTCAGCTCGCGGATCCGCTCGCCGAAGCGCCGCCACTCGTCCTGGTCCTGGGTCTGCTCGTCGGACCAGAACCGGAAGCCCTCGGCGGTGCGGTCGATGACCAGCTCGGCGCCCATCCTCCGGCACAGCTCGGCCTTCTCCGGCGAGGAGACCACGCAGACCGGGATCGCGCCGCCGCCCAGCGCCATCTGGGTGGCGTAGCCGCCCAGGCCGCCGGAGGCGCCCCAGATCAGCACCACGTCGCCCTGCTTCATGTTCGCGCCGTGGTGCGAGACGAGCTGCCGGTACGCGGTGGAGTTGACCAGCCCGGGGCTGGCCGCCTCCTCCCAGCTCAGGTGGCGTGGCTTCGGCATCAGCTGGTTGGCCTTGACCACGCACAGCTCGGCCAGGCCGCCGAAGTTGGTCTCGAAGCCCCAGATCCGCTGCTGCGGATCGAGCATGGTGTCGTCGTGGCCGGCGGCGTCCTCCAGCTCGACCGACAGGCAGTGCGCCACCACCTCGTCGCCGGTCTTCCACCGGGTCACGCCGGGGCCGGTCCGCAGCACCACGCCGGCCGCGTCCGAGCCGACCACGTGGTACGGGAGGTCGTGGCGGCGGGTCAGCTCGGAGAGCCGGCCGTAACGCTGGAGGAACTTGAACGTGGGCAGCGGCTCGAAGATGCTGGTCCACACCGTGTTGTAGTTGATCGCGCTGGCCATGACCGCGACCAGCGCCTCGCCCGGCCCCAGCTCGGGGGTGGGCACCTCCTGGACGTGCAGCGCCTTGCGCGGGTCCTTGTCCCGGGTGGCCATGCCCTCGAACATCCGGGTGTCCTCGGCCCGCACCACCACGCCCCGGTAGCTCTCCGGCACCGGCAGGCCGGCCAGGCCGGCGAGCTCCCGTTCCGGCCGCGCCGAGCCCTCCGTCGCCATGATCGCTTCAAGGATGTCCTGCACGGTGACCTCCCGTTCGTCAGCACCCGCACCGGGGCAGGGGTGCTGCCATCGTCGGCGCCGGTGCGACGGGACCGCCATGTCGGCAATCGACACATCCGGCACCGGTCGCGCTCCTGTGGGCCGGGACGTTACTGAACGGTAGCTTGGGCCGGAAGGGCTGTGTGAAAAACTGCATCGGCCGATGCGTGGAGATGTCCGTGGGAACGCGCAACCGCGCATGGCCGCGCGTGTTCCCACTTGTTAGGAAGGGCCCCTTGTTAACAGACGTCTGTTAACAAGGGGCCCTTCCTTGCGCCTCAGGCGGGTTGGACCAGCTCGATCAGCACGCCGCCGGCGTCCTTCGGGTGCACGAAGTTCACCCGGGAGTCCGACGTGCCGCGCCGGGGCGCCTCGTACAGCAGCCGGACGCCGCGCTCGCGCAGCGCCGCGCAGGCCACGTCGATGTCCGCCACCGTGTACGCGACCTGCTGGATGCCCGGCCCGCGCTTGTCCAGGAACTTGCCGATGGTGGTGTCCGGCGAGAGCGGGGCGAGCAACTGCACCATGCCGCCGGAGGCGTCCGGCCCGACCGCCAGCATCGCCTCGCGTACGCCCTGCTCGTCGTTCGTCTCGGTGTGCACGCAGCGCATCCCGAAGGTGCGCTGGTAGAAGTCGATCGCGGCGTCCAGGTCCGCGACCGCGATCCCGACGTGGTCGATGCGGCGCAGACCGATGTCTGTGACAAACTCGGCAGCGGGCTCGACGGGGGAGTTCTCAGCCATGGCGCTAGTCTGACCGAACAATCGTTAAGGCGTACAGGTCGGCACCCCTCGGAGGCAGGCAATGGCTTCGGTGATCGTCAGCGGCGCGCGAACCCCGATGGGGCGCCTGCTGGGCAACCTCAAGGACCTCCCCGCGACCAAACTCGGTGGCATCGCGATCAAGGCGGCGCTGGAGCGCGCCGGCGTGGCACCGGACCAGGTGCAGTACGTGATCATGGGGCAGGTGCTCCAGGCCGGCGCCGGGCAGATCCCGGCCCGCCAGGCCGCCGTCGAGGCCGGCATCCCGATGTCCACCCCGGCGCTGACCATCAACAAGGTGTGCCTCTCCGGGCTGGACGCCATCGCGCTGGCCGACCAGCTCATCCGGGCCGGCGAGTTCGACATCGTGGTGGCCGGTGGCATGGAGTCGATGACCAACGCCCCGCACCTGCTGCTCGGGCAGCGCTCCGGCTACAAGTACGGCGACGTCACGGTCAAGGACCACATGGCGCTCGACGGTCTCACCGACGCCTGGGACTGCTGCTCGATGGGCGAGTCCACCGAGCGGCACGGCGCGAAGCACGGCATCACCCGCCAGGAGCAGGACGCCTTCGCCGCCGCCAGCCACCAGCGCGCCGCCGCCGCCCAGAAGAACGGCCACTTCGCCGAGGAGATCACCCCGGTGATCATTCCGCAGCGCAAGGGCGACCCGCTGGTGGTCAGCGAGGACGAGGGCATCCGGCCGGACACGACCGCCGAGTCGCTGGGCCGGCTGCGTCCCGCCTTCGCCAAGGACGGCACCATCACCGCCGGCAGCTCCTCGCCGATCTCCGACGGCGCCGCCGCGGTGGTCGTGATGAGCAAGGCCAAGGCCACCGAGCTGGGCCTGACCTGGCTGGCCGAGATCGGCGCGCACGGCAACGTGGCCGGGCCGGACAACTCCCTGCACTCGCAGCCGTCCAACGCCATCAACCACGCGCTGCGCAAGGGCGGCCTGAGCCTGGACGACCTCGACCTCATCGAGATCAACGAGGCGTTCGCCGCGGTCGGCATCCAGTCGACCCGTGACCTCGGGATCAGCGCGGACAAGGTCAACGTCAACGGCGGCGCGATCGCGCTGGGCCACCCGATCGGCATGTCCGGCGCCCGGCTGGTGCTCACGCTGGCGCTGGAGCTGAAGCGACGCGGTGGCGGCACCGGCGCGGCGGCGCTCTGCGGCGGTGGTGGCCAGGGCGACGCGCTGATCATCCACGTGCCGACGGGCGGCGAGTCGCACGCGTGAGTGACGTGACCAACCCGGCCACCCCTCCGGTGCGCCGCAGCCGCGACGTACCCCTGCTGGTCGAGCGGGCCCGCGCGGGCGACGCCCGTGCGGTGGCCCGGCTGATCACCCTGGTCGAGTCCGGCGACGAGGTGCTGCCGCAGGTCGCGGCGGCCCTCGCGCCGTTCGCCGGGCACGCCCAGGTGGTCGGGCTGACCGGTTCGCCGGGCGTGGGCAAGTCGACCACCACGAACGAGCTGGTACGCGCGCTGCGGGCGCGCGGTCACCGGGTCGGTGTGCTGGCCATCGACCCGTCCAGCCCGTTCACCGGCGGGGCGATCCTCGGCGACCGGGTCCGGATGCAGGACCACGCCACCGATCCCGGCGTCTACATCCGTTCCATGTCGAGCCGGGGCCACCTCGGCGGGCTCTCCGCCGCGACGCCCCAGGCGGTGCGCGTGCTGGAGGGCGCCGGCTGCGACGTGGTGCTGGTGGAGACCGTCGGGGTGGGGCAGGCCGAGGTGGAGGTGGCCTCGCTGGCCGACACCACGCTGGTGCTGCTCGCGCCGGGCATGGGCGACGCCATCCAGGCGGTCAAGGCCGGCATCCTGGAGATCGCCGACGTGTTCGTGGTGAACAAGGCCGACCGGGACGGCGCGGACGCCACGGTCCGCGACATCCAGGGCATGATCGCGCTCGGCGAGCGTGGGCCGGGGGAGTGGCGTCCGCAGGTGGTGCGCGCGATCGCGGCCCGCGCCGAGGGCATCGACGACATCGCCGCCGCGATCGACAAGCACCGCGACTGGCTGGAGCGCCACGACGAACTGCGCCGTCGCCGGGAGGCGCGGGCCGCCGCCGAGATCGAGGCGATCGCGCTGGGCGCGCTCCGCGCCCGGATCGGCTCACTGCGCGACGGTACGCAGCTCCCCGAGCTCGCCGCGAAGGTCGCCCAGGGCGCCCTGGACCCCTACGCAGCCGCCGCCGACCTCCTCACCCAACTCGCCACCTGACCCGTCGATCTTGCGGTTACTGCCCCGGCAAAGGCGACACAAGGGGCATTCGCCGGGCACAAAGTCCATGATCGACGGTGGTGTCGGGCGGGGGCGTGGCCGGGACGGTGTGGCTTGTACGCTCCCGGGGTCGGTTGGAGCGAGGGTGGGGGAAAGCGTGGAGCACGAGGCTACGCAGGAGCTGTCGATCACGCCGGCGGCCACGGCGGGCGGGACGACGCACGTCGCCGACGAGGTGGTGGAGAAGATCGCGGTGGCCGCCGCGAAGTCCGTGCCCGGCGTGGCCGAGTTGGGCGGCGACGTGGCCCGGTTCTTCAACGCCGTGCTGGACCGGGTCGGCCTGGACCAGGTCGGCGACGCCCGGCGCGGCTGCTCGGCCCATGTCACCGACGGCGCGGCCGTGGTCAACCTGGTCATCGTGATCGACGGCGGTCACCCGGTGCCGCAGGTCACCGACGGTGTGCGGGCCGCGGTCACGTCCGCTGTCGAGGCGTACGGGCTGCGCGTCGACGAGATCAACATCCGGGTGGACGACGTGGCGATCGGGGACCCGGGCACGTCTCTCGGCTGATCCCGCTCGCCCAGCGACGCCGGGGCCGGTGAGTGGGTTCGCATAAGCCGGCACGGGAGATGCCTGTGCCGGCCTTCCCCGGTCGTTCACCGCGGGCGCCAAACACCCATGGCGTTCCAGTCAAGCCCTGTCGGGGCGGTGGGTGGAACGCCATGGGTGTGTCAGGGTGCCGCAGACACCCGTGGCGTTCCAGTCGTGCCCTGTCCTGTCCGGAACGAGCGTCGGGGCTGATCGCCTCGGTCAGGCGTCGGGCGGGCGGATTGGCTCCACCTCGCCCGGGCGGGGCGGCCGGGTGGATCCGCCCTTCCAGTGCTCCGACGCGAGAGGTGAGCGCGATGCCGGACCGGTTCGTCATCCACCTGCCAGTGGTGGCCGGTGACCTGGCCGGCGCGGTGCGCCTGGCCCTGGTGGTCGCCCGCTGGTCGGGCGTGCTCACCTCGGCCGACCCCGGGGAGACCACCGTGTCGGCCGAGGCGAGCAGGGCGTACGCCATCGGGTCTTCTGCGACCTGCGGATGATCGGCGGCCGGCGCTGTCTGCTCCGCGCCGACCGCGACGGACCCTGCTCCCGGGTTACCGGCCGGTACGCCGGTCCTTAGCGATCGTTCAGGCATTCGTTCTACACTCGGTCTTCACGAGGACCGAGGAGGAGCTCCGCGCATGGACGCTGACGAGATCGCCGCCGGCCGGGCCCGCTGGCAGGCCCGCTACGACGCCGCCCGCAAGCGCGACGCGGACTTCACCACGCTCTCCGGCCTGCCGGTCGACCCGGTGTACGGCCCGCCGGAGGGGACCGCCTACCCGGGCTTCGAGCGGATCGGCTGGCCGGGCGAGTTCCCGTACACCCGGGGTTTGCACCCGACCGGCTACCGCGGACGGGCCTGGACCATCCGGCAGTTCGCCGGCTTCGGCAACGCCGAGCAGACCAACGAGCGCTACAAGATGATCCTCGGCGCGGGTGGTGGCGGGCTCTCCGTCGCGTTCGACATGCCGACGCTGATGGGCCGCGACTCGGACGACCCGCAGTCGCTCGGCGAGGTCGGCCACTGCGGCGTCGCGATCGACTCGGCCGCCGACATGGAGGTGCTCTTCGACGGCATCGACCTGGCCGGCGTCACCACCTCGATGACCATCTCCGGGCCGGCCGTGCCGGTGTTCTGCATGTACCTGGTCGCCGCGGAGCGCCAGGGCGCCGATGTGTCCACGCTGGACGGCACGCTCCAGACGGACATCTTCAAGGAGTACATCGCGCAGAAGGAGTGGCTCTTCGACCCCGAGCCGCACCTGCGCCTGATCGGCGACCTGATGGAGTACTGCGCGGCGGAGATCCCCCGCTACAAGCCGCTCTCGGTCTCCGGCTACCACATCCGCGAGGCCGGCTCGACCGCCGCGCAGGAGCTGGCGTACACGCTCGCCGACGGGTTCGGCTACGTCGAGCTGGGCCTGTCGCGCGGGCTGGACGTCAACGTGTTCGCCCCCGGGCTGAGCTTCTTCTTCGACTCCCACCTGGACTTCTTCGAGGAGATCGCCAAGTTCCGCGCCGCCCGCCGGATCTGGGCCCGCTGGCTGCGCGACGTGTACGGCGCGACCAGCGAGAAGGCGATGTGGCTGCGGTTCCACACGCAGACCGCCGGGGTGTCGCTGACCGCCCAGCAGCCGGTCAACAACGTGGTACGCACCGCCGTGGAGGCGCTGGCGGCGGTGCTCGGCGGCACCAACTCGCTGCACACCAACGCGCTGGACGAGACGCTGGCCCTGCCCACCGACGAGTCGGCCGAGATCGCCCTGCGGACGCAGCAGGTGCTGATGGAGGAGACCGGCGTGACCAACGTGGCCGACCCGCTCGGCGGCGCCTGGTACGTCGAGGCGCTCACCGACCGGATCGAGGCCGAGGCGGAGGAGATCTTCGCCCGGATCCGGCAGCTCGGCGGCGACGGGCCGCACCAGATCGGGCCGATGACCTCCGGCATCCTGCGCGGCATCGAGGACGGCTGGTTCACCGGGCACATCGCCGAGTCGGCGTTCGTCTACCAGCAGGCGCTGGAGAAGGGCGACAAGAGGATCGTCGGCGTCAACTGCCACACCGGCACGGTCGCCAAGGAGCTGGAGATCCTCCGCATCTCGCACGAGGTGGAGCTGGAGCAGCGTCGGGTGCTGGCCGAGCGCAAGTCGGCCCGCGACGACGCCGCGGTCACCGCCGCCGTACGCCGGATGGTGGAGGTCAGCCGGACCGGCGGGAACATGATCCCGGCGATGCTGGACGCGGTCCGCGCCGAGGCCACCCTGGGCGAGATCTGCGACGCGTTGCGCGGCGAGTGGGGCGTCTACCGCGAGCCCGCCCGCTTCTAGGCACCAGGAAGGGCCTTCCTGACGGGGCGTCTGTCAGGAAGGCCCTTCTTGCGCACTCTGAGCAGGGGTGAGAGTCGCAACGTCGCCGTTGCGGGTGAGCGGAGTTCCGTGCGGTACGTGCGAGACTAGACAACCATGAGCGACCCACGGATCACCTCGTCGATCTTCACCCGCGGCGCGGTCGACCTCAGCGCGCTGCGCACCCCCGCACCGGCCGACACCTCTCCCGCCACACCGTCCCAGGGCGGCCCGCCCGCCGGGCTGCCGGGCAGCCCCGCCGGCTCGGCCGCCGTGATCGACGTGACCGAGGCGAACATCCAGTCCGAGGTGCTCGAACGCTCGCTCGCCACACCGGTCGTGGTCTTCTTCGGCGCCGCCGGGTACCCGGAGAGCGACCAGTTCGCACCGGTGCTGGAGCGGCTGGCCGCCGAGGGCGCCGGCGCGTGGCTCCTGGCCCGGGTCGACGTGCAGCAGCAGCCCCGGCTCGCGCAGATGTTCCAACTCCAGACGTTGCCGACCACCTACGCCATCGTCGGCGGGCGGCCGGTCGACGCCTTCCCGGGCGTGGTGCCCGAGGCGCAGCTACGGCAGTGGATCCAGGCCGTGCTCAAGGCCGCCGGCGTCGAGGTGGCCGAGCCGGAGGACCCGCGGCTCGACGCCGCCGACGACGCGCTGATGAGCGGTGACCTGGACGCCGCCGAGGCGGCGTACCGGAAGATCCTGGCCGAGTCCCCGACGGACGCGGCGGCGGAGGCGGGCCTGGCGCAGGTCGGGCTGGCCCGCCGGGTGGCCGGGGCGGACCCGCAGGGGGCGCTCGACGCCGCCGCGGCGGCCCCCGACGACGTGGACGCCCAACTGCTGGCCGCCGACATCGAGGTGCTCAGCGGTCTGGCCGACCAGGCCTACCAGCGACTGGTCGGCCTGGTTCGCCGCACCGCCGGTGAGGAGCGGGACCGGGTCCGCCAGCACCTGATCGGCCTGTTCACCATCGCCGGCCCGGACGACCCCGCCGTGGCTTCCGCCCGACGCGCCCTGGCCAGCGCCTTGTTCTGAATTCGTCGCACGCCCGCGCGGGCCGGCGCGCCGCCGGCCCGCCCGACCATCGAGGACGGGAGCTCATGATGCGCCGGATCGCCGTCCTCGACGCGCCGACGAACCTCGGGCTGCGCCCGCCGACGGTCAGCTCCGTGCCCGGCTGCGGCAAGGCGCCCGGCGCGCTGCGCGACCACGGGCTGCTCGCCCGGCTGCGGGCCCGCGACGCCGGCTGTCTCACCCCGCCCCGGTACGACCCGGGCGACTGGCGGCCCGGCGACGGCGTCTGCCACGCGCCGGAGATCTCGACCTACTCGGTGGCGCTGGCCGACCGGATCGGCGCGATCATCGACCGGGGTGAGTTCCCGCTGGTGCTCGGCGGGGACTGCTCGGTGCTGCTCGGCTCGGCGCTGGCCATGCACCGGCTCGGCGAGGCGGTCGGCGGGCGGATCGGGCTGGTCTTCGTGGACGGCCACTCCGACTTCCGGCACCCCGGCAACGCCTCCTACGTCGGCGCGGCGGCGGGGGAGGACCTCGCCCTGGTGACCGGGCGGGGGCAGCCCGACCTGGCCGCCATCGAGGGGCGACGCCCCTACTTCCGAGACATCGACGTGGTGGTGCTCGGCATCCGCGCGCAGGACGAGTACCGCCTCGACCTCCAGGCCGCCGGCATCACCACCCGGCCGGTGCCGGCGTTGCGCGCCGAGGGCGCGGCCCGCACCGCCCAGTGGGCGCACGAGCAGCTCGTCGACTGTGCCGGCTACTGGGTGCACATCGACGTGGACGTGCTCGACCCGGCCGTGATGCCCGCCGTCGACGCGCCCGACCCGGGCGGCATCGCCTTCGCCGAGCTGGAGATCCTGCTCGCCGGGCTGGTGGACACGCCGCACTGCCTCGGCGTCGAGCTGACCGTCTTCGACCCCGACTACGACCCGGACGGGGCGTACGCGGCGGAGATCGTGAACACGGTGGTGGCCGGGCTCGCCCCGGTCGTCGCCCCGGACGCGGTGCCGCCCCGGCTGCTGCCGGCCGGCCCGGCGGCCCCGGCACCCCGGGCGGGTGACGGCCGGGTGCCGCGCCCGGCGACGACGGTGCTCGTACCCGCCGTCGCGGCGGATCCGATCGGCCCGCCGGCCGTCCCGGACGGGGACGACGACGGTGACGACGACACGGCGGCGTGGCTGCCGGAGCCGGGCGAGAAGGACTCCGGGCCGGCCGTCGGCCCCGGGCTGCTCCGCCGCGTCGCGGTGCCCGGGATGGACGGCGGACCGGTCGGGGAGGCGCCGGCCACCGGGGAACCCGCCTGAGCGACGCCGGACCGCGCGAACCCGGTCAGCGGGCCAGGCCGCGCAGGAACCGCTCGGCGATCGGCACCGCGCTGGCCGTGCTGGAGCCGCCCTGCTCGACGAAGACGGCGAAGGCCACGTCGCCCTGCCAGCCCACGAACCAGGCGTGCGTGTGCGCCGGGTTGTTGTCGTACTCCGCGGTGCCGGTCTTGCCGTGCACCGGCTCGCCGGGCACCTTGGCCAGGGCGGTCGCGGTGCCGGCGGTGACCACGCCGCGCATCAGGGTCTTCAGCGCGGCCACCGACTCCGGTTTGAGCGCCGGCCCGGCCGGGGCGGGCTTGCCCGGCGCCGGGTCGAGCAGCAGCTTGGGCTGCTCGAAGCGGCCCCGCGCCACGGCCGCGGTGGCGCCGGCCATCGCCAGCGGGCTGACCAGCGTGGTGCCCTGGCCGATCGCGGCGGCGGCCTGCTCGGTGCGCTCCCCGTTCGCGGAGATCTTGCCGGTGAACACGTCCGCGCCCAGGTCCCACCCGGCCTCCAGCCCGAGCGTGCGGCCGGCCTGGGCGAGCCCGTCCGGGCCGAGTTGCGGGGCCAGCGCGGTGAAGGCGGTGTTGCAGGACTTCGCGAAGTCGGTGGCGAACGGCACCGCGCCGAGCGCGAAGTTGTCCGAGTTCTTGAAGATGCGCCCGTCGACCTCGGCGGTCTTCGGGCAGTTCACCGTGGTCTGCGGGGTCACCGCGCCGCGGTCGAGCAGGCCCAACGCGCTGACCATCTTGAACGTGGAGCCGGGCGGCACCTGGGCGGTGAACGCGAGGTTCTCGCCGGCCGCGCCGGGGCCGTTCGCGGTGGCCAGCACCGCGCCGTCGCTGATCCGCACCGCGACCAGCGCGGAGCGGCGGGTCTGGCCCCGCAGCGCGGCGTCGGCGGCGTTCTGGGTGGTCACGTCCAGCGTGGTCCGCACCGGCTGGCCGGGCTTCGGGTCGCTGCGGAACACCTCGGTGCCGGTGGGCTCGGTGGCGCCCTCGGCGGCGGGCCGCTCGGTGATCACGGTGACGCCGGGCACGCCACGCAGCCGCTCGTCGTACCGGCCCTGGAGGCCGCCGTGGCCGACCAGGTCGCCGCGGGCGTACCGGTCGGGGTGGGCCTGGAGATCGTCGGCCTGGGCCTGGTCGACGGAGCCGAGCAGCGCCCGGGCGAACTCCCGGGTCGGGGCCAGCATGAGCTGGTCGGTGGGGAACCGGGTGCCGGGCAGGTCGTAGATGCGGGACTTGATCTGCCGGTACGCCTCGTCGCGCAGCGTCACCACCTCGACGAGCGCGTCCCGGTCGGCCTCCTTGAGCCGCTTCGGCAGGTCGCTGAGGTCGACCGGCGGGCTGAGCGCGGGCCGGACCGCCTTGAACGCGGCGTCGAGCCGGCGCACCAGGCCGGGCACGTCCTTCACCTCCCCGGGCGCGACCTGGACCCGGACCACCGGGCGGGGCGCCACGACGGGCTTGTCGGCGGCGTCCAGGACCGCGGCCCGCTCCGCGGGCTCCCGGCGCAGGGCGAGGTGGTCGCCCTCGGTCAGCTTCTCGTGCACCACGGCCGGCTCCCAGATCACCTGCCACTGGTCGCCGCTGCCCTTGAGGCGCACCGGGTTCTCGTAGGCCCAGCGGGCGCCGCCCGGCAGCGTCCAGGTCAGCCGGACCCGGGCGGTGGCGATGTCGCCGGCGGTCGTGACCTCGCCGGTGCGTTCCAGCGTCGGCGGCGTCGCGGCCAGGTCGCCGGAGAGCGCCTTCAACTGCTTGGTCACCTCGGCCGCCGGCACCCGCGCGCCGGTCGGCGCGAGGAAGCCGACCGGTTGCAGGTCACCCGAGCGCCAGCCGCTCAGGAAGGCGTCGACGGTGCTCCCCGGCCCGTCCTCGCCGGAGCACCCGGTCACCGCACCGGCGGCCAGCAGCGCGGCGACCAGCGCCGCGATCGGCCGGCGGCGGGATTGGCGACGGGGGTGGACGGGGTACGACAGGGGCATGAAGCGGTCCTCCGGTGCGAAGCTGACCTGCACGCTAGTACGCCACGCGGCTCCCCACCGCCCCGCCACCGCCCGCGGCGGGTTCAGAAGTGGCATGTGGCAGTGTGATGAACATCGCCAGCCGGGGTAATCCGCGACCGGCCGACCACGGACCCGCAACAGGTGAAAGGGCACAGTCCCGATCCGGACGTCCGGCCAGTGGTCCGCCGACCGAGGGGCACAACGGCAGGGCCTAGGCTGGGCGGCAGAGTGACCCACAACGCGGTGGGTCGAGGGGAGTGGCACCGATGGACCGGCGTCCGGCGATCAAACCGGGACCCGATCTCCAGGCTGACACCAGCCGGGACGATGACAGCTTCGATTCGGCGACCGACGGGGACGGTTTCGGCCGTCTCGACACAGGAGTGACCGGCCTGACCGGTTCCAGCATCGACACCCTCTACGACCTGGGCCTGCCCGCGCAGGCACTGGCCGACGACGTGGAGGACGCCGAGCTGGACGAGCCGGTGCCCAACGCGGAGCGGCTGGTCGCCCAGGCGGTCGCGCTGGCCGGCGACGACCACGACGCGGCCACGCTGGTGGACCGGTTCTGGCGGTTCGCGCCGGACGAGGAGCTGATCGGCTTCACCGCCGAGGAGATGCTGGAGGCGGCCCGGGCCCACCGGGACCTGGCCCAGCAGCGGGTGCCGGGCGAGCTGAAACTGCGCATCCACGAGCCGGACGCCGAGCAGCACCACACCGTCGTCGAGATCGTCACCGACGACATGCCGTTCCTGGTCGACTCGGTCACCGCGCTGCTGAACTCCCGCCACCTCGACGTGCACTTGCTGGTGCACCCGTTGGTGGTGGTCCGTCGGGAGCCGCTGGGCCGGCTCACCGAGGTCTCCGCGGACGTGGAGCCGGACGACGCGATCGCCGGTGACCTGGTCGAGAGCTGGATGCGGATCGAGATCGACCCGGTCCGTGACCCGGCCGAACGGGAGGCGGTGCGCCGCGAGCTCCAGCGGGTGCTCACCGACGTGCGGGAGGCCGTCGAGGACTGGCCCAAGATGCGGCAGCGGGCGTTGGCGCTCGCCGACGAGCTGGCCGCCGCGCGGACGTCGGACAGCCGCCCGCCGGTGCCGGAGAAGGACATCACGGACTCGGTGGAGCTGCTGCGCTGGCTGGCGCACGACCACTTCACGTTCCTCGGCTACCGGGAGTACCGCCTGGTCGACGCGGACGGGGCGGCCGGCGGGCAGGCGTTGGAGGCGGTCCTCGGCACCGGGCTGGGCATCCTGCGGTCCGACTCGCCGGAGGCCCGGTCGCTGAACTCGATGACCCCGGAGGCGCACGAGCGGGTGCTGGAGAAGCGCCTGCTCATCATCACCAAGGCCAACTCCCGGGCCACCGTGCACCGCTCGGCCTACCTCGACTACATCGGCTTCAAGATCTTCAACGAGGCCGGCGAGGTGGTCGGGGAGCGGCGCTTCCTGGGCCTGTTCTCCACCGCCGCGTACCGGACCAGCGTGCAGGAGCTGCCGGTGGTCCGCCGCAAGGTCGCCGAGGTGCTGGACCGCTCCGGCCTGAGCCTGCGCAGCCACTCCGGCAAGGACCTGCTCCAGATCCTGGAGACCTACCCGCGCGACGAGCTGTTCCAGATCAAGACCGACGACCTCTACCACGCGGTGATCGGCGTGCTGCGGATGGCCGGCCGCCGGCAGCTCCGGGTCTTCCTGCGCCGGGACGCGTACGGGCGGTTCATCTCCTGCCTGATCTACCTGCCCCGGGACCGGTTCACCACGCAGAACCGGCTGCGCATGCAGGACATCCTGCTGCGCGAGCTGAACGGCGTCGGCGTCGACTACACCACCCGGGTGACCGAGTCGATGCTGGCCCGGGTGCACTTCATCGTCCGCACCGACCCGAACCACCCGCCCGGTGAGATCGACGCCGACCTGCTCGCCGAGGAGCTGGCCGACGCCACCCGGCTCTGGGACGACGACTACCGGTTGGTGCTGGAGCGCAAGCTCGGCGACGAGCAGGCCAAGCACCTGTTCAGCAGGTACGCCGACGCGTTCCCGGAGGGCTACAAGGACGGGCACACGCCGTACGAGGCGATGAAGGACCTGGCCAAGCTGGAGCTGCTGGAGGAGCCCGGCCAGCTCGAGATGCACCTGTTCCGCAAGCAGTTGGCGCCGCGGGCCTACTCGGGCCGGGCGAACGACGGCGACGAGTCGCTGGACGTGCGGTTCAAGGTCTACCGGTACGGCGAGCCGATGATGCTCTCCGCCGTGTTGCCGGTGCTGCACTCGCTCGGCGTGAAGGTGGTCGACGAGCACCCGTACGAGGTGGAGCGCGTCGACGGCCGGATCTGGCTCTACGACTTCGGGCTGGAGCTGCCGGAACGGCACCAGGACCTGGCCGAGGTGCGCCCGCACGTGGAGAACGCGTTCGCCGCCGCCTGGCGGGGCGAGGCCGAGGTGGACGGCTTCAACGAGCTGGTGCTGCGCACCGGGCTCACCTGGCGGCAGGTGGTCGTGCTGCGCGCGTACGCGAAGTACCTGCGGCAGGCCGGCACGGTGTTCTCCCAGGAGTACATGGAACAGACGTTCATCGCGTACCCGAGCATCGCCGGGCTGCTGGTGCAGCTCTTCGAGATCCGGTTCGCGCCCAGCCCCATCACGATGGACGAGCGGCGCCAGCGCGGCGCCGAACTGGTCGACGCGATCGGCGAGGCGCTGGACGAGGTGGCCAGCCTCGACCAGGACCGCATCCTGCGGGCCTTCCTGACGTTGATCCAGGCCACGCTGCGCACCAGCTTCTACCAGAAGCCGGTGGGCGGGCGGCCCAAGCCGTACGTGGCGTTCAAGCTGGACCCGCAGGCCATCCCGGACCTGCCGGCGCCGCGACCGAAGTTCGAGATCTTCGTCTACTCGCCCCGGTTCGAGGGCGTGCACCTGCGGTTCGGGCCGGTGGCCCGGGGCGGCCTGCGCTGGTCCGACCGCCGCGAGGACTTCCGCACCGAGGTGCTGGGCCTGGTCAAGGCGCAGATGGTGAAGAACGCGGTGATCGTGCCGGTGGGCGCCAAGGGCGGCTTCGTGCTCAAGCAGAAGCCGGGCGACCGGGACGAGGCGGTGGTCTGCTACAAGGAGTTCATCTCCGCGCTGCTCGACGTCACGGACAACATCGCCAGCGGCGAGATCGTGCCGCCCGAGGACGTGGTCCGGCACGACCCCGACGACCCCTACCTGGTGGTGGCGGCGGACAAGGGCACCGCGACGTTCTCCGACATCGCCAACGAGATCTCCACCGCGCACCGCTTCTGGCTCGGTGACGCGTTCGCCTCCGGCGGCTCGGCCGGCTACGACCACAAGAAGATGGGCATCACCGCCCGGGGCGCCTGGGAGTCGGTGAAACGGCACTTCCGGGAGCTGGGGCACGACACCCAGACCCAGGACTTCACAGTGGTCGGCGTCGGCGACATGTCCGGCGACGTGTTCGGCAACGGGATGCTGCTCTCCGAGCACATCCGGCTGGTGGCCGCGTTCGACCACCGGCACATCTTCCTGGACCCGGACCCGGACGCGGCCACCTCGTTCGCCGAGCGCAAGCGGCTGTTCGACCTGCCCCGGTCGTCCTGGGAGGACTACGACCCGGAGCTGATCTCGGAAGGCGGCGGCATCTTCCCGCGTACCGCGAAGTCGGTGCCGCTCACGCCGCAGGTCCGCGCGGTGCTCGGCCTCGACGACGACGTCACGCAGCTCAGCCCGCAGGAGCTGATGAAGGCGATCGTCACCGCGCCGGTGGACCTGTTCTGGAACGGCGGCATCGGCACCTACGTGAAGGCGTCGACGCAGACCAACGCCGAGGTCGGGGACAAGTCCAACGACGCCATCCGGGTGGACGGCAAGAGCCTGCGCTGCCGGGTGGTCGGCGAGGGCGGCAACCTGGGCTTCACCCAGCAGGGCCGGATCGAGTACGCCGCCGGCGGCGGACGCATCTACACCGACTTCATCGACAACGCGGCCGGGGTGGACTGCTCCGACCACGAGGTGAACATCAAGATCCTGCTGAACACCGCGGTCGCCGACGGTGAGCTGGACCGGCCGGAGCGGGACGAGCTGCTGGCCCAGATGACCGACGAGGTCGCCGAGCTGGTGCTGCGGGACAACTACGACCAGGCGCGGGCGCTCAACAACGCCCAGACCCAGGCCGCCTCGCTGCTCCCGGTGCACCGCCGGATGATCAACGAGCTGGAGCGGTCCGGCGCGCTGGACCGGGCGCTGGAGGCGCTGCCGTCGGACGAGGAGCTGGCGGTCCGCACCGAGACCGGGCTGACCCCGCCGGAGTTCGCGGTGCTGCTCGCGTACGTGAAGATCGTGCTGGAGCGGGAGATCGTCAGCGAGGGGCTGGCGGACGAGGAGTGGACGACCGACGTCCTGGTCAACTACTTCCCGACCCCGCTGCGGCAGCGCTTCGCCGACCGGATGGGCCGGCACCGGCTGCGCCGGGACATCGTCACCACGGTGCTGGTCAACGAGGCGATCAACCGGGGCGGCATCTCGTTCGTGTTCCGGGTGGTCGAGGAGACGGCCGCCTCGGCGGCGGACGTGCTGCGCGCGTACGTGGTGGTCCGCGAGGTGTTCGGGCTGGGCGAGCTGTGGAACGCGGTCGAGGCGTTGGACAACAAGGTCTCGCCCGAGTTGCAGACCGCCGTCTACCTGGACACCCGACGGCTGCTCGACCGCGCGGTGCGCTGGCTGGTCACCAACCGGCGCTCGCCGATCGACGTGCCGGCGGAGATCACCCGGCTGCGGGACGGCGTGGCCCAGCTCATGCCGGACCTGGAGCACCTGTTCTGGGGCACCGAGCGGGAGGCGATCGCGGCGCACATCGAGACGCTCGTCGGCAAGGGGCTGCCGCGTGAGCTGGCCGTGCAGGCGACCCGCCTGATGTACAGCTTCGGCCTGCTCGACATCGTCGAGACGGCGAAGACGACCGGGCGGGAGGTGAGCGAGGTGGCCTCGGTCTACTTCGTGCTCTCCGACCGGTTCCGGGTGGACGCGCTGCTGTCGAAGATCTCCCTGCTGCCGCGGGAGGACCGCTGGCAGACGCTGGCCCGGATGGCGCTGCGCTACGACCTGTACGCCGCGCTGGCCGCGCTCACCGCGGAGGTGCTCAGCTCCACCTCGGACAGCCAGCCGCCGGTGGAGCGGGTGCAGGAGTGGGAGCAGGCGAACGCGACCTCGATCCACCGGGCGCACCGGGCGATGGGGGAGTTCGACGAGTCCCGCGCCGACCTGTCCGCCCTGTCCGTCCTGCTGCGCCAGATCCGTACCCTGGTCCGCACCTCGGCGGCGGCCTGACGCGCCGCGTCACTGATGCACGGAAAGAGTGCCCATCGCGCTTCGGATGGGCACTCTTTCCGTGCCTGAGGTGGATCAGCGCGTCATCCGGGCGTAGACCACGATGTTGTTCAGGTAGCTGCCGGCGGTGCGGTCGAACACCCCGCCGCAGGTGACCACGCGCAGGCCGGGCACGGTGGACGGGCCGTAGACCTGTTCCGCCGGGAAGGCGGTCTTCGGGTACGACCGGACCTCCTCCACGGTGAACGTGACGGTCGAGCCGTCCTGCCGGGACACGGCGATGGTGTCGCCCGGCACCAGCGCGCCCAGGTTGAAGAAGACCGCCGGGCCGAGCTTGGCGGAGTCGACGTGCCCGACGATCACGGCGTTGCCGACCTCGCCGGGGCTGGCGCCGGGGGAGTACCAGCCCGCCTTCATCGCCTGGTCCAGTGGGGGCACCTGGACCGTTCCGTCCGGGTTGGTGCCGAGCGTCATGACCTCGGCACGGACTCCGATCCGGGGGATCACGACGGTGGTGGGCGCGGAGCGGGGCAGTGCGGCCGGGACACCCGTGGGCCCGGTCGGCGTGGCGCCGGGGGCCACCGGGACGCTCCCGGGCGGTGTGCCCGGCGCGGTCCCGGGCCCGGTCCCCGACGGCGTCCCCGGCGCGGCCCCGGGCGGGGTCGCCGGCGCGGCCCCGGAGGGCGTCCCCGGCGCGGCACCGGGTGGCGTCCCCGGATCGGCGTACGCGGTCGACGGGCCGTCCCAGGGCGCGCCGCCGTCGGCGTCCGGATCGGTGTCGGAGGCGGTGGGCGGGTCGGTGGCATCCGTCGTGCCGGCCGGTCCGGCCTGCGCGATCGGCTGCGGCGGGGTGGGCGGCGGGACGGTGCGGACAGACGCGCCGATCAGGCCGGAGCCCACCATGGCGAGCAGGACGACGACGGCCGCGCCGACGGCGCGCCACGGTTTCCCGTGACGGCCGCCGGCCCGGATCGTCGTCCGGTCAGACCAGGCCACCGGCCCGCCGCCGACGCATCAGCACCAGCCCGCCGAGTGCGGCGGCGCCGATCATGCCGGCGCCCCCGGTGGCGAGACCACGGTCCAGGCCGGTGGTGGCCATGCCGCCGTCACCGCCGTCGACCCCGCCCCGGGGGAGGACCACCAGTTCGCCCTCGCCGCAGGAGCCGTTCAGTTCGTAGCGGCCCGGGTGGACGTCCTCGGAGACGCGGGCCTCGCCGTAGTAGACGAAGTCCTTCCCGTGCTCCCAGCCGGCCTCGTCCTCGCCGTGGCCGTACCCCTTGTCGTCCTGCCAGTCGCCGTGGTGCTCGTCCTTGGCGTCCCTGCCCTGCTCGTCCTCGCTGGCCTCCGGCGGGGCGCCGTGCTCGTCCTTGGCGTCCTTGCCGTGCTCGTCCTTGCCCTGTTCGTCCTTGCCGTGCTCGTCCTTGCCGTGCTCGTCCTTGCCGTGCTCGTCCTTGCCGTGCTCGTCCTTGGCGTCCTTGCCGTGCTCGTCCTTGTTGGCCTCGGGCGGGGCACCGTGTCCGTCCTTGCCGTCCTTGCCGTGCTCGTCCCGGGTCCAGTCGGCAGCCGGCCAGCCCGGCTCGGCGTCCTGGCCGTACTCCTCGTGGCCCTGCGGTCCCAGATCCCCGGCGTCCGCGGCCATGCCGGCACCCGCACCGCCCGGCTTCGGCGCGTCGGCCGGCGGCTCCGGCATGCCCGCCTCGCCGGGACCGTGCCCGTCCTTGCCCTTCTCGTCCTTGCCCTCGGGACCCTTGCCCTCGGGACCCTTGCCCTGTTCGTCCTTGCCCTGCTCTTCCTTGCCGTGCTCGTCCTTGGCGTCCTTGCCGTCCTTGCCGTGCTCGTCCTTGTTGGCCTCGGGCGGGGCACCGTGCCCGTCCTTGCCGTCGGGACCCTGGTCCGCGTCCTCGGCCCAGTCGCCGCCCTTGTCGGCCCAGTCCCCGTGCTCCCCGTCCCGGGCCGGGTGGAGGTCGACCTTGCCGGTCACCTTCGACCAGACGTAGGCGTGCTCCTGGGGCTCCGGGCAGATCTGGAGCAGTTCCACGGTGTCACCGGCCTTGACCACGTGCGGCTTGGCGATCACCTTGCCCTCGTCGTCGTGCCCGCCTGCGTAGGCCATTCCCGGGGTGAACACGAGAAGGCCCGCACCGCCGAGAGCGGCACCCGCGACGATCTTCCCGAGCATCTTGTCAGCCATACCAGCGTCACTCCATCCCTGTTCGTCCTGAGCCCGACGTCAGTCGAGCTACGGCCGACGTTAGACCTTTTCGCGACCTATCCGGGGAAAGTTTCGTTTTTCGGGCTTTGTCGATGATGTGGCATTTCGCGTAGCCCCGGCCACCACCGAGCCCTCTGCGCCCTCTGCGCCTCCCGCCCGGTCCCCCGCACCCCCGTCCGGGCGGCCGGCGACCAGTGACCATGGAGTTGGTGGCAGGGGGAGCGCTTCCCATCTGCCGTCGACCTCATGGTCGACGGGCGTGGGGTGGCGGGGGTGGGGGTAGGGTCGGGGTGCGTATCGAGGCATTGCCATGGAAGCGCTCCCATGCAAGAATCGCTGCACGCGGTTCGGGGAGCCACACCGCGAGCACAGACGTCGAGGGCAACCGGTCTCACCGGACGACGTCCGGCTCCTTCGACCGGTCCTGCGGACCGGTCGGCACCACCACCACCTTCACGCCCGTCCGGGTCGGGCGTCCCCCGAAGTAACCCGTGGCGCGCACTGGTCGTTCCCGCAGGGCCGACCAACCGCCGCCATTCCGCCGGGCCGTACGCGGATCCGGTCTCGCCCAAGGAGATCAGTGGTATGAATCTGTGGAGAAGGCTGTCCGGCCGGAGCCGGACGCTCGCGCTCACCGGCGCCGGCGTCCTCGTGGCCGGCGGGCTGGTGACCCTCCCGGTCACCGCGGCGCAGGCCGCGACGCAGTGCAGCGTGGACTACACCACCAACGACTGGGCCGGTGGCTTCACCGCGAACGTGGTCATCAAGAACCTCGGTGACCCGGTCAGTTCGTGGACCCTCGGCTTCACGTTCGGCAACAGCAGCCAGCGCGTACAGCAGGGCTGGTCGGCGAAGTGGACCCAGAGCGGCCAGAACGTCACCGCTCAGAACGAGTCCTACAACGGCTCGCTGGGCACCGGCGCCAGCACCAGCATCGGGTTCAACGGCGCCTGGAGCGGCAGCAACCCGAAGCCGACCCAGTTCACGCTCAACGGCACGGTCTGCAACGGCGGCACGCCGCCCACCAGCACCCCGCCCACGAGCACGCCGCCGACGAGCACCCCGCCGACGAGCACGCCCCCCACCAGCACCCCGCCCACCAGCACGCCGCCGACCACCACCCCGCCGGGGCAGAAGGTCGACAACCCGTACGCCGGGGTCAAGGGGTACGTGAACCCGGAGTGGAAGGCCAAGGCCGAGTCGGTGGCCGGTGGCAACCGGGTGTCGAGCAACCCGACCGCGGTCTGGCTGGACCGGATCGCCGCCATCAACGGCACCACGGGCAGCAGCTCCAACGGCTCGATGGGCGTACGTGACCACCTGGACGCCGCGCTCGCCCAGGGCGCCGGCTACATCCAGTTCGTCATCTACAACCTGCCCGGCCGGGACTGTGCCGCGCTCGCCTCCAACGGTGAGCTGGGCCCGGATGAGCTGCCGCGCTACAAGTCCGAGTACATCGACCCGATCGCCGCGATCCAGGCCGACGCGAAGTACAAGAACCTGCGTATCGTCAACATCATCGAGATCGACTCGCTGCCCAACCTGGTGACCAACACCTCGGGCAACGCGGGTGGCACCGCGATGTGCGACACGGTCAAGGCCAACGGAGCGTACGTCAACGGCGTGGGCTACGCCCTCGCCAAGCTCGGCGCGATCGGCAACGTCTACAACTACATCGACGCCGCGCACCACGGCTGGATCGGCTGGGACAGCAACTTCGGTCCGGTCGCCGACCAGCTCAAGGCCGCCGCCGTCGCGTCCGGCAGCACCGTCCGCAACGTGACGGGCTTCATCGTCAACACGGCGAACTACTCCGCGCTCAAGGAGCCGTACGTCAAGATCACCGACTCGGTGAACGGCCAGACCGTGCGGCAGTCCAAGTGGATCGACTGGAACCAGTACGTCGACGAGCTGTCGTTCGCCCAGGCGTTCCGGCAGAAGCTGGTCTCGATCGGCTTCGACAGCAACATCGGTATGCTGATCGACACCTCCCGCAACGGTTGGGGCGGCACCGCCCGGCCCACCGGCCCGGGCCCGCTGACCAGCGTGGACGCCTACGTCAACGGTGGCAAGGTCGACCGCCGCATCCACCTCGGCAACTGGTGCAACCAGGCCGGCGCGGGCCTCGGCGAGCGGCCGAAGGCCAACCCGGAGCCGGGCATCGACGCCTACGTCTGGGTGAAGCCCCCGGGTGAGTCGGACGGCTCCAGCAAGGAGATCCCGAACAACGAGGGCAAGGGCTTCGACCGGATGTGCGACCCGACGTACACCGGCAACGCCCGCAACGGGAACAGCATGTCCGGCGCCCTGCCGGACGCGCCGATCTCCGGCGCCTGGTTCTCGGCCCAGTTCGCGCAGCTCATGCAGAACGCCTACCCGGCGCTGTAGAGCCCCGCGGCCGGACCACCCGCCGCGGCGGGAGTGAGGCACCGCCGCGCGGGTTTCCCCGGGCCCCTGGTCGACGCCCACGTCGACCAGGGGCCCCCGGCCGTTTCCGGTCAGGGCACCGTCTTCTCGATCGCCGCGCGGCCCAGCTCGGCGAGGTCACGGCGGGCCCGCTCGACGTTCTCCGGGGTCACGTCCTGACCGCGGGCCCGGACCAGGTCCTCCGGCTCCCAGGGCTGCTCGGCGCCGGTACGGATGTTGTCCCCGCCCGCGCCGGTGCCGGTGCCGGTCGCGCCGGTGCCGGCCGCGTACGGGTCGCCGAGGATGTCCGGCGAGCCGGTGTCGGCCACCGCGCCGTCCGGCTCGGCGAACGCGGGATTGTCCGGATCGGTGCCGCCGCCGCGGAACTGCGGCACCGTGCTGTCGTCGTCCACCGCGGCGGCCACCTCGGGGGTCTCCTCCAGCGGTCGCTCGCCACCGGGGTCACGATCGGTCATGCTGCTGCCTCCTGTCCCCATCCGCGCCTGGCGTACCCGGTGCGACGCCGGGCATGCCGGCGGGGCCGGGGCGAGGATCCGGTGCGGCTCAGGACTCGTCGGAGCGCGTCGACGGGGCCTCGGTCGGGCGCAGCCGCTGCCAGAGCAGCATGAGCAGACCGAAGACCAGCATCATCGCCCCGGCCCACAGGTTGATCCGCAGGCCCTGCGCCTTGTCGATCTCGGCCGACGAGTCGAAGAGCCCCGTCAGCCCGACGATCAGCCCGTACGCGACGAACAGCCCACCGATGACCCGGCGGATGTCGAACAGCCGGGCCGCGGCGGAGCGCTCCTCCCGGGCGTCCTCGGTCTCGTCGACCAGCGGGTCGTGGGCCTCGCCGTCCTGGTAGCGGTCCGCGTTGTCTGCCATGACGTGGGTCCCTTCCTCAGAAGACCGGGATGTAGAAGAGGGCGGCGAGCACCACGGCGACGACGCCGAGCAGCACCGGGGAGCGGTACCAGGCCGCGTCGCCGGCCAGCGAGTCGTCGGCGAGTGTGGTGTCGCTGAGGCCGTACACCAGGCCGGTCAGCTCGTCGTCGGTCTTCGGCCGGGTCAGCGGCGTGATGACCGCGGCCACCACGGCGACGGTGACGAAGGCCAGGCCGGCGCCCCAGAAGCTCTCCTCCAGGTCCGAGTTGAAGCTGATCACGCCGGTCTTGTACAGCACGTACGTCACGACCGCCACCACGGTGCCGGACAGCAGCGACCAGAAGCCGGCCAGCGCGCTCATCCGCCGCCAGAACATGCCGATGATGAACGTGCCGAACAGCGGCGCGTTGAAGACCGAGAACAGCGCCTGGATGTAGTTCATGATGTTGCTGAAGCCGGCCGCGATGAACGCGGTGCCGATGCCCACCACCACCGCGATCACGGTGGCGATCCGGCCCACCTTCACGTAGTACTCGTCCGGGCGGTCCCGCCGGAAGTACGCCTGCCAGATGTCGTACGTGAAGACGGTGTTGAACCCGCTGACGTTGGCCGCCATGCCGGCCATGAACGACGCCACCAGGCCGGTGACCGCGATGCCGAGCACGCCGTTGGGGAGCAGGTCGCGCATGAGCAGCGGGATGGCGTTGTTGTAGACCAGGTCGCCCTGGTCGGCGCCCAGCCCCTTGACCGTGATCAGGGCGATCAGGCCGGGAATCACGGTGACCAGCGGGATGAGCAGCTTCGGGTACGCCCCGATGATCGGCGTGCGGCGGGCGGCGCTCATGTTCCGCGCCGACAGGGCGCGCTGCACCTCGGCGAAGTTGGTGGTCCAGTAGCCGAAGGAGAGCACGAAGCCGAGGCCGAAGACGATGCCCAGCCAGTGCGCGCCGAGCGGGTTGTCGGTGCTGCCGGTGCCCTGCCAGGCGTGCAGACCGGCCTCGCCGAGCTTGGACTCGCGTACCGCGTCCATCAGGCCGCTCACGCCGCCGACCTTGACCAGGCCGATCACCGTGATCGGCACCAGGCCGGCGATGATCACGAAGAACTGGAGCACCTCGTTGTAGATCGCGCCGGAGAGCCCGCCGACGGTGATGTACGCCAGCACGATCACCGCGCCGACCACGATCGCGATCCAGAGCGGCCAGCCCAGCAGCGCCTGCATGATCAGCGCCAGCGCGTAGAGGTTGACGCCGGCGATCAGCACCTGGGCGACCGCGAAGCTGATCGCGTTGAGCAGGTGGGTGGGGCGGTTGAAGCGCAGCCGCAGGTACTCCGGCACGCTGCGGACCTTCGAGCCGTAGTAGAACGGCATCATCACGATGCCGAGGAAGACCATCGCCGGCACCGCGCCGATCCAGTAGTAGTGCACCGTCATGATGCCGTACTGGGCGCCGTTGGCGGCCATGCCGATGATCTCCAGCGCGCCCAGGTTCGCCGAGACGAACGCCAGACCGGTGACCCAGGCGGGCAACGACCGCCCGGACAGGAAGAAGTCGACGCTGGTCTTGATGGCGCGGCGGGCGGCGAAGCCGACCCCCAGCACCGTGACGAAGTAGAGCGCCAGGATCAGGTAGTCCAGGGCGTTCATGTTCAACCGTAGGCCGCTGCCCATGCCTGTTGCTCCCCTCGTGTGGGTGCGTGCTGCGGCGGCAGGTACCCCGATCGCGAAGTTTCATGCCTGGTGTTCGATCCGCCGTGCGCGACGGAGCCCCGACCGGGTGACCGGCCGGGGCTCCGTCGCAGGTGAGGGGCGTCAGCGGCCCAGTACGCGGTCCAGGAAGTCGCGGTAGCCGCGTACCGCCACCCGGAGCTGCTCGGTGTCCCCGGACTCCTGCCAGGTGCCGAGCCGGGTGCGCTGCTCCCGCAGCGCCGTGGACAGCGCCTCGATCGCCTCCTCGACGAGCGACTCCGCCTCGCCGACCGCGGCCTTCGGGTCGTCCACGAAACGCAGCTGGACGTCGCGCCAGCGGTCCCGGAAGCCCTGCGCCGCGTCCGGGTCGAACAGCGTGGCCGCGTCCGCCGGCACGGCGCCGGACGTGGCCCGGCCCGCCCCGGCCACCGCCGCGTCCGCCGCGTCGCCGGTCGGCGTCACGCCCGCCGCGTCGCTGGCTGCCACCGCGCCCACCTCGCCGCCGGTCACGGTCGCGCCCGCCGCGCCGCCGGCCGCCGTCGTGCCGCCGGTCGCCGTGCCCGCCGCCGCGATGGCGGCGTCCCGGTCGACGGTGTCGTGGTGCCGGCCGGAACCGTGGGCATCGGCGCCCGCCGCGACCGGCACGGCGTCCGGGTCGACCAGCCCCGGCTCGGGGCTGCCATAGCCGACCGCACCGGCGGCCACCGCGTCGTCGGAGTCCCGGTCGGCGGTCACCCGGTCGTGGCGCCGGTCCGCGTCGGCGGTCACCGTGTCGTCGTCCCGGTCGGTGACGTCCACGTCCCGGTCCGCGTCGGCGTGCTCGGCCGCCCAACGGTCCCGGTCGTGCAGCCGGTCCCCGGCGGTCGGGTCGGCCCGCTCGTCGTCCAGCGGGTCGGTACGCCCCGGCGCCCCGTCGCCCGGCGCGGCGGTGTCCTCACCACGCGCGTCCCGCTCGTCCTGCGGACGACCGCCGGCCAGCGCCGAGGCGGCTACCGCGTCGCCCACCGTGGCCGCGCCGAACGCCGTCGGCAGCGGCGCCGGCTCGTGGAAGGCGGGCCGCTCGCCGTCCCGCGTCCCGTCGGCGTCGTCCGACCGGTCCGCCGCGTCGCGCAGATCGTCGGCGTCGTACGCCCGGGTCTCGTCGGGCCGGGCGTCCGGCCCGTCGGTCACGGCCGGGTCGTCGAACGTGCCCCGGTCGTCAAGCGCGTCCTCCGGAAGCTCGGCCCGGCCGGCGCGGTCGGTCCCCGACCGGTCGGCGTGGGCGCGGTCGTCCGGCGGCGGGACCGGCACCGGCGCGGATCGTACGGTCTCCGGGTGCTCCGGCGTGACCTGCTGCTCTTCGTGGCGCATGGCGGCGGCTCCTCAGCGGCTCGTGGCGTCGTGCTCGGGGTCGGGATCGGGGTGGCGCTGCTCCGGCGACCGCTGGCCGACCGGGTCCGCGCCGAGCAGGTCGGCGAAGAGGGCCCGGTAGTGCACCAGCGCCTGGCGGAGATCCTCGGTGCCGGCCTCGCCGCGTTCGTTGCGCTGCCGGATCTCGTGGGCGTCGCGGTAGTGGGTGAGCGTGCGGGCGTGCTCGACGGAGAGATGGGCGATCTGGTCGGAGAAGTCCCCGGTGGGGTATCCGCGCTCCGCGATCAGGTGACTGACCAGCTCGTCGGCGTCGCCGACGGTTTCGGCCGGCGAGTCCACGAAACGCACCTGGATTTCCTCCCAGGCGGCGGCGTAACGGGCCCGGGACTCCGGGGTGAGCGGGGTCAGCTCCAGCTCGGCGTGCCGACGCTCGCGCTCCCGCAGCTCCCGCTCGGCGGCGCCGCGGCTGTCCTGCTCGGCGACGACCCGGTCGTACTCCGGGCCGAAGCGCTGCCGCAGCGCCCGCCGGCGGTTCGCGACCACGGCGAACGCGACCAACGCGGCGACCACGGCGACGACGATGACTATGACGACTACCTGCGTGGGCGACATGGCTCCTCCTTCGCCAGCTGGTATTCCCTCCTCCGGGTGATCGCCAATCCCGTTCCGGGGCACTTTCCCGGGTCGGGTGTCCGGCGCGGGGCCCGCGGCCGCCGGTCCGGCCATGCGACGGGGGTCCGACGGGGCCCGCCAAGACCATCTCGGACCGTAGTGAGCGGCGAGACGGCCGGTAGTGCATCCGTCGGGGATTACGTATCCTGCCCAAGGCGTCCGGGCCGGGTCCCGGCGTCGTGGCCGTCGACCTGACGGCCACTGCCGGCGCCACCCAGCGAACCCTTCCCGGGCGAGGTCTGATTGAACACCCGCGACTGGCCGATCCGCGCCAAGCTGACCGCGCTGGTCATCGGCCCGGTGACCGGGCTGCTGGCACTGTGGATCTTCGCCACCACGCTCGCCTTCGGGCCCGCGCTCGACCTGCTCGCCACCCGCACCCTGCTGTACGACCTGGGCCGGCCGGGCGAGAACGTGGTGGCCGAGTTGCAGCGGGAACGGCGGCTCTCCGTGGTCCAGCTCGCCGGGGACGGCGTCCTGCCGGAGCTGGCCGCGCAACGCGACCGCACCGACCGGGCCGTCGCCGAGCTGCGCCGCCGGATCGACGGCGAGGCGTTGCGCGACGCGGCCGACGACCAGCTCGACGCGCGCCTCGACCAACTGGGCTCGGCGCTGGAGGCGCTCCCCGCGGGGCGGGTCTTCATCGACGACCGGAAGGTCGACCGGGCCGGCGCGGTCGGGCTCTACAGCGGGATGATCGGTTCGGCGTTCCAGGCGTTCTCCGCCATGGCGATGCTGCCCGACGTGCGGCTCAACCGGGAGGCGTCGGCGCTCACCGCGCTGGGCCGCTCCCGTGAGCTGCTCGGTCAGGCCGACGCGCTGCTGGCCGGCGCCGTCACCGCCGGCCGGTACGCCGACGGCGAGCACGAGCAACTGGTACGCACCGTGGAGAACCAGCGGTTTTTGGCCGAGAACGCGGTCGCCGACCTGCCGCCCGACGAGCGGGCCGGCTACCAACGACTCACCGAGGGCGCCGCGTTCCTCCGGCTGCGCGCGCTCCAGGACGCGCTGATCCGCGCCGACGACCTCCCCGCCGGCTTCGACGTCCGGGCCTGGGAGGCCGGCCACGCGGAGGTCTGGCAGGGCCTGCGGGACTTCGAGCTGCGCGGCGCGGACAGCCTCGCCGAACGGTCGGTGCCGATCGCGGTACGCATCCTGGTCCAGCTCGCCGCCGCCGGCGTGCTCGGCCTGATCGCCATCGTGGTCTGCGTGCTGGTGGCGCTGCGGGTCGGCCGGTCGCTGGCGCAGCGGCTGACCGGCGTCCGCACCGCCGCGACCGAGGTGGCCGAGCAGCGGCTGCCCGACGTGGTCGCCCGGCTGCGCCGGGGCGAGGAGGTCGACGTCGACCGCGAGGCCCCGGAGCTGGATCACGGCGGGGACGAGATCGGCCAGGTGGCGCGCGCCTTCAACGAGGTACGCCGGACCGCTGTCCGGGCCGCGGCCGACGAGGTCACCCTGCGCCGCGGCTTCAACGAGGTCATCCTCAACCTCGCCCGGCGCAGCCAGGGCCTGGTGCACCGGCAGTTGGCGCTGCTGGACCGGCTGGAACGGCGCACCGAGGACCCGGACGAGCTGGCCGGGCTGTTCCAGGTCGACCACCTCGCCACCCGGCTCCGCCGGCACGCCGAGGACCTGGTCATCCTGGCCGGGGCCGCGCCCGGCCGGGGCTGGCGCCGGCCGGTCGCCGCGGTGGACGTGATGCGCGGGGCGATCTCCGAGGTCGAGGCGTACGACCGGGTCGACGTGGGCGAGGTGCAGCCGGCCGGGGTGCTCGGCCGGGCCGTCGGCGACGTGATCCACCTGCTCGCCGAGCTGATCGAGAACGCGACCGCGTTCTCCCCGCCGGGCACCCGGGTGGACGTCACCGGCCGGACCGTGCCCGGCGGCTACACCATCGAGATCACCGATCGAGGGCTGGGCATGTCGCCGCCGGCCATGGCCACCGCCAACCGCAAGCTGGCCGCCCCGCCCGAGTTCGACCCGACCGACAGCGCCCGGCTGGGCCTGTTCGTGGTGGCCCGGTTGGCCGCGCGGCACGGCGTCCGGGTGGAACTGCGGCGGGGCCGGCCGGCCGGGACGATCGCGGCGGTCCTCGTCCCGTCGGACCTGATCACCGACGAGCCACCGGTCGGCCCGGACGCCACCGCCGGCCCGGAGCGGCGGCGGATGGCGAAGGTGAGCCGGCTGACCACGGTGCCCCGCGGGCGGCCCACCCGACCGGGCCGGGAGCGTCCCGAGTCCACCGTCATCCCGTTGCCGGCCGCCCGGGCCTCGACCGTGGAACCGCCCGCCGACGGCGACGGCCTGCCCCGGCGGGTGCGCCGGCGCGGCCCGGCGCGACCCCGCGCGGTGGTCACCGACACCCCGGCCAGCCGCCCGCCGGAGGAGGCCCGCCGCACCATGTCCGCGTTGCAGGCCGGCACCGCGCGCGGACGCCGGGACGGCACGCGCGCCACCGGCAACCCGACGGTCGCGCGGATCCGGGGCACCGTTCCCGACCCGCCCACCGACGTGCCGGCGGACCCCGGTACGCCGGCCACCGCGCCGGATCCGGCCCCGGAGCCCTCCCCGCCGGCGTCGGACCAACGAACCGCGACTGAGAGGGACGCCTAGTGGTGCACACGACGCGGCAGAACGCCGATCTCGACTGGCTGCTCGACGACCTGGTGGAGCGGGTGCCCGCCGCCAGCCGGGCGGTGGTGCTCTCGGCGGACGGGCTGCTGCTCGGCGCCTCCACCGACCAGGACCGCACCGACGCGGAGCACCTCTGCGCGCTGGCCTCCGGATTCTCCGGGCTGGCCAAGGGGGCCACCCGGCACCTGGGCGGCGGCGCGGTCCGGCAGACGGTGGTGGAGATGGAGTCGGCGTACCTGTTCGTCACGGCCGCCGGGCAGGGCGCCTGCCTGGCCGTGGCCAGCGACGCGGACGCCGACATCGGCCTGGTGGCGTACGAGATGGCGATGCTGGTGATCCGCGTCGGGGAGAACCTGGCCGCGCCGGCCCGGGTCCCGGGGGAGCCCACCGATGCGAGCTGAGTGGCCCGGGCCGCAGCACGAGTGGCTCGACGCCGACGCCGGGCCGGTGGTCCGTCCGTACACGCTCACCGGTGGCCGGGTGCGCCCGCCGGTCGACGGGTTCGACCTGCTGGCGTTCGTGCTGACCACGTCCGCGGCCGAGCCGGCCGGGGTGCCCGGTCTCCAGCCGGAGCACCGTCGCCTGGTCGAGCTGGCCCGGCGGCCGAAGGCCGTGGCCGACCTCGCCGCCGACCTGGACCTCGCCGTGGGCGTGGTCCGGGTGCTGCTCGGCGACCTCCTCGCCCATGGGTTCGTCGCGGTGCACCGGCCACCGGCCACCGCGTACCTGCCCGACGACAACATCCTCAAGGCGGTGGTCAATGGACTCCGTGCGCTTTGACCCGGAGCCGGCCGCGTCGCGGGTGCCGCTGGCCCTGAAGATCCTCATCGCGGGCGGCTTCGGCGCCGGCAAGACGACGCTGGTGAGCGCGTTGAGCGAGGTCCGCCCGTTGCAGACCGAGGAGGTGCTGACCGGGGCCGGTCTGGGCACCGACGACGTCTCCGGGGTGGAGCAGAAGTCGACCACCACGGTGGCGATGGACTTCGGCCGGATCACCATCAACGACGACCTCCAGGTCTACCTGTTCGGCACCCCGGGCCAGGACCGCTTCTGGTTCCTCTGGGACGAGCTGGCGTTCGGCGCGCTGGGCGCGGTGGTGCTGGCCGACACCCGCCGGCTGGCCGACTGCTTCCCCTCGATCGACTACTTCGAGCAGCGGGGCATCCCGTTCGTGGTGGGGGTCAACTGTTTCGACGGCTCCCGGCAGTTCGGCCTGGAGGCGGTCCGCGACGCGTTGGACCTCGACCCGGACGTTCCGCTCGTGCTCTGCGACGCCCGGGACCGGCAGTCCGGCAAGCTGGTGTTGATCACGCTGGTCGAGCACGTGGCCCGGCAGCGCGGCGAGCCGGTCCCGGTGGGCTGATCCGGCCCGCCGGTCGGGGCGGCGTTCGACGACTGACCGGGCGACCGCCCGGGAAGCCTGGTTGGATCGCAGCAGGACCGACGGAAGGTGGGAAGCGGTGGCGGGGCAGCACGAGGTCGTCCACATCGGGGGCTACACGGCGGAGTCGGACGGGCGGGCCGAGGGGATCGTCGCGGCCCGGCGTGACCCGGCGACCGGGGCGCTGACCCCGCTCGGCACCGTGGCGGTCACCCCGTCGCCGTCGTTCCTGGCCCGGCACCCCGGGCAGCCGGTGCTGTACGCCGTCAACGAGCTTCCCGAGGGCGGGCTGAGCGCCTTCCGGGTGGCCCCGGACGGCGGGCTCACCGCGCTGGGCGTACGCCCGACCGGCGGGGCCGAGCCGTGCCACCTCGCGATCGCGCCGGACGGGCGCCACGTGTTCGTGGCGAACTACGGCGGCGGCAGCCTGGCGGTGTTCCCGCTGGACGCCGACGGGGTGCCGGGGGAGCGCACCGACCTGGTGCGGCACGAGGGGCACGGCGCCGATCCGGAGCGGCAGGAGGCGGCGCACTGCCACATGGTCTCGCCCGACCCGGCCGACGGGCCGCTGCTCGCCGTCGACCTGGGCACCGACTCGGTCTACCGGTACGACCTCGACGCCGCCTCGGGGCGGCTGGTGCCCCGGGGCCCGCGGCTGCGGACGCCGGCCGGCACCGGGCCGCGGCATCTGGCCCGGCATCCGGACGGGCGGCGCTGCTGGCTGGTCGGTGAGCTGGACGCCACGGTCACCGGGTACGACCTGACGCCGGACGGGCTGCGCCAGCGGGTCCGGGTCGACGCCAGCGGCCGGACCGGGCACGTGCAGCCCGCCGGGGTGGCGGTCGGGCCGGACGGCCGCTTCCTCTACGTCAGCAACCGCGGCGTCGGCACGGTGGCCGTGTTCGCGCTGGCGGGCGAGACGCCGGAGCTGGTGGCCGAGGTGGACGCCGGCGGTGGCTGGCCCCGGCACTTCGCGCTGGCCGGCTCGCACCTGTACGTCGCCGACGAGCGGGCCGATCTGGTGCGGGTCTTCCGGGTGGACCCGGCCAGCGGGGTGCCGGAGCCGGTCGGGGAGCCGGTGCCGGTGGCGAGCCCGACCTGCGTGCTGGTGTGACGGAGCCGTCACGCAGCGCGTGATCCGCAGTGGACGGTGGCTGCCTCGGTCACTGATTCCTAACTCAGCGTGCCGATTAAGTGATCAACTGTTTCTCCTGCGTAACTTTCGTCCGAACGGTTGTGGCAGTAACCCCACGAGATACGCAAGATGGTCATCGTGTCTGGCCGCCATCGCATGCGTCACAACCTCCGAGGAGCAGGCGCCGCCGCAGCGGCGACCGCGCTCGTCGCTGTCGTAGCCGGTTCCTGGTTCGGTTACCAGCAGCTGGCCGGCCCGAACTGCTCGGGCCGGATCGAGCTGTCGGTGTCGGCCGCCCCGGAGATCGCCCCGGCGGTGCAGGGGGCTGCCGACGAGTGGGTGGCCAACGGCGCGGCGGTCGGCGGCACCTGCATCGCGGTGAACGTCGCCTCGGCCGAGCCGGTCGACGTGGCCGCCGCCGTGGCGGGCAAGCACGGCGCCACGCTGGCCGGCGTCGGGCAGGCCAGCGGCACCGCGGTCACCCCGGACGTCTGGGTGCCCGACTCCTCGACCTGGCTGGTCCGGCTCAAGGCCGGCGGCGCGAGCGCCTTCGCCCCGGCCAACGGCGCCTCGATCGCGCGCAGCCCGGTGGTGGTCGCGCTGCCCGAGCCGGTGGCCACCCGGATCGGCTGGCCGGACAAGGAGTTCCGCTGGTCCGAGCTGCTCCAGCAGGTGACCGCCAGCAAGCCGCTGCGGGCCGGGATCGTCGAGCCGACCCAGGACGCGGCCGGCCTGTCCGGCCTGCTCTCGCTCACCGCGGCGGCCAGCTCCACCGGTGAGGCCGGCTCCCCGAAGGCGCAGGAGGCGATGGTCGGGGCGCTGCGCGCGCTGGCCACCAACCGCTCCTCGCTGCGGCAGGACCTGCTCGCGCGGTTCCCGCGTTCGTCCGACCCGACGGCCATCGCCAACGGGCTGGGCGCGGCGGCGCTGTCCGAGGAGGACGTGATCGCCTACAACAACACGAAGCCGCCGATCAAGCTCGCCGCGCTCTACCTCGACCCGCCGCCGATCCCGCTGGACTTCCCGTTCGCGGTGCTGCCCGGCATCGAGCCGAGCAAGGCGTCGGCCGCCCGGGTGCTCTTCGAGGCGCTGCGCTCCGCCGACTTCAAGGACCGGCTCGCCGCGCAGTCGCTGCGCGCGCCGGACGGCAACTGGGGTCGGGGCTTCCAGGCCCCGACGGGTGCGCCGAGCCCGTCCAACGGTGGGGAGAAGCAGGTCCCGCCGTCCGGTCAGGGCGGCGCGGCCGACCTGGACCCGGTCGCCATCTCGACGGCCACCACCACCTGGTCGGTGGCCACCCAGTCCGGTCGGATGCTCTGTGTCGTCGACGTCTCCGGTTCGATGAAGAAGCCGGTGGCCACCGCCAACGGCGCCAGCCGGGAGCAGGTCACGGTGGCCGCCGCCGGTCAGGGGCTGGGGCTCTTCGACGACTCCTGGTCGATCGGCCTGTGGACCTTCTCGACCAACCTGAAGGGCTCGCAGGACTGGAACGAGCTGGTCGGCATCCGGCCGCTGTCCGGCAACCGGGGCGAGTTGCAGCGCGGGTTGGCCTCCATCCGGCCCTCCAACGGCGACACCGGCCTGTACGACACCATGCTCGCGGCGTACAAGAAGGTCCAGCAGGACTGGGAGCCTGGCAAGGTCAACTCGATCGTGCTCTTCACCGACGGCAAGAACGAGGACGACAACGGCATCTCGCAGAAGGCGCTGCTGGACCAGCTCAAGAAGCTCCGGGACGACGAGCAGCCGGTCCAGGTGATCATCATCGGCATCGGCAACGAGGTGAACCGGGCCGAGCTGAAGTCCATCACGGACGTCACCGGCGGCGGCGCGTTCGTGACCACCGACCCGAGCAAGATCGGCGAAATCTTCCTCCAGGCGATCGCGTTGCGGCCACCCGCGCCGCGCTGATCCCGCACTCAGCGATAATCTTCCGCCGTGCCGGCGATCCGGTGCGGCGGAAGGCTTCCCGGGTCAAGGGCCTGGGAAGTGAACTGACGGTAATGTGTCCGAATCAATCGGTAACCATAATTGTCCTGGCATGATGTCCGGGTGCCTCGACCGCAGGCCTCCACCGGGGGCCGGGCGGGGACGGGGCGGTCCTGAGTTAAGTGGGGAGGACCGGTGACCTCGGCGACGTTGTTGACCCCTGCCAGGACGTCGCGTCCCGGGGGTGATCGACCCGGTGCGACGACGCGAGCCGCGGAGCGGGCCTACATCCGGGTCCTGGTGGTGCTCGACACCGCCGTGCTGGCCGTGGCCATCCTGGCCGGCTACCTGGCCCGGTTCGGGGACGAACAACCCACCGGGTCCGAGATCCCGTACGTGGTGGTCGCCCCGGTGCTCCTGCTGGTCTGGTTGGTGTCGCTGAAGGCCATGCGCTGTTACGACGACCAGGTCCTCGGCTACGGCGCGGACGAGTACCGCCGGGTCAGCGCCGCGAGCCTGCGGCTGGCCGGCGGCATCGCCATCGCCGGCTACATCGCCGACGTCGGGGTCTCCCGGGGCTTCCTGGCCATCTCCTTCGCGGTCGGCACGATCGGTCTGGAGGTGGCCCGTTTCGCGGCGCGCAAGCGGCTGCACCGCGCCCGGGACCGGGGCGCCGGCTGGTCCCGCAAGGTGCTCGTGGTCGGCGACACCGCGCACGTGCTGGAGCTGGTGCACACGCTGCGCCGGGAACCGTACGCCGGCTACCAGGTGGTCGGCGCGTGCATCCCGGACGCGCTGCTCGCCCCGGTGCCGCAGCGGCTGGGTGACGTGCCGGTGGTCGGATCCTTCCGGGGCATCCCGGAGGCGGCCACCGCGATCGGCGCGGACACGGTCGCGGTCACCGCGTCCGGTGAGCTGACCGCCACCCGGCTGCGCCGCCTGGGCTGGCAGTTGGAGGGCACCGGTGTCGACCTGGTGGTGGCCCCGGCGCTGACCGACGTGGCCGGCCCGCGCATCCACACCCGTCCGGTGGCCGGCCTGCCCCTGATCCACGTCGAGGCGCCCGAGTTCCGCGGCGCCCGCAAGCTGGTCAAGGGATTCGTGGACCGGTCGCTCTCGCTGATCGCCCTGCTCCTGCTCTCGCCGCTGCTGGGGGTGCTCGCGCTCGCCATCAAGCTGGACAGCCGGGGCCCGGTGCTGTTCCGGCAGACCCGGGTCGGGCAGGGCGGCGAGGAGTTCGGCGTCTTCAAGTTCCGCACCATGGTGGTCAACGCGGACGCCCTGCTCGCCGAGCTGGCCGCGCGCAACGAGACCGACGGCCTGATGTTCAAGATGCGCGACGACCCCCGGGTGACCCGGACGGGCCGGCTGCTGCGCAGGTGGTCGCTGGACGAGCTGCCCCAGCTCGCCAACGTGCTGCTCGGCCACATGAGCCTGGTCGGCCCGCGCCCGCCGCTGCCCTCCGAGGTGGCCCGCTACGACGGCGACGTGGCACGCCGGCTGCTGGTCAAGCCTGGCATGACCGGCCTCTGGCAGGTCAGCGGCCGGTCCGACCTGAGCTGGGAGGACGGCATCCGGCTCGACCTCTACTACGTGGAGAACTGGTCGCTCGCGGCGGACCTGACCATCCTCTGGAAGACGTTCGGCGCGGTGCTGGGCAGCCGGGGCGCCTACTGATCCTGCGGGCCCAGCCAGTCCAGGCAGACGACCACCGCGTCGTCCACCAGGTCACCGGCGACGAAGGCCCGCAGGTCGCCGATGAGTGACCGGACCGCGTCCAGCGGCTCCATCGGGCCGGTGCGGCGCAGGAACCGGTCCAGGGCCGACTCGCCGTAGCGGACCCGGTCCGCGGTGGCGTCGATCACGCCGTCGCTGACCACGAAGAGCCGGTCCCCGCGCTCCAGGTGGAACCGCTGCTCGCGGTAGTCGGTGCCCTCGAACATGCCGAGCGGGAACTGCTTCTCCAACGCCTGGGACGTCACCTCGCCGGCGCGCAGCCGGATCAGGTGCGGGGAGCCGGCGTCCACCGCGACCAGCGCCCCGGTGGCCAGGTCCAGCTCCATCAGGAGCACGGAGAGGTGCTGCTCGCCCCGGTGCTGGGCGTAGACCGCCTGGTCGGCCAGCGCGGCCTGGTCGGCCAGGGCCAGCCCGGCGCGGCGCGCGTTGCGCAGCGCGTACGTGGCCAGCGAGGTGAGCAGCGCCGCGGCCACCCCCTCGCCGAAGCCGTTGAGCACCGCGAGCCAGAGCCGGTGGCCGTCGTCGGACCAGTCGAAGCTGTCGCCGCGCACCGCGTACGCCGGCTCCAACTGGCCGGCCAGGCTGAACGACGGGCGGATGCGGCTGCGGCCGGGCAGCAGCTCCCACTGCATCTCGGCGGCCAGCGTGAGCCGCCGGCTGCGCCGGGCGCTCAGGTAGATGTCGGTGGTCGAGGTGACGGCGGCCACCTCGTGCCCGAGCACGGTGGCGACGGTGTCCAGCTCGCGGCGGGCGGCCGGGTCGGCGGGCACCGGCGAGACCCGGAGCACGCCGCGTCGTTCGCCCCGCATCCCCACCGGGAACCAGCCGGTCCCGTCGGCGAACACCGGCTCCTGGTGGTCGAACGCGTACCAGGCCGGGTGGCCGGGGCCGGTCAGCGCCTCGCCGCCGCCCAGCGGCAGCAGCTCGGCGAGCCGGTAGTCGACCTGGTACAGCTCGGTCCGGGTGATCCCGTACGTCCGCCGCAGCTCGTCGGCGAGGCGCGCCACGATGAGATCCGTCGGCGCGTCCGTCACGTTTCGGCGGGCGCGCGCCTCCGCTTCGCTCATCTTTGCTCCTTTGCACAGGTCGCCGGGCTGGGCCGGGGGGTAGTCTCGGGCCCACCATGACCGAGGAGCCCGGTCCCGTGGGACCCGAAGCGAGTATGTCCGCCGCCCTGGACGAGGCGGCGGGCACCCTGCTCTCCGTCTGGGAGGCGGCCCGGGAGCGGACCACGAGCCGCCTCTCCAGCGCCCAGTTGCGCGCGGTGATGGTCGTCGAGCAGTACGACGGGATCAACCTCCGCCGGCTCGCCTCGCTGACCGACATGCTGCTCTCCTCCGCCAGCCGGCTCTGCGACCGGCTGGTGGCGGCCGGCATGCTGGAGCGGGAGCCGGGCCGCTACGACCGCCGGGAGATCTCGCTGCACCTCACCCCGGCGGCCAACCGGCTCCTGGCCGAGCTGCGCGCCGACCGGCGACGCCGGCTGGCGCGGATCCTGGCCGGGATGAGCGCCGAGGGGCGGGTGGCGCTGCTGCGCGGGATGCGGGAGTTCGACGAGGTCGGTCGCCGCGACGAGGCGACGGTGGCCGAGGACTGGCCGGTGCTGCGCCCCTCCGGGGAGCGGATCGGCGACCCGCTGGTGGGTCTGGGCGCGCCGCCGGCGCCCGGTCGACCGGGCGCGCCCCGCGGGCCCGTCGAGCCGGTCCCGCCCGACGGCCCCTCGGCGGTCCGCACCGCCTGACACCGCAGCCCGGCCCTCCGTCGACACCGGCGGCGGGCCGCGCCGGCGGCGGCGCGCCGCGCCGGCGGGGGCGCGCCACGCCGGTCAGCCGGCCGCGACCGTGGCCCGCGCCGTCCGCAGCCGCGCGGCCACCCGGGGATACTCGGTCAGGGCCCCCTCCAGCGTGGCGAGCACGTCGTCCAGCAGGCGGCGGCCACCGCGAGCGGTGAGCGCCTCCTCCTGCCACCTGACGAAATCCCGCAACAGCCGGTCGTCGTCCACCCGTACCGTCGCCACCAGCGCGTCGACCAGGTGCGCGATGCCGGAGGCGACGTCCTCGACGCTCTCCGGCGGCGGATCCACCGCGCCCAGCGCGAGCCGGACCAGCTCGCGCCGGCGGTGCAGCACCGCCACGTACGCGTCGTCCGTCGGGGGCGGCGGCGGGCCGGTGTGCGTGCCGGCGGGCAGCGGCCCGGCCAGCAACCGCACCGCGTCCCGCGCGCTGGCGCCCCATGCCGCCGCGCCGATCGCCGTCGCCCACCGGCCCTCGGGGCCGAAACCGGGCCCGCCGGCCAGCACCGGCACCCCGGCGGCCCGACTGGCCTCCACCATCCGCGCCGCCCGCACCAGCCGGTTCGGCTGCACGCAACTGAGCAGCACCGCCTCCGGGCCGGTCTGGTGCAGGTAGGAGACCAGATGCCGGGCCGGCACACTGGCCCCCAGGAACGTCACCCGCCAGCCGGCCGCCCGGACCACCTCGCTGACGATCCGGGCGGCCAGCGCGTGCCACTCGCCCTCCACGCAGGCCACCACCACGAGGCCGTGGCGCGGCGCGCCGACGCTCGCGCCGAGCGCGTCCACCACCAGCTCACTGACGTGGGTGGCGGCATGTTCCTGGGCGACGCTCCACGAGCCGGTGAGCCACCGCCGGCCGATCTCCCGCTGCGCCACCGCGACCAGGTCGACCAGGACGTCCGCCACCGAACAGCCGCCGGCCACCAGGTCGCGGGCGAGCGCCACGGCGCCGACCCGGTCGGCCCGGTCCAGGTGGTCGAGGTACGCGGCGAGCGTCTCCGGCCCGATCCGGCAGGACGGGCTCACCCGGCGGCCACGGCCAGCATGGCGATGTCGTCGTGCGGCTGCCCGTCGAGCCACTCGTCCACGAGTTGGAGCACCCGGTCGACGAGCGCGGCCGGTGGCAGCCCGGCCCCGGAGGCGAGCGCCTGCCGCAGCCGGTCGTCGCCGAACATGGCCGGCTCGGTGGGGCCGCCCCGGGCCTCGGTGACCCCGTCGGTGTGCGCCAGCAGCAGGTCACCGGGGGCCAGGCGTACCTCGACCTCGGCGAACCGGGCCGCGGTCAGCGCGCCGACCGGCATGCCGCCCACCCGGACCGCGTCGATGCCACCGCCGGCGCGGACCACGAGCGGCGCCGGGTGCCCGCCGCCGGCCATCCGGACCAGCAGCCCGCCGTCGGGTTGCCGGCTCAGCGTGCCGAGCAGGAGCGTGGTGAACTGGGCCCGCGAGGCCGCGCCCGGCGCGTCCAGCAGCGCGCGGTTGAGCAGCTCCATCAGCTCCCGGGGGCGCTGCTCGACCAGGCGCAGGGTCTGCAACGACTGGCGTACCCGCCCGGTCAGCACGGCCGCGCCGACGCCCTTGCCGCAGACGTCGCCGAGCGCGAACAGGCCGCCGTCGCCGGTGGGGAACAGGTCGTAGAAGTCGCCGCCGATGCGCAGGCTGTCCCCGGCGGCGCGGTAGCCACCGGCCAGCGTCATCCCGGGCAGGCGGGGCAGCTCCGGCGGGAGCAGGCTGTTCTGGAGCACCCGGGCCAGGTGGGTCTGCTCGCCGTACAGCTCGGCGGCGGCCAGCGCGGCGCCGGCCCGGCCGGCGAACTCCCGGGCCAGCGCGATCTCCCGCTGGTCGAAGCCGGCCCGGTCGGGGCGGCGGGCCAGGACCAGCGCCCCGGCCGGCCCGCCGGCGCTGGGCATCGGGCTGATCAGCACGGTGCCCGGCCGGCCGAAGTCGGTGGGCAGCACCTCGGCCAGGTCGGCCAGCTCGGCGTCGAGCCAGGGGCTGGGCGCGGTGAGGTCGCCGTCGAGCGCCTCGACCAGACCGGGGACCGACTCCACGGTCCGCCAGCCGGCCACGCCGGTGATCGGCCCCGCGTCGCCGGTCGCGTACCGGATCCAGTGCGGCTCGTCCTCGGCCGGCGGCGGCGGTCGGTGCACCACCACGGCCACGTCGGCCAGGTAGGGCACCGGCAGGGTGACGGCGGCGCGCAGCGTCTGGTCCCGGTGCAGGGAGAGCCCGAGCCGGCTGCCGGCCTGGGCCAGGAACGCGGTCCGGGAGCGTTCGGTGAGCAGCGCGTCGGTGCGCGCGTGCTCCTCGGTGACGTCCCGCACATACCAGGCGCCGCGCTCCCCGGCCAGCCCGCGCCGCAGACCGCGCAGTCGCCGGCCGAGGTGCTCGGTCTCGAACGTGTCGGCGCCGTCGCGGGCCGCCTCGGCCAGCGCGGACACCTGGCAGCCGGCCAGGCCGACGCCCGGCGTCAGCTCGGGGAGAAGCTCCGCCGCCATGGCGTTCACCAGGGTCACCACGCCGGCCGGGTCGACCGTCACGACGGCCTCGGCCAGCCCGTCCAGCAACTCTCGGGCGAGCCGGTCGTCGGCCGGCAGCGCGACCCCGGCCACTCGCCGGGGTCGTTTCCTCCAGCCGTGTCCACCGCCGCTGACCGGCCCGGCGACACCGCCCCGGCGTGTGGCGGTCACCGCCGCTGGCCGGGCGCTTCGGTCGGTCGACCCGTGTGCATGCTGTCGGTGCACTCCTCGCTCGTGGACAGGTTGCCTGACGGCAAGCGTACCGAGCGGGAGCGACGAACGCCCGTCGAGGAATGCGCGAGGTCCTGCTCAGCCGGTGGCGGCCCGGGCGAGCCAGCCGACCGGGCGGTCGACGATGCGGCGTACCACCGAGGTGGCGCCGCCGACCGCGGCCGACTGGGCGCCGAGCGCGGCGGGCCGCACCGTGACCGGTGACCAGGCGGCGGTGAGCACCCGTCGGGAGATCTCCGCCACCACCGGCGGGCACAACCACGACGCGAGCGGGGCGTATCCGCCGCCGAGCACCACGGTGTCCAGGTCCAGCAGGTTCACCACGCCCGCCACCGCCACCCCCAGCGCCACCCCGGCGTCGGCCAGCGCGGCCAGCGTGGCCCGGTCCCCGGCCCCGGCCAGGTCGGCGAGCCGGGTGGCGGCGGTGTCGGCGGGCAGCTCCGCGCCGGGCAGCCCGGCGGCGGCGAGGATGGCCTCCTGACCGGCGTACCGCTCCAGGCAGCCCTGGCCACCGCACCGGCAGGGCCGCCCCTGCGGCTGGACCGGGAAGTGACCGATCTCTCCGCTCCAGCCGCGCGCGCCCCGGTAGAGCGCGCCGTCCAGCACGATCCCGGCGCCGATGCCGATCTCGCCGGTGATGTGCAGGAAGCTGCGCGGGCCGGCCGGCCCGGCGTACAACTCACCCAGCGCCGCCAGGTTGGCCTCGTTCTCCACCACCAGTGGCGGGACACCGTCGACCGGCTCGACGAGCGGACGCCCGGCGAGCAGCGCCGGCACGTCCACGTCCCGCCAGCCGAGGTTCGGGGCCAACCGGACCAGGCCGCCGTCGCCCACCAGGCCGGGCACGGCCAGCGTCGCGCCGGCCAGCGTCAACCCGTCGCGTACGGCGGCGGCGCGCGCCTCGGCGGCCAGCGCGGTGAGCCGGTCGAGCGCGTCGGCGGGGGAGACCGGCCGCAGGTCGGCGCGACGGACCAGGTGGTGCCGGACCGTGCCGCTCAGGTCGACCACGCAGGCCGCCAGGTAGTCGACGTTCACCTCCAGCCCCAACCCGGCCGGGCCGTCCACGGCGAGCACCAGGCCGCGCGCCGGCCGGCCCGCCCCGGTCCGTGGGGCCGGCTCCGCCTCGGCGACCAGCCGCCCGGCGATCAGGTCGTCGACGACGGCGGAGACGGTGGCCCGGGTCAGCCCGGTCCCGGCGGCGAGCCCGGCCCGCGACGGGGGCCGGTCGGCGGCGGCGATCCGCCCGAGCACGACCGCGAGGTTCAACTCGCGCAGGCTGCCCTGCCGGACCGCTCCGGCGGTGCTGGCGCTGGTCACCACTTGACACTGCCACATCCCCGCCATTTAATTCAACCGCTGAACAAATCGCGGACGACACCACCACCGGAGGTTCCCATGGCACCCCGTCCCACCCCCGCGGACAAGTTCTCCTTCGGTCTCTGGACGGTGGGCTGGACCGCCCGCGACCCGTTCGGCGACGCCACCCGCCCCGAGCTCGACGCCGTCGAGGCGGTGCACCGCCTCGCCGAGCTGGGCGCGTACGGGATCACGTTCCACGACGACGACCTGGTCCCGTTCGGCGCGGACGCGGCCACCCGGGACGCCCGGCTGAGCCGGTTCCGCAAGGCGCTCGACGAGACCGGCCTGGTCGTGCCGATGGTCACCACCAACCTCTTCACCCACCCGGTGTTCAAGGACGGCGGCTTCACCAGCAACGACCGCGACGTGCGCCGGTACGCGCTGCGCAAGGTGCTGCGCAACGTCGACCTCGCCGCCGAGCTGGGCGCGAAGACGTTCGTCATGTGGGGCGGCCGGGAAGGCGCCGAGTACGACCTGTCCAAGAACATCGGCGCCGCGCTGGAGCGCTACCGCGAGGCCGTCGACCTGCTCTGCCAGTACGTCGTCGACCAGGGCTACGACCTGCGCTTCGCCATCGAGCCGAAGCCGAACGAGCCGCGCGGCGACATCCTGCTGCCCACCGTCGGCCACGCGATCGCGTTCATCTCCACCCTGGCCCGCCCGGAGATGGTCGGGCTCAACCCGGAGGTCGGCCACGAGCAGATGGCCGGGCTCAACTTCGCCCACGGCATCGCCCAGGCGCTCTGGCAGGGCAAGCTGTTCCACATCGACCTCAACGGCCAGCGCGGCATCAAGTACGACCAGGACCTGGTCTTCGGCCACGGCGACCTGCTCAACGCGTTCGCCCTGGTCGACCTGCTGGAGCACGGCGGCCCGGACGGCGGCCCCGCGTACGACGGCCCGCGGCACTTCGACTACAAGCCCTCCCGGACCGAGGACATCGCCGGGGTGTGGGCGTCGGCCGCCGCGAACATGAGCACGTACCTGCTGCTCAAGGAGCGGGCCAAGGCGTTCCGCGCCGACCCCGAGGTGGCCGAGGCGCTCGCCGCCAGCCGGGTGGCCGAGCTGTCCACGCCGACGCTGAACCCGGGCGAGGGCTACGCCGAGCTGCTCGCCGACCGGACCGCGTTCGAGGAGTTCGACCCGGAGGCCGCCGGCGCGAAGGGCTTCGGCTTCGTCCGGCTCAACCAGCTCGCCGTCGAGCACCTGCTCGGCGCGCGCTGAGGCGGGCCGCCATGCCGCTCGTCGCCGGGGTCGACTCGTCGACCCAGTCCTGCAAGGTGGTGGTCCGGGACGCGGAGACCGGCGCGCTGGTCCGGCAGGGCCGCGCGCCGCACCCGGCCGGCACCGAGGTCGACCCGTACGCCTGGTGGGACGCGCTGCGCGCCGCGGTCGCGGAGGCCGGCGGGCTGGCCGACGTGGCCGCCGTCTCGGTCGGCGGCCAGCAGCACGGCATGGTCTGCCTGGACGAGTCGGGCGAGGTGGTCCGGCCGGCGCTGTTGTGGAACGACACCCGATCTGCCGACGCCGCCCGGGAACTGGTCGAGGAGGCCGGCGGCGGGGAGACCGGCCGCCGGTTCTGGGCCGACGCCACCGGCGCGGTGCCGGTGGCCAGCTTCACCGCCACCAAGCTGCGCTGGCTGGCCCGGCACGAGCCGGCGAACGCCGACCGGGTGGCCGCGGTCTGCCTGCCCCACGACTGGCTGACCTGGAAACTGGCCGGTGCGCCCGGGCTGGACGCGCTGCGCACCGACAGGGGCGACGCCAGCGGCACCGGCTACTGGTCACCGCGTAGCGGGGAATACCGGCTCGACCTGCTGGAGCAGGCGTTCGGCCGGCGGATTCGGGTGCCGGTGGTGCTCGGTCCGGCCGAGGCGGCGGGGCACCTCGACCCGACGGCGCTCGACGGCGGTCCGGCCGCGGGCCCGTCCGGTGCCGCGCGCTCGTCCGGCGGCGGGGCAGCCGGCGCGGTCGGCCCGTCCGGCGTCGCCGGCCGGGCGCTGCTCGGCCCCGGCACCGGGGACAACGCCGCCGCGGCCCTCGGCGTCGGCGCCGGTCCGGGCGACGTGATCGTCTCGATCGGCACCTCCGGCACCGTCTTCGCGGTCGCCGACGCCCCGGCCGCCGACCCGAGCGGCGCGGTGGCCGGCTTCGCGGACGCCACCGGGCGGTTCCTGCCACTGGTCGCCACGCTGAACGCGGCCCGGGTGCTGGACGCCGCCGCGACGCTGCTCGGTGTCGACCTGGACACGCTCGGCGAGCTGGCGCTGTCCGCCCCGGCCGGCGCGGACGGGCTGGTGCTGGTGCCGTACCTGGAAGGGGAGCGGACCCCGGACCGGCCGCACGCCACCGGCAGCCTGCACGGTCTCACGCTCGGCACCTCGACCCCGGCGCACCTGGCCCGGGCCGCCGTCGAGGGGCTGCTGTGCGGGCTGGCCGACGGCCTCGACGCGCTGCTCGCGCAGGGCGCCCGCGCGGACCGGATCATCCTGGTCGGCGGCGGCGCCCGTTCCGCCGCGGTCCGGCGGATCGCGCCGCAGGTCTTCGGCCGCCCGGTGGTGGTCCCGCCGCCGGGCGAGTACGTCGCGGACGGCGCGGCCCGACAGGCTGCCTGGGTGGCGCTGGGCGGCACCGCTCCGCCCACCTGGTCCATCGGCGACACCGAGGAGTACACCGCCGAGCCGGTCCCCACCATCCGCACCCACTACACCCAGGCCCGGGGGTAAGGACGGGCCCCTGTTAACGCCTCCCGCATAGAAGGGGCCCCGTTCAACACCGGGCGCACCGGGGGGTCGCGCTGCGCGAGGGGCGCGGGCCTGGTTGGCTGCCGGCATGAGCGGCACGAGGGTCTCCCGGCGCGGGAACGCGGCGCACCGGTTCTACAGCGTCGTGGTCTTCGTCGTGCTCGCCTCGCTGGACAATGTGGCGATCGGCCTGGTGCCACCGCTGTACGGGCCGATCTCCGGCGCGCTCGGCGTGCCGCAGCGGCTGCTCGGCCTGGTCACCGCCGTCAGCTTCCTGGTCAGCGCCGTGGCGGCGGTGGGCTGGGCGTACGTCGGGGACCGCACCAACCGCAAGCCGCTGCTCATGGTCGGCACGCTGATCTGGGCGGCCGGCACCGGCGGCAGCGCGCTGGCCGGGCACTACTCGACGTTCCTGGTCGCCCAGCTCGTCGCCGCGGTCGGGCTGGGCGCGGTCGGCTCGGTGGGCTTCTCCGTGGTCACCGACCTGATCTCGCCGCGCCGCCGCGGCCTGGTGATGAGCTTCTGGGGCCTGTCCCAGGGCGTCGGCACGCTGGCCGGCACGCTGGTCGGCGGGCTGCTCGGCGCGACCGACTGGCGGCGACCGTTCCTGCTGCTGACCGGCGTCGGCCTGGCCGCCACCATGGCGTACCTGTTCACCTACGACATCCGGCGCGGGCAGAGCGAGCCGGAGCTGGCCGAGGCGTTGGACGCCGGTGGCGAGTACGACTACCGGATCAGCCGCGCCGACCTGCCCCGGATCCTGGCCCGGCGGACCAACCGCTGGCTGATCCTCCAGGGGCTCACCGCGCAGGCCGCGTTCGGCTCGCTGGTCTGGCTGCCGGTGCTGTTCAGCCAGCGGGCCGAGGCGCAGGGCTACTCGGCGGCCACCGCGGTGGTGGTGGGCAGCGTCTTCGCCACGCTGTTCCAGCTCGGCGGCGTGCTCTCCATCGTGGGTGGGCTGGTCGGCGACGCGCTGCAACGGCGTACCCCGAGCGGTCGGGCCCGGGTCGCGGCCGTGGGCGTCCTCGCGGCCGTGCCGTTCTACCTGGTCCTGTTCTTCGTGCCGTTGCGCATCGACGTGCCGGACGGCGGCAGCTCCGGGGCGGTGGTGGCGGCGGTGCTGTCCAGCGTGCTGACCGAGCCGACGATCGGGCTGAGCCTGCTCACCGCCGTGGTGGCGCTGGCGCTCACCTCGGCCAACTCGCCCAACTGGTTCGCGCTGATCGCCGACGTCAACCCGCCCGAGCACCGGGGCACGGTCTACAGCCTCGGCAACCTGGTCAACGGCGTCGGCCGGGCGGCCGGCAACGGGCTGGTCGGGGTGGCGTTCGCCGCGCTGCGGGTGGCGTTCCCGCCGCCGTTGAACTACGCGGTCGGGCTGGCCGCGTTCCAGCTCTTCTTCGTCCCGACCGGGATCATGTACTGGCTGGCGGCCCGGACGTCCCCCCGCGACATCGCGCAGGTGCACGACCTGCTGCACGCCCGCGCCGACCGCCTCGACCGCCTCGAAGGAGGGGCCCCCTCTTAACGGGTGGGTGTCAAGAGGGGGCCCCGCCTATACCGGAGGCGTTAACAGGGGGCCCCTCCTTACGCCAGCCAGACGGTGACGTCGGTGGGGACCGTGGCGTCGGTGAGGGGGGCGCTGGTGGCCAGCACCGTTGCGTCGGCGGGCAGCGGGGCGGGCTCGGGGCCGAAGTTGGTCAGCACGGTGAGGTCGCCGTTGGTGAACGTGAGCACCTCGTCGCCGGAGGAGAGGAAGCGCATCGGGCCGCGGGCCAGTCCGTGCTCCCGGCGCAGGCGCAGCGCCGTCCGGTACAGCTCGTACGTCGAGCCGGGCACCCCGCGCTGGCGGTCCAGCGCGTACTCGGCCCAGATCGGCGGCTGGGGCAGCCAGCTCGCGTCGGTCGGGCCGAAGCCGTACGACGGGGCGTCGGCCTCCCACGGGATCGGCACCCGGCAGCCGTCCCGGCCGCGCTGGGTGTGCCCGCTACGCGCCCAGGTCGGGTCCTGCCGGGCCTCGTCGGGCAGCGTGGTGTGCTCCGGCAGCCCCAGCTCCTCGCCCTGGTAGAGGTAGGCCGAGCCGGGCAGCGCCAGCATCAGCAGGCTGGCCGCCCGGGCCCGGCGCAGGCCCAGCGCCACGTCCGGCTGCGGGTCGTCGACGCCGATGCCGTTCATCCGGCCGCCGCCGGTGGTCAGCCCGAGCCGGGAGGCGTGCCGGACCACGTCGTGGTTGGACAGCACCCAGGTGGTGGGCGCGCCGACCGCGTCGGTGGCCTCCAGCGAGCGGGTGATCACCGCGTACTGGGCGGGTGCGGTCCAGGCGGCCATCAGGTACTCGAAGTTGAACGCCTGGTGCATCTCGTCCGGCCGGACGTAGCGGGCCAGCCGCTCGGCCGGCTCCACCCAGGCCTCGGCGACCAGGACCCGCTCCCCGGCGTACGAGTCGAGCAGCCGCCGCCACTCCCGGTAGACCTCGTGCACGCCGTCCTGGTCCCACATCGGCGGCCGGGGCTTGTCCGCCTCGTTGCCGGAGAGGATCTCCTGCGGCTCCTGCCAGTCGGCCAGGTCGGCCTGCTTGATCAGCCCGTGCGCCACGTCCACCCGGAACCCGTCGACGCCACGGTCCAGCCAGAAGCGCAGCACGCCGAGGAACTCCTCGCGGACCTCCGGGTTGTCCCAGTTGAGGTCCGGCTGGCCGGGGTCGAACAAGTGGAGGTACCACTGCCCGTCGGGCAGTTGGGTCCAGGCCGGCCCGCCGAACACGCTCTCCCAGTCGTTCGGCGGCTCGGCGCCGTCCGGCCCCTTGCCGTCCCGGATGACGTACCGCTGGCGTTCCGGGCTGCCCGGCGCGGCGCCCACCGCGGCGGTGAACCAGCGGTGCGCGGACGAGGTGTGGTTGGGCACCAGGTCGACGATCACCCGCAGGCCGCGGGCCTTCGCCTCGGCGATCATCTTGTCGGCGTCGGCGAGCGTGCCGAAGAGCGGGTCGACGTCCCGGTAGTCGGCCACGTCGTAGCCGGCGTCGGCCTGCGGGGACGGATAGAACGGGGACAGCCAGACCGCGTCGACCCCCAGTTCGGCGAGGTGGTCGAGGCGGGCGGTGATGCCCGGGAGGTCGCCGATGCCGTCACCGTCGGAGTCGGCGAACGAGCGCGGGTAGACCTGGTAGATGACTGCCTCGGTCCACCAGCCGGTGGCCGGGGCCTGCTGCGTCGCGTCGGTGTTCAGCGCCTTCTCCCTGTCGTGGATGCCTGACGAACGGGTCCGTTCAGTGTGCCCGGGGCGGCGCGGTCGAGTCCCGCACGACCAGCCGAGTGGGGAGGATCACCGAGGTCGGCGTCCGTCCGTCGCCGCCGGCCCCGCGCGGCGCCGGCACCGGGCCGGGGTACGGGTCGGCGGCGCCCGCCCCCAGCGGGTCGAGCAGGATACGGGCGGCGAGGCGCCCCTGGTCGGCGGCGGGTTGGGCGATGGTGCTCAGCCCCAGCACGCCGGCCAGGTCGTGGTCGTCGATGCCGATCACGCTGACGTCCTGCGGCACCCGCAGCCCGGCGTCGCGCAGCGCGCTGACCGCGCCCATCGCCATCTCGTCGCAGGCGGCGAAGATGGCGGTCGGTGGTTCGCCGCGGGCCAGCAGCTCGGCGGTGGCGTGGATGCCGCCGTCGATGGTGAACTGGGACTCGACGTCGAGGCTCGGGTCGGGCCGGAGGCCGGCGGCGCGCAGCGCCTCCTGGTAGCCGCGCCGCCGGTCCAGGTGGGTGGTGAACGCCAGCTCGTCGTCCGGGTCGCCGGAGATGTGCGCGATCCGGGTGTGCCCGAGGTCGAGCAGGTGGCGGGTGGCGGTCCGGGCGGCGGCCACGTCGTCGATCCGGACGCAGGGCCAGCCGGGCACTCCGCTGCCGGAGCTGATCGTCACGCCGGGCAGGTCGAGTTTGGTGAGCGCGTGCACGTCCGCCGCGCGCAGCGGCGTGGCGACCAGGATGATCGCGTCCACCCGCTTGTGCAGGCTGGCCGTCCGCAGCACCCGCTGGCGGGTCTGTTCCCGGCCACCGAGGTTGTAGAGCAGCGTGTCGTAGCCGTGCTGCTGGAGGGAGTCCTCGACCGCCTCCACCACAGTGCCGAAGAACCACCTGGTGATCCGCGGGACCACCACGGCGACGGTGCCGGTCCGCCCGCCGGCGAGCCGGGAGGCGCTGGGCGAGACCGCGTACTGGAGTTGCTCGGCGGCGGCGAGGACCCGGCGGCGGGTGGCGGCCGAGACCGTCGGCAGGCCGCGCAACGCGCGGGAGACGGTGGCCGTGGAGACCCCGGCCAGGCGGGCGACGTCGTCAATCTTGGTCATCGTGGCTCCCCGCTGCGACCCGTGTCCCGCCGCCGCCGGTGTGCCGGCGGCGGCGGGACGGTGGATCAACCCTTGACGCTGCCGGCGAGCAGGCCCCGCACGAAGTAGCGCTGGAGGGACAGGAAGACGATCAGCGGTACGACGATCGACACGAACGCGCCGGCCGTGAGCCGCTGCCACTCGTTGCCCCGGGTGCCGGCCAGTTCGGCGAGCCGGACGGTCAGCGGGGCGGTCTCGTCGCCGCCACCGGCGAAGATCAGCGCGACCAGCAGGTCGTTCCAGACCCAGAGGAACTGGAAGATGCCGATCGCCGCCAGCGCCGGGGTGATCAGCGGCAGCACGATGGTGCGGAAGATCTTCGGGTGGGTGGCGCCGTCGACCCGGGCCGCCTCCATCAGGTCGCCGGGGAGCTGCGAGATGAAGTTGTGCAGCAGGTAGACGGCGAACGGAAGCGCGAAGCAGGTGTGCGCGAACCACACCTGGGCGAACTTCTGCTCGTCGACCAGGTCCCACGCGGGGAGGACCTGGACCCCGGCGATGGTGACGCCGGTGGAGAAGAACCGCAGCAGCGGCACGAGCGCCATCTGCAACGGCACGATCTGCAACGCGAAGATCCCGATGTAGAGCCAGTCCCGACCCCTGAAGTTGATCCAGGCCAGCGCGTACGCGGCCAGCGAGGCGAACGCGATCGGGAACAGCACCGACGGGATGGTGATCGCCAGCGAGTTGATGAAGTAGCTGGCGAGCTGCCCCGACGATCCGCTGCTGAACAGCACGTCCTGGTAGTTCTGGAAGGTGAACTGGGGGTCGCGGAAGAACGTCCACCAGCCGGTGGTCTTGATCTGGTCCTCGGGCCGGAACGAGGAGACGAACAGGCCGAAGGTCGGGACCGTCCAGAGCAGCGCGAGCACGATCGAGACAAGCGTGGCGGTGCGGCTGTTCAGCCGCTTGCGGACCCGGGCGGCCCGGGTGGTCGGCCCGGTCGCCTGGACGCCGGCTCCGACGGTGGGCGTGGCGGTGGTCATCTCAGCCCTCCCGCTGCTTGCGCAGGTTGCGGATCTGGTAGATCACGAGCGGCAGGACCAGGACGAACAGGAAGACCGCGAGCGCCGAGCCCTGGCCGTTCTCGCCGTACCGGAACGCCTGGTTGTACATCTCGTTCGCGATCACGCTGGTGTCGTAGTTGCCGTTGGTGGCGGTCCGGACGATGTCGAAGACCTTGAGCGTGGCGATGGAGATCGTCACCACCACCACGATCAGCGCCGGCCGGATGCTCGGCATGGTGATCCGCCAGAACATCTGCCACGCGGTGGTCCCGTCCAGCCGGGCCGCCTCGATGATGTCCGCCGGGATGGCCTTGATGGCCGCGGAGAGCACCACCATGGCGAAGCCGGCCTGGATCCAGATCATGATCACGATGAGCAGGAGCGTGTTCAGCGGCGAGTCCAACAGCCACTGCTTCGGCTCGCCGCCCAGGCTGACCACGATCTGGTTGAGCAGGCCGATCTGCTCCTGCCCGTCGCCCCGGTAGGCGTAGACGAACTTCCAGATGATGGCGGCGCCCACGAACGAGATCGCCATCGGCAGGAAGATCAGCGACTTGGCCGCCGACTCGAACCGGGCCTTGTCCACCAGGACCGCGTAGATCAGGCCGAACGCGCTGGCCAGCAGCGGCACCAGGAGCACCCAGACCAGGGTGTTGAGCAGCACCCGGACGATCGAGTCCTCGGCGAACATCCAGGCGTAGTTGTCCAGCCCCACCCAGTCGGTGCTGCCCGAGTCCATGAACGAGAGCAGCGTGGTGCGGACGGCCGGGATCACCAGCCCGACGGTCAGCAGCAGCAGCGTCGGCAGCAGGAAGAAGAACGCGAAGGCGCCCTCGCGCGGCTTGCGCCGCCGGGGTGCCGGTCCGCCGCCCGCCGCGACCGCGACCAGTTGCGCCTCCCGGCGCCGGGCGAACCACGTCGGCACCACGTCGAGGAGCAGGAGCAGCCCGCCCACCACCGCGACGAAAGCGATCAGCCCGTACATCAGCATGAGGAACTTCGGCTGTTCCGCCGCGAAGTCGAACTCCATCAACCCTCCCTCAAGGGTTCGGATGCGGGCGGGTGGCCCGGCCCGTGCACACGGACCGGGCCACCCACGCGGATCACTTCCAGCTGCCCTCGATGTCGTTCAGGACGGTGGTGGTGTCCTTGCCGTTGATCCAGGCCACCATGCCCTTCCAGAACGTGCCGGCGCCGACCGCGGCCGGCATCAGGTCCGAGCCGTCGAACCGGAAGACGGTCTTCGGGTCCTGGAGGATGCCCACGGAGAGCTTGTCCACCGGGTTCGGGACGTTGTTGATGTCCAGCTTCTTGTTCGCGGACACCCAGTCACCGATCTTGGCGCGGCTGTTGGCGTACTCGCCGGAGGCCAGGTAGGTCTGCACCGCCTGGATCTCGGGCCGGTCGGCGAAGGCCGCGACGAACTCGCCGCCGCCCAGCACCGGCTTGCCCTTGGCCGGGTCGATGGCCGGGAAGTAGAACGCGAAGACGTCGCCGTCCTCGGCCACCTTGGTGCCCTTCGCCCACTGGTTGGCGTAGAAGGACGCCTGGCGGTGCAGCGCGCACTTGCCGGTGAGAACCGGCGCGCCGGCCTCCTGGAACGAGGTGGTGGCGATGCTCTTCACGCCGCCGAAGCCACCGTTGACGTACTTCTCGTTCTTCAGGATGGTGCCCGCCTGGTTGACGGCGGTGGCGATCTGCGGGTCGTTGAACGGGATGCCGTGGGTGGTCCACTTGTCGTAGACCTCGGGCCCGCCGGTGCGCAGCAGGACGTCCTCGATCCAGTCGGTGGCCGGCCAGCCGGTGGCGTCACCGGACTCGATGCCCGCGCACCACGGCTTGGTGCCGCTCGCCGCGATCTTGTCGCTGAGTTCGATCAGCTCCTGCCAGGTGGTCGGGACCGACCAGCCCTTCTCCTTGAAGGTCTTCGGCGAGTACCACACGAAGGACTTCACGTTGGAGCCGAGCGGGGCGCCGTAGAACTGCCCGTTGACGGTGCTGTACTTCAGCCAGTCGGGGGAGTAGTTCTGCTCGGCCATGGCCTTGGTGTCGGCGCTGGCCGGCTTGAGCTTGCCGGAGTCGACGAACCGCTTGAGCAGGCCCGGCTGCGGGATGAAGGCGATGTCGGGGGCGTTGCCGCCGTCCACCCGGACGGGGAGCTGGGCCTCGAACTCGCCGGAGCCCTCGTGGTCGATCTCGATGCCGGTGCAGTCCTCGAACTCCTTCCAGGACTGCTGGAGGCGCTCGTCCTCGATGTCCCGGATCGACGAGTAGATCGAGACCTTCTTGCCGTCGTGGCCCTGGTACTTCTCGTATGCGGCGCACTCCGCCGAGCCCGCCTTGTCGCTCTTCTTGTCGTTGCCGGTCCCGCAGGCGGCGACGCCGAGCGCCAGCCCCAGCACGCCGGTGACCGCGAGAGCCTGGCGCGATCTGGCAAACGCCATGCCGATCTCCTTCCTTGCCGGCGCGTGGGGGAAATCGAATGCGCGCCGGTCCGATGGTCGTCCCCACATGTAAGCGCTTGCATCCCGTCCGGTCCACCCCCGGCCGGACACGGCCCGGTAACAATCCCGAAATTCGGACACCGGCACTGGGCGCGCTCCCAGGGATCTTCCGTCGAACGGAACTTTCTGCCACGCTGTCCGTATCAGATTGAAGACTTTCAACATAGGAGGTAGTGGATGCGCAAGCGGTGGCTCAGTCTGGCGGCGGGTGTGGCGGTCCTGGCCGCGACCCTGGTCCCGGCGGCGCCGGCGATGGCCGCGCCGACGTTCAAGGTTCCGTTCCCGTGCAACCAGTCCTGGTCCGGCCAGACGCGGACCAATCACAGCCCGGCCAACGCGATCGACTTCAACCGCACCGACGACCTCGGCGACCCGGTGGTGGCCAGCGCGCCCGGCACCGTCGACGTGGTGACGAACCTCGGTGACACGAGCTACGGCAAGTACGTCCGGATCAACCACGGCGGCGGCTGGACGACCTACTACGCGCACCTCAACGCGTTCAACGTCTCGGTCGGGCAGACCGTCGGCTACGGCCGGGTGATCGGGTACGTCGGCACCACCGGCGGCTCCACCGGCCCGCACCTGCACTACGAGCAGCGCTCGAACGGCAGCGCCGTGAAGATCAATTTCAACGGCGCGCAGGCCCTCTACTGGGGCACGAAGACCTACACCAGTGACAACGGCTGCGCCGGCGCGGACACCGGGGCCGGCACGGTGAACACCGCCGGCACGGCCCTGACGGTCCGCTCCGGGCCGGGCACCGGCTACAGCGCGGTGGGTACGGTGGCCGACGGGGCCAAGGTGACGATCTACTGCCAGACCAGCGGCACCAGCGTCACCGGCACGTACGGCACCACCTCCATCTGGGACCGGATCGGCTCCGGCCGGTTCATCTCCGACGCGTACGTCTACACCGGTTACGACGGGTACATCCCCGGCGTGCCCCGCTGCTGACCCCGGTGGGCGCGGGGGCGTCGGCTCCCGCGCCCGCCCCGGTCAGGCGTTCAGTCGCCAGATGGCGAAGTTGAGCGCGGCGGCGAACGTGACCCACGCCCAGTACGGCAGCATCAGCAGCGTCGCCGGCCGGGACACCCGCCGGAACAACGCCACGGTCACGCCGATCGCCAGCCACATCAGCACGATCTCGGCGAACGCCAGCCCGTAGCGGCCGGCGCCGAAGAAGAGCGGCGTCCAGACCGCGTTGAGCACCAGTTGGACGCACCAGGCCCAGAGCGCGGGGCCGAACCCGACCCGGCGCCAGACCAGCCAGCCGGCGATCGCGATCAGCGCGTACAGCACGGTCCACACCGGGCCGAACAGCCACGACGGCGGCGCCCAGGCGGGCTGTTCCAGGCTCTGGTACTCCGCGGAGGTGCCCCGGACGCCCAGCCCGCCGATGGCGGCGGCGGCGAACGTGGCGGCGCCGAAGCCGAGCAGCGCCCACCACTTCCGGGCCCCGCCGGTACGCCGGCCGGCGCGTTGCGACATCTCCATGGTCGAGATATTGCCGCTGGCCGGGGGAGGCAAACCCCGCCGGATACGGAAAACGCCGGGATCGTCGGGTCCGGACGCTCCGGTCTGGGAGGACAGAGCGCCGGGCCCGACGACCCCGGCGGGTCTCGGGTGCTGCGGACGGGCGGTTACGTGTTGAAGATGCTGACACCACCCGGGCCGACCAGCAGGCCCACGACGATGAGGACGATGCCCCAGAGGATCTGTCGGCGGAAGAGGGCAAGAATTCCGGCGACCACGAGTACGACTGCGAGAATCCAGAGAATCAGCTCCATGGCGGCTGGATACCCGCCGGCCCGATCCCGGAAACCTCCCTCTCAGTCGACCTGATCCCCGAGGTGGAAGACGCTGTAGGCCTGCTTGATCACGGGGTGCGCGACGTTACGGACCCGCACCCCGCCCGGCGTGGTGCCGCGCTCGGTGCCGTGGTGGGCGTGCCCGTGCAGGGCCAGTGCGGTGGGCGCCGAGTCGATCGCCTGCCCGAGCTGGTAACAGCCGAGGAACGGGTAGATCTCCAGCGGCTCGCCGGCGAGCGTGTCCGGCACGGGGGCGTAGTGGGTGAGCGCGACCAGCGCGTCGCACTCCAGCGCGAGCAGCGCGGCCGCCAGCGCGTCGGCGCTCTCCCGGGTGGTCCGCACGAACGATTTCATCTCCGGCTCGCCGAAGTCGCTGGCGCAGCGCCCGGCGAACCCGCCGCCGAAGCCCTTCACACCGGCCACGCCCAGCCGCCCCCCGGGGCACTCCAGCACCGTGCCGGTGCCCTCCAGCACGGTGATCCCGGCGTCCTGGAGCACCTTGACCACCTGCGGCACCTGGTCGCACTGGTGGTCGTGGTTGCCGAGCACGCTGATCACCGGCACGCCGAGATCGCCGAACTCCCGCGCCACGCAGCGCGCCTCGGCCTCCGTGCCGTGCCGGGTCAGGTCGCCGGCGAGCAGCAGCACGTCGGCGCAGTCCGGCAGCTCCTCCAGCGCCGGACGGAACCGGCCCACCACGTCCTCGTCCACGTGCACGTCGCCGACGGCGGCGATCCGGATCACCATCGAACCTCCCTCACGGCAGTTCCTCCACCTGGGTGGGCGCCTGCGTACGGATCACACCGATGTCGCTGGTCACCGGCGTGTCCGGGAAGCGCTCGGCCACCCGCCGCAGGATCTCCTCGCGCCGGTGCGGGCTCTCCACCTCGCCGGAGAGCACCAGCCCGCGCTCGCGGCGCAGCACCGTGATGCCCTGCTCGGCCACGGACGGGTCCTCCGCCAGCATGTTCTGGATCTCCGCCTCGACGTACTCGTCGGGCGGCACGTCGCCGGGCTGTCCGGTCACGGGGTCTCCCTTCCGCCGGGCACGCCGTCGGGCAGCACGTCCAGCCGGTCGAGCAGCACCAGGAACGCCTCCGCGTACGGCGAGTGCTGCGTTTCCTTGCGTACCCGGTCCCAGTCGATCTGTTCCCGCAGCGAGCGGGCGAGCGGCAGGGCGCGGGCGAAGTCGCAGTAGTGCTGGGAGAAGCTGAGCAGCTTGTGCACCATGAGCTGGCTGGCCGAGAGCACCGGCATGTGGATCGCGTCGACCGGCCGCACGATGGTGTCGGCGAAGGTCTCCTCGGTCACCGGGGTCTCGATCGGCCGGTGGATCAGGTCCACCATCCGGCCCTCGTCGTAGACCTTGACCAGCCAGTCCTCCGGCGGGCGCTCGGCCGTGAAGCCGGCCTCGACCAGCGCCTCCAGCGCCCGGTCGACGTCGGCCTCGCGGAGCAGGAAGTCGACGTCGTGGTCGCTGGAGTGGCCGCCGTGGGCGTACACGGCGAAGCTGCCGCCCAGGGCGAACGGGATCTCGGACTGCTTGAGCACGGCGGCGACCTTCTTCAGCGTGTGGACCAGGGTCTCGTCCCCGCGCTCGGCCATCTGGCTCTCCCGTCGTCGTCGTGGGCGGTGAGATTGAGTTGCCTACCCGGCGGACGCTCCGGTCACACCTTCCGCATCCACCTGGGGAGGAACACGACAAAAGGGCGCTTGCGAGCATCCGTCGGATAACCTCGGGGAGGTGGCCAGCTCACTGCGGACGCGGCGCGGCGGAGCCCGACTGCGCACCGTCGCCCTGATCGGTATCGACGGCTCGGGCAAGACCACCCAGGCCCACCTGCTCGCCGAGGCGCTGACCGCGGCCGGCCACCGGGCCACCTACCACCGCAACGCCGGCGGTCGACGCTGGCTCGGCCGGCTCGCCCAACGGGTCGGCCGCCCGGACGCGCAACGCCTCGTCGGGCGCGACGGCCTGCTCGCGGTCGAGTCCGTGCTGCGGTGGCTGGCCATCGCGCTCGCGCTGCTGAGCTGCCTGGCGACCGGCCGCACGGCGGTGATGGACCGGTGGTCCGTCTGCCAGTACGCCAGCATCCGGGCGCACGGTGGGCAGCGCTGGGAGCGGCTGGCCCGGGCCGGCTACCGGATCTTCCCGCCGCCCCGGGTCACCATCCTGCTGACCGTGGACCCGGCCGAGGCGTACCGGCGGATCGAGCGGCGCGGCACCGACCACGAGAGCATGCGGTGGCTCACCGCCGCCGACGCGGCCTACCGGGCGCTGCCGGAGTACGCCGGCTTCGTGGTGGTGGACGGCAGCGGCCCGCCGGAGGAGGTGTCCCGCCGGATCCGGGCGCACCTGAGCGAGTGGCTGCCGGACGACCCGTCCACACTCGCCGGCCCGTCGCCGGACGGCACCCCGCGCCCGTCGGGCGGCGGCCGGGACGGCCCGGTGCCGGCTCAGGCCCGCCCGTAGACCGGGACGCTCGCGCCGCTCGTCGGGGCGGACTCCGCGCCGGCCAGGAAGCGGATCACCGCCGCGATCTCGGCCGGCGGCACCCACCGCCGGTGGTCCGCCTCGGGCTGGGCGGCCCGGTTGGCCGGGGTGTCGATGACGCTGGGCAGCACCGTGTTGCAGCGCACCCCACGCGGTCGGTACTCCACCGCGATCGCGTTCGCGAACGCCTGCACGGCGGCCTTGGCGGTGGCGTAGCCGGCCGCGCCGGGGAACGGGGCCACCGCCGCCCGCGCCGACACGCAGACCACCGCGCCGCCGCCGGCCGCGACCAGGTGCGGCAGCGCCGCCTGGGTGACCAGGTAGGTGGGGCGCAGGTTGATCCGCAGCATCCGCTCGAACTCCTCGACCGGCGTCTCGTGCACCAGCCCGCCGCTGGCGTACCCGCCGACGAGGTTGACCACGGCGCGCAGCGGCGCCGCGGGCTCGGCGGTGGCTGTCGTCACCGCCCGCGCGGCCCCTTCGGGAGTGAGCAGGTCCGCCACCACGGGGACCGGACCGGACGGCTCGGTCGTCGTCGGGCCGCCCTCCCGACCGGGTACGACCACCCGCCAGCCGTCCCGCAGGAACGCGGCGGTGACCGCGCCGCCGAGCCCACCCGTGCCTCCGGTCACCAGCACCGTCCGATCCGCCATGGCCACACGTTAGCCGCCGGGCGCGTGCGGGGCGGTTCGGCCGGCTGACCGGTGCTTCGGCGGCGGCCGTCCGGGCCGAAAGGACGGCGTGCGGTCGATCGGACGATCCTCCGGCGGGCGCGAGTCGACCGGACCGGAGGAGGCGGCCGGGCTGCGGTGATGGGACCCTGGGCACGGGGATCGGGCGCGGATGGCGGTAAATTTCCCGATACGCGGCGTCATGGTTGACGCTTACGCCCAGTGAAAGTAAGTTTCATCCGTGGCGAAGAGTCCGAAGATTTCTGCGAGTCACGAGCCCGGTGGACTGATCGTCCACATCAGCGGCCTCCTGCCCTCGCTGTCCCCGGCCGAGCAGCGGGTGGCCCGGCTGGTCGTCGCCGATCCGGCGGACGCGGCCCGGCGCACGATCACCGACCTCGCCACCGCCGCCGAGACATCCGAGGCGACCGTGATCCGGTTCTGCCGCTCGGTCGGCATGAACGGCTACCCCCAGCTGCGGATCCGGCTCGCCGCCGAGGCCGCCCGTCGGGTCGAGCCGCCGGACGCGCGGGTCGTCGGCGGCGACATCCCGCCCGGCGCCGACCTGGCCCAGATCATCGCCACCATCGCGTTCAACGACGCACGGGCCGTCGAGGAAACCGCCGAGCAGCTCGACCCGGCGGTCTGCGAGCGGGTGGTCGAGGCGATCGGCGCGGCCGGCCGGATCGACGTCTACGGCGCGGGCGCCAGCGGCTTCGTCGCCTCGGACTTCCAGCAGAAGCTGCACCGCATCGGCCGCATCGCGTTCTACTTCCCGGACGTGCACACCGCGCTCACCTCCGCCGCGCTGCTGGGCCGCGGCGACGTCGCGGTCGGCATCTCCCACACCGGCACCACGTCCGACGTGATCGAGGTGCTGGAGCAGGCCCGGGCGCGCGGCGCCACCACGGTGGCGCTCACCAACTTCCCCCGCTCACCGATCACCGAGGTCGCGGACCACGTGCTCACCACCGCCGCCCGGGAGACGACCTACCGGTCCGGCGCGACGGCCAGCCGGCTGGCCCAGCTCACCGTGGTCGACTGCCTCTTCGTCGGGGTGGCCGCCCGGAGCCGGGCCCGCACCAAGAAGGCCCTCGAAGCCACCGCCGAGGCGGTCCAGTCGCGTCGGGTGGGTCCCGGGCGGAGGCGGGCATGACGGCGGGTCGGGTGGAGCGGGACGAGGTGACCACGGTGCGTCCGGTGGTGCGGGTCGGCGCGCCGACCGAACGGCGCAACCCGCACAGCGTCGACCTAGACCTGATGTCGACCCGGGACGTGCTCGCCGTGATCAACGAGGCCGACCGGCGGGTGCCGGCCGCGGTGGCCGCCGTGCTGGACGAGATCGCCGAGACCGTCGACCTGGCCGTGGCCGCGCTGCGCGCCGGACGCCGGGTGCACTACTTCGGTGCCGGCACCTCCGGCCGCCTGGGCGTGCTGGACGCGGCCGAGCTGGCCCCCACGTTCAACTCGCCCCGGCACTGGTTCTGCGCCCACCTGGCGGGCGGCCCGGAGGCCATGTGGCGGGCCGTCGAGGACGCCGAGGACGACGAGCGTGGCGGCGCCGCCGAGGCCGCCAAGTGTGTCCGCGCCGGGGACCTGGTGGTCGGCCTGGCGGCCAGCGGGCGCACCCCGTACGTCCTCGGGGCGCTCGCCGCGTCCCGGTCCCAGGGTGCCGGGACGGTGCTGCTCTGCGCGAATCCGGAGGCCGAGGCCGCCACGTCGGTGGACGTGTTCATCGGGGTGGACACCGGACCCGAGGTGGTCACCGGGTCGACCCGGATGAAGGCCGGCACCGCGCAGAAGCTGGTGCTCAACACGTTCTCCACGGCCGTGATGGTGCGTCTCGGCCGGGTCTACTCGAACCTGATGATCGACATGGTGGCCACCAACGCCAAGCTGCGCGGCCGGATGATCTCGATCCTGGTGGAGGCCACCGGCTGCGCCGAGGAGGTCTGCGCGGTCGCGTTGCGGGAGGCCGACGGCGACCTCAAGACCGCCCTCGTCTCGCTGGTCTCCGGCGCCGAGGTGCCCGCCGCCCGGGCCGCCCTGGCCCGCGCCGCCGACCAGGTCCGCGGCGCCCTGGCCCTGCTCGCCTCCTGATTCCACCCGATCCCACCCGCCGGGCGCATCCGCCCGGCGGGTGCGACGCGTATCACGTGGCGGGAGGGGACGGCTCTCCCCGTGCGGATTGTTCAACGAGGCGGAGGGTAATCCTTCCCGTGGCTGAACCCACCGGTCCACGGGCGCGTATCACGCAGTGACCAGGATCCCAGAGCGGCGGTGACGCGGCTCGCTGTGTTCATGGAAAACGCAATGGTGCCATTCCATGGGTGACGGCGATTCCGCTGCTCCGGGCCGCGTCCACCGGGGGGTCCGCAGACCGCCGAGCAGGGGTCCTGACAGGAAACATGGACCGGGCTCTCAGCTAGCACTCAGGCATTCGTGACAGTTTCGACTCACGGCATGGAATCCCCGACACGTCACATCTGTTGTGTAGGTGTCAGCACCTACGGGCACAGCGGAGGTTACGGGGAGGGCTGATGAACGTGGGGATGGCAAGGAACCGGGCAACCGGCGCGAGCGAGGGGACCGTGGCAATCGTGGACAAGAACATCGGCATGCGTACCGACGAGGTCGCCGAGGAGCGGGACCTGGTCGGCGTCTACCTGCACGAGATCTCCCGGACGCCGCTGCTGGACGCCGCCCGGGAGGTGGACCTCTCCAAGTCGATCGAGGCCGGCCTCTACGCCGAGCACCTGATCGACTCCGACCGGATCCCCGACGGGGCCACCCGGGAGGAGCTGGAGCGCGTGGTCGCCGACGGCGAGCGGGCGAAGGACCTGTTCATCCGCGCGAACCTGCGGCTGGTCGTCTCCATCGCCCGGCGCTACGTGCGCTCCGGCATGCCCATGCTGGACCTGATCCAGGAGGGCAACACCGGCCTGGTCCGGGCGGTCGAGAAGTTCGACTACGAGCGGGGCTTCAAGTTCTCCACCTACGCGACCTGGTGGATCCGGCAGGCGATCAGCCGGGCGATCGCCCAGCAGGAGCGGACCGTACGGCTGCCCGTGCACCTGGTGGAGGACGTCAACCGGATGCGCAACGTGGCCCGGCAGCTCACCCGCGAGCTGGGCGCCGACCCCGAGCCGGAGCAGATCGCGGCCTCGCTCGGCGTCACCGTCGAGCGGGTGAACGAGCTGGTCCGCTGGTCGCAGGACACCGTCTCGCTGGACACCCCGGTGGGCGACGACGGCGACACCAACCTCGGTGACCTGGTCGCCGACAGCGACGCCCCGTCGCCGGAGGAGATCGTGCTCACCGGCCTGGAGCGGCAGCGGATCGAGGGGCTGCTCAACCACCTCGACGACCGGTCGGCCGGCATCATGCGGGCCCGCTACGGCCTGGAGGACGGGCGGGAGCACTCGCTGACCGAGGTCGCCTCCCGGTTCTCGCTCTCCCGGGAGCGGATCCGCCAGCTCGAGATCCAGGCCCTCGGCCGGCTCCGCGAGCTGGCCCGCGCTGAGGGGCTACAGGCGGCCTGACCTGGTAGTAATGAACGACGAAACGGCCGGCGTCCGACAGGGGGACGCCGGCCGTTTCGCTGCCGTGGATCAGACCCGGCCGTAACCGGCGATCGACATGATGTTCATGCCGCGTTTGCTGACGTTGCGGCCCGCGCTGGGCGCGTCGATGATCTGACCGCCGCCGACGTAGAGGGCGACGTGCCCGAGCCCGGAGTAGAACACCAGGTCACCCGGTTGCAGCGCGCTGCGGCTGATCCTGGTCGTGGCGCTCCACTGGGCCGCCGCGTTGTGCGGCAGCGACTTCCCGGCGGCCCGCCAGGCGGCCAGCGTCAGGCCCGAGCAGTCGTAGCTGCCGGGGCCCTCGGCACCCCACCCGTACGGCTTGCCGACCGCGCCGTAGGCGTACCGCACCGCCACCCCGGCCTTGCCGGAGACGGCCGGCGGCTTACCCGCCGAACTCGCCTTGGCCGGCGCCTCGGTGGCCCGCCCGTACGCCTGGCGGCGCATCTCGTAGAGGCGGGACAGGTCCCCCTCGATCCGCTTCTTACCGGCGGCGAGCTGCTTGGCCTGCGCCGCCTCCCGGGCCAGCGTGACGTCCAGCTTGGTCTTCTGGTCGATCAGCCGGCGCTGGTCGGCGGTGAAGCCGGTGATGGTGCGCTGCCGCTGGCGGGTGAGCTGGTCGAGCGTGCCCAACCGTTCCGGCAGCGCGGCGGTGCCGCCCGGCTCCAGCAGCGCCGCCGCGGTGCGCATGCCGCCGGTCTTGTACGCCGTGGCGGCCAGCACGGCCACGTCGGCGCGGCTCCGCTCGGCCTGTTCCTGCAACGGGCCGATCTTGGCCGCCAACGTGGCGGCCTCGGCCTTGTTGGCCTTGATGTCCTCGTTGAGCTTGTTGTAGGACTCGACGATTCGCTCCAGCTCAGTCGAGGACTTCTCGATCTGCTTCGTCAGCTCGGCGGGGGTGGGCTCGGCCCGAGCCACCGACGCCGGGGCGAGCAGCGCGGCCGACAGGCCGGCCACCGCCAGCGAGCGGAGCAGCATCCGTAAGGACGACAAGAGCGGAAAGCTCCTCTCCACGGTCGGCGGGCCGCGTCTGGACGACCCGTCGACGCCGGGCCGGCGCCATCCAGGCGGATGGCGGTCGACCGGACCGACCTGGACAACCTAACCCGTGATCGGAGTGAACGGGAGTTCAAGCAGGGGCGAAAGTTGGCAAAGTGTCGGAAAGTGACAATGATGACGTTCACGGTCGGTGACCGTTTTCCGGCATGGCGAATGCGCCACACAATGGGACCCGGATCCGGGATTCCCATCGCGGGATCCGTGCCCCGGGAGGCCACCGTGCAGACCGACCGCTCCGCCACCCACCCGCCCCGCAGCACCGCGCCCGGCCTGCTCTACGCCCGGCCCGGCATCGTCGTCACCGCCGAACGCTTCACCGTCGGCCGCACCAGCTGGCCGGTCGCCGAGATCACCCAGCTCCGGGCCGCCCGCGGCCCGCACGACCGGCTCGCCGTCCGGGCGGTCGCCGCCACCGCCGCGCTCATCGCGTCGGCCGGGCTGCTGCTCGGCTTCACCGGCGGCCTGCAACGGCTCACCGCCGGGGCGTACCTCACGCTCGGCGCGGTCGGGCTGCTGCCGCTGCTGCTCGTGCTCGTCGGCGACCGCTGGCGGCCCCCCGCGTACGAACTGTGGGGCCGGCTCCGGGGCACCGAGGAACTGCTGTTCAGCAGCGACGACGAACGGCAGTTCGGTCAGGTCGCCGACGCGCTGCGCCAGGCCCGGGAGCGGGCCCGCCGCGACGGCCGGACCGACCCGCCGGGCACCGGCCCGTGGCGCCCGACGCGCTGAGCCCCGGTCAGCCGGCCACCGGCTCCGGGGTGCGCGACCGGCGCTCGGCGGCCACCCAGTGGCTCACCCGCCGCTCCGCGTAGAACGAGACGAACGGCACGGTGCCGGCCAGCATCACCAGCAGCATCCGCTTCAGCGGCCAGTCCGCCCGGCGGGACAGGTCGAACGTCAGCGCCAGATAGAGCATGTAGAGCCAGCCGTGCGCGACACCCACCACGGCCACCACGCTCGGGTTGTCGAAGCCGTACTTCAGCGGCATGCCGATCAGGACCAGCACCACCAGCGCCACGCCCACGATCCAGGCGATCACGCGGTACCGGGTAAGGGCTCCGCCCACCGTCGTCCGTCCTTCCGCACCGGCCTCAGCCGGGATAGTCGCCGGGCCGGGCGCCCGGATTGGCGTTCAACCAGGAAAGGTAGCGGTTGTACGCGGCCAGCTCGCCGTCGTCCGCGCCCTCGGTCGGCGTCGACGGCACCCGGGCGACGCGCACCGGCCGGCGTACCGCCGGGGTCGGCGCGACCGGCTCGTCGCCGGCGGTCGCCGGCGGCGCGTCCTCCGCCGACGGACCGGGCGCGGCCCGCAGCGCGTGCCGCACCTCGCGCCACCAGACGAAGACCACGAAGCCGGCGAAGACCGGCCACTCGATCGCGTACCCGAAGCTCAGCGCGTTGCCCCCGGCGGCGCGGGTGACCTGCCACCAGCCCAGCCCGAGGAAACCCACCACCAGCACGACCATGGCCACGTGGCGGGCGATCCACGCCGGTGTCCGGAGCCGCTGCATGCCATCGAGGGTACCGGGGCCGGCGGTCGTCTCCGACGCGGCGTCGTAGGTGGCGTGGGTTTGGTGGCACAGCGGGTGGGCATCCGTCTAGTCGCCAGCCCGAACGAGACGAGGGGGCGACGATGACCGAATCGGTACGCCGGGACACCAGCCCGGAGCAGCGCGTCACCGAGTGGGACGGTGACCACGCCCGCGCCGGGGCCACCGACGGCGACCTGCCCGGCGTGGATCCCGCCGAGCTGAGCGACGAGGACCTGATCCGGGAGGTGCAGAGCCTGCACCGGACCCGGCTGGACACGCTGCGGCACGCCACCGACTCCGCGCTCGCCAACCACCTGCGCCGCACCGCGGAGCTGGAGACCGAGTACCTGGCCCGGCACCCCGGCCGGGAGATCGACCCGCACCGGCTGCGGGACGCCTGATGGCCAGCCACGCCGAGCGCGGCATGTCCGCGCCGCCCGAGGTGGTGTTCAACACCGCCACCGACCCGGACCGGTCCGCCGCCTGGCTGCCCGAGGAGCTGCGCGGCTCCGGCGCCTGCCGGGTGGAGGTGCTCGACGCCGACGACATGCGGGCGCGGTGGAGCAGCGCCGACTGGTCCGCGGAGATCGACGTGGAACCGGCCGACGCCGGTGGCGCCCGCGTCCGGCTGGACCTGGCCGGCCCCGATCACGGCCTGGCCGACGAGATCCTGGCCAACCTCGACCGCGAGGTCGGCGACAACCTGACCGCCGGCTGAGCCCGGCCGTCATGACGACGAGGGAGACCGGGTTGACCGGGAGTGGCCTGAAGCAGAAGGTGGCGCGTCTGCGCCAGGCGTACGCGCCGCACGAGCACCGGCCGCTGGAGGGATACCTGAAGGCGATGGGCACCTACGCCGGCGTGACCGGCGCGCTGGTCGGGCTGGTCCGGGCCACCGGCCGACCGGTGCCGGAGCGGCCCTCGCCCGCTGACGTGGTGCTGCTCTCGATCGCCACGCACAAGCTGAGCCGGCTGCTGTCCAAGGACGCCATCACCAGTCCGCTGCGGGCGCCGTTCACCCGCTACGACCACCCGATCGGCAGCGGCGAGGTGATGGAGCAGGTCCGGGACGAGGGCAGCCCCACCCGGCACGCGCTCGGCGAGTTGGTGAGCTGCCCGTTCTGCCTGGCGGTGTGGGTGGCCACCGGGCTCACCGGCGGCCTGGTGCTGGCCCCCCGGCTGACCCGGCTGGTGGCCACCGCGCTGACCGCGGTCGCCGCGTCCGACTTCCTCCAGATGGGGTACGCGGTGGCCCAGCGGGCCGCCAAGGGCGGACACCACGGGGAGTGACCGTACGACGGAGGGGCCGGCGCGTACGCGCCGGCCCCTCCGTCGTACCGCTCGATCAGGTAGGGGTGGTGCCGTGGTCCTCGCCGGCCCAGCCGCGTGACGTCTCCGGCTCCCGCTCGTCCTCCCCGGTGACGATGTCCCGGTCCACCGCGGTGCGGTCGTGCTCGTTGGCGAAGTCCGGCTCCGGCAGCGTGTCCACGCCCTCCGGGGGCTGGCCGAGCGCCGCCAGGTGCTCGTGCTCGGGTTCGCGGTCGGTCATGTCGGGTCCTCTCGTCGGCGGGGGCTCAGGCGACCGTGCCGCCCAGCAGGTCCGCCACCTCGTCCACCGCGTACTCGCCCTGGGGGAGCGCGGCGATCCGGGTGAGCAGCTCCGCCGGAAGCTCGGCGGCCACCGCGCGGCGGTAGATGTCGGTCTGACTGATCCGCTCCTGGCCGTGGTAGAGGTCGTCGAGCAGGTCGTCGAGCGGCCTGGTGTCCGGCTGCTCGGTCACGGGCGCGTCATCGGTCACGCCGACCACCTACCCGGCCCCGAACCGGTCAAACGCCGCCCAACGGAGCTCAGGCGGGGGTGGGCAGCGCGGCGCGGCGGGCGCGGACCGCCTGGGCCAGGTGGTCGAGCACCTCGTCGGTGGTGTCCCAGCCGATGCAGGCGTCGGTGATCGACCGGCCGTACTCCAGCTCCCGGGTCGGGTCCAGGTCCTGCCGGCCGGCGTGCAGGAAGCTCTCCAACATGATCCCCACGATGCCGCGCTGCCCGGCGGCGAGCTGCCCGGCCACGTCCGCGGCGACCACTGGCTGGTTGCGGTGGTCCTTGCCGCTGTTCGCGTGACTGGCGTCGATCACCACGCGTTCGGGCAGTCCGGCGGCGCGCAGCAGGTCCAGCGCCCCGGCCACCGACTCCGCGTCGTAGTTGGGCCGGCCACCACCGCCGCGCAGCACCAGGTGCCCGTCGGCGTTGCCCCGGGTGTGCATGATCGCCGGGATGCCGGAGACGTCGATGCCGGGGAAGACGTGCGGTACGCCGGCCGCCCGGATCGCGTCGACAGCCGTGCCGATGCTGCCGTCGGGGCGGTTCTTCATGCCGATCGGCATGGACAGGCCGGAGGCGAGCTGCCGGTGCACCTGGCTCTCCACGGTCCGGGCGCCGATCGCGCCCCAGGCCACCGTGTCGGCGATGTACTGCGGGGTGATCGGGTCGAGGAACTCGCAGCCCACCGGAAGGCCCAACCGCAGCACGTCGAGCAGGAGCGCCCGCGCGGTCCGCAGACCGGTGTTCACGTCGCCCGAACCGTCAAGCGCCGGGTCGTTGATCAGACCCTTCCAGCCCACGGTCGAGCGCGGCTTCTCGAAGTAGACCCGCATCACCACGAGCAGGTCGTCGGCGACCCGGTCGGCCGCCTCACGCAGCCGTCCGGCGTACTCCAGCGCGGCGGCCGGGTCGTGCACCGAGCACGGGCCGACCACCACCAGCAGCCGGTCGTCGGCGCGGTCCAGCACCCGGGCGACCGCGCGCCGGCCGGCGATGACGGCCTCGGCGAGCGGCGCGTCGAGCGGCAGGTGATGGTGGAGCAGGGCCGGGGTGGTCAACGGCACGACGCGGTCGATCCGCTGGTCGATGACCCGGCGGGCGTCCGGAGACGTGGTCACGGTGGGAATCCTTCCGCCGACCGCGCCCCGGGGCCGGCGCCCAGGGTGTCGAGCCGGCTGCTCGCATGCGAAAGGGCAGGGAATCATCCCTGCCCGGCCGGCTCGAAGAGGAGGTGACGTCAGCTCACGGTCGAGTCACCGGCTCCTCCAGCCGGCTGCCTAAACCATCGATACGACCGCGTCACGTCAGCCAGCGTACCCGACGCGCCCGGGAATGCCCGTGCCGTTCCGCCAAGCGGGACGCGGGGTATGGGAGAAGCCATGAGCCACCATCAGAGCGACCAGGACCGGATCGAATCCCGTGCGCACCTGCTGCCCGAGGAGGCGGCGGCGGGCAGCGACGACGCGCAGGCCCAGGCCGACGCGATCCTCGCCGAGTCGGATCTCCGGGAGGAGGACCAGAACGCCGCCCCGGACACGGTGCTGGAGCACCGCACGTCCGCCGAGACCGTCACCCCCGTCGAGCCTCCCGACTGAGCGGCGCGCCCCGGCCGCGGCGGGACCCCCGGTAACTGGCGTCCCGCAACCGGGCCAGCGGGCCGGCCAGCCGCAGCCCCGGCGGCACGTTGCCGATCGGGTCGAAGGCCGGCACGGCGTCCTCCGGGCCGCCGTGCCGGCCGCTCAGGCGTACCTCGCCGAACGGCCGCCACGGACCCACCGCCGAGGCCACCGCGAGCACCAGCCGGGGCTCGTCGCCGGCCACCGCCGCGTCGGCCTCGGCCAGCGTGCGACCCAGGTCGGGTGAGTCCGGGTCGGCCAGCACGGCCAGGAACAGCCGCCGGGCCCCGGCCCGGAACGACATGATCGAGGTGTACGTCCCGGTGAAGCGCCGCCGGGGCAGCGGCAGGTTGCGCAGCACCGGCGCGGCGCCGCTGGAACTGACCAGCAGATCGATCGGCGGTTCCGGGTCCCGGTGCAGCCGGACCGCCACGCCCAGCACGTCCGGCCAGCCGGGCGGCGTCGGCGTGCCCTTGGAGAGCCGGACCGTGGCCGGCCACCGGCCGGGCAGGTCCAGCAGCGGCACCCCGGTCGGCGGTCCCGGCGTACCCCAGATCATCGCCTCGGCGGCGAACACGCGACCGGCGGGATGCAGCAGCCGGGCGTGCCGGAGCCGGGCCAGCGCGGCGGCGGCCCGCTCGACGGCGGACGGTGCGGGGGTCATGCCGAGCTGATACCCCGTCGCGCGGCGACGACGCGGGCGCGGCTCCCCTTTCCGCCCACCGGATCGGATAGCGTCGTGCCATGCCCGACAGCGGTTTCCCCTGGCCGATCGAGACGACCCGACTGGACAACGGCCTGCGTGTGGTGGTGAGCGAGGACCGCACCGCCCCGGCCGTGGCGGTCAACCTCTGGTACGACGTGGGGTCCCGCCACGAACCGGCGGGCCAGACCGGCTTCGCCCACCTCTTCGAGCACCTGATGTTCGAGGGCTCGGTGAACGTGGCGAAGACCGAGCACATGAAGCTGATCCAGGGCGCCGGCGGCTCACTCAACGCGACCACCAACCCGGACCGGACCAACTACTTCGAGACCGTTCCGGCCGAACACCTGGAGCTGGCGCTCTGGCTGGAGGCCGACCGGATGGGCGGCCTGGTGCCGGCGCTCACCCAGGAGACGCTCGACAACCAGCGCGACGTGGTGAAGAACGAACGGCGGCAGCGCTACGAGAACGTCCCCTACGGCGACGCCTGGCTGCGGCTGCTGCCGCTGCTCTACCCGCCCGGCCACCCCTACCACCACGCCACGATCGGGTCGATGGCCGACCTGAACGCCGCCGACTTGGCCACCTTCCAGACGTTCCACACCACCTACTACGCGCCGAACAACGCGGTGCTCACCGTGGTCGGCGACGCCCCCGCCGCGGAGGTGTTCGCGCTGGCCGACAAGTACTTCGGCGGCCTCGCGCCGCGCCCGGACATCCCGCCCGCCCCGGACGGCCGCACCGTGCCGGCGACCGGCCGTCCGGCGGTGGAGACGGTCACCGCCGACGTGCCCGCCCCCCGCGTCTACCTCGCGCACCGCACCCACCCGTTCGGCGCCACCGGGTACGACGTGACCACGGTCCTCGCCACCGTGCTGGGCAGCGGCCGGGGCAGCCGGCTCTACCAGCGGCTCGCCGACGGGGAACGGATCGCCCAGCCGGACCTGATCGGGGCGTACGGGGTCGACCTGGCGCACGCGCCGGCCCCGCTGATCGCCACCGCCACCGCCCGCCCCGGGGTGACCGCCGAGCGGCTGCGCGACGGGCTGGCCGAGGTGGTCGACGAACTGGCCACCGTGCCGGTGACCGCCGCCGAGCTGGACCGGGCCAAGGCGCTGCTGAGCACCTCGTGGTGGCGGCAGATGTCCACCGTGGACGGCCGCGCCGACACGCTCGGCCGCTACGCCACCCAGTTCGGCGACCCGGCCCGGGCCGCCGACCGGCTGCCCGGCTGGCTCGCCGTCACCGCCGAGCAGATCGCCGAGCAGGCCACCGAGCTGCTCGGCGCCGCCGACCGGGCGATCCTGACCTACCTGCCCGAGGAGACCTCATGACGCTGATCGCCACCCGTCCCGGCCCGGGCGCCGCCCGCGCCTACCGGTTCCCCCAGGTGGTCCGGCGGACGGTGGCCGGTGGTCAGGTGGTCGCCGCGCACCTGCCCGGGCAGAACCTCGCCGTCGCGTTGCTGCTGCTCGACGGCGGCGCCGGCCGGGAGCCGGTCGGCAAGGAGGGCCTCGGCGCGGTGCTGGCCAAGGCGCTGGAGGAGGGCACCGCGCACCGGGACGCCACCGCGTACGCGCTGGCCGTCGAGGCGCTCGGCACCGAGCTGGTGACCGGGCTCGACTGGGACTCGTTCCAGGTCAGCGTGCAGGTCCCGGTGGAGCGGCTGAGCGCCGCGGTGGAGCTGATGGCCGAGGCGGTCCGCACGCCGCGGCTCGATCCGGCCGACGTGTTGCGGGTCCGCGACGACGAGGCGACCGCGCTGCGGATGGACTGGGCCAACCCGGGCCCGCGCGCCGACGCGGTGCTGCGCGCTGACCTGTTCGGCGTGGCACACCGGTGGGGCCGCCCGCTCTACGGCGACCCGGGCAGCGTGGCCGCGCTGGAGGCGGACGACGTCACGGTCTTCCACTCGGAGTGGTTCATCCGCCCCGGCACGCTGATCGTCGCCGGCGACCTGGAACGGATCGACCTGGAGGCACTCGGCGCGGCGGCGTTCGTCGGCACCGGTGGCGGCCCGGTCGACCGGGGCGGCCCGATCGACGTGCCGCTCGCCGACCGGCGGCGGGTCATCCTGGTCGACCGGCCCGGCTCGGTGCAGTCGACGCTGCGGCTGGGCCACCCGTCCCCGCACCGCGGCCACCCCGACCACGTGCCGATGACGCTCGCCGGCACCGTGCTCGGCGGCGCGTTCACCTCCCGCCTCAACCACCTGATCCGTGAGGTGCGCGGCTACACGTACGGGATCCGGGGCGACTTCGCCTCGTCGCGGCGGTTCGGCCGGTTCGCGGTCAGCTCCGGCGTGCAGACCGCGGCGACCGCGCCGGCGCTCGTCGAGTCCGTGGGGGAGGTCTCGCGTACCCGGGAGACCGGGGTGACCGAGGAGGAGCTGGAGGTGGCCCGCTCCTGGCGGGCCGGGCAGCTCTCGGTCGAGTTGCAGAGCCCGCGGGCGATCGCGTCGGCGCTCACCACGCTGGTGGTGCACGACCTGCCGGACGACTACCACGCCACGCTGCGCGAGGCGCTGCTCGCGGCCACCGTCGAGGAGGTCTCCGCGGCCGCCGCGACGCACCTGCACCCGGAGGCGCTGACGCTTGTGGTCGAGGGCGACGCGGCGGTGATCCGGGACGAGCTGGTGGCCGCCGACCTCGGCGAGGTGGTCGACCACGCGTGACCGGTGGGGCGGCGGGGTGTGTGATTCCCGTCGCCCCGGCCCGCGCGCTGGGAAACGCTTCCCGCCCGCCCGGCCCGGCTGGGTAGCCTCGCGGGCATGAGGATCGGCATTGTGGGTGCCACCGGCCAGGTCGGTGGCGTGATGCGGCAGGTGCTGGCGGAACGCGAGTTCCCGGCGGAGCAGGTGCGGTTGTTCGCCTCGGCGCGGTCGGCCGGGCGCGCGCTGCCGTGGCGCGACGGCGAGGTCACGGTCGAGGACGCGGCCACCGCGGACTACCGCGGCCTGGACATCGTGCTCTTCTCGGCCGGCAAGAGCACCGCGAAGGAGCTGGCGCCCCGGGTCGCCGAGGCCGGCGCCGTGGTGATCGACAACTCGTCGGCGTACCGGATGGATCCGGCGGTGCCGCTGGTGGTCGCCGAGGTCAACCCGCACGCCCTCGCCGACCGGCCCAAGGGCATCGTGGCCAACCCGAACTGCACCACGATGGCCGCCATGCCGGTGCTGCGCCCGCTGCACGCCGAGGCCGGGCTGGTCAGCCTGGTCGTCGCCACCTACCAGGCGGTCTCCGGCGCCGGCCTGGCCGGTGTGGCCGAGCTGGACGACCAGGTCCGCAAGGTGGCCGAGGGCGCGAGCGCGCTCGCCTTCGACGGCACCGCCGTCGAGTTCCCCGCGCCGCGCTCGTTCGCCGCGCCGATCGCGTTCAACGTGCTGCCGCTGGCCGGCTCGATCGTCGACGACGGCTCCGACGAGACCGACGAGGAGCAGAAGCTGCGCAACGAGAGCCGCAAGATCCTGGAGATCCCCGGGTTGAAGGTCTCCGGCACCTGCGTACGGGTGCCCGTGTTCACCGGTCACTCGTTGCAGATCAACGCCCGGTTCGCCCGGCCGATCGACCCGGCCCGCGCCCGCGAGCTGCTCGACGGCGCGCCCGGGGTGGCGCTGCGCGACGTGCCCACCCCGCTGGTGGCGGCCGGCCAGGACCCGACGTTCGTCGGACGGATCCGGGTGGACGAGACGGTCGAGCACGGGCTGGCGCTGTTCTGCTCGAACGACAACCTGCGCAAGGGCGCGGCGCTCAACGCCGTACAGCTCGCCGAGCTGGTCGCCGCCGAGCGCTGACCCCGCCCGGGACCGCACCGCGGGAGGCGTCCGTGCCGGCACGGACGCCTCCGCAGCGGGTATGCGGGGCCGGTTGCCGGCGACCCGCGCCGGCGGGCGGAGGCACCGATGGCGGCCGGACGCGACACCGGGGACGTCGAGGAGGTCGAGGCCGGGCTGCGCTCGGACACGGCCCGGGTGATCGGATTCAGCGACGCGGTCTTCGCCATCGTCATCACGCTGCTGGTGCTCGACCTGAGCGTGCCCGAGGTGACGCCGGGCAGGATGCCGCACGCCCTGCTCGAACAGTGGCCGGTCTACCTCGCCTTCGGCACGTCCTTCCTCTACGTGGCGGTCAACTGGCTGAACCACAAGGGCACGTTCCTCCGGGTCCGGTGCGCCGACCGTGGGCTGGACTGGGCCAACCTCGGGGTGCTGTTCGGCGTGGCCCTGCTGCCGTTCGTGACCGCGCTGGTCTCCCGCGCGGTGGAGAAGGGCGACGTGTCCGACGAGCGGGTCGCGATCGGCGCCTACGCGCTGCTCGGCGTCCTCCTCTCGGCCACCTGGTTGTGGCTGTACCACTACCTGCACCGGCGCCCGGAGCTTCGCCAGGCCGGTGTGCCACGCCGGTTCTTCGCCGCCGAGCGGCTCCGCGCGCTGTTCGGCGTGGCCGCGTACGCGATCGCCGGTCTGGTGGGGTGGTGGGTGAGCGTGCCGGTGGCGCTGGTGGTGTTCCTGCTGCTGCCGCTCTTCTACGGGCTGTCCAGCAACGGCTCCTACGAGATCCGCCGGCGGATCCGGCGCCGGGGGTGAACCGCCCGAGTTACCCCGCCTGCGACGGCGGGTAGACCGCGGTGCCGACACCGAGAGGGGAGCACCATGACAACGGTCGGAGAGTTCATGACGACCCGGTTGGTGACGATGGACGGCAACGACACGCTCACCGCGGCGGCGCAGGAGATGCGCGACAGCGCCATCGGCGACGTGGTGGTGACCGACGGCGACGACGTGGTCGGCATCGTCACGGACCGGGACATCACGGTCCGGGGCGTCGCCGAGGACCGTAACCCCGCCACCACCCGGCTCAACGAGATCACCAGCAAGGACGTGGTGACGGTGAGCCAGTACGACGACGCGGTGGCCGCCGCCGACCTGATGCGCACGTACGCGGTCCGCCGGCTCCCGGTCATCGAGGACGGGAAGCTGGTCGGCCTGGTGTCGATGGGTGACCTGGCGGTGGAGCGGGAACCCCAGTCGGTGCTCGCCGACATCAGCGCCGACGACCCCAACAACTGACCTGCCGACGCGGTGACGCCGCCCCCGGTTCGGGGGCGGCGTTCCGCGTCTCCGGTCCGGTCGCCTCACCCGATCCGGGCGAGGTTGACCCGGGGGCGCTGCGGGGACCCGTCCGGTCGACGAGGAGACCGCCGAGCGCGGGAGGAGTCACCTTCGATGGTGGACACGACCACGAGATTCTTCGAGGACCTGGACCGGCGCGGGTTCGAGCCGCTGCTGGTCAAGACGTCCGGGACGCTCCGGTTCGACCTGCACGAAGGCGCGCGGACCACGCACTGGCTGCTGGAGATCGACCGGGGCAACCTGCGGGTCCGGCAGGAGGACGGCGAGGCGGACACCGTGGTCGGGACCGAGCCCCGGCTCTTCCGGGCGCTCGTCGACGGTGAGGAGAACGCCATCGCGGCGTTGCTGCGCGGCGACATGACGGTCGTCGGCGACCTCCGGCTCGTGTTGCAGATCGAGCGCGTCTTTCCGGGCCCGCCGGACTCCCGCGGGCCGCGCCACGCATTCGCCAGGAGGGCCGCCTGATGGCCGGGAACAACACCGTCCGGATCCTGGACGGCAACACGTTCGTGGTCTCCGAGGACACCGGGGACATCGAGGCCACGCCGACGGAACCGACCGGGCTGTTCTCCCTCGACACGCGGTACCTGTCGAAGTGGGTGCTCACGGTCAACGGCGAGCGGCTCAACGCGCTCTCCTACGACGACCTCCAGTACTACGAGGCGCGCTTCTTCCTGGTGCCCGGCATGGCCACGCACTACGTCGACGCGAAGCTGTCGGTCATCCGGGAACGGGCGGTGGGCGGCAGCTTCCGGGAGACGCTGACCGTGCTCAACCACGACGAGAACGCGGTGGACCTGGAGATCCGGATGGACGCCGGCGCGGACTTCGCCGACCTCTTCCAGGTCAAGGACGAGATCCTCAACAAGAAGGGCGAACTGTACGCCGAGGCGGAGTCGGACCGGCTGCGGCTGGGCTACCGGCGGGGCAACTTCAAGCGGGAGACGGTCCTCTCCGCGAACCAGCCGGCCCGCTACGACAACCGGGGCTTCGCCTGGAGCATCCACCTGGAGCCCAACGAACAGTGGGACGTCCTCATCGACGTGCAGACGTTCGCCATCGGCCCGGGTGGCCGGGACCTGCGGATGGGACTACGCGCACACGGCACCGAGCGGCTCGCGCTCCAGCACGACCTGGAGGAGTGGATCGACCGGGCCCCCAAGGTCAACAGCGAGCACGACCGGGTCGCCGCGACCTACCGGCGGAGCCTGGTCGATCTCGCCGCGCTGCGCTTCTCCCCGCTGTCGCTGGGCGGGCAGACGCTGCCCGCCGCCGGCCTGCCCTGGTTCATGACCATGTTCGGCCGGGACAGCATCCTCACCTGCCTCCAGGTGCTGCCGTTCGCACCCGAGATGTCGAAGACCACGCTGCGCATCCTGGGCGCGCTCCAGGGCACCCGGTTCGACGACTTCCGGGACGAGGACCCGGGCCGGATCCTGCACGAGATGCGGTACGGCGAGACCGCCGCGTTCGAGGAGCAGCCGCACTCGCCCTACTACGGCTCGGTGGACGCGACCCCGCTGTTCGTGGTGCTGCTCGATGAGTACGAGCGGTGGAGCGGGGACGTGGCGCTGGTCAAGGAGCTGGAACGGGAGTGCCGCGCCGCGCTGAAGTGGATCGACGACTACGCCGACCTGGTCGGCAACGGCTACGTCTGGTACGAGCGGCGCAACACCGACACCGGCCTGGAGAACCAGTGCTGGAAGGACTCCTGGGACTCCGTCTCGTACGCCGACGGCACGCTGCCGCCGTTCCCGCGGGCGAGCTGCGAGGTGCAGGGGTACGCGTACGACGCGAAGATGCGCGCCGCCCGCCTGGCCCGGGAGTTCTGGGGCGACCCCGCGTACGCCGATCAGTTGGAACGCGAGGCGGCGGAGCTGAAGGCGCGGTTCAACCGCGACTGGTGGGTCGCCGACGGCGGCTTCTACGCGCTCGCCCTGGACCCGGAGGGGCGGCAGTGCGACGTGCTCAGCTCCAACATCGGCCATCTGCTGTGGAGCGGCATCGTCGACGACGAGCGGGCGCCGCAGATCGCCGCGCATCTGGTCGGGCCGCGGCTCTGGTCCGGCTGGGGGGTGCGGACGCTGGCCGAGGGCGAGGTCCGCTACAACCCGATCGGCTACCACAACGGCACGATCTGGCCGTTCGACAACTCGTTCGTCGCCTGGGGCCTGCGTCGGTACGGCTTCGCCGACGAGGCGGCCACGGTCGCCAGCGGCATCCTGGACGCGGCCACCTACTTCGACGGCCGGCTGCCGGAGGCGTTCGGCGGCTACCAGCGGGAGCTGACCAAGTTCCCGGTGGAGTACCCGACCGCGTGCAGCCCGCAGGCCTGGTCGACCGGGGCGCCGCTGCTGCTGATCCGGACGATGCTGGGGTTGGAGCCGCACGAGGGGCACCTGGCGGTGGACCCGCAGCTGCCGATCGGCATGGGGCGGATCGAGGTGCTGGACATTCCGGGCCGGTGGGGCCGGGTGGACGCGTTCGCCCGGGGCCGGCTCGACCTGCACAACCCGGCCGGCTGACCCCGGCCGGCTGACCCTGGCCGGCTCAGTGGCCGGCGGGTGGCCCGTCGGCGTGCGCCTCGTTCGGCGGCAGCAGGCAGAACTCGTTGCCCTCCGGGTCGGCCAGCACGGTCCACCGGGGCAGCTCGCGGACCACCGTCGCGCCCGCCTCCAGCACGGCGGCGCGTTCCTCGGCGTCGCCGACCAGGTCCAGGTGGATCCGGCCGGGCGCGGGCAGCTCACCGGCCGGGCTGATCCACAGGTCCGGCCGCCGCCCGTGCGGGTCGCGCAGCAGCACCGCCTCGGCCGGCCCGAGCGTACGGCCGGCGAGCTTCGCCCGGTCCGCCTCCGCCACGGGCAGCCCGCTGACCGCGCTCCAGAACGGGACGAGCAGGTACGGATCGTGGCAGTGGATGACTATCGCGGCTAGATCGGGCATACCACCGAACCTAGTCGGCCCGGGCCGCCGGCAGGACGTTGTCCAGGAACGCGGCGGTGACCGCGCGCAGGTCGGGACGGGCCAGATCGAGCGCGTGACCGCCGTGGGTGAGCCAGAGGTGCGTCGGGTGGCCGGCGGCGAGCAGCCGGCCGGCCAGCTCCACCGCCTGCGCGGCCGGCACCGGCACGTCGTCCCGGCCCTGCACCAGGAGCACCGGCACGCCGGCGCCGAGATGACTGGCGGCGGTGGCGTCGGCGGTGGCCGGATCACCGGCGGCCGGCGGGTGCCCGAGCAGGTCGGCCCACGGGTCGTCGCCCGGGGGCCGGCGGCGCCGCTGCTCGTCGTCGAGCGGGTCGACAGGCGCCCAGTACGCCAGCGTGGCCGTCACGTCGCCCGGCCGGTCCACCCCGCGCAGGGCCAGGTGCAGGGCGAGCGTCCCGCCGGCCGAGTCGCCGCCGACCAGCAGCGGCCGGCCGTCCGCGGAGGCCCGGGCCGCCCGCGCGGCGGCGCGTACGTCGTCGAGCTGGGCCGGCCAGCGGGCCTCGTGCGAGAGCCGGTAGTCGGCGGCGACCACCCGAAGGCCGAGCGACGCCGGCTCTGCCCAGGGCAGAGTGGCGCTACGGTCGGGTAACCTACGCGCGGTAAAGTTGCCGGATGCCGGAACTCGTGTACCCGCCCGTGATCACCGCCGCCAAGACGATGTTCCGCGCTCTCGACCTGCGCCTGGACGTGATCGGCAGCCACCACGTGCCGCGCACCGGCGGGGCGGTGCTCGCGTCCAACCACGTGAGCTACCTCGACTTCATCTTCTGCGGCTACGGCGCGCACGAGTCCCGCCGGCTGGTCCGCTTCATGGCCAAGGAGAGCGTCTTCCGGCACCGGGTCTCCGGCCCGCTGATGCGCGGCATGAAGCACATCCCGGTCAACCGCGCCGCCGGCGCCGGGTCGTACGCCGCCGCGGTCGGCGCGCTGCGCCGGGGCGAGGTGGTCGGCGTCTTCCCGGAGGCGACGATCAGCCGGTCCTTCACCGTCAAGGACCTCAAGAACGGTGCGGCCCGGATGGCGCAGGAGGCCGGCGTGCCGCTGCTGCCGGTGGCGCTCTGGGGCACCCAGCGGCTCTGGACCAAGGGGCGCCCGCGCACCCTGACCCGCCGGCACACCCCGATCACCATCCTGGTGGGGGAGCCGATGGACCCGGCCGCCTACCCGGACGCCACCGCCCTCACCGCCGACCTGCGCACCCGGCTGTCGGCGCTCGTCGACCGCGCCCAGCGGGACTACCCGGACCAGCCGGCCGGCCCGGACGACGCCTGGTGGCAGCCGGCCCACCTGGGCGGCGGCGCGCCCACCCCCGAGCAGGCCGTCGAGCTGGACCGCTCCGACCGCCGCTCCCGCAGCGCTTCCTGACCGTGCCGCCCGCGCAGGGCAGGTGGCCTGCCTTGCCGCGCGGGCGGCACCACGCCTTGCCGCGCGGGCGGCACCACGCCTTGCCGCGCGGGCGGCACCACGCCTTGCCGCGCGGGCGGGGAGAGCAATCCCGGCAGCCTACGAACTTGATGGCGAGAATGGGTCACGGCCCGCGGAGTGCGGTGGGGCGAAAGCACGGCGGGCCGGACCGGACGAGGCCGCGCCGAGCCCGGTTCGCTTCCCGGCCCGGGCTTTCGCGTCGACTCCGGTCAGGGCTTCGCGCGTGGACCTGCCTTCCGGCCCCGGCCCCGGCCCCGGCCCCGGCCCCGGCCCCGGCTTCGCGGCGCGAGGCTCATGAGTCATCCATGCCATCAAGTTCGTAGGCCGCCCGGACACGTGGACTGGACCACGTCGGGTCTACCCGGGCGCCGATCGGCAGGACCAGGCGGGCGGCTGCGGTCGGGCGGCCCTGCGGTCGGGCGGCCCTGCGGTCGGGCGGCCCTGCGCGGCCCCGGGCCGCATCGGGGGACGACGGCCGGCGAGGGTCAGCAGGCGGAGCCGGGTCGGTCGCGGGCCAGGAAGTCGAACCGCGGCCAGGGCGACTCCTCCGCCACCGGCTGACGGTAGTAGTCGTCGCGGGACAGGAACTCCACCGGTAGCGAACCGGGCAGGGTCACCACCCCCACCGTCGGACCGGGGGAGGCCGCGACCCGGGTGGCGAGCGCGTCCCGCTCCGGCGGGGACAGGTCGACCAGATCGGAGTGGGCCAGCCGGAACCCGGCCACCGCGCGGCGTACCTGCCGGGCCAGCGCGGTGACCAGGGCGACCGGGCCGGTGAGCGCCAGCGCCGGCTGCCGGATGGTGCGCAGCGCGTCGCAGACCACCCGCAGCTCCGCCGTGTCGTCGTCGATCTCGACCAGCTCCAGCCGGGACGGCCACTGCCAGCGGATCTGACCGCTGACCAGGCGGGACAGCCGGACCTGGCGCCGGTGCCGGGCGCCGGTCGGGCCGCCCCGCCCGGGGACCAGGGACAGCTCGGAGCCGGTGCAGAGGTACGCCAGCCGCCGGTCGGTCACGGTGACCGACGCCGCGTCGGGCAACGCCCAGCAACGGACGTCCTCGGTGGGGCCGAGCAGGTGACCGGTGACCGGCAGCCGGTGCTGGGCGAGCAGCCGCTCACCGGGGTCGAGCACCAGCGCGTAGCGCCGGTCGAGCAGGGGACGGCTGGGGTCGTTGTCGGCGTCGAAGCGGTGTGGCCCGATGAAGAAGGGTGCGGCGTCCTCCGGCACGGTACGACCTCCCGGGACGGTTGGCGGTACCGGTGAGCCTGACCGATCACCGGGGCGGCTGTCATGACACCCGTTAGGGGGTCGGCCGGTCGGCCGACGCCTGTGACCGGTAGATGCCGATCTCTTCCGGTCGGACGAGGCCGTCCTCGATCGCGCGGGCGAGCAGCGCCGCCTTGGTGGCCGCCGGACGCCCGGCCCGGGTGTACTTGATCCGGGCCCGGTCCACGTACTGCTTCACGGTGTGCTCGCTGATCTGCATCCGGCGCGCCACCGACGCCTTCGACATCGACTGGAACCACAGCAGCAGCGCCTCACGCTCCTTGTCCGACAGGGACGGCCGGTCCGGCCGGGCGTCGCCGACCATCGCGCCGGCCAGTGCCGGCGGCACGTACGGGCGGTCGCTCGCCGCCGCCAGCACGGTGGCCACGCAGTGTTCCCGCCCCTCGTGCTTGGCGAGGAACGCGACCGCGCCCGCGTCCAGCGCGGCCAGCATGGTCTGCGGGTCGGTGTGTTCGGAGTAGACCACCACCCGCCGCCCGGCGGCGCTCAACTCGGCCAGCTTGTCGAGCACCATCCGCCCGTGCAGCCGCAGGTCGAGCAGCACCACCTCGGCCCCCGGCGCGGCCCGCAGCACCGTGTCGGGATCGTCGCCGGTCGCCAGCACCCGCAACCGCGGCTCGGAGGAGAGCCAGGCGCGCACCCCGTCGATCACCACGGGATGGTCGTCGACGATCGCCACCCCGACCGGCTGCCCGGCGTTCACGCCTGCCGCCAGCGGGTCTGCGTCCATCTGATCTCCCCGTCCCGCTCGTGCAGGTACGTTACCGGCCCGTTCCCCTCGGGCGGCGGCAGCGGATCGTCCGAGCCGTCGTGATCCGGTGTCACCAGGCTGACCACCACCTCGTCCGGGCCGGCGACCACCGTCAGCCGCGCCCCGCCGCGGGCGCCGGCGAGCGCCGCCGTGAGCGGGTCGGCCAGGGCCCGCCGCACGTCGACCGGCAGTTCCGGCGGCGTGCCGACCGCCACCAGCTCGATCGGCAGACCGTTCCGCTCGGCCAGGTCGGCGGCGGCCCGCAACTCGTGCAGTAGCGGGTCGGGCACGTCGTCGGACTCGGCGATCAGCCGGCGCAGCCGGGCCGCGGCCAGCACCGCGCGGCGGCGTACCGCCGGGTCGGCCGGGTCGGCGTCGCCGGCCGCCAGCGCCGCCAGCACCTCCTCGGCGGTGCCGCTGACCAGGGCGAGCCGGGCCTGCCGTTCGCTCCGGGCCCGCTCGGCGGCCTCCCGTTCGGCGGCCACGGCCAGCGTCGCCGCGGCGGTTCCGGCCCGGTCCCGGGCCAGCGCGGTGAGCGCCGCCGCGCCGGCGAAGACCGCCACCGGCAACGTGGAGGTGCCGTAGACGTACATCGCGTACCGGCTCAGGTCGGCCGGCGCGGTCGTGCCGTGCAGCACCACCGCCACCAGCGCGATCGTCGCGTGCGCGGCGAGCAGCGCCAGCAGCCAGCGCACCGGCCGCTGCCAGAGCACCAGCAGGAAGAACCAGGCCAACCCGCCCCAGACCCAGTTGGCCGTGGTGAACAGGAACCGCTCACCGGCCGCCGCGAAGACCGCCGCGTCGACCGCCAGCAGCACCGCGGCCAGCCGCCGGGACGGGGGCAGACCACCACCCAGCAGGCGTACGCCGGTGGCGACGCCGACCAGCGCGGTCACCAGCCAGCCGGCCGCCACCACCGCCGGGGCGGCCATGCCCGGCCCCGCCGCCAGCACCGCCGGCAGGCTGACCGCCAGGTGCCAGGCCAACGCGATGCCGACCGCCACGAGCCGGGCGCCCCGGTCCGACGCGTCCGCCACGGCGTGCGCCTGGGGCGCCGCCCCGGCCGTCCCGGCGCGTGCCACCGGCCGGAACCGGGGCGCCGCGCCCACCGCCGGGCCGGTGTGCACCGCGGTCCCGCCCGTCAGCGTCGTACCCGACTCAGCCGCCATCGGACCACTCCAGCCGGACCCGGGTGCCGGCGCCAGGGGCGGAAGTCACCACCGCCCGGCCGTCCACGGTGGCCATCCGCCCGTGGATCGACTCGCGCAGCCCGTACCGGTGGGCCGGGACCGTGCTCGGGTCGAAGCCGGGACCGTCGTCGGCCACCTCGACCGCCACGGCGCCGCCGACGCGGACCAGGCGCAGCGTGGTGGCCGCGCCCGGCGCGTGCCGGGCCACGTTGGCCAGCGCGGCGGCGGCGCTGTCGGCGAGCGCCGCGGCGACCTCCGCCGGCAGCCGGCACGGCGGCAGCGTCGCGGTCACCGTCAGCTCCGGCAGCCCGGCCAGCACCGTGCGCAGCCGCTCGTCGAGGTTCACCTCGCCGGGTGCGGTCCCGGTCCGCGCCCCGGCCAGGGCGCTGAGCGTACGTAGATCCGCCGCGCACCGCTCGCGCAGCGCCACGGAACTGCCTCCGACCGCGCCCAGCCCGACCATGGTCAGCGTGCCGAGCACGGTGTCGTGCAGGTCCCGGTTGTGCCGCCGCTCCGCCTCGCGGGCGGCGCGCGCCACCACCGCCTCGCGGGACAGCCGCTGGTAGCCGGCGAACGCGGCGTCGGCCCGGCCGAGCCAGCCGCGCATCACCGCGGTCATCACCGCCGCGCAGCCGGTCTGCACCAGCAGCGTGCCGGTGTGCGCGCGGGCCTCGACCGGGTTCCCGGCCAGCGTGGCGCCGGTCGCGTAGGCGGCGGTGACGAGCAGGCCGGCCGGCACCGACCAGCGGGCCGGCGCGGTGGCCTGCGCGTTGATCACGGTGGTGCTGGCCAGCACCGCCACCCAGCTCGCCTCGCCGGGCAGCACCTCCGGCGCGACGAGCCACGGCACGGCCAGCGCGGCGGCGGTGGTCAGCGCCACGTCGCCGGCCACCAACGCGCCGCCGACGCCGTGCCGGAACGCGCGGACCGCGTACCAGCCGGACCACGCGGTGAGCGCGACGACGGCCGGGACCAGCAGCGCCACCCGCACCGGCGCCGTCCGCACCGACAGGGCGACCACCGCGCCGACCAGCCCGCAGGTGAGCCGGAGCAGCGCCGGCAGCGTGGTGAAGACCAGCGTGAACGCGCTGCCGGCCGGACGGTCCAACGGGGACCGTGGCAGGGTCGTGGCGGCAGCCACCGGCATCGGAGAGGTGTCCTTCCGGCAGCGACCCGTCCGGGTCCGCACGGCAAAGATTGACGCCGGAGAATAACACGCTTTGTCAGAACCCGTCACCCTCGGTACGCGGCGCGTCGCTACCCGGCCGGCGAAAGCGGAGCTGGACCGTCCGGTTTTCGGGTCAGTCGTGCCGGCGCAGCCACTCCAGGGCCGACCCGGCGTGCCGGAGCACGGAGATGTGCCCGTCCTCGGGGAAACGGCGCAACTCGGCCGACGGGCAACGGCCGGCCAGCCACTCGGCGTGCGCCACCGGCGCGATGCCGTCGCGGTCGCCGTGCAGCAGCAGCACCGGGCGCGCCACGTCGGCCGGATCGAAACCCCACGGCCGCACGTACGCCAGATCGTCGTCGATCAGCCCACCTTTACCGGACGCGACCGCCGGGCCGACCACACTGTCGAACCAGGACCACTCGGCGCGCAGCGCGGCCAGGTCGGTGTCGGTGAACCCGAAATCGTACGACTCGTCGGCGGCCTCGTGCGCCTCCTTGGCGGCCCGTCCCGCGGCGGCGGCCCGCAGCGACGCCGCCCCGGACGGCGCCATGCCGGCGAACCAGTCCAGCCCGGCCGCGCCGTACGGCGCCAGCCCGGCGCCGACCACCACCGCGACCACCCGCTCCGGCAGCAGCGCGCCGCAGGCCAGCGCGTGCGGGCCGCCGCCGGAGTGACCCATCACGGCGAACCGGTCGAGGCCCAACGCGTCGGCCACCGCGGCCACGTCGGACGCCGCCGACGCGACGTCGCGATCCGGCAGCGGGGTGGAGCCGCCGTAACCGGGCCGGTCGTGCGACACCCAGCGCAGCCCGAGGCGGTCGGCGGCGGCGAACAGCGGGGCCGGCGGGGCGCCGACGTTCGGCGTGCCGTGGTGCCAGAACACGGGCAGCCGGCCCGCCCCGCCGGTGTCGTAGACGTGCAGGACGCGGCCGTCGGGCCGGCGGAGATCCGTCTCGGTCACCATGGACGGACCCTAGCGGCGACCGCCGACACTCCCACCCGCGCGGATGCGGATGTGGTGCACTTTCCGGATGGCCCCACCGCCGGCACCTCTTCCGCCCGACGTCGACGCGCGACTCGCCCACGAGCGCAACGCCTGGCTGTGCACGCTGCGCCCGGACGGCTCCCCGCACCTGACGCCGGTCTGGTTCGTCCACGCCGACGACGTCTGGTGGGTCGGCTGCGAGGCCGGCAGCGTCAAGGCCCGGAACGTGGCGGCGGACCCGCGCGTCTCCCTGGCGCTGGAGGGTGGCGACCACCCGGTCGTCGCGGAGGGCGCCGCCCGGCTGCACCACGGCGACTTCCCACCCGCCGTCGTCGCCGCCTTCGCCGACAAGTACGCGGGTTGGGACATCCGGAAACCCGTCACGCCGGACGGGGCACGGGTCCTGCTGGAGATCCCGGTCCGGCGGTGGCTGCTCGCCGGCACGGCACGCTAGCGCCTCGGACCTGCGGGCATCTCATGTGCGCGCCGGTCGTGGTAGACCGGTACGAGAGTCCGGACGGGGAGGACGACAGTGGAACAGCGTGCCTTCTGGCTCGACGAGAACGTCGATCGGGAGCGCGGTGCCGCCGGGCGCGGTCGCTTCGAGAACGAGGTGCTCCGGCGTACCGATGAATTCGCCGCCACGTGGGGTGACATCGCGCCGGTCGCCTTCGCCGCGACGGCCTGGCGGCTCGCCACCGGGCTGACACCCGGCTACGTCCGCTGGCACCGGCGGATCGTGTCGGCGACCTGCGCGCCGAGCCCGTGGGACGGCAGCCTGATCGGTGCCGTGTCGGTGGTCTCCCGATGGCCGGCCGAACTCACCTGGACCCGGCAGTGGCAACGCGACCGGGGATGGCGGGACTGGCCGCAGTTGTTCGGCCAGTACACGACGCCGACCGACCAGGACCTGACGCGCAGTCCGCACCTGCGCGCCACGCTTCAGGTGGAGGCGCCGATCCCGCTCGGGGACCTGCCGCCCGCTCCCGACGGTCCGGAGGATTCGGTGGCCTCCGCGGCCCGGCGGGCGGTCGTCGTGCTGACGCGGGAACTCAACGAACTGCTTGGCCCGGTGATCGGTCAACTGGAGGCCGGCGTGCCGGCGAAGGGTGCCTGACCCGTCCTGAAACGAGACCGACCGTCGGTCAGTCCGGCCTGGGGGCGAACGGATTGCGACGGGGTTGCCGCAGCTCCCGGTCCGCCGCGCAGAGGTGGCTCCAGGCGGCGCCCGCCACCGAGGCCAGATCCGGCAGCGCGCTGCCCCACCTCGGCGCGCGGTCGCTGAGGTGATCGAGGTAGCGCTGGTGGACCACCATCTCGCGGTACCGTCGGTCGTGCCGCCAGAGCGCGTACGGCTGCTCGCGCAGCCACCCGCAGGCCGCATCGCCCTCGGCGATCAGATCCGCGGTCGGCGGCAGCGTTGGAAGCGGCTCGTCGCTCTGCCGGTCGCCATACTGCCGGAGGTAGGCCAGGTATCCGTCCTCGTCCCGAGGATGGGCGACGTGGACGCCGAGGACGACGGTGAGTGCTACGGCGAGCACGCCGGCCACCGCGAGTCCCAGCACCGTTCGCAGGTGTCTGCGCGTGCGGCTCTGTATGCGGCTCCGCATGCGGCGATGATAGGTCGAGACGATCGCGCCCGCGGACCCCGAGGATCCTGTATGTCGACCGAACCGGAGCCGGGCCTCGCGCCCGAACACGTGGGACCCCGCCATACCAAGGACGAGCCGATCATGATGACGGTCGACGGGCAGGAGTTTCGGGTCAGAAGGCGGCTCGGGCGGCCCGCCGTCTACGACTTCGACTGGTTGAGTGGGCCGCACGACTACGGCTTCACCAGTTCCGGTCCGGCGATGACCCGGGCGGAGATGGAGGAGGCCATCCGCGCCTTCCTCCGGGACATCGACCCGGTCACCGGCTACCTGCGGGAGTAGCGGTCGTGCGTCCTGCGCTGGGCGTGGACGAGCCAGGCGGTTTGCTCGACGTGTCGCGGGGTCACCTCAGGGCGGCGGCCAGCTGGATGCGCACCTTTAATCCGGCCGGGGATAACCCGGCCGGATGTCCAAAGGAATGATTAGTCGCGCACCCGTACGACGCAGTACGTGGTGTCGGGAGTCGCCGGTACGGACAACCGCGCGTTGACCGCGTACAGGCTTGAGCCGAAGGAGACCACAGCCGACGGCTCGTCGAGGTCGCAGTCCCGGATCACGTCGATCGGCGTGGCCCGGGTGAGCTGCTCGTTGAGACGGAACTTGGCGATCACGCTGTTCCGGTTGCGCACCACGTACAGCGTGCGCCCCCGGAGCAGGAGACCGTCGCCGTTGGCGACCGACACACCGCCCGTGCTGATCCGGGCGGCCATGCCCGCGCGGGGATCGAAGCAGTAGAGCCGGCCGGTCCTGGCCTGCACCACGATGAGCTTGCCCGCCCAGGCGGCGACGATGCCCGTGTTGCAGGCGTCGGGGTCACCGAGCCCGGCCGGCAACGGCAGCGCGCGTACGCCCGACTGCCCGGGCAGCGACCCGTGGCGGCCGAACTCGACGCAGTAGACCTTGGCCTTCTCCGAGTCGGTGAAGAACACGGCCTTGTCCGTGGCGGCCACGCCGTCGATGAACCCGCCGCCGAAGTCGTACGTCGCCAGGCACTCGCCTGTCGACTCACGGTAGACGGCCGCGCCGCCCATGTTGCCGCAGGCCGCCCAGATCCGGCCCCGTTCGACGGCCAATCCCGTCGCCTGGGTGCCGGCCACCGGCGGCACGAGCAGCATTCCGTGGCCGGTGCGCAGGTCGGCGCACCAGATACAACCGTCGGCCATCGAGCTGACGTAGATCTTCGTGCCGGTGCCGCGGGCGATGCCCTCCGGGCAGAACCCGTTCGGCAGGTTGATCACCGAGGGATATCGGCCGTTCCGGTGGTGGGCCGATGCCGGCGCCGCGCCGATGGCGACCCCGACGGGCGCGGCAACGGCCGCGGCCAAGAGCGTTCGTCTGTGCACTGTCGTGCTCCTTCGCTAGGCGAGCGAACACATATATGGATACCTGTGGATCAAATGCCGGAGCTACCTCGTCATTGCTCGGCAGGCGGCCGCACGGAGCCTCGCATGTCGAACTCGCCGATCGGCCGCGAAGCATCTGCGCAGAGATTCGCGCATGCTGGCGGCTTTCCATTCTTTCCCAGAAACGGGAATGCCATCGGGTCGACGATCGCCTGCGGCATTCTCAACCTGGCTCATTTACCTGCTGGTGTCGGTGGCACCGCAGGAGCGGTGGGGTAAGCATCACCCGAGCGTGCAGGCGGGATCGAACCCCGCACCCTTGCCCCTTGCGCAAGAGTGCTCCGTCTGTTGAGCTACCAGCATCATTGCCGCACGAACGCGGCCGGCACCGTGGCATGCGTGGTCAGAACGTCAGGCCGTTTCTCCGTAGCCGGACTGCTCGATCGGTTCGGAGTGGCGCGCATGGGGACCGATCTCGTCGGAGTGAACGAGGCCATCCTCAATGGCTCGTGCCAACAGTGCTGCCTTGGTCGCAGCGGGTCGGCCGGTCCGGGCGTACTTGATCCGGGCTCGATCGATATATTGCTTGACGGTGTGTTCGCTGATTCTCATTCGGCGTGCCACCGATGCCTTCGACATTGACTGAAACCAGAGCAACAGGGCCTCGCGTTCCTTGGGAGATAGAACCGGCCGGTCGGCACTCTGGTCGGCAGCGATCGCTCCAGCCAGGACGGGTGGCACGTAGGGCTGATCGCTGGCCGCTGCAAGTAGTGCCTGGACAAAGTGCTCGCGCGACTCATGCTTGCCAAGAAAGGTGATTGCGCCTGCCTCCAGCAGCGACATGGCAGTATCAGGGCTCGTGTCTTCTGAGTAGACCACCACTCGCCTACCTGCCCTACTAAGTTCGGCGATTTTGTCGATCACCAATCGACCGCCCGACCGCAAGTCGAGCAGGATCACGTCGACTGGTGACTGTTCATCGGCGAGCAAAGTCTCTAGGTCCGCGCCGGTCGAGCGCAGCGCCAGCCGAGGTTCGGCGGCAAGCCACGAGCGAGCGCCTTCGATTACCATCGGATGCTGATCAACGATTGCCACGCTGATGCGGGATTGTGGCGGTGCTTCCTCATCGTCGGGCGGCACTGTTGACTGGTCGGTCGGTCCGGTTGTCTCCCGTTGAGGATCGGTCGGTTTTGTGCGCTGCGACGATGCCAGCGTATGCGTAGCCGACTTGTTGCGATAGTTTGCAATGAACCTGACCGGTTCGGGCGTTTCTCGGCCGAGCTTTTGATCCAGTACGAGGCGCAGTCGGGCGGCTGCCACATGCTCTGCGGTTATGTCACGCTGCTGGGTCATAGCGATGGCCGCCCTCACTGTTACCCGAGAGATCGCTCAAGAGTTCGTCGAGCACACGACCTTGGAACACATCGATCAGCAGGCACTCATCGCGCTTCGCCAAGTCGGACTGGGCGAGCTTGGTCAGCAGCTTGAGTCCTGTGACCCGCTTTACCGGAGCATCATCTAGTGCGAGTTCTGCCGCCCAGGTGAAGCGCCTCCACCATTCCTCACGACGCCCTGCCAGCTCCCGCTGTTCGGTCGCCCGATCAGACCCGTGCACGGACAGTCGGACTCCGATCAAGGCACCGGCCGCAGTCATCAAACCGACCACGACCGCCATACCGGCCTGCAACCAGGTATTCACCATCTCGTCCCGGGCTGTTGAGGTTTGGAGATAGATGCTACTGCCATAGGCGATGGACTGATATCCCACGAGGGGGCCGTGGCTGCCGCAACGATCGTGCGGGTGGTCGGCGACCGTCGTGGCATGGCGATCGCTGCCGTGCCGGCTTCGCTGACTTGCCTTCAGGAGAGATGTTCCAGGCACCCGGCAAACAGCCATCACCGTGGAAGTGCTGCGGCTGGGCACGGGTGACGCGGTGGGCTCCGAGTGGGGCGGGCCCCCGTCACCCAACAGTGCCGGCCAACGTTTCCGCAGCTAAGAAGGTGTGCGCCCGGCAGGATTCGAACCTGCGGCCTTGGGATTAGAAGTCCCCTGCTCTATCCGCTGAGCTACGGGCGCGCGTCGACGATCGTCGCGCCAAGAGGGTACCGCCGGCCCCGGCCCGGCCGGGGGTACGGGTCGGCGCGTCCACGTCGCCGCCCAGCGTGCCACGCCGGTGCCCGGACCGGCATCCCCGTTCCGGCGGGTCCCGGCCCGGCGACCGTATCTCGATCCGTACCCTCGGCGGATGCTGCTCGACCAGGACACCGAAAACGAGATCATCTTCGCGCTGTGCCAGCACCTCGGACGGGCCATCCTGCCCGTCTCCGGGGCGACAGGACCGGGGGCTCCGGCCGGCACGGTCGGTACCGCGTTCTTCTACAGCGAGCTGGTCGGCGCGACAGACGACGGGGAGATCGCGCACGAGTGGCTGCTCACCGCCGACGCGCTCACCGACCGGGCGTACGGGGAGATCGGGCTGCGGCCCAGCGTCACCGAGCCGGCCGAGGGTGCGGACGAGCCGATCGAGCTGGCCGGCTTCGCCGACCACTGGCTGCACCTGCCGGAGCTGGGGCTGGCCGCGATGCCCACCGGTGGGCTGCACGGCTACGCCGACGACCGGGGCTGGCGCTGGCGTACCCAGCAGGTGACCGAGGCGGTCGCCGCGCCGGCCGACGCGGTGGCCCGGATCGGTGCGACGCCCAACTCGGCGTTCGTGCTGGCCCTGGGCGTCGCCGAGGACGGGTCACGGCCGTTGGAGGCGGTGGCCGAGCGGGTCGCCCGGCACGGCGACTCGGTGCGGGTGACCACCGAGCTGCCCACCGGTTACGTGGGCGCGCCCGTCTTCGCGGTCGAGGCCGGGCCGGACGGCGGGCCGGTGCCGCACTGCCTGGGTGTGCTGCTGCCGTCCCGCGACGGTGGGCACCCGGTCGCCACGTTCGACCGGATCCGGTCCGCGCTCGTCGAGGTCGTCGACGGCTGACCGGTACGGGCCGGGCCCGCGCCGGCGACGGGATTGTCGGGTCGGCCGCCGGTTCAGCCTTCGGCGGTGGCGCCGGCCGGTTCGTCGGCCGGCCGGCGCGGGGCCGGTGGCGCGGTCTCCGGCTCGGTCGGGCCCACCCGGAGGAAACCCTCCGCCCAGCGCCCGACCTCCGCGAAGACCTTTTCGCGTACGGCGGGACTGGACAGCGTGAGGTCGTGCAACCCGCCGTCGAAGCGGGCCAGGGTGACGTGCCGGCCGAGCCGGGGCGCCCAGCGGACCATGTGCTCCACGTCGAGCACCGCGTCGGCCCCGGTGGCGCTGTCGTGCCACTTCGTGCCCCGGAAGGTGCGGGTGGAGCAGGCCAGCAGCACCGGCACGGGAATGTCCAGGCCGGCGCGTAGCCGGCGCTGGCCGGTGCGGATCGCGTTGAGCCAGCCGGCCCGGACCGGGAACCCGGCGAGCGGCTTCCACTCCAGGTCGTAGCGCCACTCGCCACGGTGGTCGGCGTGCAGGCTCTCGCCGTACACGGTGCCGAGCCCGAACGGCAGGATGCGCTGCGGCGCCCGGCGGCCCAGGCGGGAGACGGCGGCCGCGAGGGGTCGACGGACCACCCAGGGGGCGTTGATGTCGAAGAAGGGACTGTTCAGCACGATGCCGTCGACCAGGCCGGCGTCGCGGCGGGCGTCCGCCCAGAGCGAGATGATCAGCCCGCCGGTGGAGTGGCCCATGGCGAGCAGGGTCTCGTGCCCCTCCTCGGCGCGGATGATCTCCGCGGCGGCGTCCAGCTCGGGGAAGTAGTCGCTCAGGTCACGGCAGAAGTTCGGGGTCTGGTGCGGCAGCAGGCTGCGGCCGTACTTCCGCAGGTCGAGGGCGTAGAAGTCCCAGCCGCGCTCGGCGAAGAAGTCGGCCACGTGGGTCTGGAAGAAGTAGTCGACGAAGCCGTGCACGTAGAGCACGGCGCGGCCGGTCGGCCGGTCGGCCCGCCGGCGGACCAGGGTCGCGACCACCGGCCCCTCGTCGTCGGTGCCCAACTCGATGGTGCGCCGCTCGTAGGGCGCCCCCAGCACGTCCGGTTCCACGACCGCGACGGTACGCCGCCGAGCTACCCGGCGGTAGGGGTGTAAGGAGGGGGCCCGGCTTAACGCATTCGGTAGAGGCGGGGGCCCCGCTTGACAGCGACCTGTCGAGCGGGGCCCCCGCCTGACCGGAAACGGTGGTGGCCCGCCCGCCGGCACCGTGCGGGCGGGCGTACCGGAATCAGGCGGTTTCGGCGTCCTCGCGCTCGCCCACCTGGAGCGGGACGGCCGCGGGCTGCTCCGTCGGGCGCAGGTGCTTGTTGCTGCGCGGCTCCTGCCGGGTCTTCGCGTCGTTGAGCTTGCGGCGCAGATCGTCCCGGACGTCGTTGAGCGCGGCGTGCAGGTCCTCCTCGGTCGAGGTGGTCACGATCTTCTGCCGGCCGGCGACCCAGCACTCCAGCGTCACCTTCTGACCCCGGGCCTCGCGGTCCTTGACCGACACCTCCAGCTCGGTGGCGTCGGCGTGGAAGCTGGCGAGTCGGGCGTCAAGCGTCCCGAACTGCTCGGCGATCCAGTTGCGGTCACCCTGGGAGAACCCGGCGCCGACCCGCAGGCACTCGGCCACGGTCGCGGGGTTCGCCACGGCGCTCATCGCGCTGCCTCGCGGACGTCTCGGAGAAGCATCGGCGCTCCCTTTCTCTCGGTTGATCATTACTTACCCAGCCGGCGGGTTTCCGGAACGCCCCGCGCCGGTCACTTTCCGATCATGTGTCCCCGCAGTTCGACGCCGTAGGGGCCATCGGCCTAGCAGATCGGGACCTTGATCAGGCGGTTGTCCACAAGGCGGTCCGTCATCCACAGGCGGGAGCCGGCGGGTGGCCCGGGCGGGTCGTCCCGGCCCACGCTCTCCCGGACAAGCCGATCCCTGGGAGGGGCGATGTTCGATACCTACGTCACGATCGTCGGCAACGTGCTGACCGCGCCGGAGTGGCGGCGGACCACGCAGAGCGGAACGCTGGTGGCCAACTTCAAGGTCGCCTCGACCGCCCGCCGGCTCGACCGGGACAGCGGCCGCTGGGTCGACGGCAACAGCCTGCGGGTCCGCGTCAACTGCTGGCGACGCCTGGCCGAGGGCGTGGCCGCCTCGGTGGCGGTGGGCGATCCGGTGATCGTCGCCGGCCGCCTCTACACCCGGGACTGGACCGACGAGGCCGGTAACCACCGCACGCTCTACGAGCTGGAGGCGGTCGCGGTCGGGCACGACCTGTCCCGGGGCCGGTCGCGCTTCCTGCGCAACCAGCCACGCGCGGCCACCAGCTCGGTCGAGGACGCCGAGGCGGAGCAGCGGGTGCACGGCGAGGCGACCGAGCCGGTGCCCGACGAGCAGGTGCCGGCCCGGTTCGACGACCGGCCGCTCGACGACGACTTTCCGCCGCCGGAGTTCGGGCCGGCACGGGTCGGCCTCACCGGCACGCTGGACCGGGTGATCGAACTCGACCCGTTCGACGACCGGCCCGCCGGCCCGGGGACCGGCGGCGGGACGCGGCCGGGCGGCGGCCCGACCGCCGGCCGGGACACCCGGCTCGGTGGACCGGGGGTGGGCGAGGACGACGAGCTGGCCGCCGAGGAGGGGGACGGGCCGGCGCTGGCCGAGGACGACGAGTTGGCCGAGATCGAGCTGCCGGCCGAGGCCGAGCTGCCGACCGAGGACGGGTCGGGCGGTGCGGGGTCGGCCGGTGCGGCGTCCGCCGGCGGGGCTGCCTCGGGCCGTCGCGGCCGGCGGCGTACGCCGGTGCCTGCGTGAGCGGCCGGCGGCGTACGCCGGTGCCTGCCTGAGCGGCCGGCCGGGCAACGGGCAACGGGGGTGCGGGGTGGCGGCGTCGGCGCTGCCACCCCGCGGCACGGCCCGCTCCGGACCGCCGGTACGGCTAGGCTGGCCGGCCGGAGGTGGTGACGGGTGCGGCAGGCGACCGCGATGGCGAACGCGACCGGGCTGGTGGCGGGATACGCGCTCGACGCGCTGTTCGGCGACCCGCGCCGGTTGCATCCGGTGGCCGGCTTCGGCCGCGCCGCCGGTACGCTGGAGCGGCGGGTCTACCGTCCGGACCGCGCGGCCGGCGTCGTGTTCACCGCGCTCGCGGTCGGCGCGCCGGTGCTGCTCGGGGCCGCCGCCGGGCGCGTCACCCGACGGCATCCGGTGGCACGGGCCGCGCTGGTGGCCGCCGGCACCTGGACGGTGCTCGGCGGGCGGACGCTGCGGCACGAGTCCCGGGTGATGGCGCGGGCACTGCGCCGGGCCGACCTGCCCGCCGCGCGGGCCCGCCTCGGTCATCTCTGCGGACGGGACCCGTCGACGCTCGACGAACCGGAGCTGGCCCGGGCCACCGTCGAGTCGGTCGCCGAGAACACCTCCGACGCGGTGGTCGCGCCGCTGGTCTGGGGCGCGGTCGCGGGGCTTCCCGGCCTGCTCGGCTACCGGGCGGCGAACACGCTCGACGCGATGGTCGGTCACCGCTCGCGCCGGTACGCCCGCTTCGGCACCCCGGCCGCCCGGCTGGACGATCTGCTCAACCTGGTGCCGTCCCGGCTGACCGGGCTGCTCACCGTGGCCGTCGCGCCGGTGGCGCACGGGAACCGCGCCGCCGCGTGGCACGTGTGGCGACGGGACCGGGCCGACCATCCGAGCCCGAACGCCGGGCAGTGCGAGGCGGCGATGGCCGGTGCGCTCGGCGTCCGGCTGGGCGGGCGCAACGTGTATTTCGGTCGCTCGGAGACGCGGCCGTTCCTCGGTGACGGGCCTCGACCGGAGGCGCGGCACCTGCAGCGGGCCGCCCGGGTCTCCGGCGCGGTGGGGTTGGCCGCGCTCGGCCTGGCCGCGCTCTACCCGGTGACGGTGGGTCGGCTCGCCGGTGCCGCCGGCCGGGCCGCGCTGCGCACGGTGGCCGGCTGGTCGGCGGTGGCCGGCTCCCGGGCGGTGGCCGGGGCTTCGCCGGCGGGATCGGTCGCCAACCGGGGGAGCGGGCGGTGAGCGGCGGGCTGCTGGTCGCCGGCACCACCTCCGACGCCGGCAAGAGCGTGCTCACCGCCGGCATCTGTCGCTGGCTGCGCCGCCGGGGTGTCCGGGTCGCCCCGTTCAAGGCGCAGAACATGTCCAACAACTCGGCGGTGGTGGTCGGCCCGGACGGCCGGGGCGGCGAGCTGGGCCGGGCGCAGGCGATGCAGGCCGCCGCCGCCGGGCTCGCCCCCGACCTGCGCTTCAACCCGGTGCTGCTCAAGCCGGGAAGCGACCTCGCCAGCCAGGTGGTGCTGCTCGGTGAGGCGGTCGACACGGTCACCGCCGGCAACTACCACGCGTTGCGCCCCCGGCTCGCCGCCGCCGCGTACGCGGCGCTGGCCGAGCTGCGCGCCGAGTACGACGTGGTGATCTGCGAGGGCGCGGGCAGCCCGGCGGAGATCAACCTGCGGGCCGGCGACTACGTCAACATGGGGCTGGCCCGGCAGGCCGGCCTGCCGGCGATCGTGGTCGGCGACATCGACCGGGGCGGCGTGTTCGCCTCGATGTTCGGCACCGTGGCGCTGCTCGACGCCGCCGACCAGGCGCTCGTCGCCGGCTTCGTGATCAACAAGTTCCGGGGCGATCTCGGGTTGCTCCGCCCCGGGCTGGACATGCTGCACCGGGTCACCGGCCGCCCCACGTATGGGGTGCTGCCCTGGGCGTTGGACCTGTGGCTGGACGCGGAGGACTCGCTCGCGTACGGGCGGGTGCTCGGGCGGCCGGCGGCGCCGCGCGGCACCGACTGGCTCGACGTGGCAGTCGTCCGGCTGCCCCGGGTCAGCAACGCCACCGACGTGGAGGCGCTCGCCACCGAGCCCGGGGTCCGGGTGCGGCTGACCGTCGAACCGGCCGAGCTGGCCGCCGCGGACCTGGTGGTGCTGCCCGGCTCGAAGTCGACGGTCGCCGACCTGGCCTGGCTGCGGGAGACCGGCCTGGCCGACGCGGTCCTCGGGCACGCCGCCGCCGGCCGTCCGCTGCTCGGCATCTGCGGCGGGTTCCAGATGCTCGGCCGGGCGATCCACGACCCGGTGGAGAGCCGTCGGGGCAGCGTCCCCGGCCTCGGCCTGCTGCCGGTCGAGGTCACGTTCGACAGGCGCAAGACGGTCCGCCGGGCCGAGGGCACGGCGGCCGGCGACACGGACGTGCCGGTGGACGGGTACGAGATCCACCACGGTCGGGTCTCCGCCGCCGACCCGGGCCTGCCGCCGCTGCTGCGGTACGCCGACGGCACCGGCGAGGGCGCCCGGCTCGGCGCGGTGTACGGCACGCACTGGCACGGCGCGTTCGAATCCGACGCGTTCCGTCGCCGGTTCCTCGCCGAGGTCGCCGGCGTGGCCGGCCGGACCGGCTTCAAGGTCGCGCCGGACACGTCGTTCGCGGCGGCCCGGGAACGGACCCTGGACCTGCTCGGCGACCTGGTGGAGGAGCACCTCGACACCGACGCGTTGTGGCGGTTGATCGAGTCCGGCCCGCCGCCGGGCCTGCCGTTCGTGCCACCCGGCGCACCCGACTGAACCGCCGCGTCGGGCCGCCGGCACCGGTCGCCGCGAACGGGCGACCACGAATGCAGCCGGCTGCCGCGAACGGGCGGCGGGGTGGCTCAGACGCGTACGTCGGCCGGGCGGTCGGACATCGGCAGCCCGGCCTCCCGCCAGCCCTGCACGCCGCCGATCATGTCGGTCGCCTGACGCAGCCCGAGCGTCTGGAGGCTGGCGGCGGCCAGGCTGGAGCTGTAGCCCTGGCGGCACACGACCACGATCTCGCGGTCGTACCCGATGGCCTCCGGGATACGCCACGCGCTGGCCGGGTCGAGCCGCCATTCCAGCACCGTGCGGTCGATGACGATCGCGCCGGGCAGCTCGCCCTCCTCGCGACGCTGCGTCTCGGTGCGGGTGTCGATCAGCAGCGCCCCGTTGCGGACCGCCTCGACGGTCTCGTGCGGGGTGAGCCGGCGGAGGCCGGCGCGGGCCTGTTCCAGGAGGGCGTCGACGCCCGGACACATCACGTCATGGAGCACCCCCAGATCATGCCCACCGGGCCGCCGCGCCGCCCGGTGAAACGGCCCGCCGGGTCGCAGGATCCAGCGGACGGGGGAACGTTAGCGTCGGTCGGGTGACCGTCGAGGTGGTCGAGGCGTACGCCGGGTTGGTCCGCCGGGTGCTGGCCGGGCCGGCGCGGTTGGGGCGTACCCGGCTGGTGGCGGTCGACGGGCCGAGCGGCGCGGGCAAGAGCGTGTTCGCGACGCGCCTCGCGGACGCGTTCGCGGCGGTTCCGGGCGGCGTCCGGCCGCCCTTGGTCCGCACCGACGACCTGCTCGACGGATGGGACGACCAGCTCACGTTCTGGACCCGCCTGGAGGAGTGGGTGCTCGGCCCGGTACGGGCCGGGCGGGCGGGCGGCCACCGCCGGTACAGCTGGGTCCGCCGTCGCTTCCTGGACCGGGTGGTGCCGGTGCCGGCCGGGCCGGTGCTGATCGTCGAGGGGGTGAGCGCGGCGCGTGCCGCGGTGCGCCCCGAGCTGACGCTGTCGGTGCTGGTGACCGCGCCGGCCGAGCTGCGGCTGGCCCGGGCGCTGGCCCGCGACGGGGTCCAGGTGCTGCCGGAGCTGCGTCGCTGGCACGCCGGGGAGCGGGCGCACTTCACCGCGGACGGCACCGCGGCGGCGGTGGACCTGGTGGTGAACGGTGCGCCCGACCTGCCGCACGACGCGGACCGCTACTTCGTGCGCCTCGGCCGGCGACCGGGCTGGGAGGGCGTGGCCGGGTAAGGCCGGCATACGATTCCGGTCATGACCACTCCGATCATCTCCGAGTCCGACGTGCGGGCCGCCGTCGAGCGGGAACTGCCCGGTGTCCGTGCCGACCTGGAACGACTCGTCCGCATTCCGGGCATCGCCTTCGAGGGCTTCGACCACTCGCACGTGGAGCGCTCCGCCGAGGCGGTGGCGGAGCTGCTGCGCGGCTGCGGCCTCGACACCCGGATCGTCCGTTCCGGCGGCCAGCCGGCGGTGATCGGGACGAAGGCGGCCCCGCCCGGCGCGCCCACCGTGCTGCTCTACGCCCATCACGACGTGCAACCGGTCGGGGACCTGTCGCTGTGGGAGTCCGACCCGTTCGAGCCGGTGGAGCGCGACGGCCGCCTCTACGGTCGGGGCGCCGCCGACGACAAGGCCGGGATCATGGCGCACGTGGCCGCGCTGCGCGCGTTCGGCGACCGGCTCCCGGTGGGCGTGGTGCTGTTCGTCGAGGGCGAGGAGGAGTACGGCTCGGACTCGTTGGAGCGGCTGCTCGCCGAGCACCGGGACGACCTCGCCTCGGACGTCATCGTGATCGCCGACTCCACCAACTGGGACGTCGGTGTGCCGGCGCTGACCACCTCGCTGCGCGGCATCGTCAACTGCTTCGTGGAGGTGCGCACGCTCGACCACGCGGTGCACAGCGGCATGTTCGGCGGCGCCGTGCCGGACGCGCTGACCGCGCTGGTGAGGCTGCTCGGCACGCTGCACGACGACGCCGGCGACGTCGCGGTGGACGGCCTGGCCGGCCGCGAGGGCGCCGTCGTCGACTACCCGGAGGACCGGTTCCGCGCGGAGGTCGGCCTGGTCGACGGCGCGCGGTTGTTCGGCACCGGCCGGATCACCGACCGGCTCTGGACGAAGCCGGCGCTGGCGATCCTCGGCATCGACGCGCCGGCCACCGGCGAGGCACCGAACGCGCTGGTCCCGGCCGCGAAGGCGAAGCTGAGCGTACGGCTGGCGCCGGGCGACGACCCGAAGAAGGCGTACGCCGCGCTGACCGCGCACCTGGAGCGGAACGCGCCGTGGGGCGCGCAGGTGACGGTGACGTTCGAGCACGACGGCGCGCCGTGCGTGATCGACGCCAGCGGGCCGATGTTCGACGCGGCGCGGGCCGCGTTCCGGGGTGCCTGGGACGGCACCGACCCGGTCGACATCGGGGTGGGTGGCTCGATCCCGTTCATCGCCACGTTCCAGGAGATGTTCCCGCGGGCGGCGATCCTGGTGACCGGCGTGGAGGACCCGCACGCCCGGGCGCACGGCCCGAACGAGAGCCTCCACCTGGGGGAGTTCGCCCGGGTCTGCCTGGCCGAGGCGCTGCTGCTGGCCAAGGTGGCCGAGGCGGGCCGCGTCTGACCGGCGGACGTCGGCAGGCACGGTGGCCGGTGTGGTCAGGGCGGCCGGCGCCGTCACGATGCCCGGCTGCGTCACGGCGCCGGGCTCTGCGTCACGGTGGCCGGCTCTGCGTCACGGTGCCGGCCGTCACGGTGGGTGATGAAAGGGCGAGGCGATGCGGTCGGAAGCGATATGCCTGACGGTCATAATTATGCCTCTGCGGTATATCGCCTTCGACCCACCTCATCGCCCGGTCGCGCCGCGCCCGGTGTCGAAACCGTAACTTCGGGATGGATGTCGGAGTTTGCGGTGTGTCGGCGAGCTGGGTGTTATAGCCTTTCGAACATGCGTACGAACGACGAGATGGTGCGGCTCCAGGCCGCCGTCCGTGCTCTGGGGGACGTCGACGTCTCCGCGTGGCCCGAGGCCACGCTCAAGGAACAGCTCGGTGAGCTCTCTGCCACGCTGGTCACGCTCGACGCGCTGCTCACCCGGGTCGCCGACGGCGTGCGCGGGCGCGGCCTGCGCGTGGAGGAGCCGGTCTCGGCCTGACCCTCCCGCCCGGCCGCGCGATCCGCCCGGCTGCGCAACCCGCGCGATCCGGCCGACCGGAAGATCCGCGCGATCCGGCCGACCGCGCGATCCGCGCGATCCGGCCGACCGCGCGATCCGCGCGAGCCGACCGGCCGCGCGATCGGCTCGGCGGGGCGATTCGGCCGGCCCGGCGCACCCGATGCGGTGGGCCGGGCCGCCGGAAGCGCCCCGCTGTCACAGGTGACTGGCAGGATGTGGGCGTGCGTTTCGCGGAGCTGGCGGCCACCTCGGCCGCGGTCGGTGCCACCGGTGGTCGGCGGGCCAAGGTGGAGCTGCTGGCCGCCGCACTGCGCGGGCTCGACCCGGCCGAGATCGCGGCCGGCGCCGGCTATCTCGCCGGTGAGCTGCGCCAACGACAGACCGGCGTCGGTTGGGCGGGGCTGCGTGACCTGCCGCCACCGGCCGCCGCGCCGACGCTGACCGTGTCCGGCGTCGACGCGGCGATCGAGGAGATCTCCCGGGTCGGCGGCACCGGCTCCCAGGCCCGCCGGCGGGAGCTGGTCGGCCGGCTCTTCGCCGCCGCGACCGCCGACGAGCAACGCCTGCTGGTCGGGCTGTTCCGGGGGGAGCTGCGTCAGGGCGCCCAGGCCGGTCTGCTCGCCGAGGCGGTGGCCCGGGCCGCCGAGGTGCCGGTCACGGTCGTCCGGCGGGCCCTGCTGCTCGCCGGCGACCTGCGGGCGGTGGCGGTCGCGGCGCTCACCGGCGGCGCCGCCGCGCTGGCCGGGTTCGGGCTCCAGGTGGGCCGCCCGCTCGCGCCGATGCTGGCCCAGAGTGCGCCCTCGGTCGACGAGGCGCTGACCGCCACCGGCACGCCGGCGGTGGTCGACGTCAAGCTCGACGGCATCCGCATCCAGGTGCACCGTTCCGGGCAGGACATCGCGGTGTTCACCCGCAGCCTCGATGAGATCACCGGCCGGCTGCCCGAGGTGGTGGCCGCCGTCCGCGCGTTGCCCGCCCGGGAGCTGGTGCTCGACGGCGAGGCGATCGGGCTGGACGCCGCCGGCCGGCCGCTGCCGTTCCAGCAGACGTCGAGCCACGCGGCCCGGCGCACCACGCCCAGCACCACCGGCCGCACCCCGGTCGCGCCGGCCGTGCTCGCCGCTGCCGAGCGTGCCGGCGAGCCGGTGCTCACGCCGTACTTCTTCGACCTGCTGCACCTCGACGGCGCCGACCTGATCGACCTGCCCGGGCGGGAGCGGTGGGCGACGCTGGCCCGCGCGGTCGACCCGGCGCTGCTGGTCGGCCGGGTGGAGGTGGACGACGCGGCGCAGGCCGCGGCGGCGTTCGCCGCGGCGGTCGACGCCGGCCAGGAGGGGGTGGTCGTCAAGGACCCGGCCGCGCCCTACGACGCCGGGCGGCGCGGCGCGGCCTGGGTCAAGGTCAAGCCCCGGCACACGCTCGACCTGGTGGTGCTGGCGGTGGAGTGGGGCAGCGGCCGGCGCCAGGGCTGGCTGTCCAACCTGCACCTCGGCGCCCGCGACCCGGGCACCGGCGAGTTCGTCATGCTCGGCAAGACGTTCAAGGGGTTGACCGACGAGCTGCTGCGTTGGCAGACCGAGCGGTTCCTGGCGCTGGCCGTGGAGAAGGGTGACTGGGTGGTCCGGGTGTGGCCGGAGCAGGTGGTCGAGATCGCCTTCGACGGGGTGCAGACCAGCAGCCGCTACCCGGGCGGGATGGCGCTGCGCTTCGCGCGCGTGGTGCGCTACCGGGACGACAAGACCGCCGCCGAGGCGGACACGATCGACGCGGTCCGGGCGATCCACGCCGGCCGGGTCACCGGCTGAGCCGGCCGGCCCGGGCTCAGGGGGCGGCGGGCCCGGCGGCTGCCGGTTCGGCGGCCCGGTCCACCGGCACACGCGGGCCGTCCAGGCCGGCCCGCCGGCGGGCCTCCCGGCGCGCCACCCAGCCGTAGCCGACCAGGCTCATCACCGCGAAGATCCACCACTGCCACACGTAGCCGAAGTTCTGCCAGTTGTTGGTGTGCCCGATCGGCACCGCCTGGAACGCCGGGTCGGCGGCCGGCGTCTGGCCGTCCAGCAGCACGTATCCGCCGGTCACCGGGTAGGGCAGTTGCTTCGCCAGGCGGGAGATGTCGATGCGGCGGGCCTCCAGCTTGCCGTCGCGGCGGGCCACCCCACCGCCGCCGCTCTCGCTGCCGACCACCCGGCCGGTGACGGTCACCTCGCCGGCCGGCGCCACCGGCACGGAGGGCTGGACGGTCGCGCCGGCGCCCGGGACGGGCGGGATCCAGCCGCGGTCGACGAGCACCGCGGTGCCGTCGGCGAGCACCAGCGGGGTGAGCACCTCGAAGCCGACCGTGTTGTCGACGGTCCGGCCGCGGATCAGGACGACGTTGGTGTTGTCGTAGCGGCCGGTGGCGGTGACCCGGCTCCAGGTGAGGCGCTCCGCCGGGGCCGGGCCCACGCTGCCCGGGCCACCGGTCGGCGCGGGCAGCGCGTTCCGCAGCGGCGCGGGCGTCATGGTGGCGCCGGCGTCGATCCGCTCGTTGACCGCCGTCCGCCCGTGGTAACGGTCCAGCTGCCAGTTGCCCAGGAACACCATCACCGCGGCGGCCACCAGGGTCAGCGCCAGGTAGCCCAGCCAGCGCGGGGTCAGCAGGAACCGGTACACGGTGGTCAAGGCTACCCGTATGAGCGGGGCCACTCGCGGTTGCCGGCGGTGATCGGGGCGGCGGGCGGCCGTCGTGGAGCGGACCGGACGGGTATGGTCACGCGGGCGGAAATCACCCGGAGGATCCAGGAGTCGAGAATGACCGACGTGCCGCGGGTCGTGCTGAGCGCGCCCTCCTCGGGGCACGGCACCGGTGCCCTCTCCCTCGGCCTGCTCGCGGCCCTCGCCGACCGGGGGCTTGCGGTGGCCGGGTTCAAGGTCGGCCCGGACCAGGTGGACGCGGCGTACCTCGGGCTGGCCGCCGGCCGGCCGGGGCGCACGCTGGACCCGCGGCTGGTCGGTCCGGAGCGGGTCGGCCCGCTCTTCGCACACGGTGCGGCCGGGGCCGGGCTCGCGCTGGTGCAGGGCACCATGGGGCTGTACGACTCGGTGGCCGGCCGGCCGGAGAGCGAGTCCACCGCCGCGGTCGCCACCGCGCTGCGCAGCCCGGTGGTGCTGGTGGTGGACGTGGCCGCGATGGGCCAGTCGGTGGCCGCGCTCGTGCACGGCTTCCGGGCGTACGACGAGCAGCTCTGGTTGGGCGGCGTGATCCTCAACCGGGTGGCCTCGCCCCGGCACGAGACGCTGCTGCGGGAGGCGCTGGACGACGTGGGGGTGCCGGTCTACGGCGCGCTGCGCCGGCACGAGCTGCCCCCGGTGCTGCCCGCCCGCCGGCACGGCGCCGCGCCGGTGGTGCGCGGCGACGCCGAGGCCGAGCGCGGGGTGCGTCGGCTCGGTGAGGCGGTGGCCGCCACCGTCGACCTCGACCGGCTGCTCACGCTGGCCCGCTCCGCCCCCGCGCTCACCGTCGAGCCCTGGTCGCCCGACCCGGCGGACGGGCCGTCGGACGCCGCGGAGCGGCCGGTGGTCGCGCTGGCCGGTGGCCCGGCCGGCAGCTACAGCCATCCGGAGACCGTCGAGCTGCTGCGCGCCGCCGGCGCCGAGGTGGTCACGCTCGATCCGCTGCGCGACGAGGCGCTGCCCGCCGGGGCCCGCGCGCTGGTCGTCGGCGGCGCGCTCCCGGAGACGTACGCGGAGCAACTCTCCGCCAATCGCCGGCTCTGCATCGCGGTGGCCGAGCTGGCCCGCTCCGGACGGCCGGTGGTCGCCGAGGGGGCCGGCCTGCTGTGGCTGGCCCGTGAGCTGGACGGTCTGCCCATGTGCGGGGTGCTCGACGCGGTCGGCACGGTCCGGGACGGCCTGGTGGTCGGCTACCGGGAGGCCACCGCGGTCACCGGCAGCGTGGTGGCCCCGGCCGGCGTGACGGTGACCGGGCACAAGCAACACGCGGCGGTGCTCACGCCGCGGGCCGGTGACCGGCCGGCCTGGCAGTGGGGCGGGGGCACGCCGGAGGGCTTCGTCCGCCACGGGGTGCACGCCTCGCAGCTCGTGCCGCACTGGGCCGCGCTTCCCGGTGTCGCCGAGCGGCTGGTGGCCGCCGCCCGGGCGTCCGTGGCGGCTCCGGCGTGATCGGTCAGGTGGCGGTACGCCGGTTCCCGGCGCTGACCGTCTCCACTCCGCGGATCGAGGTGCGCCGGCTGGTCGCGGTGGACGCGGAGGCGGTGGACGAGGTGTTCGCCGACCGGCAGACCCAGCGTTGGCTGCCGCTGGCCGAGGCGGCCGGGCAGATCGACGGGCGGGCCTGGTGCACCGAGCTGGCCCGGCAGCGGCGGGACAGCGGCGACGGTGACCACTGGGCGGTGGTGCGGCGGGAGGACCAGCGGGTGGTCGGCTGCCTCTGGACCCGGCGCACCGACTGGGGCGCCCGGCTCACCGAGGTGTCGTACGCGCTCGCGCCGCACGCCCGGGGCTTCGGCCTGGCGGTGGAGGCGGTGGACGCGGTGGCGATCGCGTTGATCCTGGAGCACGGCTTCCAGCGGGTGGAGCTGCGGGTGGCGCCGGGCAACGTCGCCTCCCGGCGGGTTGCCGAGAAGGCCGGCTTCAGCTACGAGGGCCTGCTCCGCAACGCGGGTTTCGTCCGGGGCGCCCGCGTCGACCTGGAACTGTGGTCCTTCGTAGCCGCCGACCTCCACTGAGCCCCCACCCGCCCCCGGCCCGCCTTCCGCGTCCCGCCCCGCCCGCCCGATGTCGATCAAGGAGTTCGCGTCGGGGATCGGGCGATCCCGGGGCGCAAACTCCTTGATCAACTAACCCGGGCGCACCCCCGGGCGGTCGGTGGGGCGGTCAGCCGACGATCTGGTCGGAGGGCGGGGTGAACTGGCGCGTCGGTTGGCCCTTCAGGGCGTCGCGCAGCGTCTCGGCGACCGCGTTCACCGGGATCTGGGACTGCCCGTCACCCACCGCGTTGAACGGGTTGTCCGGATCGGCGATGAAGCTCGCCGCGGCCAGCTCCGGGGTGTAGCCGACGAACCACGCCGACCGGGTGCTGTCCGTGGTGCCCGTCTTGCCGGCGACCGGCCGACCGACCGTCTTCCGTACGCTGTCCGCCGTCGACCAGCCGCCGCAGCTCCCCTTGGCCGGGGTGTCGCCGGTCGGGCAGCGGGCCGCGTCGGTGGCGGCCCGGGCCGCGTCCGCGTTGACCACCTGGCGGCACCGGGGCTTGGCCACCTCCCGCCGCACCCCGCCCGGCGTGGACCAGGTGGCCGGCGTGCCGTCCCGATTCATGATCGCGTTGACCGGGATCGCCTCGCAGTAGCGTCCGTCGGCGGCGACGGCCGCGTACGCGTTCGCCATCTCCAGCGGGGTGGCGTCGGAGACGCCGAGCGTGAACGCGCCCCACTTCCTCGCCTTGACCGGTGACGCCTGCTCCTTGTCCACGTCGGTACGCCAGCGCAGCCCGAGCTGTTCGGCCAGGCGCACCCCGGCGTCCGCGCCGACCTTCTCCTCCAACTGCACGAAGTAGGTGTTCACCGACTTGCCGAAGCCGGACCACATGGTCTGCCGGCCGGTCATCGCGCCGCTGGCGTTGGACGGCGCCCAGCCGTCGTAGATCGCCGACTGGTACCGGTAGGGCGAGTCGTACGCGGTGGACAGCGGCATCCCGGCGTTGAGCGCGGCGAGCATCGGGAACATCTTGAACGTGGAGCCGGCCTGGTAGCCGGGGAGCGTCCCGCCGCCGAGCAGCGGCGCCACCGTGTTCGGGTAGTTCGCCTTGACCTTCGGGCCGGCCTCCGGGTTCGAGCTGTTCGGGTTCTCGGCCAGGTCGAGCGAGTAGTTCCGGTTCACCGCCATCGCCTTGATCCGCCCGGTGCCGGGCTCGGCGACCACGATGCCGTTGGCGAACGGGCTGCCGGTGTTGTCCTTGGCGCCGACGTTCTTCTCGGCCGCCGCCTGCGTCTTCGGGTCGAGCGCGAGCACGATCCGGTAGCCGCCCCGACGCAGCTTGTCCATCCGTTCGAGGCGGTTCTCGCCGAACGCGGGCTGGGCGCTCCACCAGTTCTTCAGGTAGTCGCAGTAGAAGCCCCAGGCGCGGTGCGCACCGTCGATCGCGGCGCAGTCGTTCGGCGGGTCGGTCAGCTTCAGCTTGATCGGCTGGGCCTTGGCCGTGGCGGCGGCGTCCGGTGACAGGTAGCCGAGGCGGGCCATGTTGTCCAGCACGTAGTTGCGTCGGCCGGTGGCGTCCTTCTGGTCGGAGGTGATCGGGTCGTACTCGGAGGGGGACTTCACCAGCCCCGCGAGCGTGGCCGCCTCGACCGGGGTGAGCGTGGCCGGCGTCTTGGAGAAGAAGATCTGCGAGGCGGCGTAGATGCCGTACGCCCGGTGGCCGAAGTAGGCCGAGTTGAGGTAGCGCTCGAGGATCTGCTCCTTGCTCAGGTGCTTCTCGATGTCGAGCGCCATGCGCATCTCCTTGACCTTGCGCAGGCTGGTCTGCTGGGTGGCCTCCTGGACCTCCTTCGGCGTGCTCGCGCTGTCCCGCAGCGCCATCCGGACGTATTGCATGGTGAGCGTCGAGGCGCCCTGGGAGACGCCGCCGGAGCGGGCGTTGGAGACGAAGGCGCGCGCCACGCCCTTCGGGTCGACGCCGTGGTGCTGGTAGAAGCGGTTGTCCTCGGCGGCGACGATCGCCTGCTGGATGTTCGGCGACATGTTCTCGATCTTGGTGTACTGCCGGTACTCCTCGTAGAACATGGTCAGCACGGTCTTGCCGTCGGGCGCGTAGAGGTACGAGGTCTCGGCCGGCAGCGCGGTCTTGAGGATGTTCGTCTTCTGCTCCACGGCGTGCGCGGTGGCCTTCGCGCCGATGCCGGTGACGGCGGCCATCGGGTACAACGCGGCGGCGACGACGATGCCGGCGATCAGCCCGGCACGGAGAAGGGGCACGGCACGACCGGCGGACGCAAGGGGTCGGTTGCTCACGGGGTCAAGCTATGACATTTCCGATTCGGAAATGAGAAGAATTCATAAACGGGCGAGCCGTGACGCGACCCACGCCGGGATGCGCTGTCCCGGGACGCGGCTTCCCGGCAGGATCGCGGTCATGCCCGCACCTCCGCCCGCCGCCGCGCCCGTCGAACCCGACCTGGCACACCACGGGGACGCCGAGGCCACGCCCGGCCTGGTGGACCTGGCGGTCAACGTGCGCCGCGCCCCGATGCCCGACTGGCTGGCCGACCCGGTCACCGCCGCGCTGGGCGAGCTGGCCGCGTACCCGGACCCGGCCCCCGCCCGCGCCGCCGTCGGTCACCGGCACGGGCGACCCCCGGACGAGGTACTCCTCACCGCCGGCGCCGCCGAAGGCTTCGTGCTGATCGCCCGCGCGCTGCGCGACACCCGCCACCCGGTGGTGGTGCACCCGCAGTTCACCGAGCCGGAGGCCGCGCTGCGCGCCGCCGGTCACCGGGTGGACCGGGTGCTGCTCGACCCGGCCGACGGCTTCCGGCTCGACCCGGCCCGGGTGCCGGCCGACGCCGACCTGGTCATGGTCGGCAACCCCACCAACCCGACCTCGGTGCTGCACCCGGCGGACACGATCGCCGCGCTGGCCCGCCCCGGCCGGGTGCTGGTGGTCGACGAGGCGTTCGCCGACACCACCGTCTCGCCCGGCGTCGACGGCGAGCCGGAATCCCTCGCCGCCCGCCGCGACCTGCCCGGCCTCGTGGTGGTCCGCAGCCTCACCAAGACCTGGGGGCTGGCCGGGCTGCGGATCGGCTACCTGCTCGGCACCGCCGACCTGCTGGCCCGGTTCGCCGCCGCCCAGCCGCTCTGGGCCGTCTCCACGCCGGCGCTCGCCGCCGCCACCGCCTGCGCCGGGCCGGTCGCGGTCGCGGCCGAGCGCGCGATCGCCGCCGGGCTCGCCGCCGACCGCGAGCACCTGGTGGGCCGCCTGTCCGGCCTGCCCGGGGTACGCGTGGCGGGGCGTCCGTCCAGCGCCTTCGTCCTGATCCACACCCCCGGCGCCGCCGCGCTGCGGGAGCGGCTGCGCGAGCACGGCTGGGCGGTACGCCGGGGCGACACGTTCCCCGGGCTCGGCCCGGACTGGCTCCGGATCGCGGTACGCGACCGGGCCACCACCGACGCGTTCATCGAGACACTGGCACGGATCCTGGAGGCATGATGCTGGAGTCCACCGTCGCGGCGATCCGCCCGCTCGACGAGTCGGCCATGGCGGCGGCGCGCGAGCTGCAGGGCCGGCTGACCAAGCCCGCCGGCTCGCTCGGCGCCCTGGAGCCGCTCTCGGTACGCCTCACCGGGCTGGCCGGGACCTGTCCGCCGCCGCTGCCCGATCCGGCCGCGGTGGTGATCTTCGCGGGCGACCACGGGGTGCACGCCCAGGGGGTGACCCCGTGGCCGCAGGAGGTCACCGCCCAGATGATCGGCAACTTCCTGGCCGGCGGCGCGGTGGTCAACGCGTTCGCCCGGCAGGCCGGCGCCTCGGTCACCGTGGTCGACGTCGGTGTCGCCACCCCGCTCCCGATCGGCCCGTCCGCCGACCCGGCCGCGCTCGCCGCCGCCTCGGACGATCCGCTCGTCGACCCGGCCGCCTCGGACGGCCCGCCCACCGCCCCGGCGGTGCTCTCCGCCAGCCTGGTCGCGACGCCCGCCGACCCGGCCGGGCCGCGTCTGGTGGCGGCGAACGTGCGGGCCGGCACCCGGGACATGACGGTCACCGCGGCGCTCACCCGGGACGAGGCCCGGGCAGCGGTGGAGACCGGCATCCGGATCGCCGGCGAGCTGGTCGACGCCGGCGCCGGCATCCTGCTCACCGGCGACATGGGCATCGGCAACACCACGCCGGCCGCCGCGCTGGTCGCCGCGTTCACCGGCGTCGACGCGGCGGCGGCGACCGGTCGGGGCACCGGCGTGGACGACGAGACGTACGCCCGCAAGGTCGGCGTGGTGCGGGCCGCGCTGGAGCGGCACGCCCCCGATCCGGCCGACCCGCTGGGCGTCCTCGCGACGGTCGGCGGGCTGGAGCACGCCGCGCTGGCCGGGCTGATCCTCGGCGCCGCCGCGCGTCGGGTGCCGGTGCTCCTGGACGGCGTGATCGCGGTCAGCGCCGCGCTGGCCGCCGCCGCGTTCGCGCCGGACGCGGTGGGCGCCATGGTCGCCGGACACCGCAGCGCCGAGCCGGGCGCCACGGTGGCGCTGCGGCACCTCGGGCTGGAACCGCTTGTCGACCTGGGGCTGCGGCTCGGCGAGGGCACCGGCGCGCTGCTCGCGTTGCCGGTCGTCACCGGCGCGGTCCGGGTGCTGCACGAGGTGGCCACGTTCGACTCGGCCGGGGTGGCCGAGAAGTGAGCGGGCCGGCCCCGGAGGCGTCGCCCAGCCCGTACCCCCTTGGGTTGCGGTTGGCCGGTCGGCGCGTGGTCGTGGTGGGTGGGGGAGCGGTGGCCACCCGGCGGGTGCCCGCGCTGCTCGACGCCGGCGCGGACGTCCTGCTGGTCTCGCCGGAGCTGACGCCGGCGCTGCGTGCCCACGCCGACGCCGGGCGGCTGCGCTGGGAGCCGCGTCGCTTCGCCGTCGGTGACCTGGACGGTGCCTGGCTGGCGCACGTCGCGGTGGACGACCGGGCCGCCGCGGCGGCGGTGAGCGCCGCCGCGGCCGAGCGGCGGATCTTCTGCGTCCGGGCCGACGACCGGGTCGCGGCCAGCGCGTGGACGCCCGCGGTGACCCGGCACGGCCCGGTGACGGTGGCCGTGCTCGGCGGTGGCGACCCGCACCGCGCGAGGGCGGTCCGTGACGCCGTCCGCACCCTCCTGAGCGCAAGGACGGGCCCCCTGTTAACGGATTCGGTAGAGGAGAGGGACCCGCTTGACGCCCGCACCGCCAGCACCGCCGACGCCTCCGGTGCCGGCCGCGGTGGACGCGTGGCTCTGGTCGGGGCCGGGCCCGGCGATCCGGAGCTGATCACGGTGAAGGGCTGGCGGCTGCTCACCGAGGCCGAGGTGGTGGTCACCGACCGGCTCGTCCCCGGGCTGCTCCTGGACGAGTTGCGGCCGGACGTCGAGCTGGTCGACGCGTCGAAGATCCCGTACGGGCCGTCGCGCGCCCAGGAGGAGATCAACCGGATCCTGGTGGACCGCGCCCGGGCCGGCAAGGTGGTGGTCCGGCTCAAGGGCGGCGACCCGTACGTCTTCGGGCGCGGTGGCGAGGAGTTGCTTGCCTGCGCCGAGGCGGGGGTGCCGGTGACCGTGGTACCGGGGGTGACCAGCGCGATCGCGGTGCCCGGGGTGGCCGGGGTGCCGGTGACCCACCGGGCGGTGGCGCACGAGTTCACCGTGGTGTCCGGGCACGTCGCGCCGGACTCGCCGGCATCGCTGGTGAGCTGGGAGTCGCTGGCCGGTCTGCGGGGCACGCTGGTGGTCCTGATGGGCCTGAAGAACCTGGCGGCGATCGCGGCGACGCTGATCGCGCACGGCAGACCGCCGACCACCCCGGCGGCGGTGATCCAGGAGGGCACCACCGCCACCCAGCGCACTCTCCGCTCGACTCTCGGCGCGGTGGCCGCCGACGTCACCGCCGCCGGCCTCCGCCCACCCGCCATCGTGGTCATCGGCGACGTCGTCAACGCCCTGACGACCCCCTGACCCCCTGGGGTGGATGGGGTGGGGTGGGGGATGTGGGGCGGCCCGGGACCGTGGGGTCCCGGGCCGCGTCAGAGGTGGTCGGGTTACTGCTTGAGCATGTTGTCCAGGAGCAGGGCGCAGCGGATCAGGCCGAGGTGGCTGTACGCCTGGGGGTGGTTGCCCAGGCCCCGCTCGGCCAGCGGGTCGTACTGCTCGGGGAGCAGGCCGGTGGGGCCGGCCGTGTCGATCATCTGGGTGAACAGCTCCTCGGCGTCGGTGCGGCGGCCGGTGCGCAGGTACGCCTCGATCAGCCACGCCGTGCAGATGTGGAAGCCGCCCTCCCGGCCGGGCAGGCCGTCGTCCCAGTGGTAGCGGTAGACCACCGGGCCGCTGCGCAGGTCCGCCTCGATCTTGAGCACGGTGGAGAGGAACCGCGGGTCGTCACCGGGGAGCAGCCCGGACAGGCCGATCCAGAGCGACGAGGCGTCCATCTCGTCGTGCCCGTACGCGACGCTGTACGCCTCGGCCTCCGGATGCCAGCCCTCGTCCAGCACGTTGGCCCCGATCCGGTCGCGCAGGTCGACCCACTCCGGCCGGTCCTGGCCGCCGTGCTGCCGCACCACGTGCAGCGCCCGGTCGACGGTCATCCAGAGCATGACCTTGGAGAACACGTGGTGCCGGGGTGGGAGGCGGGCCTCCCAGATGCCGTGGTCGGGCTCGTGCCAGCGGCGGCGTACCGCCTCGACCATGTTCTCCAGCACCCGCCACTCGTCCTCGCGGACCGAGCCCCGGGCGTCGGCCACCGCGGCGATCAGATCCGCCACCGGGCCGAACACGTCGAGCTGGAGCTGGTGGTTGGCCAGGTTGCCCACCCGCACCGGCCGGGAGCCGGCGTAGCCGGGCAGCGTGTCGATGACCGCCTCGGCGCCCAACTCGTAGCCGTCGACGGTGTAGAGCGGGTGCAGCCGCTCCGGGTGCCCGCCGGTGCGCTCCACCACGCCGTCGATCCAGCGCAGCAGCCCCTCGGCCTCCTCGGTGGAGCCGAGGTCGACGAGTGACCGCGCGGTCATCGCCGCGTCCCGCAGCCAGCAGTAGCGGTAGTCCCAGTTGCGGACGCCGCCCAGCTCCTCGGGGAGCGAGGTGGTCGCCGCGGCGAGGATCGAACCGGTCGGCTCGTGGGTGAGGCCGCGCAGGGTCAGCGCGCTGCGGGCGACCAGGTCCCGGGCGGTGGTGGGCAGCCGCAGCGAGGCCACCCAGTCCTTCCAGGGCTGCTCGGCGGCGGCCTGCCGCTCGTGCACCGGCACCCGGTGCGGCTCCAGGCTCTGCGTGCCGAAGCGCAGCTCCAGCACCACCTGCCCGCCGGCGGCGGAGAGGTCCACCACCGCCTTCGCGGTCTCGTACCCGGCGTCGTTGGTGACCTCCCACTCGACGCCGGGGGAGTGCAGCGCGACCGGCTCGTTGGAGCCGAGCACCAACAGCCCGTCGTCGAGCGGCTGGAGCTGCACCGCCACCTGCCCGAACTCGGGGCGCGGGGCGAACTCGACGCGGGCCCGTCCGGTGCCGCTGAGCACCCGGACCAGGGTCGAGTCGCCGCTGACCACGGCCGGGTCGTCAGGTGTGGTCTCCCGGACCGGCAGGTCCAGCCAGTCGGTGACGGTCAGGCCGGACCAGCGGGTCTCCACCGTCATGGTGTTGCTGCGGTAGCGCTGGCCCAGCGGGATGCCGCCGCGCTCCGGGCCGATGGTGAAGTGCCCGGCCGGGCTGCCACCCACCAGGTCGGCGAAGATCGCCGCCGAGTCCGGCTTCGGGTGGCACAGCCAGGTGATCTTGGCTTCCGGTGTGACGAGCGCGACCGTACGCCCGTTGGCGAGCATCGAGTGCCGCTCGATCGGCACCGCCCGCTCCCCGAAGAGCCAGTGCCGCCGGGTCTCCAGCAGCAGGCCGAGCGCGCGGGCCGCCTCGATCGGCTCGGCCACCCGGTAGTCGGCCTGGGTGTCGCCAGGGCCGATCTTGATGCCGACGTCCGGCCCGTGCAGGTTGCCGAACGCGTTCTCGTCGGTGACGTCGTCGCCGATGAAGAGCACCGCACCGGCCGCGAGCTGGGTCCGGAGCTGGTCGACCGCGGTGCCCTTGTGGGTGGCCACCACCGACAGCTCGATGACCTCCTTGCCCTGGGTGACGGTGACGCCGTCCCAGGTGGCGGGGCCGCCGCGGACCGCGTCCACGGCGGCGGCGGCGACCTGCGGGTCGACCCCCCGCGTGTGCACGGCGACGCTGGCCGGCTTGCGTTCCAGCCGGACGCCCGGGTGGGCCGCGGCGATCTCGCGCAGTTCCTGGCGGAGCCGGTGCCGGACCGCGATCAGCTCCGGGCTGAGCCGCTCGACGAAGCCGATGTCGAACTCGGAGCCGTGGCTGCCGACCAGGTGCACCTCACTCGGCAGCCGGGAGAGGGTGGCCAGGTCGCGCAGCGCGCGCCCGGAGACCACCGCGACGCTGGTCTGCGGCAGCGAGGCCAGCGCGCGGATCGCGGCCACCGACTCGGGCAGCGGTACGGCCCTGGTCGGATCCTCGACGATCGGCGCCAGTGTGCCGTCGTAGTCGCAGGCGATCAGGAGTTGGGGAGTCCGGGCGATGCGGCCGATGGCGGCACGCAGTTCCGGGTCGAGCACGCCACCGGAGGAGGTGGCGGCAGCGGGCGGGGTCACGCAGCCTCCGTATCGGGGACACCGAGCTCGCTGAGGAACGACTTGGCCCAGTGGCCGACATCGTGGCTGCGCAGATGGCGCTGCATGACGCGCATCCGGCGGCGGGCTTCGGGTTTTTCGACGTGCACGGCCCGGAGCAACGCGTCCTTCACCGCGTCCGGGTCATGCGGATTACACAGGAACGCCTGGCGCAGCTCGGTGGCGGCGCCGGCGAACTCACTGAGCACGAGCGCGCCGCCCTGGTCGGCGCGCGATGCGACGTACTCCTTGGCCACCAGATTCATTCCGTCTCGCAGCGGGGTCACCATCATCACGTCGGCGGCGACGTACATCGCCGCCAACTCGGAGCGACTGTACGACTGATGCAGATAATGAACAGCCGGCACGCCGACCCGGCCGAATTCACCATTGATCCGGCCAACCTCGCGTTCCACCTTCACCCGAAGTGCCTGGTAGTGCTCCACGCGCTCGCGGCTGGGCGTGGCGACCTGCACCATAACCGCGTCCGGAACTGTCAACTTTCCGTCAGCAAGGAGTTCCCGGAAGGCCTTGAGTCGAAGCTCGATGCCCTTGGTGTAGTCGAGCCGGTCGACGCCCAGGATGATCGTCTTGGGGTTGCCCAGCTCCTCGCGGATCTGCTTGGCCCGGGCCTGGATCGTCGGGTCCTCGGCCAGCCGTTCCATCTCCCTGGTCTCGATCGAGATGGGGAACGCGCCGGCCTTCACCTGCCGGCCGTCGACCTGGATCATCTGCCCCTCGTAGCGCAGGCCGAGCAGGTGCCGGGCCAGCCGGACGAAGTTCTGCGCCGCCAGCCGCTGCTGGAAACCGACCAGGTCGGCGCCGAGCAGGCCGCGCAGGATCTCGGCGCGGAACGGCATCTGCATGAACAGCTCGATCGGCGGGAACGGGATGTGCAGGAAGAACCCGATCTTCAGGTCGGGGCGCAGCTCGCGCAGCATCGCCGGGACGAGCTGGAGCTGGTAGTCCTGGACCCAGACCGTGGCGCCCTCGGCCGCCACGTCCGCCGCGGCCTCCGCGAACCGGGCGTTCACCAACCGGTACGCCTCGCGCCAGCGCCGCTTGTAGGCGGGCGTCTCGACGGCGTCGTGGTAGAGCGGCCAGATCGTCGCGTTGGACTGGCCCTCGTAGTAGCGCTCCAGTTCCTCGGCGCTCAGCGGCACCGGGTGCAGCCGGATGCCCTCCAGGTCGAACGGCTCGGGCGCGGCGCCGGTGCCGCCGGCCCACCCGACCCAGGTGCCCTGGTGCTCGGCGAGCACCGGGTGCAGCGCGGTCACCAGGCCGCCGGGGCTGCGCCGCCACTGCCGTCCCTCGGGTGTGCTCACCTCGTCGACCGGCAGTCGGTTGGCCACTACGACAAAGGAGCTACGGACGGTCACGATCGGCCACCTCCGGGTACTGACGGGTCCACCGCGATGAGCGTACTGAGCGTAGCTGCGGCGTCTGATCCCCCGTGCCGGAGTCCACTACCCGCCCCCGGAACCGCCGAACCCTGCCCGTGATCTTGTCGACACCCGGCTCAGAGGTCGATGACCGGCCATTCCTTCGGCAGCACCTCGCCGAGCAGCTCCCGCCGGTCCGTCATGATCGGTGTGGTGGCCCGAGCGGCCTCCAGCGCCGTCTGGGCCAGGTCCATGCTGCCCAGCGTGCGCGACCAGCCGCCGAGGAACATGCACATGTCGTGGGCGACCGGGGCGACCACCACTTGGTCGAGGTCGCCCAGAATGTCCAGCAGGCGCCACCCGTCGGTGGTCACCCGGCGGTACGCCTCGGCCAGGCAGAGCGCGGGCACGAGCACGGACTGCCCTCGGTCCGCCACCTGGACGATCTGCTCGCCGACCGTCTCGGCGCCCTCGGAATAGGCCAGCAGGCACGCGGTGTCGAGCACCAGCCCGGGGTCAGCCACCGACGGTCAACCGGCCACGGGACGACTCGCTCAGCAGCGCCGCCGCCCGGGCGCGCAGTTCCGGCGTGATCGCTGCCTGGGCCTCGTCGAGCGTGCGTCCCGCCTCGGCCAGCCGGTCCTCGGCGAGTCGGAAGCCGACCTGTCGCAGGGCCCGACGGGTGCGTTCCCCGGCCATCCGCTGCCGCACGCTCTCCGTGACAAAGGCGGAGACGTTGGGTTCCTCCGCCAGTCGAGCCGCGACGTCGTCCGGGACGCTGATCGCGATCTTCTTGGTCATACCGGTAAGGCTATCCAGTGGTATCGAGGGGTGCAATGCGCCACGCCGTACCAGGGCTGGGGTGGGGTGATGTGGGCGCGGCCGCCCGTACCTGTCAGGATTGACGGCGGCGTGCGCACGGCCGGCTCCCGGCCGGCGGCGGCGGGCGGAGTCGAAGCCCGCGCCCCGCACCCCGCAAGCCCGCGATCGCAACCGACGGAGGTAGCCCGCACCGTGGCTCACTACATCTACGTCCTGGAGAAGGCACGCAAGGCGCACGGCGACAAGGTCGTGCTGGACAACGTGACGTTGAGCTTCCTGCCGGGTGCCAAGATCGGTGTGGTCGGCCCGAACGGCGCCGGCAAGTCCAGCCTGCTCAAGATCATGGCAGGGCTGGACCGGCCGAGCAACGGCGAGGCCCGGCTCATGCCCGGCTTCACCGTCGGCATGCTGGCGCAGGAGCCGCCGCTGAACGACGCCAAGACCGTCCTGGGCAACGTCGAGGAGGCGGTCGCCGAGACCAAGTCGAAGCTGGAGCGGTTCAACAAGATCGCCGAGCAGATGGCGACCGACTACTCCGACGAGCTGATGGAGGAGATGGGCAAGCTCCAGGAGGAGCTGGACAACGCCGACGCGTGGGACATCGACTCCAAGCTCGAACTGGCCATGGACGCGCTGCGCTGCCCGCCGCCGGACGCCGACGTGACCCAGCTCTCCGGTGGTGAGCGCCGCCGGGTGGCGCTGTGCAAGCTGCTGCTGGAGGCGCCCGACCTGCTGCTGCTCGACGAGCCCACCAACCACCTGGACGCGGAGAGCGTGCAGTGGCTGGAGCAGCACCTGGCCAAGTACGCCGGCACCGTCCTGGCCATCACCCACGACCGGTACTTCCTCGACAACGTGGCCGGCTGGATCCTGGAGCTGGACCGCGGCCGGGCCATCGGCTACGAGGGCAACTACTCCACCTACCTGGAGAAGAAGGCCGCCCGGCTCTCCGTCGAGGGTCGTCGCGACGCCAAGATGCGCAAGCGCCTCACCGAGGAGCTGGACTGGGTCCGGTCGAACGCCAAGGCGCGGCAGACCAAGTCCAAGGCCCGCCTCGACCGGTACGACGAGATGGCCGCCGAGGCGGAGAAGACCCGCAAGCTGGACTTCGAGGAGATCCAGATCCCGCCGGGCCCGCGCCTGGGCAGCACCGTCATCGAGGCGCACAACCTGACCAAGGGCTTCGGCGACCGGGTGCTGATCGACAACCTGTCGTTCTCGCTGCCGCGCAACGGCATCGTCGGCATCATCGGCCCGAACGGCGTCGGCAAGACCACGCTGTTCAAGACCATCGTCGGGCTGGAGCAGCCGACGGGCGGCGAGGTCAAGGTCGGACCGACCGTCTCGCTGTCGTACGTCGACCAGAACCGGCAGGGCCTCGACGGGGACAAGACCGTCTGGGAGGTCGTCTCCGACGGGCTGGACCACCTCATGGTGGGCAAGGTCGAGATGCCGTCCCGGGCGTACATCGCCGCGTTCGGCTTCAAGGGGCCGGACCAGCAGAAGCCCACCAAGGTGCTCTCCGGCGGCGAGCGCAACCGGCTCAACCTGGCGCTGACGCTGAAGATCGGCGGCAACGTCATCCTGCTCGACGAGCCGACCAACGACCTGGACGTGGAGACGCTCTCCAGCCTGGAGAACGCGCTGCTGGAGTTCCCCGGCTGCGCCGTGGTCATCTCCCACGACCGGATGTTCCTGGACCGGGTCGCCACGCACATCCTGGCCTGGGAGGGCGACGACGCGAACCCGGCCAGGTGGTTCTGGTTCGAGGGCAACTTCGAGGCGTACGAGAAGAACAAGATCGACCGGCTGGGCGCCGACGCGGCCCGGCCGCACCGGGTGACCTACCGCAAGCTCACCCGTGACTGACCGGTTCGTCTACCACTGCGCGCTGCGCTGGTCCGACCTGGACGCGTACGGCCACGTCAACAACGCCCGCTTCCTCACGCTGTACGAGGAGGCCCGGGTGGCGATGATGTTCGCCGGCGGCCGGGCGTGGGGCGTCGACTCGTTCGCCGACGGGGTGGTCATCCGCCGGCACGAGGTCGACTACCTGCGCCCGGTCGACTACGCGCTCGGCCGGGCCAGCGCGGAGGCGGCGCCGACGGTGCGGATCGAGCTGTGGGTCGACGAGATCCGGGCCGCCTCCTTCTCGGTCGCGTACGAGCTGTACGACGGTGACACGCTGGCCGGCACCGCCCGGTCGGTGCTGGTCCCGTTCGATCTGTCCACCCAGCGCCCGCGCCGGATCTCCGCCGACGAGCGGGTGTTCCTGCTCCGCCACGCCCCCGGGCTGACCGGATGACCGGGACGACGGGCGGGCACGGGTTGACCGGGGTGGCCGACGCCGGCGCGTTCCTCGCCCGGCTGGTCCGGCTCGACCCGGCCGTCCTGGTCCGGCTCCGTCCGGTGCCCGGCGCCGGCCGTACCGCCCTCTGGGCCCGCCTGCCGTGGGGGGTGCTCGTGGTGCGTACCGTGCCCGGGGACGCGCCCGGCGACGTCACGGTCGCCGCCGCGGACCTGTTGGCCGAACTCTCCGCCGGGGGCGCGGGGTTGCCGCGGCGACGCGACGACGGCTGGCGCTGGCCGCTGCCGCCACCGGTCAGCCGCCCGGTCGAGCTGCTCCCCGGCGCGGAGCTGCGCCGGATCGCGGACGCGGCGGCCGGGACGCTGCGCGAGGCGGCCACCCACGGGGTGGCGGGCCGGGCGGTCGGCCAGCGGGTGCTGCGGGACGCGCTGCTGGACCACGTCGCGGTGGTGGTGACCCCGGACGGCGAGCCGGGCGCGCCGGTGGAGGTGTCGCAGCGGCTGGTGCAGGGCGTGGTGCGGCTCGGCTTCCTCGGCACCGGCGCCGGCGACGTTCAGGTGCGGGTGGCCGGCCACTGGGTCGGGCTGGTCGGCCCGTACGGGGCGGCATGGTCGCGGACGGTCGCCGACCTTGCACTCACGCCTACCCGGGTTCATCCGAACGGATGACCCGGCATCATTCTTCCGGGCTGGGGCGGCCGGTGGGGGGATGCCTCCTGCCGGCTGTCCGGGTACCGTCCATCCTCGGATCCAACGCACCGTAGGCGGCTGGATCCGCTGGGGAGTGAGGTGCGCGAGCGATGCCGTGGTGGTCATGGCGCCCCGGTCCCGCCGGTGGCGGCGATCCGGAAACCCGAAGCGGGACCACAGTGGACGACAGCGTCCGGGTCGGGCCACCGACCCCACGCCGGCCGGACGACGACGCGGCGGCGCCCGAGCGGCCGGTCATCGCGGACATGCCGGCCACGGTCGCCCCGGTCACGCTGAGCCGGGTCTGTGACGCGCTCGACCTGCTCGACGTGCGTTACCTGGCCGACGGTGACGGCAACCTGCTGGCCATGTGGGAGCGGCACGCCGTGCTGGTCGCGCTGGAGGGGCCGGAGGACGAGATCCTCGTCATGCGGGCCCGTCCACACGCGACCGTGCCGCCGGACTGGGCCGACCGGGCCTACCGGGTGGTGAACGAGTGGAACCACACCCGACGGTTCTGTAAGGCGTACATCGGCGACCCGACCGAGCGTGGCCAGCTCCCGATCTACGCCGAGCTCCAGGTGCCGCTCGGCGCCGGCACCCACGACGCGCTGCTGGTCGAGATGCTCGACTGCGGCGCGGCGGTGGCCACCACGTTCGTCGACTGGCTGCACGACGAGGGCGCCCTGCTCTGAGCCCGCACCCCCGGGGCGCCGGTCAGCCGGCGGCCGGGTCGTCCGCCACGTTCACCATGAAGTACGCGGCCCGCTCCAGGTAGTCCCAGAGCGCGACGGCGAGCTGCGGCGGCAGGTCCAGCGTGTCCACCGCGTGCCGCATGTGGCGCAGCCAGGCGTCGCGTTCGGCGGCGCCGATCCGGAACGGGGCGTGCCGCATCCGCAACCGTGGGTGCCCGCGCTGGTCCGAGTAGGTGCGCGGGCCGCCCCAGTACTGGATCAGGAACAGGGTCAGCCGGTCCGCCGCCGGGCCCAGGTCCTCCTCCGGGTACATCGGCCGCAGCAGCGGGTCGTCGGCGACGCCGGCGTAGAACTCGTCGACCAGCTTGCGGAAGGCGGGTTCACCGCCGATCGCCTCGAACAGCGTCATCGACTCGCCTGGGGAAGTCACGCTCCCATCCTGCCAGGCGCGCCCCGGTGGCCGCGCTCGCCCGCCCGCCGGGCGGCGGAGGTCACGTCACCGCGTGCCGGTGCCGGGCGGGCTCCCGCCCCCGGTCGCCCCCGGCCGGCTCCCGGGCCGCCGGAGGGCCGCTCCCGGCGGCCGACTCGGCGCGGGCGGCGTCGACGGCGGCCCCGATCGTCGCCGGGCGGGGCCAGGTGACCGCCGCGACGATCATGAGCAGCACCCCGGCCGCGCTCCACAGCCCGACCACCGTCGGGATGGTGAACCGCTCGGCGAGCGCGCCGGTGGCCAGCACCGAGACGCCCTGGAGGATCTGCGTGCCGCTGGCCATCACGCCGAACGCCCGGGCCCGGTAGCCGTCCGGCAGCGCCTGCACGAAGAGGCCGTTGGCGACCGGGACGATGCCGCCGACCGCGAAGCCGCACGCGGCGGCCAGCAGCGCCACCACGACCGGCGGCGGATCGAGGAGCGAGGGTACGAGCACCGCCGGCGCGAGGACCGCCAGCGGCGGCATCAGGGCCAGCCGGCGGGCCGGCGTGGCGAGCCGGCCGATCAGCAGCCCGCCGAAGACGTAGCCGATCGGGTTGGCGGCCATGATGACCGCCTGGGCGGTGCCGGTGTCCATGCCGCCGTCGGTGCGTTCGGCGGCCCAACCGGCGGCCAGCCCCTCCGGCACGATCGAGAAGAGCATGGCACTGAACACCAGCACCGCGATGGCGCGCAGCACCGGTCGTTCGAAGACGATGCGGAAGCCCTGCGCGGTCTCCCGCAGCAGGTGACTGCGGTGCGCCTCGGTCATCGACGGGGCGCGGTCGCGCAGGCCGAACCGGACCAGCGCGGCCGACAGCGCGAACGTGCCCGCGTTGAGCAGCAGCGCGGTGCTCGGATCCAGCACCGCGATGGTCGCCCCGGCGAGGTAGCCGACGACCTGGGCGGCCTGCGCCGCGCTGGTCGAGGCGGCGAGGCCCACCACCAACCGGTCGCCGGTGAGGACGTGCGGCAGCAGCGCCGAGCGCGCCGCCTGGCTCGGCGGGTTGGCCAGCGTCGCCAGGAAGATCAGGCCGAGGATCGACCAGGCCGGCATGAACGGCATGGCGACCAGCACCATCAGCGCCATCCGGATCAGGTCGCAGAGCACCATGACCCGGCGGTAGCGGTGCCGTTCGGCGAGCGCCGAGAGCAGCGGGCCGCCGATCAGCCAGGGCAGGTAGCTGGCCGCGAAGGCGGCGGCGGAGAGCGCGACCGACTGGGTCTCGCGCAGCACGAGCACGGTGACCGCGGCCTTGGCGAGGTAGTCGCCGACCCAGGACAGGACGTTGGCGGCGAACAGCGCGCGGAACTCCGACTGGCCGAACACGTCACGGAAGGTGGCCGGACTCTCCTCGGCGGGTCGCTGGTCGGACACCGTCGCCTCCATCGTTCCGAGCCGGCCACTTGTGATGGCCCGACCGGGAACCGTCGTCAGATCAACCGATCGGCGAGGACACGACACACTCCCCGGGGGAGCGTGTTCACCGGATTCTGCCCGATCGTCTGACAACTGACTAGGGCGAACGGATTGATCGTCGCATCTCCGACTGAACGAACGGACGATACCCGAGGGGCCGCGCGAGGCGCGACCCCCGGAAATCGGTCGTCCACGCCGGCCCTCAGGCGGCCCCGCCGGTGCCCGTTCCCTCCGGCCGGAGCGGCGCCGGCGGCTGCGGCGGCAGCCCGGGATAGAGCCGGGCGGCGGCGATCCGGGCGGTGATCCCGGAGTTCTCCAGCGCCTCCGCGAGTCGGCGGCGCAGCTCACGGCCGACCGCGAACTGTCCTTCGGCGGTGGTCTTGACCACGGTGCGGATCACCGCGCCGTCGACGGTCATCTGTTCCACGCCGAGCACCTCCGGCTGCTCCACGACCTGTGGGGCCAGCTCCGGGTCCAGCGCCACCGACGCCGCCGCGGTCCGCAGCACGGCGGTGGCCTCCTCGGTGCCGGCGAAGCCGATCGGCAGGTCCACCACGACCAGCGCCCAGCCCTGGCTCTTGTTGCCGACCCGGATGATCTCCCCGTTGCGGATGTACCAGAGCACGCCCCGGCCGTCGCGGACCGTGGTGACCCGCAGGCCCACCGCCTCCACCACGCCCGTCGCCTCGCCGAGGTCGACCGTGTCACCCACCCCGTACTGGTCCTCGATCAGCATGAACAGGCCGGCGATCAGGTCCTTGACCAGGCTCTGCGCGCCGAAGCCGAGCGCCACGCCGGCGATGCCGGCGCTGGCCAGCAGCGGCGCCAGGTCGAAGCTGAACTCCTTGAGCACCATCAGCAGCGCGATGCCGAAGACGAACGCGGTGACCATGCTGCGCAGCACCGACCCGATCGCCTCGGCGCGCTGCCGCCGGCGTTCCGGCACGAACTGCTCCGGGTCGAGGGCGGCGCTGGGGATCCGCTCGCGCAGCGGACGGAGCATCGTCGGCACCGAGCCCTGCGTGGTGGTGCGCACCAGCCGGTTGATGGTGCGGTGCAACGCCCAGCGGGCGGCGACGGCCAGCAGCAGGATCAGCGCGATCCGCAGCGGCTTCAGCAGGATCCAGTAGCTGCTCTCGGCGAACCAGGCGGAGTTGGTGGCCCGGTACACCCACTCGCAGGAACTGCTGCCCTTGCAGTCCGGGCGCCGGTCGGAGACGGCGGACAGCACGGCGGTGATCAGGTCGGAGACATTCACGGGAAATTCGTACCCCACCGGCGGCGCCGGGACCGCACGGGCCCGCCCCGGCGGCGGCGGGCCGGGCGGCGATCATCCCGGGCGGAACCGGTCATCTTGGTACGCCGGTGTCGTTCCCCGGGAGCGCGTCGACGATTGGTGCGGCAATCCTGATTGGCCGGTGTCGACCTGCTCTTACCCGCATTTACCTGTAGATCACTGGTATTACGGGTCTATTCCCGGCGGGGGAAAGTGTGTTCCGGCAAGTGTGCTGCCGAAACGTGATTCTCATGGATGTGAATGTTTGACGGGTGCGATGGGAAGACCTAGTCTCACGCCATGAACAAGATGAAGCGGATCGTATTCGGTTGGGCCGCAGTTCCGGTCCTGCTGACTCCCCTCGCTGTCGCCACCCCGGCGCAGGCGGCGTTCAGCGATTGCCCGTCGGGGAAGTTCTGTCTGTTCTCCGCACCTCGCGGGGCGGGCGTGCTCGCCACGTACAGCACCGGAGACGTGAACCTCGGCGACGACATCGGCCCGCAGGGCATGAACAACAACACCGAGAGCATGTGGAATCGCACCTCCGACACGTGGTGTGTCTGGGACGGGACGGGCTACCAAGGGGGCTTGGTGGCGCTCATGCCGGCGGGGCAGAAGATTGACGTGATGAGCACGAATACCGAGAACAGGATCAGCTCGCTGAAGCGCTGCTGAAAACCGCCTCCGGCGGAGTGGTCGCTTATTGCGCGGAATGCGTCGCCCAAGCCACGTCGGTGAGCCTTCTCGGACCGGGTGGTCCCGGCGGGAAGTGGTGCCGGCGCGGGATCCGGTGGGACCGGCGTCCGCGCCCGCGCGTCATGGCGGGGCTCGGCGGGACGGCGGCGCCGCCGCCCGGCCGGGCCGCCGCCGTGGCCGGCTCGCGGGCCCGCCTCCGGTGCGCCCGCGCGGGGAGGTGGGCGTCGAGCTTCGACAACTGTCGATGGTTTCTCGACTGCCCCGATGGCGGTCCACCTCGATTCGAGATGATCAATAAACCACTTCCGGGATTAGTGCGTGCAATCCGGGGCGCGATCAGGGACTATTGGCCCAACGGACGTCGGTGATCCGGCCGGCGCCGGGGCCGTTCCGCGCAGTGCGCGGGGCGGTCTCGGCGTGGTGGCGGCGGGAGGGCTGGACCGGGAGGGTGAGCGCGATGCCTGACATACGACCCACGGCGGGCTCCGGTGCACTCGTTCTCAATGCCACCTACGAGCCCCTGTGCGTCGTGTCGGTGCGTCGGGCCGCCATCCTCGTCCTCTCCGCCAAGGCGGTCTGCGTGGCCGACGGCGAGGGCATCCTGCACAGCGCGCGCAACGCGCTCCCGGTGCCCTCCGTGGTGCGGCTGACCCGCTATGTCCGGGTGCCCTACCGCACCCAGGTGGGCCTCTCCCGCCGGGGGATCTTCGCCCGGGACGGGTGGCGGTGCGCCTACTGTCGCGGGCCGGCGGAGACCATCGACCACGTCTTCCCGCGTAGCCGGGGCGGCCGGCACGCCTGGGAGAACGTGGTGGCGGCCTGCGCGCGCTGCAACCACACCAAGGGCGACAAGACGCCCGCCGAGTTGGGCTGGCGGCTGCACCACCTGCCGGCGGCGCCGAAGGGCAGCGCCTGGCGGGTGCTGGGGCACCGCGCCCCCGACCCGCGCTGGGCCGACTGGCTCGACCTGCGCGAGCCGGAGCCCGAGGCGGCCTGACCGGCCGGCTGCTCAGCGCGCCTGCACCAGCGACGCGTAGACGACCAGGTTGTCGGCGTACCCGGTCTCGCCGCCCACCCAGCGCCCACCGCAGGTGATCAATCGCAGGTTGGGGCGGCTGAAGTCGCCGTAGACCTCCTGCACCGGCAGCTTCTCCTTGCCGTACCGCTCGATCGAGGTCACCTCGAAGACCGCCACCGACCGGTCCTGGCGGGTCACCTCGATCCGGTCGCCGTCGTCGAGTTCCCGCAGCCCGTGGAAGACGGCCGGGCCGGTGGTGGTGTCGACGTGACCGACGAGCACCGCCGGGCCGTACTGGCCGGGGGTCGGTCCCTGGTCGTACCAGCCGACCTCGCCGGCCCGGCTGACGTCCGGCACCGCGATGCTGCCGTCCGGCGCGATGCCCACCCGGTGCACCGGGGCCCGCAGGTTCAGCTTGCCGATGGTCAGGTCGGTCGGCGGGCTGGCCGGCAGCACCGGGAACTTCTTCGGCGGTGGCCGCAGGCCGGCGACGATCCGGTCCGGCAGCACGCTCGCGCCGGTCACCCGCTCCACGCCGAGCATCGCCACGATCAGCGCCATCAGGCCGGCCACCACCAGCACCGGGATGCCGGGGCCGGGCGTCGGGGCGTACCGGCGGGTGGTGGGCGTGGTGGTGCGGGCCGCGACCGGGCGGACGTGCGGGTCGGCGGTGGTGACGCTGGCCGAGAACGCGTGCCCGGCGGCGTGGGCGATCCGGCGCGCGGCCCGGGACGTCACGCGGAGCGCGGCCCGCAGCCGCCCGGTCCGGCCCGGCGGGTCGGCGACGGGGCGGGTCCGGCCGCGGCGGGCGCGGCGCGTTGAGCGGGCCATGGCCGCGTCCCGTCAGACGCGGCCACCGGGCTTGCGGCGGGCGCTCACGCCGGCCACCACGGCCACCGCGGCCAGGCCACCGACCAGCAGCAGCGAGCCGGCGCCCCGCCCGCCCGCGGTGCCCCCGCCCCCGGTCGCCGGCCCCTTGCTCGGCTGCGACATGTTCAGCACGGTGAGCATGGTCGAGGCGGTGTTGCCGTTGGCGCAGTCCAGGTTCACCGGGTAGTCGCCGGGCGCCTTGTTGCCGGGCACGGTGACCGAGCCGGTGAGGAAGCCGTTGTTCGACCGCAGCGTCACCCGGCCGAACGCGTCCGAGGTGACCTGGGCCTGGCGGTTGTTGTTGGCGTCGCAGCCGGCCCGGAGGTTCACCCGCGAGCCCGCCTGGACGCTGTTCGGCGTCACCTCGATGAAGACACTCTCCCCGGCCCGGGCCGGTACGGCCGTGGTGAGGACGAACGCCGCGACCAGGCCGAGCAGGCCCAGTACGGATGACAGCGCGCGATGTGACAGGAGCCCTGGCATGATTCCCCCCTCCCGGTGCGACGGCGCACCGGAATCCTGCTGACGGGCAGCGGGGGCTGCCTTCCCGGCCGACCGGGGAGTTAACCGGGGGCCGTTCCGCTACCGGAGGCGTTAACCGGGGGCCCCGCCTTTCACCACGGGGTGCCAGGAGAGGGGGGTGGAGAGGACCATCGTGCTGGAGGGCTGGCCGTAGGGGGCCAGGCGGTCGATGACGGCCTCGAAGTCGCCCATCGAGGCGGCGGCGACCTTGAGCATGCTGCACGCGTCGCCGGTGATCCGGTGGATCTCCATGATCTCCGGCCACCGCGTCACCGTCGGGTCGTTGAGGATGCAGCGCGCGCCGTAACAGGACATCCGGATCAGCGCCAGCACGGTCCGCCCGGCCCGGGCCAGGTCCACGTGGGCGTGGTAGCCGGTGATCACCCCGGATTCCTCCAGCCGCCGGACCCGCTCGGCGACGGCCGGCGGGGACAGGTGCACCCGGCGGGACAGCTCGCTGAACGAGAGCCGGGCGTCGGCCTGGAGCTCCCGGAGCAGCGCCCAGTCCATGTCGTCCACGCGGCGGCCTTTCTTCCGTGAAGTCGGAGAGCCGAGATGCTTTCGGCTCGTGAGGTCAGACCACCATACCGCCGTTGAACCGGCATTCCCTCGGCGCGCGTACCGGCGAGATCATGGCGATTACCCCGCGCACGGACGGAGATGACGGTGGAACAGACGACGGCGGTGCGCCCGGCCACCCCGCAGCAGCGGGCGGCCCGAGCGGCGCGCAACGGAGGCGAGCCGACGCTGGAGTTCGCCGAGCGCGTGCCGTACGACGCGTACGTGCACGCCAGCACGCTGCACCAGCTCCAGCAGCCGCTCAGCGACGACCCGGGCGAGATGTCCTTCCTGATGGTCAGCCAGATCATGGAGCTGTACTTCAAGCTGACCTGCCACGAGCTGCGGCACGCCCAGCGTGAGCTGCGGGCCAACCGGATCTGGGAGGCGCTGCCGCCGCTGCGCCGCGCCGCGCTGCACCTGGAGGGGCTCAACGCCGCCTGGCAGGGGCTGCGCTGGATGACGCCGGCCGACTTCAACCGGTTCCGGGACCGATTGGGCGAGGGGTCGGGCTTCCAGTCCGCGATGTACCGGCAACTGGAGTTCCTGCTCGGCCTGCGGGACCCGGCGCTGATCCGCCCGTTCCGCCGGCAGACCGACGTGCACGCCGAGCTGACCGCCGCGCTGGCCACGCCGAGCCTCTGGGACGACGTGGTGGCGCTGCTCGCCCGCCGTGGCTTCCCGCTGCCGGCCGAGCTGCTGGAGCGGGACGTCGCGGTCGAGCACGAGTCGCACCCGGCGGTCGAGGCGGCCTGGGTGCGCGTCTACGGCGACGGTGGTCCGGACAACCACCTGCGCCTGCTCGGCGACGCGCTCACCGAGGTGGCCGAGCAGTTCGGCGACTGGCGGTGGAACCACGTCAAGGCGGTGCAGCGCACCATGGGCGCGAAGGTCGGCAGCGGCGGTTCGGCCGGCCTGGCATGGTTGCAGCGCAGCATGGCCCGGGTGGTCTTCCCGGAGCTGTGGTCGGCCCGTACCGCGATGTGACCGGAGAACACACGATGATCACCCCCGAGAGCGAAGCCCACCGGCTCGACGCCGCCGACGCCGGCCACCGGCACCTGTTCCACGTGCCGCCGGCCGAGGGCGGGCGGTACCCCGACGTGGCGTACCTGGCCGGCAACTCGCTGGGCCTGCAACCCCGGGCCACCCGCGACGAACTCGTCGCCGACCTGGACGCCTGGCGTCGGCTGGGCGTGGAGGGGCACCTGGAGGCGGAGCGGCCCTGGCTGTCGTACCACGAGTTGTTGACCGCGCCGGCCGCGCGACTGGTCGGCGCGCTGCCCACGGAGACCGTGGTGATGAACTCGCTCACGGTGGACCTGCACCTGCTGATGGTGAGCTTCTACCGGCCCGCCGGGGAACGCACGAGGATCGTCATCGAGGACAGCGCGTTCCCGTCGGACAGCTACGCGGTGCGCAGCCAGGCCCGGTTCCACGGTCTGGACCCGGACGCCACGGTGGTGCGGCTGAAGCCGCGCCCGGGTGAGAACACCCTGCGCACGTCCGACGTCACCGACTTCCTGGCGGCCGAGGGGCACACGGTGGCGTTGCTGCTGCTCGGCGGCGTCAACTACCTCACCGGCGAGCTGATGGACATCCCGGCGATCACCGCCGCCGGGCGGGCCGCCGGCGTGGTCGTCGGCTGGGACCTGGCGCACGCGGCCGGCAACGTGCCGCTGGCCCTGCACGACTGGGACGTCGACTTCGCCGCCTGGTGCTCCTACAAATACCTCAACTCCGGTCCGGGCGCGCTGGCCGGCGTCTTCGTCCACGAACGCCACCTCGGCGACGCGTCGCTGCCCCGGTTCGAGGGCTGGTGGAGCACCGAGGCGGCCACCCGGTTCGAGATGACGCCGGTGTCCCGGCCGCCGGCCACCGTGGAGGCGTGGCAGATCTCCAACCCGCCGATCCTCGCGATGGGCCCGGTACGCACCTCGCTGGCGCTGTTCGACGCCGTCGGCATGCCCGCGTTGCGGGAGCGCAGCCTGCGGCTCACCGGCTGGTTGGAACGGCTGCTCGACGAGGTGACGCCCGGCCGGCCGCTGACCGTCATCACACCGCGCGACCCGGCCCGCCGAGGTTGCCAGCTCTCGGTGCGGATTTCCTCGGGTAGCGCGGGCGAGCTGACCAAGCGGCTGCGGCACGAGCACGGCGTGATCGCCGACGCCCGGGAGCCGGACGTGGTCCGGTTCGCGCCGGTGCCGCTCTACTCGACGTACCACGACTGCTGGCGGGTCGCCGACGCGCTGGCCGCGACCGTGGAGGCCGCCTCATGAGCACGGAACGCGACGAGATCGCGGTGGTCGGCGCCGGGCTGGCCGGCTGCCTGCTGGCGTGTTTCCTGGCCCGGCGCGGCTACCCGGTGGCGCTCTACGAGCGGCGGGGGGACCCGCGCACCGGCACCGTCGAGCGCGGGCGCTCGATCAACCTGGCGCTCTCCGAGCGCGGCCTGGACGCGTTGCGCCGGATCGGCCTGGACGGGCAGGTGATGGCGGACGCGCTGCCGATGCGCGGCCGGATGATCCACCCGGTCGAGGGTGAGCCGCAGTTCCAGTCGTACAGCGTCTCCGGCGACCGGGCGATCAACTCGATCAGCCGGGGCGCGCTGAACAACGCGCTGCTCGACGCCGCCGCCGCGCTGCCGGGCGTGCGGGTCGCGTTCGACCACCGGCTGGTCGGCCTCGACCCGGTCGGCGGCGAGATGACGTTCGAGACCCCCGAGGGCAAGGTCACCGCCACCGCGTCGGTCGTCCTCGGCGCGGACGGCGCCGGCTCCGCGGTGCGCGGGCAACTGCTGGCGTACGGGGGGCTGACCGAGAGCCTGGACTTCCTCGACTACGGCTACAAGGAGCTGACCATCCCGCCGATCGGCGGGGAGTTCGCCCTGGACCCGGGCGCGCTGCACATCTGGCCGCGCGGCACCTCGATGATGATCGCGCTGCCGAACCCGGACCGCTCCTTCACCTGCACGCTGTTCTGGCCCACCCACGGCAGGAGCAGCTTCGCGTCGCTGAGCAGCCCGGCCGCGATCGAGCGGTTCTTCGCCGACCACTACCCGGACCTGGTGCCGCTCGCGCCGAACCTGGTCGACGACTACCAGCACAACCCGGTCGGCGTGCTCGGCACGGTGCGCTGCACGCCGTGGCAGGTGGCCGGCCGGGTCGGCCTGCTCGGCGACGCCGCGCACGCCATCGTGCCGTTCTACGGCCAGGGCGCGAACTGCGCGTTCGAGGACGTGGTCGAGTTGGACCGTTGCCTCGACGAGTGCGACGACGAGTGGGCCGCCGCGCTGCCGCTGTTCCAGCACCGCCGCCAGGACGACGCGGAGGCGATCGCCCGGATGGCGCTGGCCAACTTCGTGGAGATGCGGGACAAGGTCGCCTCGCCGGTGTTCCGGGCCCGCAAGTCGGTCGAGCACGCGCTGGAACGGGCGCTCCCCGGCCGCTACGTCTCCCAGTACGAGCTGGTCTCGTTCTCCACCACCCCGTACGCGCAGGTGCGCCGCCGGGTCCGCCGGCAGTACGCCGCCGTCGGCGCGGTCGCGGCGGGCGCGGTGGCGCTGCTGGCCGCCGGTGTCGGCGCGGCGTTGGGGAGGCGGCGATGACGCGCTGGGACCCCCGGCTGATGACCGGGCACGCGCCGGACGGCCCCGGCCTGCTGCGCAACTTCGTCGGCGGCGCGTTCGTCGACGCCGGCCCCCGGTTCACCAAGCGCAGCCCGGTCACCGGCGAGCCGGTCTTCGAGGTGGTGGAGGCGTCGGAGTCGGTGGTCGACGACGCGGTGGCCGCCGGCCGGGCCGCGCTGCGCGGCCCGTGGGGCCGGATGGGGGAGCGGGAACGCGCCGAGGTGCTGCGCCGGGTCGCCGACGAGTTGGAGCGCCGCTTCGACGACCTGGTGGCGGCCGAGGTGGCGGACACCGGCAAGGCCATCTCGCAGGCCCGCACGCTGGACATCCCGCGCGGCGCGGCCAACTTCCGGGCGTTCGCCGAGATCGTGGCGACCGCGCCGACCGAGTCGTTCACCACGGTCACCCCGACCGGCGGCCGGGCGCTCAACTACGCGGTCCGCAAGCCGGTCGGCGTGGTCGCCGTCATCGTGCCGTGGAACCTGCCGCTGCTGCTGCTCACCTGGAAGGTCGCCCCGGCGTTGGCCTGCGGCAACGCGGTGGTGGTCAAGCCCAGCGAGGAGACGCCGGCGTCGGCCACGCTGCTGGCCGAGGTGATGGCCGCGGCCGGCGTGCCGGACGGCGTGTTCAACCTGGTGCACGGCTTCGGGCCCGGTTCGGCCGGCGAGCACCTGACCCGGCACCCGGGCGTCGACGCGATCACGTTCACCGGTGAGTCGGCCACCGGCAGCGCGATCATGCGGGCCGCGGCCGACGGCGTGAAGGCGGTCAGTTTCGAGCTGGGCGGCAAGAACGCCGGCCTGGTCTTCGCGAACGCCGACCTGGACGCGGCGGTCGCCGGCTCGGTGCGCTCCAGCTTCACCAACGGCGGCCAGGTGTGCCTCTGCACCGAGCGGATCTACGTGCAGCGGCCGGTCTTCGAGGAGTTCACCGCGCGGCTGGCGAAGCGCGCCGACGAGTTGGCGTACGGCTGGCCGGCGGACGAGGCCACGGTGAACATGCCGCTGATCTCGCACGCCCACCGGGACAAGGTGCTCGGCCACTACGCGCTGGCCCGTACCGAGGGCGCCGAGGTGCGCGCGGGCGGCGGCACGCCGCGTTTCGGCGACGCCCGCGACGGCGGCGCGTACGTGCAGCCGACCGTGCTCACCGGCCTCGGGCCGGACGCCCGGACCAACCGCGAGGAGATCTTCGGGCCGGTGGTGCACGTCGCGCCGTTCGACTCCGAGGACGAGGCGTACGCGCTGGCCAACGGCACCGACTACGGCCTGGCGGCGACCGTCTGGACCCGGGACGTGGGCCGGGCGCACCGGGCCGGGGCGCGGCTGGACGCGGGCATCGTCTGGGTCAACACCTGGTTCCTGCGGGACCTGCGCACCCCGTTCGGCGGCGTGAAGGCGTCCGGGGTCGGCCGGGAGGGCGGCGTCCACTCGCTCGACTTCTACTCGGAACTGACGAACGTCTGCGTGGACCTGGCGTGAGCGCGAGGAGTGAGCCGGGTTTGCGAGCCCCGCAGTCGCGAACGAAGGGTGGACCTGCGTGAGCGCGAGGAGTGAGCCGGGTTTGCGAGCCCCGCAGTCGCGAACGAAGGGTGGACCTGCGTGAGTGAGAATGGCCGGCAGCCCGAGGACCGTGAGCGAGGAGCCGACATGACCGTGGACATCGAGGCCGCCAACCGGGAGCTGGCGGTGGCCCGGCAGGAGGGGAAACCCTGCCCGCCGCTGCGCGGCCGGCTGCTGCCGGAGGGCGACGTCGAGGCCGCGTACCAGGCGCAGCAGGTCTACACCCGGCAGCGGCTCGGCAAGGGGCGCCGCCGGGTCGGCGCGAAGATCGGCCTGACCTCGCGGGCGGTGCAGGAGAGCTTCGGCGTCTTCCAGCCCGACTTCGGAATCCTCTTCGACGACATGGCCGTCGGCGACGGTGTGGAGGTGCCGATCGACCGGCTGCTCCAGCCCCGGGTGGAGGCGGAGATCGCGTTCGTGCTCGCCGTCGACCTGCCGGACGAGCGGGTCACCACCGTCGACCTGGTCCGGGCCGTGGACCACGTGCTGCCGGCCATCGAGATCGTCGACTCGCGGATCGCCGGCTGGGACATCTCCATCGTGGACACGATCGCGGACAACGCGTCCAGCGGGCTGTTCGTGCTCGGCACCGCGCCGCGCCGGCTGGCCGACGTGGACCTGCGGCTGTGCGGCATGGTGCTGGAGCACGCCGGGGAGCCGGTCTCGGTCGGCGCGGGCGCGGCCTGCCTCGGCAACCCGCTGCACGCGCTGGCGTGGCTGGCCGGCACGCTGGCCCGCGCCGGTGACCCGCTGAAGGCCGGTGACGTGGTGCTGTCCGGGGCGCTGGGTCCGATGGTGCCGGTCACGCCCGGCGCCGCGTACGAGGCGCGGATCTCCGGGCTCGGCTCGGTGCGGACCTGCTTCTCGAAGGAGACCACCTCATGAGTGTCGGCGTGGCGGTGCTCGGGTCGGGCAACATCGGCACCGACCTGATGATCAAGGTGCTCAGGCTCAGCACCGAACTGCGGATGGTGGCGATGGCCGGCATCGACCCGGCCTCGGACGGGCTGGCGCGGGCCCGCCGGCTCGGCGTGACCACCACCGCCGACGGCGTCGACGGCCTCGTGGCGCTGCCCGGGTTCGCCGACGTGGAGCTGGTCTTCGACGCCACCTCGGCCGGCGCGCACCGCTGCCACGACGAGGTGCTGCGCGCACACGGCCGGACCGTGGTCGACCTGACCCCGGCCGCGCTCGGCCCGTACGTGGTGCCGCCGGTCAACCTCGACGAGCACCTGGCCGAGCCGAACGTCAACATGGTCACCTGCGGCGGGCAGGCCACCGTGCCGATCGTGCACGCGGTCGGCCGGGTCACCCCGGTCGCGTACGGGGAGATCGTCGCGTCGATCGCCTCGAAGTCGGCGGGGCCGGGCACCCGGGCCAACATCGACGAGTTCACCGAGACCACCGCGCGGGCCATCGAGGTGGTCGGCGGCGCCGAACGCGGCAAGGCGATCATCGTGCTGAACCCGGCCGACCCGCCGCTGCTCATGCGGGACACGGTCTACTGCCTCTGCCCGGACGCCGACGCCGACCGGGCCGCGATCGCCGCCTCGGTGGCCGACATGGTGCAGACCGTGCAGGAGTACGTGCCCGGCTACCGGCTCAAGCAGGAGGTGCAGTTCGACCCGGTGGACACGTACGCGCCGGTGCTCGGGCGGCACGTCTCCGGGCTCCAGGTCTCGGTGTTCCTGGAGGTCTCCGGCGCCGGGCACTACCTGCCCGCGTACGCCGGCAACCTGGACATCATGACGTCGGCCGCGCTGCGCACCGCCGAGCGGCTGGTCACGCTCCGGAAGGCGGCTGTGCGATGACCGACCTCTACATCCAGGACGTGACGCTGCGCGACGGCATGCACGCCATCGCCCACCGATACACAGTCGACCAGGTCCGCACCATCGCCGCCGCGCTCGACGCCGCCGGGGTGGCCGCCATCGAGGTCGCGCACGGCGACGGGCTGGCCGGCTCCAGCGTCAACTACGGCCACGGCGCGGCCTCCGACGCGGAGTGGATCTCGGCCGCCGCCGAGGTGCTGACGAACGCCCGGCTCACCACGCTGCTGCTGCCCGGCATCGGCACCATCGCCGACCTGAAGGCGGCGAAGGCGCTCGGCGTGACAAGCGTGCGGATCGCCACCCACTGCACCGAGGCGGACATCTCCGCCCAGCACATCGCCTGGGCCCGGGAGAACGACATGGACGTCGCCGGGTTCCTGATGATGTCGCACCTGAACGACCCGGCCGGGCTGGCCGCCCAGGCCCGGCTCATGGAGTCGTACGGCGCGCACTGCGTCTACGTCACCGACTCCGGCGGCCGGCTGCTGATGTCCGACGTGGCGCAGCGCGTCGACGCGTACCGGCAGGTGCTGGCGCCGGAGACGCAGATCGGCATCCACGCGCACCACAACCTGTCGCTGGGCGTGGCGAACAGCGTGCTGGCGGTCGAGCACGGCCGCGTGCTCGGCGACGGTCCGGTCGGCTCGCCGTCCGGGCGCACCGTGCGGGTGGACGCGTCGCTGGCCGGCATGGGCGCGGGCGCCGGCAACGCCCCGCTGGAGGTGTTCGTGGCGGTCGCCGAGCTGCACGGCTGGAAGCACGGCTGCGACGTGTTCGCGCTGATGGACGCCGCCGACGACCTGGTCCGCCCGTTGCAGGACCGGCCGGTCCAGGTGGACCGGGAGACGCTCTCCCTGGGGTACGCGGGCGTCTACTCCAGCTTCCTGCGCCACGCCGAGCGGGCCTCGGCGAAGTACGGCGTGGACGTGCGCTCGATCCTGGTCGAGCTGGGTCGCCGCCGGATGGTCGGCGGCCAGGAGGACATGATCGTGGACGTGGCACTGGACCTGGCCGGTAAGGAGAACTCATGATCGGGCCGGACGTCGCGGGGATCGCCGAGAAGCTGGGCGCGGCGGCCGACTCCGCCACCGCCATCCCGCAGCTCGCCGCCGAGACCGGCCTCGACGTGGACGCCGCGTACGCGGTGCAGGCCGCGTTGGTGCAGCGCCGCCTCGACCGGGGCGAGCGGCTGGTCGGGCTGAAGATGGGGTTGACCAGCAGGGCCAAGATGGCCCAGGTCGGCGTGGACGAGGTGATCTGGGGCCGGCTCACCGACGTGATGCGGGTGCCGGACGGCGGGACGGTCGACACCGGCGGCCTCATCCACCCCCGGGTCGAGCCGGAGGTGGCGTTCCTGCTGGACCGGCTGCCCGAGCCCGGCGAGCCGGTCGGCTCGTTCACCCGGGCCGTCCGCGCGGTCGCCCCGGCGATCGAGCTGATCGACTCCCGGTACGCGAACTTCACGTTCTCGCTGCCGGACGTGGTCGCGGACAACACCTCGGCCGCCGCGTTCGCGATCGGGCCCTGGTCACCGGTGCCCGACGGGCTGGACAATCTGGGCGTGCTGCTGGAGATCGACGGGCGGGTGGCGCAGGTCGGCTCGACCGCCGCCATCCTCGGTGACCCGCGCCGCGCGCTGGACGAGGGCCTGCGGCTGGCCGGCCGGTACGGTGTGCGGCTGCGCAAGGGCTGGGTGTTCCTGGCCGGCGCGGCCACCGCCGCGGTGCCGCTGCGTCCGGGCGCGCACGTCCGCGCCGTGGTGGAGAAGCTCGGCGCCGCCACCCTGAGGGCCCGCCCATGAGCAGCCGCGTGGTGGCCGGGAAGGCCGTGCCGCGCGGCGCGTTCCCGCACGTCAAGGTGGCGGGCGGGTTCGTCTTCGTCTCCGGTACGTCGTCGCGCCGGCCGGACAACACGTTCGCCGGTGTGTCGGTGGACGAGTTCGGCACCACCGACCTGGACATCCGGGCGCAGACCCGGGCCGTGGTCGAGAACATCCGGGACCTGCTCCGGTCGGTGGGCGCGGAGCTGACCGACCTGGTGCAGGTCACCAGCTACCTGGTCAACATGAACGACTTCGGCGGCTACAACGAGGTGTGGGCGGAGTTCTTCGACGCCGCCGGGCCGACCCGGACCACGGTGGCCGTGCACCAGCTTCCGCACCCGCACCTGCTGATCGAGATGCAGGCCGTCGCCCTACTTCCGTCGGGAGGTTCCCATGAGTGAGATCGCCGAGCCGTTCAGCTTCTCCGGCTGGATCGGCGAGAACCAGCACCTGCTCAAGCCCCCGGTGGGCAACAAGGAGATGCTGCCCGGCAGCGACGACTTCATCGTCATGGTGGTGGGCGGGCCGAACCAGCGCACCGACTTCCACGTCGACCCGTACGAGGAGTTCTTCTACCAGGTCAAGGGCAACATGCACATCAACCTGATGACGCCCGAAGGGCCGCGTACGGTGCACGTGCGCGAGGGTCAGATGTGGATGCTGCCGCGCAACACCCCGCACTCGCCGCAGCGTCCGGAGGCCGGTTCGATCGGCATGGTGATCGAGCGGGTCCGCGAGGAGGGCACGCTGGAGAAGTTCCAGTGGTACTGCGCCGAGTGCAGCAACAAGGTGCACGAGGTCGAGTTGCAGGTGCGCGACATCGCCGCCGACCTGCCCCCGGTCTTCGCCGCGTTCTACGCCGACGAGAAGGCCCGCACCTGCGACAACTGCGGCGCGCTGCACCCGGGCAAGGGCTGATGCCGGTGCCGGTCGTCGACGTGCACACGCACGTCGTACCGAAGGGATGGCCGGACCTCGACGCGGCCTGCGGCGGGTCCGGTTGGCCCTGGTTGCGGGTCGACTCCGAGCGCGCCGCCATGATCATGGTGGGGGAGACGGAGTTCCGGCCGGTCGGCGCGGCGTGCTGGGACGCGCCCACCCGGCTCGCCGACATGACCACCGACGGCGTCGACGTCCAGGTCGTCTCGCCGACCCCGGTCTTCTTCGGCTACGACCGTCCGGCCGACCAGGCGGTCAAGGTGGCCCGGATCTTCAACGACCTCACGCTGGAGGTCACCGCCGCCGGTGGCGACCGGCTGGTGCCGTTCTGCCAGGTGCCGTTGCAGGACCCGGACGCCGCCTGTGCCGAGCTGGACCGCTGCCTCGCGGCCGGGCACGCCGGTGTGGAGATCGGCAACCACGTCGGCGACCGGGACCTCGACGACGCCGGCATCGTGGCGTTCCTGACCCACTGCGCCGAGGTCGGCGCGCCGGTCTTCGTGCACCCGTGGGACATGCCCGGCGGGCCCCGCCTGAACCGGTGGATGGCCCGCTGGCTGACCGGCATGCCGGCGGAGACACACCTGTCGGTGCTGGCGTTGATCCTCGGCGGCGTGTTCGACCGGGTGCCGGAGACGCTGCGGATCTGTTTCGCGCACGGCGGCGGCAGCTTCCCGTTCTGGCTGGGCCGCGCCGACAACGCCTGGCACCGCCGCGGCGACCTGGTACGCGGCGCGTCCGCCGCGCCGCCCAGCTCGTACGTCGACCGGTTCAGCGTCGACTCGGTGGTGTTCGAGCCCGCCGCGTTGCGGCTGCTGGTGGACACCATGGGCGTCGACCGGGTGCTGCTCGGCAGCGACTACCCGTACCCGCTGGGGGAGCGGCCGGTCGGGCAGGTCGTGCACCGGTCCGACTTCCTCACCGACGCGCAGCGGACCGCGCTGTTGGGCGGCAACGCCCTGCGCTTCCTCGGCCTCGACCGGCGGACCGCCGTCCGCGAGTTGCTGGCGATCGACCGGGACTGGACAGGGCTCATCGACGACAAGTCCCCATCGCCCTGACGGTCGCCAGCAACCGCGGACGGCCGCGCGGCTCAGGAGTGCGGGCAGGTGTCGCGGTACTCCTCGATGGCGCTGCCCCGGGGCGCCGGGCAGAGGAACTGCTCGTAGCGGGTGTCGTCGTCGACGAACCGCTTGAGCCAGGAGATGCTGTACTTCGCGACCGTCACGTTCGGCGAGGTCGGCGCGGAGTGGGTCGCCGCGTTCAGCTCCAGGTACGCCTTGTCCAGGGTGGCCGGCAGGCTGGTGTAGAACGGCTCCGAGTGCGACGACACCGGCGCCACCGTGTCGTTCTCGGCGCCGACGACGAGCGTCGGCACGCGTACCGACGACCAGTTCTTCACGGTGTGCCAACCGGTCAGCGGGATCGCCGCCTGGAGCGTGGGGCGGGTGTTGGCCGCGGACAGGCTGCCGCCGCCGCCCATCGAGTGCCCCATCACCGCGAGCCGGTTGCGGTCGATCCGGGTCCGTACCGCGCTGGTGGTGGTCAGGTAGTCCAGGGCGGCCAGCAGTTGGGTGCCCCGGCTGGCCGGCTGGTCGTAGACGGAGAGCGTGTCGATGGTGATGACCACGAAGCCCTGGGAGGCCAGGCGCGGCCCGAGCCAGGCGACCGAGGACTGGCTGGCGGTGAACCCGGGGGAGACGGCCACCGCGCCGAACGTGCCCTCGGCGGTGCTGGTCGGGTAGTAGATCGTGCCACCCCGGAATCCGCTCACGGCCGACGCGGCGACCGTGGTCTGGGCGATGGCGAACGGACCCCGGGTGGCCTCGATGCTGGCCACCGTGGGCGCGGGACCCCGCTCGTAGGGGTTCGCGGCCAGCGGGGCGACCGGGGCGCCGTCGCGGGCCCCGGCCGGCACGGCGGGCAGCGCGGTGAGCCCGGCGGCGGCCAGGGCGAGGGCGAGCAGCGGGCGGAGGGTACGCGCGAGACGGCGGCGGTGGGCCGGCCGGCCCCGGGGCGGGGGGTCGTGCGGGGCGGTGATGGGTTGCACGGCATGCTCCTGGCGGTGGTCGGGGTGAAAATCGATCGAAGATGACCGATTAATTGATGGTCCGTCCCGCGTCCGTCGCGCGGCAATCCCGATCCGGTCATGCCAGCCGGGTATGGCCGGGCCGCCGCCCGGCCGGACGTGTCGGCCGGCGATCCCGCCACGAAGCGGGCAGGATGGTGGCCATGGCCGAGCCGCACGACCTGACCGCGCTGGAGCAGGCCGCCGCGATCCGCCGGGGCGAACTGTCCAGCCTGGAACTGGTCGAGCACCACCTGCGCCGGGTCGACGCGCTCGGCGACACCGTCGGCGCGTTCGTCACGGTCACCGCCGAGCGCGCCCGAGCCGCCGCGCGGGCCGCCGACGCCGTGCCGACGGACGCGCGCGGGCCGCTGCACGGGGTGCCGACCGCGATCAAGGACCTCACGCTGACCGCCGGCGTCCGGACCACGTTCGGCTCGGCCGCGTTCGCCGACTTCGTCCCGCCCGTCGACGCCGACGTGGTGCGTTTCCTGGCCGGTGCCGGGCTGGTCAGCCTCGGCAAGACCAGCACCTCCGAGCTGGGCTGCTCGCTCTACTCCGAGGGGCGGGTCGCGCCGCCGGCCCGCAACCCGTGGGACCTGGCGTACACCGCGGGTGGATCCAGCGGCGGCGCGGCGGCCGCGGTCGCCGCCGGCCTGGTGCCGGTCGCGCAGGGCTCCGACGGCGGCGGCTCGTTGCGCATCCCGGCCGCGCTCTGCGGCCTGGTCGGCCACAAGCCCAGCCGGGGCCTGGTCTCCGGCGGCCCGCTCGGCTTCGGCGCGTTCGGGCTGCCCACCAACGGCCCGCTCGGCCGCACCGTCGCCGACGTGGCGGCGCTGCTCGACGTGCTGGCGCAACCGGTGCCCGGCGAGCCCTACCTGCCGCCGGCCGCGCCCGCCGGCGGCTACCTCGGCGCCGCCCGCGCCGCCGGGCCCGGCCGGCTGCGGATCGGCCGCTTCACCACCGGGATGCTCGCCGACGAGCCGGTCCACCCCGACTGCGTGGCCGCCGTCGACCGGGCCGCCGCGCTGCTCGCCGACGCCGGCCACGACGTGGTCGAGGTTCCCGCGCCGCTCGGCCCGGAGGCGTGGCCGATGTTCGAGACCGTCTGGTACGCGCTGGCGCTCGCCCCCGTCCCGGCCGGTCGGGAGGACGAGTTGCTGCCGCTGACCCGGTTCCTGCGCGAGCGGGGCGAGGCGATCGGCGCCGCCCGACTGATGGCCGCGCTCGGCGAGCTCCAGGCCCAGGTCCGCCGGGGCGCGCGCCGGACCGCCGGCTGTGACCTGCTGCTCTGCCCCACGCTGACGGCCCCGCAGGCGCCGGTCGGCGCGTTCGCCGCGCTCGACCCGGCAACGGATTTCGACAGGCAGCGGCGTTTCTCGCCGTACTGCGCGGTCTTCAACGTCACCGGCGACCCGTCCGTTTCGCTGCCGGTCGGCCGGACCGCCGAGGGCCTGCCGGTCGGGGTGCTGCTCACCGGCCGGTACGGCGACGACGCCACGCTGATCGCCACTGCCGCGCAACTGGAGCACTGCTGTGGCGGGTGGGATCAGCACCCCGCAATCTGGCGGGCCGTCGACTCCGCTAACGTGAACATCACAAGCGAGGTCGGGCGCGGCCCGTCGTGACCGTCCACCCGACCCGGAACATTCCTGGTCTCTCTTCCGCCTGGGGGCGTTGGGATTGTCTGTTACCGAGACGTTGGTGGTCTTCGTCGGCATCCCGGTCGCCGCGGTGCTGGTGATCGCCGGTCTGGCGGCCGCCGGCAGCCGTGGCCACGGTGGCGGCGTCAAGCGCTACCGGCCGGGTCGGCCCTTCGACTTCACTCCGGTCTGGTTCCTGGGCCGCCCGGAGCAGCTGGCCGACTCGGCCGGCACCGCGCTGACCGCCGGCGCGCAGGCGCCGGCGCTGACCAGCCACAAGCAGGAGCAGGCCGGCCGGGAGGCGCCGGCCGGTGGAACCGGAGGCGCAAGTGACCGTTGGTGAAGCGCGGCCCACGACCGGGACGGGCACCCCGCCCGACGTGCTGGACGGGCCGTTCTCGACCCGACAGCTGCTCCGCATCGACGAGGCGCTCCGCCTGGCCGACCAGGGCACCGGCCTGGTCTTCTCGGTCTACGTGGGCGGCCTCGACGAGCCGATCCGGGAGCACGCCGAACGGCTGCACCGGCAGCTCGCCGAGCCGGACAAGTCGGTGCTGATCGCGGTGTCGCCCAACCAGCGGCAGCTGGAGATCGTCACCGGCAAGTACGCCCGCAAGCGCATCCCGGACACGTACGCGAAGCTGGCCGCGCTCTCCATGGTGGCGTCCTTCGGCGGCGGCGACCTGGCCGGCGGCGTCATCCAGGGCCTCGACCAGCTCGCCAGCCACGCCGGCAAGGGCTGAGCAGCCGACCGCACACACGACGAAGCCCGGCCCGCGCGTAACGCGTGGACCGGGCTTTCTCGTGGGCTCAGCGGGGCCAGGCGGAGGGGTCCAGCCGCATCGGCCACGGCTCGTCGATCTCCACGGGGTCGTCGGGCCCGATGGTGCCGAGCGAGTCGTAGTGGACGCCCTTGGTCAGTTGGTAGCGATAGATGACCGGCCCGAATTCACCCCGCTCCACCCGCCAGTAGTGCTGGATGCCGGCCTCGGCGTAGACGGACGGCTTGGTGAAGCGGTCGTGCCGCCGACTGCTCGGCGACTCCACCTCCACCACCAGCGCCACGTCGGCCGCGTGCAGCCACAGGCCGTCGCGCGGCGCATTCGGCTTGACCACGCTGATGTCCGGAATGAGATTGCTGCCAGGCGCGCGGAGACCGGCTTCCCGGATGACCCGCCATCCTTCAGGCGCAGTGAGACGTAACGCCATGCGCAGATCGTCCGCCAGCTCCTGGTGGGCGAACCCCGGAGGTGGAGTCACGTGGAGGCTCCCGTCGATGATCTCGTAGCGGTTCCCGTCCTCGGGCAGGCTGAACAGATCCTGCTCCCGCCAGTCGCGCTCGGGCGGCCGCCACTCGTAGATCGGCTGTGCCATCACGTCCACCTCCTCCGTACACGATAAAGGCCGGGGCCGGCGCGGGCTTCCGCCCACGCCGGCCCCGGCCGTCGTATCCCTGCTCAGGCGCTGCGGGCGTCCCGCTCGCGGGCCTTCAACGCACGGACCACGCCGTCGCGGCCCTCGGCCACCAGCCGGCGCAGCGACGCCGGCCGGCCGTCGCGGGCCAGCCACGCGTCGGTGGCCGCGACGGTGTCCTCGTCGACCAGGTACGCCGGGTAGGCGAGCTGCACGAACTCCTGCGCCGGCTCGCTGTCCCGCTGGGCCCACACCTGGTCGACGACGGCGAAGTAGCGCTCCCGGTAGGGCGCGGTCAGCTCCACCTGCGCCGGGTGGGTCAAGCCCTGCAACAGCGCGCGGTTGCGCCAGTTGGGCAGCGCGTCCGGGCCGGTGAGCTGCGCCCACACGGCGGCCTTGTTCGCCTCGGTCGGCACCAGCGCGTACGCGTACGCGGCCTCCCGCTCGCCGCTGGCGGTGCGGTCGCTCGCCAGCTCGGCCTCCACCTCGGCGACCCCGGCCGCGCCGTTGGCGACAAGCGACTGGAGCACGGTCCACCGCAGCTCGGTGTCGACGGTCAGACCGGCCGGCACCCCGCTGCCGTCCAGCCAGCCGCGCAGCGTCGCCAGGTCCTCGCCGGAGCGGGCCGACGAGGCGTACGCCCGGGCCCAGGCGAGCTGGAAGCCGCTGCCCGGCTCCGCCGCGGCCAGCGCGGTCCGCGCGGTCCGGGCCAGGTCGGCCCAGCCGGTCGGCGCCCACTCCGGGTCGGCGTAGAACGTGAGCGCGGTGGACGCCTGCCGCAGCGTGGCGGTCACCAGGTTGATGTCGGTCTCGGCGGTCAGCCCGGCCAGCACCAGCGCCACGTAGTCGCGCGCCGACAGCTCGGCGTCCCGGGTCATGTCCCAGGCGGCCGTCCAGCACAGCGCCCGGGCCAGCGACGAGTCGAAACCGGCGATGTGCTGCACCACTGTCGACATGGACCGCTCGTCCAGCCGCAGCTTGGTGTAGGTGAGGTCCTCGTCGTTGAGCAGCAGCACGTCGGCCGCGGGCTTGCCGTGCAGCGCGGACAGCTCGGTCAGCTCGCCGGTCACGTCCACCTCGACCAGCTCGCGCCGGACCAGCCGGCCGTCGGTCAGGTCGTAGAGGCCCACCCCGATCCGGTGGGTACGCAGCGTCGGGTGCCCGGCCGGCGCCTCCTGCCGCACCACCACCCGCTCGTACGCACCGTCGGCGCCGATGGCCACGTCCGGGCGCAGCGTGTTGACCTGCGCGGTCTCCAACCACTGGGCGGCGAACTTGCGCAGCTCCCGGCCGGAGGCCGCCTCCAGCTCGGAGAGCAGGTCGTCGAAGGTGGCGTTGCCCCAGGCGTGCTTGCCGAAGTAGGCCCGCAGGCCGGCCAGGAACGGCTCCTCGCCCACGTACGCGACGAGCTGCTTGAGCACGCTGGCGCCCTTGGCGTACGTGATGCCGTCGAAGTTGACCTCGACCGCCTCCAGGTCCGGCATCTCGCAGTAGACCGGGTGGGTGGAGGAGAGCTGGTCCTGCCGGTAGCCCCAGTTCTTCCGGATCGACAGGAACGTCGTCCAGGCGTCGGTGAAGCGGGTGGCGTGGGTGTTGCACCAGTGGCTGGCCCACTCGGCGAACGACTCGTTCAGCCACAGGTCGTTCCACCAGCGCATGGTGACCAGGTCACCGAACCACATGTGTGCCAACTCGTGCAGGATCGTGTTGGCGCGCTGCTCGTACTCGAAGTCGGTGACCTGTGAGCGGAAGATGTAGTGCGACTCGGCGTGCGTGACGCAGCCGAAGTTCTCCATCGCGCCGGCGTTGAAGTCCGGCACCCAGAGCTGGTCGTACTTGGGCAGCGGGTAGCGCACGCCGAACTTCTCCTGGAAGAAGTCGAAGCCCTGCGTGGTGATCAGGTGCAGGTCGTCCGCGTCGAGGTGGGGCGCCATGCTGGCCCGGCAGAAGTAGCCCATGTCGATGCCGTCGTGGGTGTGGCGCACCTCGTGGTACGGCCCGGCGCACAGCGCGGTGATGTAGGTGCTCATCCGCTCGGAGCGGGCGAAGTGCAGCGTCTTCATGCCCTCGTCGGCGGCCTCCTCGCGGGCCACCGGCATGTTCGACACGACCTTCCAGTGGTCCGGGACGGTGGCGTGCCAGGTGTAGACGCTCTTCAGGTCGGGCTGGTCGAAGCAGGCGAAGACCCGCTGCGCGTCGGCGGTCTCGAACTGGCTGTACAGGTAGGTCTCGCCGTCGACCGGGTCGACGGTGCGGTGCAGGCCCTGACCGCTGTTCGAGTAACCGAAGTCGGCGTCGACCACGAGGACGTTCTCGGCGGCCAGGCCGGTCAGCGTGAGACCCCGCTCGGCGGACCAGTCGGACAGGTCGACCGGCTCACCGTTCAGCGTGGCCGACCGCACCGTGTCGGCGGCGGCCTCGATGAACGTGGTCGCCCCCGGTTCGGCGCAGCGGAACCGGACCTCGGTCACCGAGCGGAACGTGCGGCCGGTGGGCTGCACGGCGGTCGACAGGTCGAGGCTGATGTCGTACCCGGTCACCTCGAGCAGGCGGGCCCGCTCGATCGCCTCGACCTGGGTCAGGTTGCGCACTCCCGGCACTGTTCGTCTCCATCCCAGTCGTCTCGCCGCGCCCCGCGGCACCGGCCTCCCCGTCCGCTCGTGACGGGCGGTCCGAAACCGAGTCTTCCATGCAGACGCCCCATTCGGCGGCCGAGGTCAGGCTCTCATTCGGGTGCGTGTCGATGCGGTGCGGGGTGAGACTCGACAGGAGAAGGCGCCGGAAGGCCGGCGCGGGGGGGAATACGCGAAGGGACGATACCGTGACCGAACGTATCACCGCGGACATGTGGTTCGACCCGCTCTGTCCGTGGGCCTGGATCACCTCCCGCTGGCTGCTCGAGGTCGAGCAGGTCCGGGACGTGGACATCCGGTTCCACGTGATGAGCCTGTCCGTGCTCAACGAAGGCCGGGACCTGCCCGAGGAGTACCAGGACATCATGCGCAAGGGCTGGGGTCCGGTACGGGTGTGCATCGCCGTCGAGCAGGCGCACGGCGCCGAGAAGCTGGCGAAGCTCTACACCGCCATGGGCACCCGGATCCATCTCGGCCGGCAGGACCTGGACCGGGACATGCTGGTCGGCGCGCTCACCGAGGTCGGGCTGGACCCGGCGCTCGCCGACGCCGCCGAGTCGACGCAGTACGACGACGCGTTGCGGGCCAGCCACGAGGCCGGCATGCGTCCGGTCGGCACCGAGGTCGGCACCCCCGTGGTGCACGCGCCCGGTCCGGACGGCGGTCAGGTCGCGTTCTTCGGCCCGGTGATCACGCCGGCGCCGAAGGGCGAGGCCGCCGGCCGGCTCTGGGACGGCGTGCTGCTGGTGAGCGCCACCCCCGGCTTCTACGAACTCAAGCGCACCCGTACCCAGAACCCCATCTTCGACTGAGGTGCAAGGAGGGGCCCCCGCTTAACGCCTCCGGTATAGGCGGGGGCCCTTACTGACACCGTGCCGAGCCCCGCGCCGCCCGTCACCAGGCCGGTGCGGGGCTCGTTTCACCGGGTGTCCCAGCCGGCGGCCCGCTTCTGGCCGCACCACGGCAGCTCCTGGAGGCGTTCTGAATGGGTAAGCACCGCCGCCTGTCCGACGACGCGACGCAGCCGGCGACCGAGGATTCCGGTGCGACGTACTGGTCGGTGGCCGAAGGCGACTGGCCCGCCGGGCCGGCCGGGCTGGCCGACCTGCTGGCCCCGCCGATCGTGGTCGGGGTGGCCCGGGTGGTGGCCACCTCGCGGATCACCCCGCCCGAGGCGGACCGCCCCGCCCGCGTCCCGACCCGGTTCGGCCCCGCCGCCCCGCCGGCCCTCGCCGGGGCGACGACGGTACGCCTCAACGCCGGCTCCCGCCCGTCCACGCCACCCCGTCGACCGGTCGGTCCCGGCCGCCACCGTGACCCCGTCGCCTGAGCCGCCCGGCCGTTGAGAAGGGGCCCCACCTCTACCTCAGGCGTTAATCGGGGGCCCCTCCTTTCACCTGGTGGAAGGGGGCGAGTCCGGCGGCGGGGTCGGAACGGGCGCGGGTAGCGTCAGCGGACATGACGGTCGTGCATCCGATCGCCCGGGCCTGGATCACCACTGGCGGCACCGGCGCGCAGAACTACGACGAGTTCGCCGACGACGCGGAGATCACCGCCATCGTCGAGGCGAATCCGCACAGTGCCCTGGGCATCGAGATGCCCCACCGGGCGCCGGGCAGCCTGGGGAAGTCCTTCCTCGACGCGCTCCCGGACGCGGTGTCCCGCCTCGCCGAGGCCAAGGCGGACGGCAGCTACACCCCGGCCGAGCAGGTGGTGGTGCTCTACCGGATCAGCGCGCCGGGGGAGGAGAACGCGTACGGGCTGTGGGCCATGGTCGACACCGACCAGATCTCCACCCGCGCCGACGAGCCGGGCCTGGTGATCCGCAACGAGGACGTGTTCATCGCCAAGGTGCGGGAGCGCGTCGCGCTGGCGGAGGCCGTCGGCCACCTGCTCTCACCCGTACTCCTGCTTCAGACCGGACGCGGCGACGAGCTGCACGCGGCGCTCGCGGCGGCGACCGAGACGGCCGGCGCGCCCGCCGCGACCGACGTCGACCAGTCCGGCCGGACGCACGCGATCTGGCTGGTCGGCCCCGGCCCCGCGCAGGACGAGCTGACCGCGCTGGCCGGTGGCGGCGAGCTGGTGGTCGCGGACGGCAACCACCGCAGCCTGGCCGCGCAGACCGGCGGCTTCCCGCGCTTCCTCGCGGTGGTCACCACGCCCGCGTCGGTCGCCATCCAGCCCTACAACCGGCTGGTCAGCGAGCTGACCACCACCCCGGACGAGCTGCTCGACCGGCTCCGCGCCGCCGGCGCCGAGGTCACCGAGGCCGCCGGCCCGGTCGGCGTCCCGGCCACCGGCGGCGTCGTGCACCTGCACCTCGCCGGCCGGGGGTACGCGGTGGCGCTGCCGCACGTCGGCGCCGGCCGGCTGGAGAACCTCGACCACGCGCTCGTCGAGCGGCTGCTGCTGCGCGACGCGCTGGGCCTCGACCCGGGCGACAAGCGGATCACGTACGTGGGCGGCGACTACCCGGCGAGCTGGCTCACCGGTGAGGTCGACGCCGGCCGGGCCGAGCTGGCCGTGCTGGTGGCGCCGGTGACCGTGGACGACTTCGTCGCGGTCAACCTGGCCCGGGAGAAGATGCCGCGCAAGAGCACCTGGTTCACCCCGAAGGCGCGGGCCGGCCTGGTCGTCGCCGAGCTGCCCCGCTGAGCACCCGTGTGACGAATCCGCCTCCGGGTCGCCGCCCGCGCGTCGGCCCGGGGGCGGGCCTGTCAGACTGCGCGGTATGCGCGTCTATCTGGGATCCGACCACGCCGGTTTCGAGCTGAAGGTGCACCTGGCCAACCACTTGGCCAAGCAGGGCTACGAGGTGGTGGACGTGGGTCCGCACGCCTTCGACCCGGACGACGACTACCCGGCGTTCTGCCTGCACACCGGCGACCGGGTGGTCGGCGACCCGGGCAGCCTCGGCGTGGTGATCGGCGGGTCCGGCAACGGCGAGCAGATCGCCGCGAACAAGGTGGCCGGCGTCCGGGCGGCGCTCGCCTGGAACATCGACACCGCGCAGCTGTCCCGGGAGCACAACGACGCCAACGTCGTCGCGATCGGCGCGCGACAGCACACGCTGGACGAGGCAACCGCCCTGGTCGAGGCGTTCCTGACCACGGCGTTCTCCGGCAATCCCCGGCACAGCCGGCGCATCGCCCAGGTGGCCGACTACGAGCAGAGCCGCCGGCTGCCCGAGCTGCCGGCCTGACGCGTCCGGCCGGGCCCGGCGCGGCCCGGCGTGGTGGTCAGCGTCCGCCGCGCGGCAGGTCCTCGCGGGGCACCCAGTTGCGGCGCACCAGCACCACCCGTGCCTCGGCCGCGGCGAGGTCGTCCTCGCTGGGGCGGGCGGCGTCCCGGGCCCGCAGCGCGGCGGTGACGCTCACCTGCGACGACCCCGAGCCGACGAGACCGCGTAGCCCCCGTTCGCCGTCGTCGGCGGACGGGGCGCCGCGACGCCCGCGAGGCTCCGACGACTCCAGCTCGGCGCGTCTGACGCCGCGCGGCGCCCTGGAGCCGTCGTCCGACGATTCCGGCTCGGCGCGTCTGACGCCGCGCGGCGGTCGGGGGGCGACATCGTCGTCGACCGCGGCCGTGGCCGCGCTCGTCTCCCCGGCCGCCGACGGCTCGGTCGCCTCGCCGTGATGCCGCAGTCTCCGCCGCCGCCGCTCCGCCTCACCCACCCCCCGACCGTACCGCCCAACCGCGCCGCCCACCGGCCTCGTCCGTCCGCGTCCACGCCGGACGATCATGAAGTTGGCGGGGACGATCCGGACACACCGCACCGCCAACCTCATGATCGTCGACGAGGGGCGGGACCGGATGGGTCAGAAGTTCTCCATCGGGGACGGGGCACGGTGCCAGGTGAATGCGGGGGTGGCGGCGGTCAACGTGTTCGGGAGTAGTTCGCGGACGCGGCCGGCGGCGGCCAGCGCGGCCGGCGTGGTGCCGCTCAGCAGAAGTTCGCCGAGCGCGCGGACGTCGCAGGCCAGCCCGGCCGGCGAGGTGGTGGCCGTGCACTCGGCGCCGGCCGGCCCGCCGACCAGCCGCCACCGGCCGGTGTTCTCCGGCAGCAGATCGTCGGTGACCTCGATCACCACGTCCACGTCGGTGGCGTACCGGCGGGCGGCGAGCGCGGCCGGCACGTCCACCACCCGCACCCAGAGCGCGTCGGCGAGCTGGGGGGCCAGTTGGCGCGGCTCGTCCACCAGGCGCAGCAGCGGCTCGTCCACGGCGGCGGTCGGGAACGACAGCCGCCGGGTCAGGTCGACCGAGAGCAGCAGCCGCCACAGCGCCAGCGACGCCTCCGGGGTGACGGCCACCACCTCGCCGACCTGCACCTCGCCCCGGGGGACGTCGCCGACCCAGTCCTCCTTCGTCCGGTAGAGCGCATAGCCGTCGAGCCCGTCCGGCCCGTGGTGCAACAGCACCCGGCGCTCCGTGGCGCCGCCCCGGCGTCCCTTCGCGTCCAACAGCACGTACGCCCACCAGCGCTCGTCCCGTCGGGACCAGCCGGGGCGGTCGGCGCGCGCCCGCTCGTACAGTCGGGCCAACTCGTCGGTGTGCGGGGCCGGCCGGTCCAGGCGCAGCGTGCCCTCGGCGGGCGTCGGGGCGGGCAGCCGCAGCCCGGTGGTGTCCGCGGTCAGCATCAGCCGCTGCGCCGCCGAGCCGTAGCCGAAGCGGGGATAGATGCGGCCCTCGCTGGCCCAGAGCACCGCGACCGGCTCCCGCCCGGCGTCGCGGATCTCGCGCAACTGCCGCCGCATCAGGCCGGTGAGCAGGCCGCGACGGCGATGCGTCGGGGCGACCGCCACCATGCTCACGTGCGCGGCCGGCACGCTCCCGCCCGGTACGGCCAGGTCGCGGCTGAACGCGCCGGCGTGCGCGACCGCCGTCCCGCCGTCGCGGATCAGCAGGGAACGTTCCGGCTCGAAGATCGGGCGCTCGACCTCCTGCACCTCGGGGTCGGTGTCGCCGTGGAAGCAGAGCGCCAGGAAGGCGGCGATCTCGTCGAAGTCGTCGGCCCGGGGCACCACCGCGTCGGTCATCGCCCGTGTCTACCCCATCGCCGCCGGGGTCGGCACCCTATTTGCCGGGTGGCTACCCTCGACAGCGGAGGCGGACGTCGGTCGAGGGGGAGGACGAAGCATGGCGGACCAGACACAGCCGTGGGCGGAGCGCACCGTGGAGGTGCCGCCCCAGCCGGGGGTGGTGCCCTCCCAGCGGGACGCGTTCCAGCGCGGGGTGGCGGCGGTCGGCCGGCCGCGTACGCCCCGGACGGAACAGTTCCCCACCGTCGAGCACGGGGCGTCCGGCGACTGGGCCGACGCCTCGACGCCCCGCCGGTCGATGAGCTGGCACCTCGCCCAGGCCCGCCGGGGCGGGGAGTGGAGCGCGGCGGGCGCCCTGTTCACGTTCGTCTGTTGGGGCATCTGGGCGATCTCCGGCCGGGGCAACCTGGTCGCCCCGCTGCTCACGTTCGTGCTCAGCCTGCTCACCGCCGTCGGCCTGTTCGCGCTGGCCCGGCTGCTCGGCCGGCTGATCCTGGAGCGGCAGCTCGGCCGGGTGCGCCGCAGCGCGCGGGGCGCGCACATGATCACCGCGCTGTTCCTGGCCGGCGTCGGGGTGGCCTACCTCCAGCAGACCGAGTGGGTGGTCTCGGCCTGGAACTGGGTCACCGGCAACTGACGTCCGGGACGCGCGGGTCGGTCGGCTTCGGTGCCGCCGCCCGCGCGTCGTTCGTCGAGGTGTCCTCGCCGCCGCAGGCGGTGAGCGCCGTGACCGCGACGCAGGCCAGGAGAACAGGGAGGATGCGCACCGGTTTCACGTGAGCGCACGCTGGTCGGTGCCGGTTCCATGATCGACGAGGATGCGCGGGCGCTCGCCGCGGGCGGGCGACGCTGCCGCCGCCCGCCCGGGCCCCGGTCGCGGTACGCCGCGACGCCGGCCGTCACTCCACCAGGACGGCGCTCGCATTACCCCGCGCCGCCCGGTTCATCCGTCGCCCGTTGGGCTGAGGGCTCACTGCTCCTCGGCGTCGGCCTTCGGTGAGGCGACCCGCGCGGCGGGATCCTCGACACCCGGCTCGCCGTGACCGCCCTACCCCCGGCCGTGGCCGGAAACCGCGGTCCCCGGCCGAGGTGCCGGCCGGGGACCGCCCGGGTCAACGCGCCCCGGCCGCGTAGTCGCGGGCCACCCGGACCAGTTCCACCAGGCCACCGGCGTACTCCTGGGACTCGCCGTGCGCCTCGTCGAAGGGCGGCTGGAAGCCGACGCCCTCCCACTGCCCGGTGGCCTCGTTCCAGCGGTCGTTGCCGACCTCGAAGTCCCAGGCGAAGATGCCCAGCTCGTAGTAGAGCTGGTCGGCCGAGTTGCCGGCCGCCGAGTAGAGCACGTCGGCGACCGGGCCGGTCTGCGACGGCCAGGTGACCGTGCCGCGTTCGGTGGCGATGGCCCCGACGATGCGGCGCGCGCTGGCCAGGAACAGCGTCGACTCGTCGATCGACGGCCGCGGCAGCGTCACCCGGCCGTCCGCCCGGTACGCGCCGGGCGGCCACATGAAGTAGCCGCCGTAGGAGTGCACGTTCATCGCGAACTTGATGTTGGGATGCGCCCGGGCCAGGTCGATCACGTTGCGGCTCTCCGCCTCGGACAGCTCGGCGGTGCCCGCGTAGTTGCCGGACAGGCAGTTGGCGCTGGCGCCCACGTACCCGTCGAACAGCGACCCGACCGTGTAGTTGCGGTTGACGTCCACGCCCCAGGTGCTGCGGTACTTCGGGTCGCGGGCGGTGCCGGTGCAGTGGTTGACCAGGTTCTTGCGCTGGAGGTTGTAGTCGTGGAACGAGTAGTTCGCGCCGTCCGGGTTCACGGTCGGGATCACGAACACGTCGACCTGCTCCAGCAGTTGCCGGGTCGCCGCGTCGGTGCGGGCGTTGGCCAGCAGCCGTTCCGCGAACTCCAGCGTGACCAGCGGCGTCGCCCACTCCCTGGCGTGTTCCTGCGAGTACGCGAGCACCCCGACCCGGGAGCCGTCCCGGTGCCTGCCGATCCGCAGCGCCTGCACGGTCCACGGACGGGTCGGCACCTCGGTGCCCTGGAGGCCGTCGTCGAGGCGTACCGGGCCGGCCACCGGCATCGGCAGTCCGGCCGAGCCGTCCTCCACGGTGGCCCGGAAGCGGCTGCCCTGCCGCGCGTTGATCGCGGCGGCGACGTCGTCGGTGCTGCTGGTCACCTTGCCTGCGGCGTCGGTGGCCAGGGAGACCGTGAGCACCCGGTCCCGGTACCGGACGGTCAGCGGCCGGCTGGCCCGACCCGGGTCGACGGTACGCGCCTGCACGCCGTTCATGCCCTGGTCGCCGAAGCGCACCGACTCCACGACCAGGGCGGCGACGGCCGGGTCGCCGAGGTACGCGGCGGCGGTGCGGCGGTAGCCCTGGGTGCGGTTCGGCAGGTCGATGACGTCGACCAGGTCGCGGTACTGGCGGCCCAGCCGGGCGATCCGCGCCTTGATGTCGACGGGCGTCAGGTAGGCGTCGATGAAGTCCTTCTGGTAGCCGGCCGGCTGCGGCGGCGGGGTGGCGTCCGGCCAGCGCGCCGGGGTGACCGGCCGGCTCGTGCCACCCAGGCTGGAGGTGGCGGTGAACTGCACCGGCCGGCCGGGCGCCGGCTGCGGCAGCGCGTAGTGGTACTGGTACTCGCCGGAGTCCTCGAACCGGTACAGCGGGAAGGAGCCGGTGGCGCCGTCCGCCGTCCGCCAGCTCACCGTGATCTCCACGTCCGGGTCGTCGGTGGCGGTGGTGGCCACCTGGGCCTGGAGGAACGTCTTCCCGCCGGTGGTCCACCAGTACGCCTGGAGGAACTGGAGCGTGTCGGCGCCGTCGGCGGCGCGCAGTCCGGCGCGGGTACGGGCCTGCGCGGCGCGGGCGCTCTCGGCGAGCCGCCGGGCGCCGTCGTCGGCGCGCTGCACCACCTGTAGCGCGTCCGCCCCCTGCCGGGTGAGGTCGGCGAGCTGCCGGCCGGTGAGGACGAGGTCGGCGACCGGGTGGCCGTCGCGGTAGCGGGGGCGGTTGGCCAGGTCAGCGCCGGCGGCGACCAGGCGGGCGAGTTGCGCCTCGTCGGCCAGGCGCACCCGGACCAGGGCGGTCTCGGTGGGGGCGAGGGTGATCGCGGGTGCGGCCGGCGCGGCCACGCCGGGACCGGGGTGGGACAGGGCGGCGGTGATCAGGATGCCGGTGGTGGCGAGTGCGGTCCACCGTCGTCGGACGAACAAGGTGCCTCCTGACGGACGTCGATCTCACTGCCCACCAGACCAGTCGAGACATCGACGCCTGTCAAGCTCACTTTCGGTCGCGCCGGTCGGGCCGTGGTTCACGGCGGCCGGCGGCGCACCGGCGGCACCGGTCAGCCGGCGAACCGGTACAGCCGGAACTCCTTCTCCGCGCCGCACACCAGCACCTCGGTGGTCCAGGAACACGACTCGCCGCGGATCTGCTTCACCTCGCCCATCTCGACCGGCTTGCCGTCCACCGCCAGCCCGGCGAGGACCTGGTCGTCCTCGTAGCCGCTGGGCGCCTTGCCGAAGAGCAGCAGGTTGCCGGCGTCCAGCCGGACCGCCACCCCGTCCCGGTCGCGCAGCACCGCCGTGCCGTCCGGGGTGAACACCGTCACCGCGTCCCGGGGCGAGTCCCGCGCGGCCAGCAGGTGGTCGCCGAGCGGGACCAGCCGCTGCGCGCCCGGGGCCGGCCAGCGCCGGCTGTCCTCGCCGTCCGCCACGACCACCACCCGGGTGTCGTCGGCGCCCGCGCTCGGCACCTCCAACAGGCAGGCGCGGTGCTCACCACAGGTGACCAGCGCCCGCGCCCGGCTGTCCCGTTCCGTCGCCTCGTACCGCACGTCCGGCGTGCCGAGACTGCCGAGGTCGTAGGAGACCAACCGCAGGCCCCGGTCGCTCTCCGCCACGTACAGCCGGTCGTCCCGGGCGGCCACCGGGTCGTCCAGGTCGGCCACGTTGCCCCGGCTGCGCAGGATCTTCCCGTCGTCCATGGCCACCACCCGCACCGACCGGTCCGCGCCCACCTGGACCAGCCGGTCGGCCTCGCCCGACCAGGGCGCACGGGGCGAGCCGTCCCGGTACGCCGTGCCGTCGAGCGCCGCCCCGGTGGCGACCGGCACCACCACGGTCCGGGCGTCGCCGTACTCGGTGCGCGGGTTGGCCCGCTCCCACCGCTGCCGGCCGTTGTCCAACCGCAACCCGACCAGGCGGTTGCCGGCGCGGTCCAGCCGGACCACGGTGTCGGCGCTGACGAAGATCTGGTCGTCGCCCTGGATGTCCATGGTCCACCGCTGCTCGCCCGAGTCGCCGTCGAGCACCGCGAACGGTCGGGGGGTGCTGGTGCCGGAGGCGTCGGCCACCACGGCCACCCCGTCCGGCAGCGCCCGGACCCCCGCCCACCGGTCGGCGCTCGCCCGGGTCTGCTTCTCCCAGATCCGCCGGCCGGTGGCGGCGTCCACCGCGACCACGTTCAGCCGGTCGTCGGGCAGCGACCAGGCCAGGTAGGCGCGGTCGGCAAGCGTCGCGGTGAACATCTCACCCGGCCGCTCGTCGCCCGCGGCCACGGTCCCGACCAGCTCCGGCGGGTGGAAGTCCAGCGCCGGGTGCCGGTCCCGGAACACCCAGAGCAGCGTCGCCGCCGTCACGCCGACCACCGCGAGCGCGGCGCCCAGCGCGAGCCACCGGCCGCGCCGGCCGCCGCCGGAGGACGCGCCGTCCGGCGTGCCGGGACCGCCCGCCGGGGGCGCCCAACCCGGGGGTACGCCGGGCGCGGCGTACGTCGGCGCGGGCTGCCCGGCCGACGTCGCGGGAGCACCACTCCCGGCGTACGCCGGCGCGGCGTACCCCGCAAGGGTGTGGCCGGCCACGTCGGCGACCAGCGTGCCGTGCGGGCCGCCGGGCGCGGTGGTCGCCGCTCCGGCGGTCGGGCCGGCGACGGTGGTCGCCGCGCCGACGGTCGCCGCCCGGTCCTCGGACGTCGGGCCGGGCGTCGGGTGGGCCACGGTCGGGTCCGGCGTCAACGAGCCGGCGGCCGGTGCTCCCGCGGCCCCGGCCGGTGCGGCGGGGCTTCCGGCGGGCGGCCGGGCACCGGGCCGGCCGGCCCGGCGGGGCAGCGGCAGATCGGTCAGCGCCCCCTCGGCGACCGGGAGTTCCGGCTGCTCCAGCACGGTCGGCGCGATGCCCAGCTCGGCGTGGAGCAGCCGGGCCACCAGCGGGATCCGGGTGGAGCCGCCGACCAGGAACAGGCCGGAGAGCTGCTCGGGCCGCACCCCGGCGGCGGCGGTCACCTGCCGGGTCTCGGCGACCGCGCGGGCGAGCAGCGGCGCGGCGAGACGCTCGAAGTCCTCCCGGGTCAGCGGCACGGCCGCCTCCACCCCCGGCACGGCCACCGGCGCGACCATCACCCGGGAGAGCATCTCCTTGGCCCCGCGCACGTTGTCCCAGAGCTGCTGCCGGTCGCGCCGGTCGGCGGTGGTCGCCGGGTCGGTCAGCCGGGCCCAGCGCCCGGGGTGGGCCGGACCCACCAGCTCGCCGAGCCGCCCGAGCAGGGCCGCGTCCAGGTCGAGGCCGCCCAGGTCGTCGATCCCGCCGGTGGCGACCAGGTGGAAGCCGGAGTCGCCCCACGGGTCGGCACCCTCGTTGCGCAGCACGGCCACGTCGAGCGTGCCGCCGCCGAAGTCGAACACCGCCACCGCGCCGCCCACCGGCACCGGCCGGCGCAGCACCTGGGTGAAGTAGCGGGCCGCGGCCACCGGCTCGCGCAGCAGGCGGGTGCCGGGCGCGATCGGTCCGGCGAGCGTGTGCTCGGCCGCAGCCGGCCAGCCGGCCAGCTCCAGCGCGTCGTGCAGCACCTGCCGCCGGGCCGGCGGCCAGACCGCCGGATGCGTCACCACCGCCGGGGGCAGCAGACCGACCGCGGCCACCGCGGCGTCCGCGACCGTCCGCAGCGCCGTGGCCAGCAGCTCCGCCGGCCGGTACGCCCGTCCGCCCAGCTCGACGGTCTCCTCGTCGACCCGCCGCTTCGGGTTCGGCTCGTAGCCGGCCGGGTCGGCCTGGGCCAGGCGCTGGGCGTCCCGCCCGACGTGCAGGTGGCCGGCGGTGTCGGCGTACACGCCGGACGGCAGGATCGGGTGGCCGTCCACCAGCAGCGGTCGGGTGGTCCCGTCCGGCCGGCGCAGCACCGCCACCGTGTTCGAGGTGCCGAGGTCCACGCCGAGGGCGAAACCGTCCTGCTGGCCTGACATCCGTCACTACCTCCACCCGACGAGGGCACGTCCGGCCCCGCATCGTACGCAGCCCGCGCCGCACCGGACCTCGCCCGGTACGCGGAATCGGGTGGCCCGGTCGGTCGGTCAGCGCCTACCGTCGCCGCCATGAAGGTGCTCTCCGTGAACGTGGGCCGGCCCCGACCCAACCCCTGGAAGGGGCTCGGGGCGACCGGCATCGACAAGCGACCCGTCGACGGCCCGGTCGCGGTCAGCGCGCCCGGCCCGAAGGGCGCCGGCGAGGTCGGTCTGGCCGGCGACCGGGTCTACGACGTGGCCCACCACGGCGGCACCGACCAGGCGGTCTACGCGTACGCCCGGGAGGATCTGGACCGCTGGCAGGCCGAGCTGGGGCGGCCGCTGGGCAACGGCAGCTTCGGCGAGAACCTGACCACCGCCGGGGTGGACGTGAACGGCGCGCTGGTCGGCGAGCGGTGGCGGGTCGGGGCGGAGCTGGTCCTGGAGGTCTCCTGCGCGCGCATCCCGTGCGGCACGTTCCAGGGCTGGCTGGGCGAGCAGGGCTGGATCAGGCGGTTCACCCGGGCCGCGGTGCCGGGGGCGTACCTGCGGGTGGTCGAGCCGGGCGCGGTCCGGGCCGGCGATCCGGTGGAGGTCGTGCACCGGCCGGACCACGAGGTGACCGTGGCGTTCCTGTTCCGGGCCGTGACGACGGAGCCGGACCTGCTGCCCCGGGTGCTGGTGGCCGACGCGCTGCCGGCGGAGGACGCGGAACGGATCCGGAGACGAATCGACGCCTGAACGCCGGTGGAGCGGGCGACGGGAATCGAACCCGCGTAGTCAGTTTGGAAGACTGAAGCTCTACCATTGAGCTACGCCCGCGAGCGCCCCGCGTCGACGGGGCACACGCGACAGCGTACCGAATCCTCCGGGCCGCACGCGCATCCCCCACCGGCGGACCGCGCGCCCCACGCGGGCACGTGGTGCCCCGGTCACCCGCGGGAGGGCCCGGACGGCATACACTCTTTGTCGCCACGGGGTGTGGCGCAGCTTGGTAGCGCACTCGCTTTGGGAGCGAGGGGCCGTGGGTTCAAATCCCGCCACCCCGACTGTCGTTCGCGACCGGATCGTCCCGGGAACCGCCGGTTTCTCCGCGCGGTACCCGGGCCCTGCCGATGCCGCAGGCCGACTCGCCTACACTCGATGCGCGCAATCACGCCCCAGAATCGACACCCAGATCCGTCAAGGAGTACGCCTGTGAAGAGCACCGTCGAGACTCTGAGCCCGACGCGCGTGCGGCTCGCCATCGAGGTGCCGTTCGTCGAGCTCGAGCCGAGCCTCAAGAAGGCGTACCGGGAGATCGGGCAGCAGGTCCAGGTTCCCGGCTTCCGCCGGGGCAAGGTTCCCAGCGCCGTGATCGACCAGCGGGTGGGCCGGGGGACCGTCCTCAACGAGGCGATCCAGGAGGCCATCCCGCAGAACATCCTCGCCGCGGTCCGGGAGCACGACCTCAAGACGCTCGGCCGCCCCGAGGTCGACATCACCGAGTTCAACGACGGTGACTCGCTCAACTTCACCGCCGAGGTCGACGTCCGTCCGGAGATCACCCTGCCGGACCCGGCCACCATCGAGGTGACCGTCGACGAGATCGAGATCGCCGACAGCGAGATCGACGAGCAGGTCAACAGCCTGCGCGAGCGGTTCGCCACGCTGAAGACGGTGGAGCGCGCCGCCCAGGACGGCGACTTCGTCCAGATCGACCTGAACGCGACCGTCGACGGCGAGGACGTCCCCGGCGGTTCGGCGAGCAACATCTCGCACGAGGTCGGCAGCAAGCAGCTCCTGCCGGGGCTGGACGAGGCGCTGGTCGGCCTGGCTGCCGGGGACAGCACCACCTTCACCACCCAGCTCGTCGGCGGTGACTTCGCCGGCCGCGACGCCGAGGTGGCGGTGACCGTCCGCACGGTGAAGGAGAAGGAGCTCCCCGAGCTCGATGACGACTTCGCGCAGATGGCCAGCGAGTTCGACACCATCGAGGAGCTGCGCGCCGACCTGCGCGAGCGGGTCACCCGCGGCAAGCAGGTCGAGCAGATCTACGCCGCCCGCGACAAGGCGCTGGAGCAGATGGTGGCCGCCGCCGAGGTGCCGGCGCCGGAGGGTGTCGTCAAGGAGGAGGTCGAGAGCCGCAAGGCCGCGATGGTCGACCAGCTCGAGCGCATCGGCGCCTCCCTGGAGGAGTACCTCGCGGCGGAGGAGAAGACCGAGGAGCAGATCGACGCCGAGCTGACCGAGGCGGCGACCGACGGCGTCAAGATCCAGCTGCTGCTGGACACGCTCGCCGACGCGGAGGACGTGCAGGTCTCCGACGACGAGTTCGGCCACGAGATCGTGCACCGGGCGCAGCGCGCCGGCATGGCCCCGCAGCAGTACTACGACCAGCTCGCCCGCTCCGGCGCCGCCGCGGCCGTCTTCGGTGACGTCCGGCGGGGCAAGGCGCTCGCCGCGGTGATGGAGAAGATCAAGATCAAGGACGCGGCGGGCAACGAGGTCTCCCTCGACGCGCTGCGGGCCCAGAACGAGGCCGAGCACGACCACCAGCACTGATCGTTCCGGCGACGGCCGTCGTCCCGCGCTGTGCGCCGGGCGGCGGCCGAAACCCTTTCCGGGGTACGCCGTGCGGGTGACTGCGCTGAGAGCGAACAGTGCCCCGACCGGGAGTACGCCCGTAGGGCGAGCGGTTAGTGTCGGACAGGACGGTACGGAGAGCGAAGGGCTGCCATGACCGACATGCACATCCCCAAGAAGTCGCTCCGGGCGATCGAGGCCCGCGGTGGCGACTCCATTGGCAACCTCGACGACTCGGTCTACAACCGGTTGCTCAAGGAACGCATCATCTTCCTGGGCAGCGAGGTGAACGACCAGGTGGCCAACCGCATCTGCGCGCAGCTGCTGCTGCTCGCCGCGGAGGACCCGGACCGCGACATCTTCCTCTGGATCAACTCGCCGGGTGGCTCGGTCTACTCCGGCATGGCGATCTACGACACCATGCAGTACATCGACAACGACGTGTCGACCGTGGCCATGGGCATGGCCGCCTCGATGGGTCAGCTGCTGCTCTGCGCCGGCACCAAGGGCAAGCGCTACGCCCTGCCGCACGCGCGGATCATGATGCACCAGCCCTCGGGTGGCCTCGGCGGCACCGCGTCGGACATCGCGATCCAGGCCGAGCAGATGCTCTACACCAAGCGGATGTTCCAGGAGCGGGTCGCGCACCACACCGGCCAGTCCCAGGCGCAGATCGAGGCGGACTCGGACCGCGACCGCTGGTTCACCGCCCAGGAGGCCATGGACTACGGCTTCATCGACAAGGTGATCATCGGGGCCACGCAGGTTCCGGATGGCGCCGGGACCCTGAGCTGACCGAGGAGCTGACGATGACCGACCTGAGCCTGCCGCCCCAGTTCGCGGCCGTGCACAACCGCTACGTCCTGCCGTCGTTCGTCGAGCGCACGTCGTACGGGATGAAGGAGTCCAACCCCTACAACAAGCTCTTCGAGGACCGGATCATCTTCCTCGGGGTCCAGGTGGACGACGCGTCGGCCAACGACGTGATGGCCCAGCTGCTGACGCTTGAGGGCACCGACCCGGACCGCGACATCATCATGTACATCAACTCGCCCGGCGGCTCCTTCACCGCCATGACGGCGATCTACGACACCATGCAGTACGTCCGGCCGGACATCCAGACCGTCTGCCTCGGGCAGGCGGCCAGCGCGGCGGCGGTGTTGCTCGCGGCCGGTACGCCGGGCAAGCGCATGGCGCTGCCGAACTCGCGGATCATCATCCACCAGCCGGCCACCGAGGGCGGCTACGGCCAGGGCTCGGACATCGAGATCCAGGCCCGGGAGATCCTGCGGATGCGGACGCAGTTGGAGGACATGCTGTCCCGTCACTGCAACCGGCCGATCGAGCAGGTCCGTAAGGACATCGACCGTGACAAGATCATGACGGCCGAGGAGTCCAAGGAGTACGGGCTTGTCGACACCATCCTGACCAGCCGCAAGAAGGGTCTGCTGGCGACTCACGCCGCGGGCTGAGCACGAACGGGGATCGGAGGTCGGCCGGGGGCGGTTCCCGGCCGACCTCTGACACACCCGTTTTGGGGGTCGGAGAAAACCCGGCCACCGGGTAACGTCGGGTCTGTACCGCTCCGGGGTCGGATCGGGGGATCCGACAGCACAGCAGGACGACAGGACGGACGGGCGCGGTGGCGTCCGCAGGTCAGGGCCGGCGCTCCGGCCGATGAGTGCAGGGAGAACGTAGGTGGCACGGATCGGTGACGGCGGCGACCTACTGAAGTGCTCCTTCTGTGGCAAGTCACAGAAGCAGGTCAAGAAGCTCATCGCGGGCCCCGGGGTCTACATCTGCGACGAGTGCATCGATCTCTGCAACGAGATCATCGAGGAGGAGCTGGCCGAGTCCGGCGAGGTGAAGTGGGAAGAGCTTCCCAAGCCGATGGAGATCTGCCAGTTCCTCGACAACTACGTCGTCGGTCAGGAGCAGGCCAAGAAGGCGCTCGCCGTCGCGGTCTACAACCACTACAAGCGGATCCAGGCCGAGGCCGCGGGCGCGCCCGGTTCCGGCAGTGACGGCGTCGAGCTGGCCAAGTCCAACATCCTGCTGCTCGGCCCGACCGGTTGCGGCAAGACCCACCTGGCGCAGACGCTGGCCCGGATGCTCAACGTCCCGTTCGCGATCGCCGACGCCACCGCGCTCACCGAGGCGGGCTACGTCGGCGAGGACGTGGAGAACATCCTCCTCAAGCTGATCCAGGCCGCCGACTACGACATCAAGCGCGCCGAGACCGGCATCATCTACATCGACGAGGTCGACAAGATCGCCCGCAAGTCGGAGAATCCGTCGATCACGCGCGACGTCTCCGGCGAGGGCGTGCAGCAGGCCCTGCTGAAGATGCTGGAGGGCACGGTGGCCAACGTGCCGCCGCAGGGCGGTCGGAAGCACCCGCACCAGGAGTTCATCCAGATCGACACCACAAACGTGCTGTTCATCTGCGGTGGCGCGTTCGCCGGCCTCGACCAGATCATCGAGTCCCGCACCGGCTCCGGCGGCACCGGCTTCGGCGCCCGGCTCCGGTCGGTCTCGGAGCGGTCGACCGACGACATCTTCAGCCAGGTCATGCCGGAGGACATGCTGAAGTTCGGCCTGATCCCGGAGTTCATCGGCCGACTCCCGGTGATCACCAACGTGCGCAGCCTCGACCGCAGCGCGCTGGTCCGGATCCTCACCGAGCCGCGCAACGCGCTCGTCCGGCAATATCAGCGCCTCTTCGAGCTGGACGGCGTCGAGCTGGAGTTCGAAGAGCCGGCGCTGGAGGCCATCGCCGACCAGGCCATGCTCCGCGGCACCGGCGCCCGTGGCCTGCGGGCGATCATGGAGGAGGTGCTCCTCTCCGTGATGTACGAGGTGCCGAGCAACCCCGACGCCGCCCGGGTGCTGATCACCCGCGAGGCCGTCCTGGAGAACGTCAACCCGACGATCGTGCCCCGCGAGTTCACCGGCCGGCGTCGCCGGGACCGCGAGGAGAAGTCGGCCTGACCGCCCGTCGCGACCGCGCCCGGGTCAGCTCGGGCGCGGTCCGCGTGAACGGGTCCGGCGGTCCCACTCGCCCGACGGGGTGACCGCCACCATCATCAGTCGCACCGGCTCGTCGCCGGCCGTGCGGTAGCCGTGCTCCCGGTCGGCGTGGAACTCCACCGTCTCGCCGGCGTCCACCCGGTGGTCGACGCCGTCGACGGTGACCGTGACGGCGCCGTCCAGCACGTGCAGGATCTCCCGCGTGCCGTGGGCGTGGTCGGGGGAGTGCAACGCCTCGCCGGGCCGCATCCGCCAGTCCCAGAGCTCCACCAGGTCGGGCTCGCCCAGGCCGCTGAGCAGGCGGGCGACGCCACCGTGCGCGCCGCGCCACAGCACCGGCGCCTGGTCCGCCGGGGTGATCCGGACGGTGCTCTCCTCGGCCGGCTCCAGCAACCGGGCCATGCTGACCCCGAACGCGTCGGCCACCCGGCAGAGCGTGCCGATGCTCGGGTTGGTGCGGGCGCCCTCGATCTGCACCAGCATCCCCTTGCTGACCCCGGACCGGCCGGCGAGTTCCTCGAAGGACCAGCCGCGCGCGGCTCGCAGTTCGCGTACCTGCCGGGCGACCGCGGCGGTCACCGCGCCCACCCGCCCACCGCTTTCGGTCATCATACTATCCTTCACGGTCACTATTGTGATACGACTGCCGGATGCTTCCCATTGTGCTCGCCGCGGTCTCCGCGATCGCGTTCGGCACGGCCGACTTCTCCGGCGGCAAGGCCTCCCGGCACGCCGACCCGATCGCCGTGACCGTGGTGTCGCAGATGATCAGCCTGCCGCTGCTCGGTGTGCTGGTGCTCGTCGTGCCCGGCGCACCGACCGCCGGCGACCTGGCCTGGGGCCTGCTCGCCGGCGTGGCCGGCGCGGCCGGCGTGGTGCTGCTCTACCGCGCGCTCGCCACCGGCGTGATGGCCGTCGTGGCACCGGTCACCGCGATCACCGCCGCTATCGTGCCGATCGTCGCCGGCCTGCTCGTCGCCGACTCCCCGGGCACCGTCGCGCTGGGCGGCGCCGGGCTGGCCGTGGTGGCGATCGCTCTGGTGAGCCTCGGCGAGCGCGGCGGCGCCGGCCGCGTCTCGGGGCGGATCATCGGCACCGCGCTCGCCGCCGGCCTGCTCTTCGGCATCTTCTTCGCGCTGCTCGGGCAGGCCGACGAACGCGCCGGCATGTGGCCGGTGCTGGCACTGCGCGTCAGCTCCATCGCGTTCGGTCTGGCGCTCGCCGCCCGCGCCGGTGTCCGCCTGCGGCTGGGCCGGCGGGTGCTCGGCTGGGCCGCCGCGGCCGGACTGCTCGACTCCGCGGCGAACGCGCTCTACCTCGCCGCCGCCGCGCGGGGCCATCTCAGTGTGGTGGCGGCCATCGCGTCGCTCTACCCGGCGAGCACGGTGCTGCTCGCGCTCGCCGTGGATCGGGAACGGCTACGACCGGTGCAACTGGCCGGGCTCGGATTCGCCGCCGCCGCGCTCGTGCTGGCCAGCGTCTGAGCCCTGTCGTCCAGCGGCCGGCAGCCGTACCCTCTCCTCATGCGCGTCGCCGTCTGCCAGCTCAACGCCCGCGACGACCGGGCGGCGAACCTCGCCGCCGCCGAGGCCCTGCTGGTCCGGGCCGCGGCGGCCGGCGCCGACCTGGCCCTCCTGCCGGAGTACGTGGACTACCTCGGCCACGCCGACCGGATGCCGCCGGCCGAACCGGTCGACGGCGCGGTGGGCCGGTTCTTCGCCGAGACCGCCCGCCGGCTCGGCCTCTGGGTGATCGCGGGCTCGTTCCACGAGGCCGGCCCGGACCCGGCGCACACCTGGAACACCTCGCTGGTCTTCGACCGTGCGGGCGCGCTCGCCGCCGCGTACCGGAAGATCCACCTGTACGACGTGGAGATTCCCGGCCGGGTCTCCTATCAGGAGTCGGCCACTGTCGCTCCGGGGGAGAAGCCCGTGGTGGTCGACGTCGAGGGTCTCCGCGTCGGCCTGTCGATCTGTTACGACCTGCGGTTTCCGGAGCTCTACCGGCAACTCGCCGTCGACGGCGGCGCCGAACTCCTGGTCGTGCCGGCCGCGTTCATGATGCACACCGGGCGGGACCACTGGGAGGTGCTGCTGCGGGCCCGGGCGATCGAGAACCAGTGCTTCGTGGCGGCGGCCGGCCAGACCGGTGACCACGACCCGGGCCGGACCTGTTTCGGGCGGAGCATGGTGGTGGACCCGTGGGGGACGGTGGTGAGCCAGGTTCCGGACGGCCCGGGCCTGGCGGTCGCCGAGGTGGACCTGGAGCGGCTGCGGACCATCCGGGCCGAGCTGCCCAGTCTCGCCAACCGCCGGCTCTGACCCGGCTCAGGTCTCCAGGAGCACACCCAGCACCGCGAAGCAGGCGATGGCCGCGGCGGTGACCAGCAGCGCGGTGGCCATCCGGGACGGGCCCCGGCGGACCAGCCGTCCCACCGACAGCACCAGCACGGCGAGCACGAACGCGCCGATGACCAGCTGCCAGAACGGCAGCAGGAGACCGAGCAGAGCCTCCTCGGCGAGGGCCGGGAGCCGGGACAGGTCAGCCATGCGGACCACTCTGGCACGGCGGGTCCCGATCCGGACCCTCCCCGCGAGCGCCATCCCCGGAACCCGTGTCGCCACAGATAATGACGATCATTGATTTGCCTTCCGGAGCACCTCCGCGTAACTTTCTCTCTGCACGCGGGAAGCCGGGCAAACCGGCCGAGAGCGGGCATCAGGATGGTGGCGGTGACGCCGAGCCAGACTGAGGATTCGGGCGGTGCGGAAACACTCCGGGAACACGGGGTTGCAAACGCGAAGC